>NZ_BDAY01000012.1 GCF_001612685.1 Nocardia altamirensis NBRC 108246
AGAGATCGGGGAGGGTTTCGGTTGGTGTTGCGGGGCGGGCGGTTTCGAGCCAGAAGGCGTATTCGCGTAGGTAGGGTTCGAGGCCGTTGTGCAGGTAGGCCGAGTAGGCGCGGAGTCCCTCTTCGGCTTGGCGTTCCTGGTCGTAGCCGCTGACACCCTAGTTGCGGTTGGGCTTGTCGAGCCATTCGGTGAGTCTCGCTCGGCCGGCCCACCACTCGCGGATCAGCTCGAGGGTCCAGTGGTGATCACCATCGCAGGCGTAGGCGAAGTACGGGTCGCTGCGTGCTGCGGACAACACCTGGTGCGTTTCATGGGGGTTGCTTGGTTGGCGGAACACCACTTCGCTGCCCCAGTCTTCCTCGTACGTGACGTGGTTCGGCGCGACCAGCCTGCCGACCCAGCAGGAATCGGTGTTGGCGCCGTACAGGGGGCCGGGTATGTTGCGCCACTCGCGTTCCTCCCACTGTCCACGCAGGTAGGTGTGGGGTTCGCCGAGCACATGGCTCTTGGTGCCGATCAGTGGCAGGTCAGCCGACGCCGCGATCGTTGGCATTGGGTCCCAATACATTTCACTGGGTGGGTTTGTCTGCGGTGCAGGTGATGTCTTCGGTCGGGAGGGTGCCTTCGGCCAGGTAGGTGTTGATGGTGTTGTTGACGCAGGTGCTGAGGTTGGGGCGGAAGGTGAGGTGGATGCGGACGTCTTGGAGGGTGACCAGGCGGGACTCGGTCATCAGTTGGTGCAGGCGGACGCCGTGGGCGTAGGGGGTGCGTGGGTCGCCGGTCGCCTGCAGGAGGAGGGCGGGGACGGAATTGCGGACGACCGTGGGGGTTTCGACCGGGGCCGGCCAGAAGGCGCAGGGTTGGATGTTGTTCCCCAGTGCGCCGAAGACCGGTTGGGTGGCGCGGGTGTCTTCGATGTTGCGCCAGTACCAGGCCGGGTCGCGTGGTGCGCCCGCGTCACCGCAGGCGATCTGGGCGAGGACGGAGTCTTCGCTTTCGCGTAACTGCGCGACGATGGCGCGCATGCGGGTCGAGCGCGAGGCGGTCGGGGGACCGCCTGCGGCGTCGGCGATTTCGCGGACCGTTTCGGCGACGGCCACGTTCAGTCGGTAGCTGTGCAGCAGGCTGTGCAGGATGAACGGGAACCAGTGGTCGTCGATGGCGTAACCGTCGATGACGATCGGCTGGCGGTGGGCCGTGCGGACCAGCTCCTCGATGGTGGCCCGCACCTGCTGTGGTGTGCTGCCGAGCCGGTAGGTGTCGTCCTTGGTGGCGGCCCAGATCGCCCAGTTGTCGAGCGCGGCTTCGTCTGCCGGGCCCCAATCCTGTACCAGGCCTTCCCAGTACCGGTCCGGGTCGATGTTGCTGTCCAGCACGATACGTCCGCTGCGCTGCGGGAACATCTGGGTGAACACGGCGCCGAGATAGGTGCCGTAGGAGTCGCCGTAGTAGTCGATGGTCTGTTCGCCGAGGAGAGCGCGCACCAAGTCCATGTCTCGTGCGGTGTTGCGGGTGGTGAACTGCCTGAGCATGTCCGGGTCGCGCACCACACAGCTTGCGGCCATGCCCGCGGACAGCACAGTGTCTTGCGCGAAGCCGAGCAGATCCAGTCCCGCAGAATGAATCATCTCGCTGATCGGCCACCCACAGCGTCCGGTGTGCGTGGAGTCGCCGACTCCGCGCGGATCCATGCCGATCAGGTCGTGTGTCGCGAGCACGTCCGGTGACAGCACATCACCGAGCAGGTCGACGCTGTCCAGCCCGGACCCGCCCGGTCCACCGGGGTTCGACATCAGGATGCCTTGCCTGCGCGCCGGATCGGTGGCATGCACCCGCGAGATCGCCACGGTCACGGTGCGGCCGTCGGGCTGCCCGTAGTCCATGGGCGCGAGCACATCCGCACATTCACCGTCCGCTTTGTCCAAATTCTCGACGCCGCAAGGCTTCCACTCGAGTTGTTGTTGGTAGAACCGATCCCATCCGGTCGGTGCGGGCCGCTCGGGTGCCGCACCGCTTACCGGCGCTGCCGCCATCAGGAAAACGGCAACCATCGATACCGAACGCCACAACACAGTCGCCGACACGCCTCTCACACACGGATGATGCGTCGAGAACCGTAGCCGATCTCACGACCCGATGTGCACCCACGCACAACGGGACACAGCGGCCGTGACCGCTATGTCCCGTTGGTCATGATTCAGAGCGGAAGCGCGCGTTCGTCCAGCACGCACCTGCCCGCTTCGACGAGCGTCGTCCTGGCCCGGCGGCGGACGCGGCACCGGTCGACGGTGCAGTCGAGGTGCAGTTGCATTGCCGCGTGGGCTTGTTCGGTCGTCAGCGCACCGGGATCCCTCCCGCAGGCGAGCATGGCGGCCACATGCATGTTCAGGTTGGTGAGCGGCATCAGGCAACCTCCACCTGCGTCGCGCCGACCTTCCATCGATGTCGGGTCGGGGCGACGTACTCCTCGCCCCATGAGGATTGTCTGGCGGCCATGCCGAGCGCTTCCAGCGCCGTGAGCCCGACCTCGTCGGCGAGTTCGGCAACGGTGTCGAGCAAGGCAGGCACCACTTCGGCAACCCGCAGTGCCGCAACGGCCTGTGCGCACGTCAGGGTGCGGCCGGGAAGGTACGAAACCACCCAGCTCCCATGTCCGACGCTGCGGGCGCGATGCGGGGTGAGATCGCTGGTCATCAAGGACGACGCAATGACATGTACAGCCATGACTCCTCGTTCCTGCGGGCGACTCCTGCTGAGTGCCCTGAGGTTTCGCGAGGGGAACAAAGATGGCGAACGGTCCCTCCGGGCATACTTCCAGCACACCATTGAAGAGTGCATGAAACAACGCCCGCGATGGATATCCAAAAATTTCGCGCGAATTCCCAGCACGAAAACCAGCCGGGAGGGGAGGATTCTCCATAGTGGACGAAAGAGCCCGCTGCCCAAGCGAAGTGACGGGGAACCGAGCTTGCTGGTTGCCCCCGCGTGTCCAACGGGTGAGCAGCCGAACACAGAACGGAGCGTACTGTGTCAGCGAGTTCGGCAAGAGCGTCAGCGAGTTCGGAGCGAGCGTCCGGCGGGTCGGAAAGACCGACCGGTACCGACAGCGCCTCCTCTACCTTACCCCGTCGTCAGCTAGGCCGGTACCTGCGCGATTGGCGCACCCAGGCCGGCCTCACCATCGCCGAGGCGTCGCGGCTGATGGAGTGGGGCGCAAGCACTTTGCAGCGCCTGGAGAAGGGGCAGGCCGATCGTATTCGCACCATCGATATCCAAGAGCTGTGTCGCATCTACGGCATCCCTGACGGGCTGGCGGACGGCCTCAAGGGGCTGGCTCAGCAGGCCGCAGTCAAGAGTTGGTGGCATGCGTACGGTGACCTGATTCCCGAAAACTTCGATGTCTACGTGGGTTTGGAGGCATCGGCCCAGCAATTGAGTTCCTACCAATCGGAATTGGTGCTCGGCTTGCTGCAGACAGCGGACTACGCGACGGCCCTGCATCGTCTCGGCTATCCGGACGATCCGGTGATCGAGTTGGAACGGCGCGTGCAGCTGCGGCTGCAGCGGCAGGCGTTGATCACCAGGAAGGCCTCGCCGGCGACAGTTGCCGTGGTGTTGCAGGAGTCGGTCTTGCGCCGCGTCGTCGGTGGCGCCAAAGTGATGGCGGCGCAGCTACGACATCTTGCCGATTTGAGTACCAGTAACAATGTTTCGGTGCGTATCCTGCCGTTCGCGGCCGGCATTCCGCTCGGAGATTCAACGGGACCGTTCACGGTTCTGGAGTTCGGTACCGATAGTAAAGGACAGCCGGTAGAGCCGCCGGTGGTGTATGTAGAGGGTTTCACCGGCGATCTCTACCTCGAAAGACCGGTCGACGTGCAGCGGTACCATCGGGCACACGAGTGCCTCCAGCGCGCCGCGCTGGATATCCAAACCAGTAGACATCTGCTGCGGCAGATAGCGAAGGAGTTTGCGGCATGAGTATCGATCTGTCTGCGGCGCAGTGGTTTACGAGCACGCGCAGCGGAAGCAAGGATTGTGTCGAGGTGGCCTTCCTCGACGGTGGACGTGTCGGTGTCCGCGACAGCAAAAACCCGGGCGGCCCCGCCCTGATTTTCACTCCCGGTGAATGGGACACGTTCACATCTTGTGTAACGGAAGGTGAATTCGCCGGTTCGTGACAGCGGTACCGGCAAGCCAAGGAGTTCTTTCGTGAGCGAACGTAGCGAGGCGGAGTCGTGAGTATCAATAGTGGCGCGAATGTCGATCTGAGCGGAGCGACCTGGCGCAAGGCAGGCGCGGGCACCGGCAACGACAGCGTGGAAGTCGCCGTGCTGGCAGACGGGCACATCGGGCTACGCGACGGCAAGAATCCCGACGGTCCCGCGCTGGTCTTCACCCCGGCGGAGTGGGCCGCGTTCACGGCGGGCGTGCACGACGGCGAGTTCGACCGCCCAGAATAGACGCCCCGCTGGGCCCGGCCACGTACTGCGTGCGCCGGGCCCGGCGGTTTACTGGACAACTGATCAAGCGAGTACATGGGTAACTCACCGGGGACGAGCCAACTCCGCCCACGACGCTGCCGTCAGCCGCCAATGGCCCGATCACGCACCTGGATCTGGCCAGAAATCCCGGAGAGGCGGAACAGCCACGTCCTGGTGTTTCGCGTAAGCAACTTTCGGGTAGCCCACTCTTTGTGGACCGTGGGCTCAAAGGTTCCCACTCCCGGTACAGGAAATTACGGCCCGGGGATTGGGTGGAATGGTTGATCGTTGCACTGCTTTTCGCAGTGTCGGCGGTCGGCGTCTTCATTCTCACCGGCTCAGTGCTGCCTGCGTTGCTTGTCGGCGTGCTGGTGTGGGTGGTCGCCATCGGTGTGGTGGCAATCTTGTGAAGGGTGCGCGCACCGGCCGGGAGTGATCCCGGCCGGTGCTCACCTGGTCGACGTCGATCAGGTCAACGACGAAACAGTTTGTTGCCCAACCACACCAGTGGATCGTACTTGCGATCGGCCACGCGTTCCTTCAATGGGATCAGCGCGTTATCAGTAATTTTGATATGTTCCGGACAAACCTCGGTACAGCACTTGGTGATGTTGCAGAGTCCGAGGCCTTGTTCGTCCTGCGCGAGGTCGCGTCGATCGCCCACATCGAGTGGATGCATCTCCAATTCCGCGATCCGCATCAGGAATCGGGGCCCGGCGAACGAGGTCTTGTTCTCCTCGTGGTCACGCACCACGTGACAGGTGTTCTGGCACAGGAAACATTCGATGCACTTGCGGAACTCCTGGGACCGCTCGACATCGACCTGTTTCATCCGGTAGTCACCCGGCTTCAGATCCGCGGGCGGCGTGAACGACGGGATCTCCCGCGCCTTCTGATAATTGAAGGACACGTCGGTCACAAGATCCTTGATCACCGGGAAGGTGCGCATCGGCGTCACCGTGATGACCTCGGCCTCGGTGAAGGTGGACATCCGCGTCATGCACAGCAGGCGCGGGCGCCCGTTGATCTCGGCGGAACACGATCCGCACTTGCCCGCCTTGCAGTTCCAGCGCACCGCGAGGTCGGGTGCCTGGGTGGCCTGTAACCGGTGGATGATGTCGAGCACCACCTCGCCCTCGTTCACCGCGACGGTGAAGTCGTGCAGCTCGCCGCCGTCGAGGTCGCCGCGCCATACGCGGAATTTGGCGTCGTAACCCATCGCTACGCCTCTCGCTCTGTCGAATTCCCGACCGCGGCCGGATGCCCGGCGACTTCGTCCGGGGTGTAGTACTTTTCGAGCTCGCCGAGTTCGAAGAGGGCGAGCAGTTCCGGCCGCATCGGAAGCTGATTCTTCGGCGTCACTGTGACGTCAGGGATCGCATCCTTGGCCGTGCCCGGATCCACCGCACAGACCAGCAGTTTGTTGCGCCAGTCGGGGTCCATGGACGGATGGTCGTCACGCGTGTGGCCGCCACGACTTTCGGTGCGCAACAGCGCAGCCTGCGCGACACATTCGCTGACCAACAGCATGTTCTGCAGGTCGAGCGCCAGGTGCCAGCCCGGGTTGAACTGGCGATGCCCCTCGACGGTGACCTGCTCGAAGCGGGCCCGCAGCTCGGCGAGTTTGGCGATCGCCTCGCGCACCTCGTTTTCCTTGCGGATGATCCCGACCAGATCGTTCATCGACTGCTGCAGGTCGGTGTGCAGCGTGTACGGGTTCTCACCCGCGCCTTCGCTCGGCGGATCGAACGGTGCGAGCGCGAGTTTCGCGGCCTCGGTGACATCGGCATCGGACACAACGGGACGCTGTGCGAGCTGCTCGACATACGCTGCGGCGCCGAGCCCGGCCCGGCGGCCGAACACCAGCAGATCCGACAGCGAGTTGCCGCCGAGCCGGTTGGAGCCGTGCATGCCGCCGGAACACTCGCCTGCGGCGAACAGTCCTGGCACGGTGGCCGCCCCGGTGTCGGGATCGACTTCGACGCCGCCCATCACGTAGTGACAGGTCGGGCCGACCTCCATCGGCTCCGCCGTGATGTCCACGTCCGCAAGCTCTTTGAACTGGTGGTGCATGGACGGCAGGCGCCGCTTGATCTCGTCGGCGGGCATGCGCGAGGCGATATCGAGGAACACACCGCCGTGCGGCGTGCCGCGGCCCGCCTTGACCTCCTCGTTGATCGCTCGCGCGACTTCGTCACGTGGCAGCAGGTCCGGGGTGCGGCGCGCGGAGTCGTTGTCGCGCAACCACTGATCGGCCTCCTCCTCGGTCTCGGCGTACTGCCCCTTGAAGACCGGCGGGATGTAGTCGAACATGAAGCGCTTGCCGTCGGTGTTCTTCAGCACCCCGCCGTCGCCGCGCACACCCTCGGTGACGAGGATGCCCTTCACGCTGGGCGGCCAGACCATGCCGGTCGGGTGGAACTGCAGGAACTCCATGTTGATCAGGGTCGCGCCTGCCCGCAGCGCGAGCGCGTGGCCGTCGCCGGTGTATTCCCACGAGTTCGAGGTCACCTTGTACGACTTGCCGATGCCGCCGGTCGCCAAAACGACTGCGGGCGTTTCGAACAGGATGAAGCGGCCGGATTCGCGCCAGTAGCCGAACGCGCCGGAGATCCGGTCGCCGTCCTTGAGCAGTTCGGTGATGGTGCACTCGGAGAACACCTTGATCCGCGACTCGTAGTCGCCGGTCGCCGCGAAGTCCTCCTGCTGCAGCGAAACGATCTTCTGCTGCATGGTGCGGATGATCTCGAGACCGGTGCGGTCACCGACGTGCGCGAGACGCGGGTAGGTGTGGCCGCCGAAGTTGCGCTGGCTGATCCGGCCGTCCTCGGTCCGATCGAACAGCGCCCCATAGGTTTCCAGCTCCCACACCCGGTCGGGCGCCTCCTGGGCGTGCAGTTCGGCCATCCGCCAGTTGTTCAGGAACTTGCCGCCACGCATCGTGTCCTTGAAATGCGTTTGCCAGTTGTCCTTTTCGTTGGCGTTGCCCATCGACGCGGCACAGCCGCCTTCGGCCATCACGGTGTGTGCCTTGCCGAACAAGGATTTACACACCACCGCGACGGAGTGGCCGTGTTCTCTGGCCTCGATCACCGCTCGCAGTCCGGCGCCACCGGCCCCGATTACCACGACGTCGTACTTGTGCCGTTCCACTTCTGGCATGGCCGCGAATACTCCTGGTGTTGGGGCGGATCAGTTGATGAACCGCAGATCCGAAATCGTCTTGCTGGCAACCAACATGACGTAGAAGTCGGTCAGCACGAGCGTGCCGAGAGTTGTCCAGGCCAATCCCATGTGCCGGGTGTTGAGTTTGGAGACCTGGGTCCAGAACCAGTAGCGCACCGGATGGGCGGAGAAGTGCTTGAGCCTGCCGCCTGCGATATGCCTGCAGGAGTGGCACGAGAGGGTGTAGGCCCACAGCAGGATCACGTTGGTCCACAGCACCACGTTGCCGAGGCCGAAGCCGAATCCGCCGTCCTTGCCGTGGAACGCGACGATCGCGTCGTAGGTGTTGATCACCGAAACCAGCACGGCCACATAGAAGAAGTAGCGGTGCACGTTCTGGATGATCAGCGGCAGCTTGGTCTCGCCGGTGTACTTGGCGTGCGGCTCGGCGACCGCGCAGGCGGGCGGGGAGAACCACACGGCCCTGTAGTAGGCCTTGCGGTAGTAGTAGCAGGTCAGCCGGAAGCCGAGCAGGAAAGGCAGCACCACGAAGCCGAGCGGCAAGATCGCGGGCAGCTCACCGAACGGCGTGCCGAAGTGGCTGGATCCCTCGACGCACGAGGTGCTCAGGCACGGCGAGTAGAACGGCGTCAGATAGTGGTAGTCCGGCACCCAATATGCCGTTCGCACATAAGATCTGATCGTCGCGTAGATAACGAACGCAGCCAGGCCGAGCACCGTGACCAATGGCGGTACCCACCATCGATCGGTGCGCAGTGTGCGTTCTGCGATTCGGGCCCTGGTCTTGCTGAAGACGCCGGTCCCCGTTTCCGGGGTGGTGGTCGTGATCGGTGCGGCACTCACAGGTGGATGCCTCGCTGTTCTGTGCGGGTGGTCATCGTTACCTCCGCAATCGAATGTGATGCCCAGCACCATACGACACGCCCGCTATCGCTCGAGCGGGGTCCCGGCATTCCCGGCCCACCTGGATGCCCGTGATTTGCGACACACCGCTTGACGCATCCCGCGACATGGTTCCGTGGTGAACGAACCGCTAACTCTTCGAACTCGACTAAAACAGAACAAGATTCGAGAGGGGCTTGCTGAACGAAACCTCGAGTTGAAATAACGACGCGCCGATCGTCACACGGCGGCAACAAAATTGTGGTCCTCTTTCCCGAAGATGTACCCGCTGACGTGCACTGATGTACACGTCGCAGCCGCGGCGCCCGGTCGGGCGTCGCAGCGGCAGCCCGCGCGACCACCGAAGGTTGTGCGAGCGCCGTTGATCGGCCGGGGGAAGGAGTATCGAGGTGAGAAGAGCCGCGATTGTCGCGCCGGTCCGCACGCCGAGTGGGATCGAAGGGGGAGCGCTCTCCGGCATGCCGCCGGAGTGGCTGGCAACAACAGTGCTGTCGGCTGTGCTCGAACGGGCCGGGATCGATCCGATGCGCGTCGAAGACGTCGCGATGGCCTGCGTCGACGGCAGTCTCAGCACCGGACCGGAACTGAGCAGGCTGGCCGCGCGCGGCGCAGGCCTGCCCTTCGCCGTTCCCGGATTCCTCACCGACCGCCGCTGCGGTAGCGGCCTGCAGGCGGTGATCACCGCGGCGATGATGGTGCAGACCGGGGCCGCCGATGTCGTGGTGGCCGGCGGTGTCGAGTGTGCGACGGATCCCGTTGCGGGCCATGGCGAATCGGCGGCCGACGTCACCAATGCCGAGCAGCTGGCCCGCCACTACGGGATCAGCCGCGCCGAGGCCGACGAGTTCGCGGTGGCGAGCCATCGCAAGGCGGCGCGGGCGTGGCGGCAGGGCTTGTTCGGCGCCGAGGTGATTCCGGTCGGCGTCGGCGTGCTCGATGAACCGCGCTGGTCCGATCCCGGTCAGGAAAGCACCGGCGGGCACCGGATCCTGCGCGACGAGGGCGTGCTCGACGACGTCTCCACCTACACGTTGTCGGCGCTGCGCCCGTTGCTCGCCAACGGCGTGGTCACCGCGGGCAACATGAGTGCGCACCGGCACGGTGCGGCGGCCTGCCTGGTCGTCGCCGAGGATCGGCTCGTCGAGCTCGGGCTGACCCCGATGGCGTTCCTGGTCGGCTGGGCCGCGGCCGGATGCGATTCGGGCACAGCGACTCTCGGTGCCGCGCCGGCGGTGGCGAAGCTGCTCGCGCGCACCGGGTACACACTCGACGACATCGATCTGGTCGAGGTCAACGAGGGGTTTGCGGTGGAAGTGCTTGCGCTGGCGCGGGAATGGGATTTCGATCCGGCTGACCGCCTCAACGTGAACGGGTCCGCGATCGCGCTCGGCCATCCGGTCGGCGCCACCGGCCTGCGCATCATGACCACGATGCTGCACGAACTGATCAGGACCAACGGCACTCTCGGCCTCGAGGCGATCGCGCTCGGCCATGACCACGGGATCGCGGCGCTGTTCGAATCGGCCACGTCGACACCGATCCCGGAAACACCGCGTGGTGCGCGTTTCCATGGAGTGCGGCCGGCGAGACGCTTCGGCAAGCACCGCGCTTCCTGACGAACCGCCAGTCCTGCCTGGTCCGCGCCGAAAGCGTTCGGCCGACACCGGGCCTCGTGGGTAGCGGCCGCGATCCGGCGACCACGCACCTCAGGCGGGGGGACCGCGTCGCAGGTCGGGACCGCGTCGCAGATCGGACACAACACTTCGCGGACCCACCGGCACGGCGTGGGCCCGCGAAGCTCAGCTGTTCACCTCGTCGGCGGCGTTGCCTGACGCGCTATTCGGTCCTCGGCCGGGAGTGGAACCCGAGGCCCTCGTCCTGTGCGCCCATCCAGGCCGCCTCGTCGGACTTGCTGTCCGGGACGTAGATGGTCTCCTGCGGGCGGCGCGGCACCAGGGCCGGCGGCGACTGCTCGAGCTCGTCGGCGTCGATGACGAGCCGTTCGAGATCGTTCTCCAGTCGCCGCACCATGTTCGCGTCGCCATAGTGGTTCCGCAGTACGCCGATGGATTGCCGGAGCTGGCCGACCGCGAAGCGCAGTTCCGCGATTTCGCTGCGTGTCATCGATACCTCCTGTGTTCCTGGCGGACAGGCGAACTCGGTGGTAGCAGGGTCCCAGTATGGCCTTCCTCAAAGCACGCTGCACCGAGTCGTGTGAGCCACCACACAACGTGATCTCTAACACAGTACAGAAGGAATGCCGATCTGGCTTGTCGAGAAACGATGTTGGGCGGTTTGCCTGAATGTTGCCTGAAGGCGAGAGTCGACGTTCGTGTGAATCTCCGAACGTCCGTCGTCGGCGATCCGGCACGGCTCAGCAACTCTCCGGGCACGGCTCGCGGACCGTCGGACGTCCAGCCCGCTTGCCGTACTTCAGGCGATGTCGGTGTGCCCAGCTCCGCTCGGGTGCGGCACATTCGGTGTGTCCGTGTCAGGTACGCCTCGTCCACATCGAGTAAGACCGAGCCCGCACCGACCCGGATACACCGGGATCCGACTCTCACCCGGCGACGGCGTACTCCGTCCCCGGCCCGCGCATGCTCGCGACAACCTGCTCGACCAGTCCGACGATCGACAGCGCGACCTCCTCGGCCCGCTCGAAGATCACGCTGTGCCCCGCCCCCTCGAGCGGAACCAGCTGCGACCCGGCCAGCTGCGAGGCAAGCACCACCGAATGCGCGAACGGCACCACGATGTCGGCCGTGCCTGCCAGCACCAACGCCGGAATGCTGCCGAGCCGGTGCAAGGTCGCGGTCTCGTCGAAGGTGATCAACGAGGCGAGGAAGCTCGACATGGTCAGCAGCGGCGTCTCGTTCAGCATCGCCGTCGCCACCGCGACCATGCGCGGATTCACCCGCCTGGTGCCGGAATTCGCCGCCCGCATGATCGGCTCGAAGATCCGCCGCGACATCCGCTTGGAGCCCTGCATCATCCGGGGCGCCCGCACCACCGCGACCTGCAGCGAGTTCACCGCGCGCCGCTTCAGGAATCGCCCGAGCCCCACCTCGGTGAGGCCGTTCGCCGCGCCTGCGATCAGCCCGACGCCGACCACCCGGGTGCCGATCGCCTCCGGGAACTGCCTGGCATAGGCGAGCACCACCATCGCGCCCATCGAATGCCCGACCAGAATCACCGGCCCGCTCGGCACCGTCGTCCGCAGCACGGTGTCCAGGTCGCGGCCGAGTTGATCGATGGTGTACGTCGACGGGTGCGCCTCGCCGGATTCACCGTGGCCGCGATGGTCGTAGAAGACCATCCTCGTCTCCGCGCCCCACTGCCGCAGCAGCTGATCACGGAGGAAGGACCAGGATTCGGTGCGCAGGCAATGGCCGTGTGCGAACACCACGGTGACGGGAGCGGTCTCGGTGCCGAAGCTGCGGACCGACAGTGGGACGCCGTCCTCGGCCGACACGGTGACGCGGTGGCCGTCGTAGTCGGCGGCGCAGCGAGCGATAGTCGTGGACATGAAGGCCTCCTGGGGAGGGTGCATCCTTGCGGAGCGTTCTTGCCCGGTTGTCGTTATACATTTCCGCCGCGTTAGCGGCCCATACCTGCCGTTACGGACAAGTTGTGGAACCGAAGCTGTCCCGCCTCTCCGAGAGTTTTTGCGCCAGACTCGAGCGCGGCGCAGAAACGCCAGCGGGCTGCGGGCCTGGGGTGGCTTGGTTCGCCGGTACCCGGGGAGTTACCCATGTGCGTGCGAGATCAGGTGTCTCGTTGCGAGAATTTGGAAATCTAGTGAACTATTCGATATTTGGTAGATATATATAGATGTTGATGGTTTGGGTTGCTTGGTCATTCTTGGGCTGGTGAGTGGATCTTCTAGAGTTCCCTAGATTTTGTTAGGGACGTCGACGCTACTCGTCGCGACGGGTTGGCTATCCCCTGTGATGGGAATCTATCTATGTCTAGCGTTTGGACGAGACAGCTCAATAATTGCCGATCGGTGGCACCCGCCGAGCGCCGTGTTCGAGGTACGCCGTAATCGAAACACGGCACCCGGTGGGCGGCCGACCGACCGGTGGCTAGGTGCCCGCGCCTGCGCGGGTGGACGGCAGGAACGGGCGCAGCAGGTTGGGCTCGGTGGACGGGCCCATCTGCCATTCGGCGATCCAGGGGCCGGTGCCTTCGCTCGGGTCGAAGACGCCGTCTTCCAGCCAGGTGTAGCGGCCGTCGAGCACGCCGCGGGTCAGGGCCCGATCGTCCTCGTCGGTGTTGTCCCACAGCGCGTCGAAGAGCTTGCGCACCCGAATCTTCGACTGCCTGCAGAAGGTGTCGGCGAGTTCCTCGGCGGCCTTGGCCTCGGGCGCGCCCGCCGCGGCCAGCGCATGCGCCCGCACGCAGGCGGCCGACATCGCGAACAGTTCGGCGGCGATGTCGACGATCCGGCCGAGGAAGTTCTGCTTGTACTCGAGGCCCGCCTGCCAGCGACCCATCGCGTACATCAACGACCTGGCCTGCTTGCGCGAGCTCCGTTCGACGAACCGCAGATGCTTTGCGAGCGCGCCGAATTCGGTGAAGGTCGCGGCCGTGGTGCCCGCGCCGACCGCGAGCTGCGGGAACCACTTGGCGTAGAAGCCTGCCGCGCCGACCGCCGCCTTGGCCTTGTCCTTGAACTCGGCGTTGCGGTCGACCAGTGCGCCCGCCGCGGCCATGTGCGCGTCGGCCATCTCTCTGGCGACCAGCAGCCGCATGATCTCGCTCGAGCCTTCGAAGATCCGGTTGATGCGCAGGTCGCGGACCAGCTGTTCGGCGCCGACCGCGCGTTCGCCACGGGCCGCAAGAGACGCTGCGGTTTCGTAGCCGCGGCCGCCGCGGATCTGCACGAGCTCATCGGCGATGGCGCAACTCATCTCGCTGGCCCACAGCTTGGCCAGTGCCGCCTCGATCCTGATGTCGTTGCGGGCCTCGTCGCACATGGCGGCCGACAGATCGAGCGCCGCCTCCAGCGCGTAGGTGGTCGCGGCGATGAACGAGATCTTCTGGCCGACCGCCTCGTGCTCGCCGACCGGCCTGCCCCACTGCACCCGCTCGCGGCTCCACTCCCTGGCGATCTTCAGCGACCACTTCGAGGAGGCGGTGCACAGCGCGGGGATCGCGAGCCTGCCCGCGTTGAGTGTGGTGAGCGCGATCTTCAGGCCGTCGCCCTCGCGGCCGATCAGGTTGGCCTTCGGCACACGCACGTCGTGCAGCCTGGTGACGCCGTTCTCGATGCCACGCAGTCCCATGAACGCGTTGCGCCGCTCCACCGTGATGCCCGGTGAATCGGCCTCGACGACGAACGCCGAGATGCCGCCGCGATGTCCTTCGCTCTTGGGCACCCGCGCCATCACCACGAGCAGTTCGGCCACCACGCCATTGGTTGTCCACAGCTTGACGCCGTTGACTACGTAGGCCGTTCCGTCTTCGGTCGGGACGGCGGTGCTCGCCATCCTGGCCGGGTCGGAGCCGACGTCGGGCTCGGTGAGCAGGAAGGCGCTGACCGCGCCGGCCGCGCAGCGTGGCAGGAATTCCGCCTTCTGCTCCGGGGTGCCTGCCAGCTTCAGCGGCTCGGGCACGCCGATGGACTGGTGCGCGGAGAGCAGCACGCCGAGGCTGGGATGCGCCGAGCCGACGAGCATCAGCGCGCGGTTGTAGCCGAACTGGGAGAGGCCCTGTCCACCAAAGGATTCCGGGATCTTCAGCCCGAAGCAGCCGAGTTCGGCGAGGCCCTTGACGTATTCGTCGGGGATCCTGCCCTCGGCCTCGATCACCGCGCCGTCGACGGATTCGCAGAACGGCCGCAGCCTGGCCAGGTACGCCTCGGTGCGCGCGGCGTCCTCGTCGCTCGGCTGCGGGTAGGGATGGATCAGGTCGAGCCGGAACCGTCCGAGAAACATCTCCTTGGCGAACGACGGTTTGGCCCAGGTGGTTTCGCGAGATTCCTCGACCAGCGCGCGGGCCTGTTCTTCGGTGGCGTCGACTTTCGCGGGTGTCGCCATGATGTCCTCCTCGTACGTGATCAGGATCACATTCGAGTGTAGGAACTTTAGTTACCGGCCGGTAGGGCCGCAGGTCGATTGATTTCTATCGATCTCTAATGATCTTGGTAGACAAGCTAATGCGAGGCTATCCCGGAGGGGGGACGCGGGCCGTCACACGCTACGCAGATAGCGACCGAAGTGCGGAACGGTGAATCCGATGGTGCCGCGCTCGGCCGAATAGATCAGCCCCTTCTTGATCAGCCCATCCCGGGCCGGCGAGAGCGAGGCGGGCTTGCGGCCGAGCTCGCTGGCCACCGCCGAGGTCGCCACCGGGCCGTCGTCGCCCGCCAAATCGGCCATCGCACGCATGTATTCGCGCTCCGCGGGTGTTGCCCGTTCATAGCGGGAGCCGAAGAAGCCGACCGCCAACTCCTCCTCCGCGGTCGGCGCGGCCACCTCGACATCCTCGGCCGAGATGGGGCTCTCCGGCGCCTGATCCCACGCCGCCTTCCCGTAGGCCTGCACAAAGTACGGATAGCCATCGGCCTTGTGGTACAACGCATCCAGCGCTTCGTCGGTGAACTTCACCTCCTCGCGCTCGGCGGGCGCGATCAACGCCAGATCCGCGGATTCGCGGTCGAGCCGGTCGATGCGGTGATAGCTGAACAGTCGCTCCGAGTAGCTCTTCGAGGCGGACAGCACCGCGGGCAGGTGCGGCAGTCCGGCGCCGACCACGATGAGAGGCGCTGCGTCCTGGCTCAATTCGTGGCACGCGCCGCAGATCGCGGAGACGTCGGCGGGCCCGAGATCCTGCATCTCGTCGATGAAAATCGCGATGCCGACACCGATTTCGCTGGCCAGCGCGGCCGCCTCGACCAGCAGCTCGACCAGATCGATCTCGATATCGCCGGAATCGGCGCGGCCGGTGACCGCGGGTACGTCGATGCCTGGTTGCCAGCGCTCGCGCATGCCCTTGTCGGCGGTGGCGCGCAGCGCGAAAGCCTTGAGGATGCCGAGGAAGTCGTCGACCCGTTCCGGATTGCGGTGTGCCATGGCGATCGCGCGGACGGCCATGTGCAGCGCGGAGGACAACGGACGGCGCAGCTCTTGATCCGGCCGCGCCTCGATTTTGCCGGTGCCCCAGCCTCTACTGATCGCGGCGGAGCGAAGTTGGTTGAGCAGCACGGTTTTTCCGACGCCACGCAATCCGGTGAGCATGACACTGCGTTCCGGGCGGCTCCGCGCGACGCGCTCCAGCACGATGTCGAAGGCGGTGAGTTGCTTGTCGCGCCCGGCTAGTTCGGGTGGGCGCTGTCCGGCTCCGGGAGCATACGGATTCCGCACGGGGTCCATACCCTGACACCGTAGCCCGTCGATCCGGAGAATATGCGCGCATCTACGGCGTGTCCTAGATATCGCTAGCGGCCGCTTGTTGCACGATGGTCGGCGCAGCACGCCGTGCCCGCGGCGTCGGCGCAGGTACACCTATTGCTGCGGCGCGTAAGTCACTACGCTGATGGCGGTTTGACGAGTATCGGAGGGGCATGTCCGACGAACCCACCCCGACCACCGCCGAGGTGGTCGAGTCATGGAACGTTCCGGCGGGAGCCGCCGTTGCGCGGCGCATCCGCGCGAACATCCTGGTGGCGATCGAACGCGGGTACGACGATCCGCAGCTCGTCGCCGATCTCGCGGTCGGTCCGTTGGTGATGGCACTCGGACAGCTGGAGGTCGGGCTCGCCGACGCGCAGCGCCGGATCGTCGAGCTGGAGCGGGCGCTCGCCGAGCGCGATGGCGGACCGGGCGTCGCACGCGAATTCTGAGCTCCCCGCGCCCGATTCGTCCGGTCGGGTAACGATCGTTGCGCGGCGCGCGATGGTAGATATCGTGTCGTGACCTGACGGGCGTGTCGCGATCTCGAGCGTCTGTCCAGCCATTATGTCGACGCCGGAAAACGTGCTGGTCCTTGCGCTGGACAACAGTGCGTCGGCATCGTAATCTCTTCGTGACTTAGTGGAGTCCTGTCGTTTCGAAAGAGAAGCGGCGCCACCGAGTTACCGTCTAAACGGCTGTCGGGGCCAGCACTCCGGCTGTCGTGCCGGGAGCACCCTGAAGGTTTGTCTGGGTGACACTTTGCGGCCATGTTCTGGTCAGCTGCCCCGGTCGGCGGGAGAGCACACGATCGGAGACGTAGCTCGGTGGGTAAACACAGCTTGCAGCGGGATTCTCGCTTGCCGAATTCCGTCAAGGGTGCCGTCGTCATGGGCGCGCTGGCCGCAACGACCGGGGCCATGCCCGCGATCCCTGCGATGGCCGCGACCATCAACATTCCCGGCCTCGGCAACTTCGATGTTCCCGTTCCGCAGGAATACGAAGCGCCGGTCCAGCAACTGAATCAGCAGATCCAGCAGGCCGTCTCGGCGATGCCGAACGCGCAAGCTCCTGCACCGCAGGCGGCCGCGCCCGGCATGCCTGGGATGCCCAACCTGTTCCAGCAGCAGGCCCCTAGTGCGAGTGATATCGCGCTCGACGCCGCCAAGAGCAAGGTCGGCGCCATGTACTCCTGGGGTGCCGCAGGTCCGAGGAACTTCGACTGCTCGGGCTTGGTCCAGTGGGCCTACCGCCAGGCTGGCGTCGAGTTGCCCCGCACCAGTTTCGAGCAGTCGCACGTCGGCGCTCCGGTGGCCTTCCAGAACTTGCAGCCCGGCGACATCGTCGTGACCGCCAACGGCGGCCATGTCGGCCTCTACGCGGGCGACGGCAAGCTGCTGAACGCGGTGCAGTCCGGTGAGCCGGTCTCCTACACCACGCTGCGCCCCGACATGGTCGTCACCGCACGTCGTATCGTTTAACGAGTGGCCCCTGCCGACAACGGCATCCGTACCAACGGAAACACCAGCACCGCAACCCAGGCCCGCGTTGATTCGTGGACCTGGGCGGTGCGCCTGTTCAAGACGAGATCCGCTGCCGCCGAGGCTTGCCGAGGTGGACACGTCCGGGTCAACGGCGCTGCTGCGAAACCGGCCCAGCCGGTCAAGCCCGGCGACGAGGTGCGCATCCGCCAGGCCGGCGTCGAACGCATCGTGATCGTGGAGCGGATCGTCACCAAGCGCGTCGGCGCTCCGATCGCCGCGCAATGCTTGATCGACCGCAGCCCGCCGCCGCCCTCCCGCGAAGTCCTCGCCACCATGCCGCGCCGCGACCGCGGGTCGGGACGACCCACCAAACGCGAACGCCGCGAAACGGATCGGCTCCTCGGCCGCACCGAAGACTGAGCCTGCTCCTGCGGCAGCACCGTTGGCGTGTGGTCTGTTTATCCAGCTGAACACGCCGAGGGCACTGCCAGGCACTAAGCCGTTTGGGCAGTGTTCGTCGGTGCTTTGGCGGCCAGCCGATTTGCCGCCACCGCGGCGATCGCTATCGTGCACAGTGCCCCGAGCATCAGCGCGGCCGCCTCACCCTTCACCAGCACATCCAACGCGGTGCCGACCGTGACCGCCGCGACCGGCACGCCGATTTGGGCGGCCGCGAGTGCGCCGTACCCGACCGGCTGGCCGATGAGCCGCGGCACCAAGTGCACGAGCACCGCACCGATCCCGAGCGCGATGCCGAGTGCGATCAGGTGCGGATGCTCCCCGAAATCGCGCAGATTGAGCCGGGCGCCGAGCCAGACGAAGAACAGCGGCGCGAGAAACCCGTCGCTGATCGCGAACAACTGCCTGGCCACCCGCCGCGGCTCGCCGACGGCGGCCACCGCGAGCCCGGCGGCGAACCCCGCCAGCATGATCGACACCCGGGTCTGGGTGGCCACGGCGCAGAGCGCGAACAACGCCGCCAGGCTCACCCGCAACTCCAGCGCGAGCTTGCGTTCCTCGGAAATCCGATGCACCCGCCTGCGGGCCCCCGACTTCTCCGACCACCGCAGCAGTAGGAACGACACCACTGCACAGCCTGCGACCGCCGCCGCGCCGAGCGCCGCACGCCCGGCATTGCCGGGATCGATCGCCAGCGGCAATGCCACCACGCAGACGGTGTCGGCGATGGCGACCTGTGCGGTCAACGCGAGCACCGGCGCACCGCTCAGGCCGAGCGAGTCGATGATTGGTATCACCAATGCCGCCGAGGAGGAGGCGAGCAGCACCGCATACATCGCGCCGTGCCCGGTGTCGAACCAGTGGGCGATACCGAAACCCACTGCGGCGGCGGGCAATCCGACCAGTACCGCGCGCACCGCGCCGACCCCGAGCGCCGACCGCACCTGCGGGTCGAGCACCGGTACCCGGCTACCCGCCACGAACATCACCACCGCGAACCCCATGTCCGCAAGGAAGGTGAACAGCGGGTCCGCGCTGTGCAGCACGCCGAACCCGGTGGCGCCGAAGATGATTCCGGCGATCAGCTCGCCGAGGATCACCGGCACATGCCAGGCGGTGCGTAGCGCGAGCAGCGGGCCGCAGAGCCCGAGCACGACCACCAGGGCGAGGGTGGAGAACGTCACGGCAGGGCGGCGATCTTCGCCGGTATCGCGATGTTCTCGTCGGCCCAGTGGATGGCGCAGACCCGGTGGTAGCCGTCTGCGATCACCATCGGGGTGCCGGTGCGAAAGTCGCCGCGCACCAAGAGGATCGGGGACAGCGTCTTACCAGTGGCGATCTTGATCAGATCGCGCCGGACATGCTGATTGTCCGGCGAAAGCAGCTCCAGCTGCGCGGCCCGCAGAATGTCCTTGGCCTTCTTGTGCACGATGGGAGCGGCGCGCAGGTCGTCCACTACGGCACTGACGATCTTCGGACCGGCCAGCAACTCCAGATAGTCGGCCGCGGCCGGGTAGTCGTGCTCCTCGGGCTCGTCTTTCCAGTGCACGGTGATGATGTCGGTAGCCATCGCATCATCTTCGCGGTCGCCGCGCCGGATCAGCGGGACCTCGACGGCGTTTTCTCCTCCGCTCGGTCAGATCACCGCGATCGGATCCAAATGACCGGCGATGTAGCGGGCCCGGCATTCGCCGCGGCGCAGCTTACCGCTCGTCGTCTTGGGAATGCGGCCAGGTTCCACGAGCATGACCGCGCCGGGCATCACCTCGTGCGCGACCGCGACCGCCGTCCGGATCCGCCGGGCGAGCGCCGAAAGATCCTCGGGCGCAACGGCATCCACGCTGGTGAGTTCGGCGACCACGACGAGGTCCTCGCGCCGCCCGTCGTCGTGCCCGAACGCCGTCACGTGGCCGGGCCTGACTTCGGGTGCGCAGGACTCGACCGTCGCTTCGATGTCGGCGGGATAGTGATTACGCCCGTCGACGACGATGACATCCTTGCGTCGGCCCGCGATGTAGAGCTGGTTCTCGAACAGGAAGCCGAGATCGCCGGTGCGCAGCCAGCTGCCGTCGTGGCCGGCGAGGGTGGCGTGGAACGTCGCGGCGGTGGCGTCGGGCCTGCCGTAATAGCCGTCGCACACGTTGGCGCCCGCCACCCAGATTTCCCCGACCCGGCCTGCGGGCAGCTCGACACCGTCGGCCGGATCGACGATGCGCACCTGCTGCCCGTCCGCCGGGGTACCGCAGCCGACCAGCACCGGTCCGCACAATGCGTCGGCGGGCAGTGGGATCGCCCGCCCGTCGGCCAATGCGCTGCGGTCGAAGCGGTGGACCGTCGGCGCCGAATGCGGGTCGCAGATCGTCACGGTCAGCGTCGCCTCGGCCAGGCCGAAGCCGGGCGTGTGCGCGGAGTGCCGGAAGCCGTGGTCGGCGAAGGTCGCGGTGAACTCGGCGAGCGTGTCGGCCCTTACCGGCTCGGAGCCGTTGAGCATCAGGTCGAGTCCGGACAGGTCGAGTGCGGCGCGCTCCTGCGGGGTTGTCGACGAAACCGCAAGGGTGATGCCGAAATTGGGGCCGCCGGTGATGCCAGCACGATAGTCGGTTGCGGCCTCCAGCCAGCGGATCGGCCGCTTCACGAAATCCGAGGGCGACATCGTCACGCCGAGCACCCCGCAGTAGAGCGGTAGCGACATGCCGAGGATGAGACCCATGTCGTGGAAGAACGGCAGCCAGGTCAGGATCGACTTGTCCGGGGCTGGGTGCAGCGCGTGGCACAGCTGTTCCAGTGCTGTGGTCATATTCGCGTGCGTGACCCGAACTCCGGTGGGCGCCTGCGTCGATCCCGAGGTGTACTGCAGGTAAGCGAGCTCGCCGTGGATGGGGTCGATGGTCGGCGGGGCCGAAGGCGTGGTCGGCGCGGCGACATCCGGAGCCAGGTCCAGCACCTGACCGAGTACCGGGCCGAGCAGGGCTGCGCTGGTCGAATCACCGTGTGACAGCAGCGACACCGTGGGCCGTGCGTCGGCGAGTACCCCGTGCAGCCGCTCCCGATTGCGCGGGCCTGCGGCCGGAAACAGCGGCACCGCAATGCGATTGCTGTACAGGCAGGCGAGGAATGCGACGGCGTAGTCGAGTCCGTGCGCGCACAGGATGGCCACGCGGTCGCCGGGTGCGCTGATCTCGCGCAGGCGATCGGCGAGTTCGCCTGCGGCAGCGTGCAAGCGAGCGTAGGTCACGGTGCTCGGCGTCCGCTCCTGCATCCGGTAGCGCAGCAGGGTGTAGGCAACGGACTCGGGCCTCGACTCGGCCCACGCCGCGACCCGGACGGCCAGGCTGTTTCGCGTCGGGCTCGTCGTCACAGCGCCTCGCCGATCTGCCCCGCCGGAACCGGATCGGCGGCGGAGCTGTGTCGGGCAGGCGGGCGACCGATGCCGTTCGAATTCCACCGTGGGGAAACCGGATCCGGTCGTCGTGCATTCCCCGGTGCGGCGTCCGGCACGGCGAGCAGGTAGGGCTGGTCATATCGGAGCGCCTGGCCGAGCAGGGCGGCGCCGTGGCCGGTGTCGAACGCGTCCAGCGGCCGTGGCGCCGAATCGGTGTCCGGCACCGTCGTCCACCGGCCCCAGCCGACGCTGCGCACGCCACGCTCCGGATACGCGCGGGCCAGCGCGTCCATCGCGGCATTGGCGGCGGCGGAGGCGGCCTGGCCGGATCCGCCGAGCGCACCGGTGGCGGCCGAGCACAGCAGGATGAAGTCGGTCGGGTCGGCCGCGGTGAGCTCGATCAGGTTGGCCGCCGCGGTCACCTTGGGGGCGAACATCGTGACCAGCTGCTCGGTGCTGACTGCCGGGAAGTCGGCGTCCGCCGTGCTGCCTGCCGCGTGTACGACGCCGCGGATGGTGGAGCCGCACGCGCGAACGTCGTTGAGCGCGTTGGCCAGATCGCCGTGGTCGGCGGCATCGCAGCGGACGACGACGATCCGATCCTCCAGCCCGTCGAGCAACGCGGGTACCGGCCGTGGTGCGCGGGTCAGCACCACCACGTCGCGGGCTCCGGCATCGAGCAGCCAACGCACCGCGACCGAACCCAGGATCCCGAGCCCGCCGGTGACCACATAGGTGCCGTGCACGTCGATGGGGACGGCCTTGGCCGGCCCGTAGCGCGCCGCGGTGAAGCGGCGCACCGCGAGTTGCCCAGCGGACAGCCGCATTTCGTCCGGCAATCGGGCCGGGTCGCCTGCGATCAGCCGACACAGCGATGCCACATTCCGCGGGTCCGCGTCGGTCCACACCAGGCGGACGGGGCGGCGGGATTCGAGTTGCAGCGACCGCACCAATCCGGCGATTGCCTGCGTCGCCGCCGACGGTGCAGGCAGCGGGAGCACGACCGTTACCGTGGCCGCACCGTCGTCGGCGTCGACCCGCTGGAGCAGATCGAGAACGCGGCCGAGCACCGTCGCGAGACCGTCGGCCGCATCGGAAACCTTGGCAGCCGCACTCCTTTCGGCCGACCAGCACAGCACCACCGCGGTACGTGCGTGGCCGGGTCGTCTGGTGAGCACGGCGGTGACGATTCCGCTCGCGGCATCGAGCTCCCGCGTCACCCGCTCGGTCGGCAGCGCGTCGTCGAGCGCGGTGGCCAGCCGCAGAGCAAGGCCGGAGCCGCCGACCACCAGCGCGCGCTCGGCGACCGGGTCCGAATTCGCCAGGCGGAGCGCTTCGATGCCGCACGGCTCCCAGGTTTCCTGGCGGAACGGGGCGGCTCGCTCCGCCGCCGCCCGCTCGGGTGCGGTGCCGATCGGGTTGTGCGCGCCCGGTTGCGCGAAGCGAATGTGCACGCCGGACATGGCAAGACACGGGACACCGTGCTGATCGGTGCCGATGACGTCGCCGATGAGCTCGGTGCCGGTGCGGGTGCGCAGGAACGCATGCGCCTCGAGCACGGTCCGGTGCGGTTCGGCCGACAGCCACGCGGACTCGATGCCGACGGTGAGCGGAACCAGTCCCGCGGGCATGCCGTCGTGCCCGGTGGCGGCGAGCAGTTGCAGGCAGCCGTCCAGTGTTGCCGCACTGCGCAATTCGGCGACGTCGAAGGTGCCGACGGCGCGCTCGGGCCCGACCGCGATGCCGCGCAGCACGCGGAAGCCAGGTCCGTATTCCAGCCGCAGCCCGCGCAGATCGTCGTAGAAGGTGGCGGGCTGGACGGCCCGCATCTGGTGTCGCCCAGCCCGGTTGGCGTCCACCACCCGCATCCATGCGACGATATCTGCGGGCGTGGGGTCACCGACCTGCCGGGCCGACGCCAGCGCTCCGGCGTCGGTGACCTCCGCCCGCAAGCTGCCATCGTCGTGTCGGCGATAAGTGACCTCAGGCAGCGCCGCGAGCTCGAGCTGGGCGCGCACCACGAAGTCGGCGAGCATCGTCACCGCCTCGGCGCTCGCCAGGTGCAGCAGTCTGCGCAGCCAGAAGACCGCGGGTACGGTCGGCACGCCATGCACCACATGGTCGGTGAGATCCTCAGGGGGAAGGGTGTATTCGCCTGCATCCCGGGCTGCTGCGGTGGTGATCAGCGGGAAGCGGCGACTGCGCCATCCGCGCGGTGGTACGACCGTGAACGGGCCTTGCGCGGACCAATCGACTGCGCGGCCCTCCAGATGCAACTCGGCCAGACAGCTCAGGAAATCGCCTGCCTCGTCGGCGCGCGTCGCCACCGGGTGTGCGGCGTCCCGGAATTCGGGATACTCGCGCAGCGCGGGCAGCAGCACGGGATGCGGCCCGACCTCGAGCACGGTCGAGATGCCGTCCGCGACAGCGTGTTCCAGTGCCGCGGCGAGTTCCACTGTTCCCGAGGCATTCTCGGCCCAGTAGGCGCCGTCGAGCACCGCCGTTGTCAGCGCTTCGCCACGGCGGGCGGTGGAGTACATGGGGACGCGCGGCGGCAACGGCGTCAGCTCGGCAAGTGCGTCGACGAACTCCGGCAGCACGGCGGCGGGTGCGGTGCAGTCGACCGTGATCCGCTCCGCGATCATGTTGCGGCGGTTGGCCCGTCGGACGAGCGTGTCCACGTATCGCGCCGCACCCGACACCACCACCGACCGCGGCCCGTTGACCGCCGCGATGCGCACTTGCGCCCGCATCGGCTCTACCAGTTTCGCCGCCTCGTACGGCGCCGCCGTCAGCAGCGCCATCGCATCGTCGCCTGCCACACCGGCGAGTGCCTTGCCGCGCTGCACCGCGATCAGCGCACCGTCGGACAGCGACAACGCGCCGCAGGCGGTGGCAGCGGCAATCTCGCCGAGACCGTGCCCGGCCACCGCGTCCGGCCGAATTCCCCACGCCGCGAGCAACTCCGCCAACGCCACCTGGCAGGCGAACAGCGCGGGCTGGACGAGCTCGGTGACGTGCGTGCCGTTTCCGTTGCTCGGCGCGCCAAGCGCGAAGCCGTGCCGAGGCGTCCACACCCGCGGCCCGCCTGCGGCGACGATCGCGTCCGCGGCCTCGGCCACCGCGCAGGCGAAGGCGCGATGCCGTGCCGCGAGGGCCCTGCCCATCGCCAGGTGCTGCCCACCCTGCCCGGAGAACACGAAGAGCAGCCCGCCGTGCCTGCGCATCGACGCCGGGCCGATGACCGCATCGGTCGCGCCGTTCCCCAGTGCGCGCAGCCGCGCCACCGCCTCGCCGCGGTCACGCGCCAGCACCGCCGAACGATGTTGTTCCGGCAGCAATCTGGCTGCCGCCGCGGCGAATTCGCGTAGCGGTTCGTCGTCGAGCGCGAGCCGGTCGGCGTACCGGAGCGCGCGGGCGCGCAGCTCCGCGGTGTCGCGGCCGGTGACCGGGATCAGCGTCGGCGGATCGGCGCCCGGCGCCGTCGGGGTCGTCGCGGCACCGCGCAGCACCACATGCGCGTTGGTGCCGCCGAAACCGAACGCACTGACGCCGGCGTGGCGTTCGCCGATGGGCACGGCACGCCAATCGACGGGTGACGTCGGCACGCACAGCCCGCGCTCGGCCAGTTTCAGCAGCGGGTTCTCGGTGCGCAGGCCGATCGTCGGGGCGATCGTTCCGTGGTACACCGACAGTGCGGCTTTGATCAATCCGATGATGCCCGCCGCCGCTTCGGTGTGCCCGATATTGGCCTTCACCGACCCGATCCTGATCGGTGTGTCCGGTATCGAATCACCCTGTGCGACAACGGCAGACAGCGCCTCGATCTCCACCGCATCGCCGAGCGAGGTGCTGCTCGCATGGCATTCGAAGTAGCCTGCGTCGCCCGGTGCGAGCTCGGCGCGTGCCCAGGCGGCGCGCACAACCTCCTGCTGCGCCCGGCCGTTCGGGGCGGACAGGCCATTCGTGCGACCGTCCGACCCGACCGCCGAACCGGCGATCTCCGCATAGATCCGATTGCCTTCGCGCACCGCGTCTTCCGTGCGTTGCAGAATCACCACCGCGCAGCCGTCGGCGCGGGTGTAGCCGTCCGCGTCGGCATCGAACGGTGTCGCCCGCCCGTCGGGCGCCAGAAAACCGCTCTCCGCCAGGTAGTTCGAGGGGTTCGGCAGCAGGGTGAGGTTGACGCCGCCGACGATCGCGAACGGCACGGTGTGATCGGTGAGCAGCCGCACCGCCAGGTCGACGGCGGCCAGCGAGGACGAGCAGGCACTGTCGAGCACCAGGCTCGGACCGTGCACATCGAGGACGTAGGACAGGCGGTTGGCGATGATGCTCAGCGCGGCACCGGCGACGGCGTACGTCGCGTCGAAACCGGAACGGCTGAGCACCGCGACCCCGTGGTCGTAACCGGACGCGCCGAAGATTACCGCTGCCTCCGAACCCTTTGTGCGATAACCTATCCCAGCGTCATCGAGGGCTTCGACCGCGACCTCCATGGCGAGCCGCTGCTGCGGGTCGAGCAGCGCGGCCTCCCGGTCGGCGATGGCGAACCAGTCGTTGTCGAACGACTCGATGTCGTTCAGGTATCCGCCGTGCCTGCCGAGACGTCCCGCGGGCGGTGGACCGGTGGCGTCGCGTCCGGCCAGCAGCATGCGCCAGAATTCCTCCGCGCCAACGGCGCCAGGCACTCGGCAGCCGATGCCGACGATAGCTACCCCGGTTGCCGTCATCGCATCGCGAGATGCTCGACTAATTGATCTATGTCGGGATAGTCGTACATCGCGGCGACGGACACCTCGACACCCATGGCGTCTTCCAGACAGGCCGTCAACCGGGCGAGTTGAGTGGAGCTCAGGCCGAGATCGGCGAAGGGCGCGTCGGTGGACACGGCGGCCGCGTCGACGCCGAGCAATTCGGCCACGGCGGTTACCGCCGCGGCCTGCGCCGCACGTCGAATGTGCACCATCGAGCTCCGATCCATCCCACTTCGCACTCCCCCATGGTGGCGGCGTACCTCGACCGCCCAGTTACTCCCCGCGATTATGCCGAGATATCGGACCGTGGAGAAGAGTCTTTTGCGTGGCGTGTCCATCCCCTACCGTGGCGAGGTGACCGAAAACGCCGCAGGCCTGGCCGATGGACGACCCGGAACGTTCAGCACGCTGGCCAGGTGCTGCACGGCACTGGCTGCCACGCCGCGCCGCCTGCTCCGACCACGCCAACCTGACCAGGCGTTTCTTGCCGGGCTCAGCACCGCCCCCGCCCCGAAGGGCGAGGCAACGGTCCGGCTGACCGCCATACCGCAGGCCAAGATGGCCGCACCGACCATCCTGGTCGCCGAGGGCGTGCGCAGCCTGCGCGAGGTGCCGATGGCGATGGGCACATTCCTGGTCGAGCATCCGCAGGCGCGGTTCCTCGTCGATCCGGCCATCTGCTCGGACGTGCACGAGCGCGTCCTGCCCGGGCTGCCGTTTCCCTTCGGCAAGCTGGTGTCCCCGGACAAGCCGGTGCTCGGACTGAGCAACGCGCTCGCCGCGCGCGACCTCGGGCCGTCCGATATCGACTTCATGCTGGCCACCCACCTGCACTGGGACCACGTTTCCGGCCTGCTCGAGCTGCCGGACTCGCTCGAGCTCCGGCTGCCCGCCGTCGAGTACGACTGGGCCATGCACGGCGACGAGGCCCCGATCGGTGTGGTCCGCGCACCCTTGCGTGGCCAGACCATCGCGCCGGTGGAACTCGACGGGCCGCCCGTGCTCACCTTCCCGCGCAGCCATGATGTGTTCGGCGACGGCGCGGTCGTGCTCGTCGACCTTGCGGGTCACACCCCTGGCAGCATCGGTGTCCTGCTCGCGGTCGACGACGGCACCCGGGTGCTGCTGGCAGGCGACTCGATCTGGAACAAACTGCAGGTGGAGCTGATTCGGGAGAAGGCGCCGATGCCGGGGCAACTCGTCGATGCCGACCGCGACGAGGCGTTCCGCACCATCCAGCGCATGCATGCGCTGCCCGCGGACATCGAGATCATCGCAAGCCACGACTACGCTGCGGTGCACGCCAGGGCGTAGCGGCGGGGCCGGATATGCCTACCCGGCCCCGCGGCCTCACTCGTACTCGGTGCCCCCGTCGCGGAGCAGGTACGCGTCGGACACGATCTTGCCGATCGCCCGGCCGCCGAGGATCGGCGAATACCGTTCTGCCGCAGGCCGGATCACCACACCCTCACGGATGTTGGTCGCCGTGCCGGTGACCGTCTCGGCGCCCTCCGCGAGCCGGAGCAGCAGCTCGATGTCGTACGGGCCTTCGTGCAGCACGGGTGCGCGCGGCACCGTCACCCCGAGATCGCCGAGCACCGCACCGATTTCGGCGTGGTCGAGCCAGCGCACCACGCCTGCCTGTTCGATCGCGATGTCGAACAGCGCGTAGCCGAGGGTCTCGTCCTGCCTGGCGCTGGCGCCGTAGTGCAGGTCCTGCACGCCCGCGCCGTAGACCTCGCCGAACAGGCCGACCCGCGCGACGTCGAGTGCCGCAGCGAGCTTGCGTGCGGCCTCGATGAGGCCGTGCCGGTGCGCGGCGCGCCAGTACAGGTTGCCCTCGACCGACATCAGCGCCAGCGACTGCGCGCCGATGCCCTTGGAGGACACCTGGATTCGGTCCGACTCCCGGAGGTAGGTCAGCAAACAGGCGGTGCCGTGGATCTTTTCGGTGGCGACCACCGGTTCGCCCGGGACGAAGATGTCCGGGTAGCGCTTGATGTTCTCGACGTCGATCCACCGGATCAGGTCGGGCGCGGACTCCACCGCACCCGACATCGACACCGGGATCGGCGGGACCCACTTGACCACGCCGAGCAGCTCGGCGAAATCGGTGCGCTCGGTCGCGGCCTGCGCCAGGTCCACCGCGCCGACCAGCTCTGGCAGGCAGACGATGCCCTGCGACACCTCGCCGCGCAGCCGCACCGTCTTGACCCGGTTGTGCGCGCCACCCGCCAGCTTGCCGGTCAGCCCGAGCTCGGCGATCAGTGCCTCGGGCAACACCGCCTGCTCGGGGATGTACAGCGCGTAGTCACCGGTCACGAACGCGCCCTTGGCGACAACGGCCCGGTAGAGCCCGACCTGCGCGAGCTCGAGCCGATCCGCGTTCGGATGCGGGTGGACGACCAGCCGCTCAGCGGTTACTTGAAACGTAGACATGGAACCCCCGTTCGATTCCAGGTCAGCGTATGGCTCGGAACCGCCGCTGGTCGAACGGTTTTCGCGGGCCCGATCAGCGGCGGGTGATCAGCTCCAAGGACTGCGCTGCGGTCAGCGAGCCCGCCGTGACGAGTTCGAGGTTGGCCAGCGCGGCCTCGTGCGCATCCGGTGTCGCCGCCGCGACGCAGTCGGCCACCGCGTGCACGGTGAAACCGAGATCGGTGGCGTGCCTTGCGGTTTGCTCCACGGTCAGGTTGGTCGCGACGCCGGTGACGAACAGCGTGTCGATGCCGTGCCCGGCGAACCAGTCGGCGAGTTTGTTGCCGGCCAGCCCGGACAGCTTCTGGTTGTCGAACACCTCGCTCGGCTGGCCTGACATCTCCGGAATGAGCTGGGTGCCTGGGGATTCCGGCCGGAACTCGGTCTGTGCCGCGCCCACCGACCGCATGAAGCCGGTGTTGCGGACCAGTTCGCCTTCGCCGACCGGAATGGTGAACCTGGTGAAGATCACCGGCGTTTCCGCGGCGGCGGCCGCCTCGTGGAAGCGCACCGCGCGCGCCAGCACGCCGCTGGCGGCGACCGGCTCGGCCAGCATCGGCCCGAAGAAGCCTTCGGGCTTGATCACATTCACCTGCCAGTGCAGCGCGAGCACTGCCGCGCGGATACGAGGGATGGCCATGGACCGACCGTATCCCAGGTGGCTGGGGTCAGGATGAATAATCCTTGCGCAGTTGGACTTTGACCACCTTGCCGCTCGCATTGCGCGGCAGCTCCGCGACCAGCACCAGGTCCTTGGGGTGTTTGTAGCGCGCCAGGTTCTCGTTGAGGAATTCCGTCAACTCTGCCAGGGTCAGCGTGTCGTCGGCGCTGGTGAGCGCGACGACGGCGACCGGAACCTCGCCCCATTTCTCGTGCGCCCTGCCGATCACGGCCGCCTCGCGGATCTTCGGATGCGCGAAGAGCACGTTCTCCACCTCCGCGCAGTAGATGTTCTCGCCGCCGGAAATGATCATGTCCTTCTTGCGGTCGACCACGTAGATGAAGCCGTCCGCGTCTCGGCGCACCAGGTCGCCCGAGTGGAACCAGCCGCCGGCGAACGCTTCCGCCGTCGCCTCCGGCTTGTTCCAGTAGCCCTGCATGAGAGTCGGTCCGCGATAGACGATTTCGCCGATCTCACCGGGTGCGACATCGTTCATCTCGTCGTCGACGATGCGCGTCTGGATGGTCGGAATCGGCGTGCCGACCGAGCCGAGTTTGCGCAACGCGTCCTTGCCCTCGAGCACGCAGGTGATCGGCGACATCTCGGTCTGCCCGAAGACCGCGACGTTGACCGCGTTCGGGAAGCAGTCGGACATGGCGCGCAGCACCGTATCCGAGGCGGGGGCCGCACCCCAGCTGAGCACCTCGAGCGCCAGCTTGCGGTCGCGCACCGTGGGGTGATCGCAGATGAGCTGCCACTGGGCGGGCACGCAGAAGGCCGAGGTGGCTTGCTCGCGTTCGACCGCGTCGAGGAATTCGCCTGCGTCGAACGCGCCGAGCGGATGCAGCACGGTTTTGCAGCCGAGCAGGAAAGCCGGTGCGAGACTGCCGAGTCCGGCGATGTGGAAGAGCGGCGAGGTGCAGAAGCCGACGGAATCCTGGGTCATCGTCAGCGCCCGAATGCAGGTCAGCGCTTGGGAATTCATGTTCGCGTAGGACAGCACCGCGCCCTTCGGGCTTCCGGTGGTTCCCGAGGTGTACATGATCAGCGCCGGAGTGTCTTCCGCGATATCCAGCGGCGCGTGTGGCGCGCCGTCCTCGGCGAGCAGGTCGTCGAAGCCGAGGACGCCGTCGCCGCTGAGGTCGTTGGCGCCGGGGACGCTGAGGTCGTTGGCGCCGGGGGCGCTCTGACCACCGATCACGATGCAGGTCTCCAGCGCGGGCGACTGGGCCCGGACGGCGGCGGCCAGCGGCTGCAGCACGGTGTCGGTGACGATGGCCTTGGCGCCGCTGTCGCTCACGATGTAGGCGACCTCGGGCGGGGTGAGCCGGAAGTTCACCGGCACCGCGATGGCGCCGAGCGCGTTGATGCCGAAGACGGTCTCCAGGTATTCGGGGTAGTTCAGCGCCAGGATCAGCACCCGGTCGCCGAAGCCGATGCCGCGGCGGGCCAGCGCGTCGGCGAACTTCAGTGAGCGCTCGTGCAGCTGCCGCCACGTGGTGTCCGTCCCGCGGAATCGCACGGCGGTCGCGTCCGGGCGCATCTGCGCGTGGGTGGCGAGCTGGTTGTTCCAGTGGTTGCGGCGCGACCTGATCGGTTCGTCGAGCGCCTGGAAACCGGTGGTCATGCCACGAACTCCTCTCGGACCCGAACCTGCGTCCGCCTGAGGTGGTCGAGAGCAGGGTGCGGGCTGATCTGGACAGCAGAATAGCAATTAACTTAATCGCCGGGCAAGCGTTCGGCATACGAACCGTCGTTAATCGAGCTGATCGTGTGGCCGCTCCGAGCAAATGCCTGTTAGCTGCTAGTTTCCCGCTACATCGAGGCGTTGTGGTCCGGTAGAAGCTGCTCTGACGTGTCATCGGGATGCGAACGCTGGCTTACTTAGGAGTTGAACCCGAGCGGACCCTCGTGTCACCATCGACGGGTCCGGGCGAACTGGCACGCCCGCGCGAACACAAGGAGAGCGCAATGCTGCGTACCAGGTTCACCGAAACCTTCGGTGTGGAACACCCGATCGTGCAGGGCGGCATGATGTGGGTCGGCCGTGCCGAACTCGTCGCGGCCGTCGCCAACGCGGGCGGGCTCGGGTTCATCACCGCGCTCACTCAGCCGACGCCGGACGATCTGCGGCGCGAGATCGACCGCACCAGGGAGCTGACCGACAAGCCGTTCGGCGTGAACGTCACCATCCTGCCGTCGATCAACCCGCCGCCGTACGCCGAGTACGTGCAGGCCATCATCGAGAGCGGCGTCAAGATCGTCGAGACGGCGGGCAGCAATCCCGAACCGTTCCTGCCGTACTACAAGGACGCGGGCATCAAGGTGCTGCACAAGTGCACCAGCGTCCGGCACGCGCTGAAGGCGCAGCGGATCGGCGTCGACGGCGTCAGCATCGACGGCTTCGAATGCGCGGGCCACCCCGGCGAGGACGATGTCCCCGGTCTGATCCTGATCCCTGCCGCCGCACGGGTTTTGGAGATCCCGATGGTCGCCTCCGGCGGTTTCGCCGACGCCAGCGGCCTCGTCGCCGCCCTTGCGCTCGGCGCGGACGGCGTCAACATGGGCACCCGCTTCCTGTGCACCCAGGAATCCGCGGTGCACCAGAAGGTCAAGGAACAGATCGTCGCCCACTCCGAGCGCGACACTCAGCTGATCTTCCGCACCATGCGCAATACCGCCCGCGTCGCCGACAACGAGATCAGCCGCAAGGTCGTCGAAATCGAAAAGGCAGGAGGCACTTTCGAGGACGTCCGTGATCTCGTCGCCGGTGCCCGCGGCCGGCGCGTCTTCGAGGAGGGCGACCTCGACGCAGGCATCTGGAGCGCAGGTCAGGTCCAAGGCCTCATCCACGACATCCCGACCTGCGAAGAGCTGATCACCCGGATGGTCCGCGAGGCCGAAGAACTCATCACCGCCCGCCTAGCCGACACCGTTATCGTCGGCTAGCCAGCCATCTTTGCGACTCAACCGGTGCGGACCCGGCTGGACAGGCCGGGTTCGATCAGTTGCTCCAGGCGCTGATACGCCTCGGCAGGGGCGATGGGCGGGTCGGCATCGGCGATCGCACCGAGCACCCCGACGATGCCCCAGGACAGGAACGTCATGGTCGCGGCGAACTCGGCCTCGTCCATGTCCAGCAGTTCGGATAGGTGCTCGGTGAGGATGTCGGCGACCATTTCCCGCGTCGTACGCAGCAGCAGCGCACCGCTTTTGCGGCCGAGTAGGGCCTGGTACACCTCGGGATTCGCCGCCGCCATCTGGAAAAGCGTGTGCACCGGCGCCAGCGGCACCGTGGCGTCGGTGTCGCCGGATCCGGTCGCGGTCACCGCGGCGCGCAGATAGTCGGTGCTGCTCAGCAGCAGCAGATCGTCCTTGTCCCGGAAGTGCGCGTAGAACGTGGACCGGCCGACGTCGGCGCGATGCAGTATGTCGCGCACCGAGATTCGGTCATAGCCACGTTCGAGCATGAGTTCGATCAATGCCCGATGCAGCAGGCTCTTGGTCCGCCGTACCCGGCGATCCGTGCTGCCTGTCACTCTTTTCACTTCCGACGACAATGTGCCTCCCGTACAACTGTCGCGAATCCGTCCCGAGCGGAACGGTTTCCGATATTTTGCCCCTGGTCGAAGTGTGGACACCTCCCGGCCATGAACGCATGACCAAAAACGCACCCCAGTCTTCCATCGGACCCAGTCACCATGACACCGAAACCGGAGTTCTGCCTACCAACTCCCACGGTTATGGCGTATTCGCGGCAGTATTTCCGTTCGACTGCCATCGGATGCCAGCTTCGTTTTGGTGACTTTCACATTTCCGTGCGCCACCAAGGAATTAGGGGCTAGATCATGTCCTTCGACGCCAGCCAGCGCATGGTCGGCCAGCCGCAGAACACCGGAAGCCAGCAGGTGAGCACGCGGTAGAGCAGCACCGAGGGCACCGCGATATTCGCAGGAAGGCCGAAGGCGGCGAGACCGCCGATCAGCGCGGCCTCGACGGCGCCGACACCGCCTGGCGTCGGCGCCGCGGAGGCGAGCGTGCCGCCGATCATGGTGACGATGGTGACGGTCACGAAAGTGGTGCCGCCACCGAATGCCTCGACGCTGGCCCACAGCGCACCCGCCATGCCGAGGGTGATCGCGGCACAGCCGAGGATGATCACCGAGAAACGCTTGGGATCGCGGGCCAGCTGGCCGAGTTCACCGAGCACTTCCTGCAATTGGGGCCGCACCGAATTGTTCAGCCAGCGACGCAATGTCGGCACGAACATGAACGTGCCGATGATGCCGACCCCGACACCGGCAAGCAGATACAACACCGTGGGGTCCGGCACGAAATGCGAGAGATTGGCCGAGGTGCCCGCCGCGACGCTGAACACGGCGAGCAGGCTCAGGTGCGTGATCACCTGCACCGCCTGCTGCAACGCGACCGAGGCGGTGGCACGCACGGCGCCGATGCCGCCTTTCTGCAGGAACCGCACGCTGAGCGCGAGCCCACCGACCCTGGCCGGGGTGGTCGTCGCGGCAAAGGTGTTGGCGATCTGCATGATCACCAGATTGCGGAAGCTGACCGCACCGGAGGCGCAGGCCCACAGTGCCGCTGCCGCACCGACATACGTCAGGCACGACACGGCGAGCCCGAGCAGCGCCCACCACCAGTTCGCCGACTTCAGCTGGGTGAAGAAGGTCGGCACCGCGCTGATGAACGGATACGCGACGTAGACGAGCCCGATCAGCAGCACGAGCTGAATGATCTGGTTGCGGGTGAACCGGGTGATCTGCTCGGCTTCGATCCGATCCTGCCCGGTCTGCTTACGCACTTCATCGCGCGCCTCGGACAGGGCGTGCTTCCACTCGGGGACCGACCTGCGGAGCCCGACCGGCATGGCGGACTTGATCAATCGGCTCGCCGCGGCCAGTACGGCCGGTGCGCCGAGTGATTCGATGGCCGCGCACACCGCGGCCTCCTTGCCGAAGATCGCGGTCGTCGACACCAGCAGCTGTGCGATGTCGGACTGCTGCTGCTTGGTCGACGCGCCGTACTCCGCGCTGGCGAATCCGCCGAACAGCGTGCTGCCGTTGTCGATTCGGATCTCGGTGGGGCGCAGGTCGCCGTGCGAGATCTGGCCGTCGTGCAGTGCGCGCAGCCCGGTCCACACCTGCGTCAGCTGTTCGGCTGGCAGTTCGGTGAGCGGTGTGCCCTTCGGCATGGTGTGCGCGTGCAGCATCCAGCCGCGATCGAGCGCAGCGACCGCGACCGAGGTGCTGCTCGCCAGCCCGAGGTCGCCGACCGCGATGGTGATCAGCGCGCGATGCTCGACGGCACGGTGCATCGATCCGTGCAGCGCCGCGGTTTCGCTGGCGCGGAAGGTGAGCCAGCGCCACAGCTGGCGCAGCGCCCCGAAGCTGCGCTGATTCTTGCCGTACAGCTCGATGACGAGCTCGCGTTCCGGCCCGTCGATGGCGGCGGCGAGCACCAGCGGACCCCGGCCTGCCGGATGCACGACGGTGAACCGGGTGACCGTGTGCCCCCGCTTGGCCAGCACCCGCGCGGCCGCGTCCAGCGGCACCTCCAGTGCGGGCGTGCCGACCAGCCACACGAGAATCGCGCCGACCAGCCAGCCGACGGCGAGCCCGAACATCGCCCGCGCGGGCACGACGGTACTGACGACCAGGTGGATCGGCGCGAACGCGAGCAGCAGGAACCACAGATACCGGCGCGGGCGGTTGGGCAGCCACGGGCTCGACACCGTGAGCACCGCCGCCAGCATCGCGATCCAGCGCGGATCGTCCAGGAATTGGGAGAGGAAGGTATCGAGCCGATTGGGCTCGAAATGCCATTTCGGCGCGGAAAGGCCGGTTCCGGTGATCGAGAGCAGGAGTCCGGCGATCAGGCCTGCCGCCGCGTACCCGGCAAGCAGTTTCCATTGTCTGCCGATGATGAGCTCGATCAAGATGGCGAAGGGCAACGCGACGATCGCCATGCCGTAGACGAGGTACACCAGGTTGGACTGCTCGGGTTCGAGGAATCCGACGATGTTGGACAGTGACTTTTCCAGCTGCAGCCATTCCGGCCGGGTGATCAACGACGCGGCGATGACGACCCCAACCCACAACGCCGCGAGCACGACTCGGACGATGTCACTGGTCCGCCGGATCAGCGGTTGTAGCAGGTTGCCCGTTACCGGGATTTCCCGCCCGTCGACTCGCATGAGTATCGGTACTTTCGGATCGAGTTGGAGCTGCGTCGGGCACCCTCGCTCACCTTTCGGTGAGTATGCAGGAGACCGGCGTGCACGATACACACCAACACGCCGCGTCTGTGCTGGCCAAGTCCGCGTGGCCGGCTTGCCGTGTGCGGTATCTCACCCGGCCGATCGTTGTATCTGACATTGGTGTCAGGTTCGACAATGGCGGTATGGACAACGGACTCTATGACTTCAGCCCCATTGTCGACCGCGCGCCGATCCACTGGCCCGATGGTGCTCGGGTCGCCTTTTATGTCGGCCTCAATATCGAGCACTACCAAGTGGATCGGCCTTCGACGAGCATTTTCGCGGGCACCGCAGAACTGACCCCCGACCCGTTGAACTACGGCTGGCGCGATTACGGCCCACGGGTCGGCTTCTGGCGGGTGCTCGACATCCTCGACCGGCATCACCTCCGCGCCAGTGTGCTGCTCAATTCCGATGTGGTCGAACATAATCCGCAGATCATCACGGCCGGCGTCGCCAGGGAATGGGCGTGGCTCGCCCACGGCAAGAACAACTCGATCCTGCAGGCTGACATGTCGATCGAGCAAGAGCGCGACTACCTCACCGAGGTGGTCGACACCATCGAACAGGCCACCGGCACCAGGCCGCGCGGCTGGATGGGACCCGCGCTCTCCGAAACCTTCCACACCCCTGAGCTTTTGGCCGAGCTCGGGCTGAGCTATGTGCTCGACTGGACCAACGACGATCAGCCCTACCGGCTGAACGTGCCCGGCCTGCTCAGCGTCCCGTACAGCGTTGAGCTGAACGACATCTCGCTGTTCGTCGGCAAAGCCACCAGCGGGCCGGATTTCGTCCAGATCGTCAAGGACCAGCTCGACCAGCTCTACGCCGAGTCGGCCGACAGCGGCCGGATACTGGCGCTGGCCCTGCACCCGTTCGTCATCGGGCAGGCGTTCCGGGCCAAGTACCTGGACCAAGCGCTGGACTACGTGGCGAATTATCCCGGGGTGTGGCTGACCACCGCCGACGATATCGCCGCGCACTTCTCTAGCGCGTCACCACTTGCCGAATCCGCGCAGGCCGAAGACGATCAGGTCAGGTAGGCCAATGCTCAGGAGGCAGGGATGGCTGTGCAGGACCAGGATCTGACAGGCAAGACAGTGGTGCTGACCGGGGCTAGTTCCGGCATCGGCGCGGTGGCGGCGGCGACCTTGGGGGCGCGCGGCGCCACCGTCGCGGTGGTCGGTCGTGACCCGGAGCGCACCGCCGAGGTCGCGGCCAAGGCGGGCGGCGAGCCGTTCCTCGCCGATTTCGCCCGCTTCGACGAGGTGCGCAAACTCGCCGACCAGCTGCTCGATCGCTATCCGCGGATCGACGTGCTCGCCAACAACGCGGGCGGCTCATGGCCCAAGCGCACCGCCACCGCCGACGGCAACGAGCTGACCTTCCAGGTCAACCACCTGTCCCCGTTCCTGCTGACCACCCTGCTCCTCGACCGGCTCGTCCAGTCGCAGGCGCGCGTGATCAACACCGCGAGCGTGACGTACCGGATGGCCAAGCTGAATCTCGACACCGTCAACGCGACGACCGGCTCGTTCAACCAGATGGGCGCCTACGCCGCGTCCAAGCTGGCCAACATCGTGTTCACCAGGGAGCTGGCCAGGCGCACCGAGGGCACCGGATTGGTCACCGCCGCTTTCCATCCCGGCGCGGTTGCCACCCACGTCTACGACAACGCGCCGTTCGGGCTCGGCACGCTCATCCGGTCTCCGTTGAGCAAGCCGTTCTTCATCAGGCCCGAGAAGGGCTCGGAACCGTTGGTGCACTTGGCGACCACGGACGAGCCGATCAACGGTCAGTACTTCCACCGGACGAAGCTGGAACCGCCGAGCGTCAAGCAGGCGGTGGATCCTGCTCTGGCCCAACAGCTGTGGGAGATGTCCGAGCAGATCACCGGCGCGCCGCGCTAGTGTTCGGCGTCGGCGAGCCGGGCGCCTGCCGCGGCGTCCGGCTCGACACCGACACCGAACACGCCACCGGTCAGCGTGCTCTGATCGAGCTCGATGATCGACTGCGCGACCTGCTCGGTCGGCACCAGCGCCGGAAAGGTGGTCGGCGCGATGGCATTCGCGCGCACCCCGAACTCCGCGAACTCGTCGGCGATGCTTCTGGTCAGCTGGTTCAGCGCGGCCTTCGACGCCGAGTACATCGCCTGGCCCGGGTACACCTCGGTGCCGGAAATGCTGGAGACGTTCACGATATTCCGGTTCGCTGCCCGGTTCTGCGGACCGGCCTGCATCCAGAACCGCTGTGCCAGCCTGGCCGAGAAGCGCAGCGGCACTGCGACATTCAGCTGGAAATGCGGATCGAACGCGTCGAGCGCGGCGTCACCGTCGACGATCCCGCGCGGGTGCAGCTGCACATGCGCGGCATTGTTGACCAGCAGATCGACGCGCCCGTAGCGGGCGAGTGCGAGATCGACCACCCGCTCCACCTCGCCAGGTTCGGTGAGGTCGGCTCTGACCACGAACACTCGCGAATCGTTCTCGGGGAGTGGCTGTTCCGGTGCGAGCGGATCGACGTACCACTCCAGCTGCGACGGCACCGCAGGCGTGCGGGTGCGGCACACCGCGACGATGTCGTAGTCGGTGTAGTAGGTGCGGCAGAAGAGGTCACCCAGGGTGCCGCTCGCGCCCGTGAGCAGACAGACCCTGCGTTCACCAGTAGACAATGCGGTCTCCTCCGAAGCGGTCGACGGCCTCGGCCTTGGTCCGATGCACCCACATCACGACGCTGTTGCGGTCCTTGGTGTTGCCGCCGGCGAAGGTATGCCACGTTCGCGGCGTGACCTCGAACAGGAGCAGCGAATTGTTCAGTGGCGGAATGAGAGTGAGCTGCGGTGCCCGCCCGTTCTCGCCGAGGTGGTCGTAGAGCGCGGTCTCGCCGCCGTCGCCGTGCTCCCAGTCGGGGTTACCGAGGTAGAACAGCACTGCCACGGCGCGCACCGTCGCGCGCGCGTCGACGCCGTCCGCGCGGTGACCGGTCTTGATATCCACGGTGCCGTTCGGTAGCCGCACCTCGTCGGGGCCGGGCGGTTCGCCGGGAAACCAGGCGGGATTGAGATCGTTGTGCGGCCAGCCGTACGGCGCGCCCGGCGCATGATGGTGCACGGATCCCTCGACGTCGCCGGTCGCGGTGATGCCTGCGATCCCGGCGACGAGGTCGTGCCATGCGCGGGAGGCGAACACGGCGAGGGCGCTGTCCTTCGGCACATCGGCCAGCCGGACGCCGTCGGCGCTGTAGTTCGCCGCCACCTTGCCGAACAGGCCGGGGGATTCCTCGCGGAGCTTGGCGAGGTCGTCGGTGAGCCGCTGATAGAACTCGGGAACGAACACGTCCCTGGCGTACACGTGCGGGAACGGTTGCGTGCGGTGTACCCAGCGCCGATGGGCGAACAGGTCCGCGAACTCCTTGGCCGTCGTTTGCGCCTCCAGCACCGACTCGGCTGTCACCATCACTCCCTCGTGGTCGAACCACTGGCGATCATATTGCCCGACGCGCGCCCGCGCTGGCGGGAGTTATCGGGGCGGCCGGTCAGGAGACGGACGGAGTTCAGGTGACCTGGTAGGTCGGGAAAATCCGCGACCGATCGATGATCAGGCGGTGATGGTCGTCGTGCGTGGTGCCTTTCCGTTCGATTTCGCAGGGACGACGGCGGGAGCAGCGCCGAGCACGCCGTATTCGTAGTCGTCGAGAGGGAACTTGCGGTTGCCGCGGCGCGCCTCGTAGAAGCCCGACGGGCGCACATAGGTGGTGTCGCCCTGAGAGTTCCGGTAGTAGGTCGGCACGTGGCCGTTCAACTCGGCCAGGTAGAAGCGCAGCGCCGCGGCCTTGCGATGGATGCGCCGGTGGTAGGCCTCGTGCACCGACTGCCGCACCGCCATCATCGATGCCTTCCTGCGCCGCGCTTCGGTGATCGCGCGCACCGCGTGGTCGGCCGTCATCTCGACGAACGCGTGCCAGCCGCTTCCGGTCCACGAATACGGTCCGACCAGCATCCACCAGTTCGGCAGGTCGGGCAGCGCCACGCTCTGGTATGCCTGCAGACCGTGCTCGGTGAAGAACGTGCTCAGGTCGAATCCGTCGCGGCCGAGGATGGCGCCGGGGCGGTAGGACTCCGGGTCGGAGAACACCTCGTAGCCGGTGGCGAGGACGATCATGTCGAACCGGTGCTCGACGCCGTCGGCGGTTTCGATGCCCGCCTCGGTGATTCGGGCGATCGGGGTGGTGATCAGCTCGACGTTGTCCCGATTGAAGGCGAAGGTGTAGTTGGACATGGTGGGGCGCTTGGCAATCGGGCCGTAGTTCGGTGTGAGTGCGGCCGCGGTCGCCGGATCCTTGACCACCCAGCGCAGGTAGCGTCGGTAGGCCGCGATCGCCACCGCGTCCATCGAACGCAGCGCCGGTTTCGCCAGCCACAGCGGCGCGGAAACACCGGCGCGCAGGGTGAGGTCGACGGCGACGAGCACCGTGGTGTTGATCCCCGCCTGGACGCCGGGCACGCGCAGGACGGCCTGCACCGAGGGTGGCACCGCGTAGTCGGGTTTGGGCACCGACCAGACCGGAGTCCGTTGGAACACCGCGAGTTCGGCGACCTGTGGCGCCAGCGACGGCACGATCTGCACCGAGCTCGCGCCGGTGCCGATCACCGCGACGCGCTTGCCCGTGTAGTCGTAGTCCGCGTCCCAATCGCTGGGCCGCTGCACTTTGCCGGTGTAGGCGGCCAGACCGGGGATGCCGGGATCGGCCTTCGGGTTGATGAAGGCGCCGACCGCGCTGATCACGAAACGCGCGGTGACCACGGTGCCGTCGGCGGCGAACAGCTGCCACACGTGCCGCTGCTCGTCCCAGACCTGTTTGACGATGTCGACGCCTAAGCGCAGGTGCGGGTACAGGCCGAACCGCTTCGCCACGTCGACGTGGTACGCCTTCACTTCGGGGCCGCGCGGAAAGAACCTGGTCCAGTTGGGGTTTCGCGCGAACGAATACTGGTAGGTGAGCGCGGGCACGTCGACGCTCAGCCCGGGGTAGCGGTTCTCGTGCCAGCTACCGCCGACCTCGTCGGCACGTTCGAGGATGGCGAAGTTCGCGACGCCTGCCTGCTGCAACTTCACGCCCGCCGCGATACCGCCCGGCCCGGCGCCGATGACGACCACCTCGTGGTCGTACGGCGCCGAACCCTGGTCGGAATCAGGGACTTTCGAGGGAACTACCACGGGTCTACTTCTCTCCTAGGTGCGGACGCTCGACCTGCGGGTGCGGAAGAACTCGGCCATGTCGTCGTTGGTGAACGACGCAGGCCGGACGTCCTCGAGCTCGCCGGTGTGCACCACGCTCGTCCGGCCGGGCAGCTGCGTGAACGAGTAGTGGTTGAACGGGAAATGCTTGTTGCCCCACCACATTTCGAGGTGGGTGCTGGGCCGGATGGCGGCCGGATCGCCCTGGTAGTTGACGTAGTAGGTATTGGAGCCTTCGCAGGCATCCGACAGCCACATCGTCTTCGACCCACGCCGCACGCACTGCGCGTAGTAGGCGTCGTGCGGCTCCTGTTTGATCTCCACCGCGGTGGCTCCGCGCCTGCGCGCCTCCTTGATCGCCCGGGCGGCGTGCCTGCTGGTGCACTCGATCATCGCGAGATAGGAGCCTGCCGCGAAGCCGTACGGCCCGGTGATCATGAACAGATTCGGGAACTTCGGGATGGTCACGCCCTGATACGCCTGGTAATGATGGCGGTCCCAGAACTCGCCGAGATCGAGACCGTCACGCCCGATCAGCGGATACGGCGGCGTATAGCCCTTGTCCATCACCCGGAATCCGGTGGCGCACACCAGGACATCGGCCTTGCGCAGTACTCCGTCCGCGGTGACGATGCCGGTCTTGGTGATCTTCTTGATCGGATCGGTGACCAGCTCGACATGGTCCTTGGTGAACGTGCGCAGGTAGCGGTTCGACACCGACGGCCGCTTGCAGCCGGGCGCGTACTCCGGCGTCAACCGTTGTGCCAGTTCGGGATCGCCAGGCAGTTGGGCGCGATACATCGCGCCTCCGCCACGTCGGGCGAGCTTGACCAGGCCGGGGATTCGGCTGTGGAACACCCCGACGCCGGAGATGCCGAAGTCGATGCCGAGTGTCACCGCCGCGCGCAGTGCCCGGCGCAGCGGGCCGACATTGACCATCAGCTCCTTGGCGATGGCCGGAATCGGGAAGTCCGGTTTCGGCGCCACCCAGATCGGACGGCGTTGGAAGACCGTGAGCTGGGCGGCGATATCGGCCATTTCCGGAATCAGTTGCAGCGCGGTCGCGCCGGTGCCGATGACCGCGATCCGCTTGCCCGAGTAGTCGTAGTCGTGATCCCACTGCGCGGTGTGCACGATCTTGCCGCCGAAGCCGTCGATGCCCTCGATCTCGGGCATCTTCGGCACTTCGAGACCGCCGACCGCGCCGACGACGTACCGCGAGCTCACCTCCTGGCCGGTATCGAGTTTGCCGCGCCACAGGTGGTTGTCTTCGTCCCACTCGCCACCGACGACCTTGGTGTTCAACAGGATTCGCGGCCGCAGCCCGTACTTGTCGACCACCTGGTCGGCGTACTGCTTCACCTCGGCGCCCGGCGCGAACATGCGCGACCACACCTTCGGCGGCTCGTAGGAGAAGCTGTAGTAGACCGACGGAATATCCACCGCCACACCGGGATAGGTGTTCGCCTGCCAGGTGCCGCCGATATCGCTGTTCTTGTCGATGATCAGGAAGTTGTGAATTCCCGCCTTGCGGAGTTCGACGCCCATCCCGATGCCGCCGAAGCCGGCACCGATGACGACGACCTCGAAATCGGGGTGCTCGACCGAACGTGAATGCGCCGCCTGCGCAGGTGCTGTCGACACGATTACCTCCGTTGGTAGTGCTCTACCGACGGTATCACTGTCTGGGACACCATGCCATAGTTGACCTGGCATGCCGAAGCGGCCGCGGCATCCCCGCGGCCACCTCGGAATATGGTTCAGCTGACGGACATCTCGCGGTTCGCCGCCGCGGCGCGTCGTTCTCGCACCGCGGCCAGGTCCACCGGTTCCTGCAGGTCGGACTCGCCTGCGTCGGCCGGATCGATGGGGTCGGCCGGCGCGATCGCGCCGAGGGTTTCGGCCAGCACCGGCAACCATCGCAGGACCTCGTCGCGGTACGGACCCTCGGTCTCCAGCTGGCTCAGCACACCCGCCAGCGTCAACGCCGCACGGGCGAACGGGGTGAAGTACGGCGGCATCGTCATCTCCCGCACCACATTCGACAGCCGGGGATTCGTGGTGCGCCGCACTTGCCTGCGCAGCCACGGGGTGGTCAGCCGATACGTCGAGTGCTTGAAGGGCTCGCTGCACGGTTCGACCGCCGCATAGAGCGCCTCGATATCGAACGCGCGTCCGGACGCGACGAAACCGTGCCGCCGGGTCGCGGCCGCCAGCTCGGTCGGCCCGCCCTCGAAGAAGGCCTTGCAGTAGTCGATGGCCAGCTCCTGGAAACCCTCGGGCGGCCAGTCGCAGCAAGCCCCGAAGTCGACCACCCCGAGCCGCCCGTCCGGCAGCACCCGGAAATTGCCGGGATGCGGATCGGCGTAGAGCAACCCGTGCCGCCCCCACCCCGAAGTGACGAACCGCAGCATCAGCATGCCGACCCGATCCCGCTCGGCCTGCGCGCCCGCGGCCACGATGCGGGTGACGGGCGTGCCCTCGACCCATTCGGTGATCAACACGTCGCCGCGCTGCGCGACCACCGCAGGCACATAGAAATCCGGGTCGTCGGCGTAGGCCGCCGCGAAGGTGCGCTGGTACTCGGCTTCGGCCGCGTAATCGAGTTCGGCACTGACGCAGTCGCAGATCGCCTCGGTGACCGCCTTGACGTCGGCGCCGGGCAGAAAAACGGTGGCAAGATGCGAGATCCGGCGCAATTGCTCCAGGTCGGCCGCGACAGACTGGCGGCCGCCGGGGTACATCACCTTGACCGCGACCTGCCTGCCGTCGTGCCACACCGCGCGGTGCACCTGGCCGAGCGAGGCTGCGGCCGCGCGGCGGTCGTCGAATTCCTGGAAGTGCCAACGCCAGTCCTCGCCCATGCTGGCCGCGATGGCCGCGTGCACGGTCTTCGGCAGCATCGCAGGCGCCGAATCCTGCAGCCTGCTCAGGGCGATCCGATAGGGTTCGGCGAGTTCCTGCGGCAGCCCGAGCTCGTAAATGGCAAGCAGCTGACCGAGTTTCGCGGCACAGCCCTTCAGCTCGCCGAGTACCTCGAACATGTGCTGCGCGGTCCGCAATTGGATGTCGCGATTGACTTCTTCGGACGACCTGCCCAACGCACGTTTGCCGAGACCCGCGGCCCGCCGCCCCGCGAAGGCCACCGGCAGCGCGGCGAGTTTGGCATTGCGAATAGCACCGCGAACTGGAGGTTTGCCATCGGAGCGAGACGCGAACAGCCGTGCACGTTCGCTAGCGGAACCCTCGTCGGCACCTTCGCCGATGCGCCGGATGCTCATGACTCACCTCACACTGTGCGCGGACCAGTGTTGCACACGTGCAGTCTGGCACAGTAGGGCTTAGACTGTCTGGGACGTAAACGAACGTAGTCGAAAGGTGACTTCGATGGGATCCCAGACGGTAGTCGCCGACGTTGCCGATGAATTGGCGCGCCGGGTTGCCGCGGGGGAGTATCAGCCGGGGGATCTCATGCCGTCTGTTCGCCAGGTCGCCGAGGAGTTCGAGATGAACCGGGCGACCGCGCAACTGACGCTGGGACGGCTGGAGACGAACGGATTCGTCGAAGCGCGCCGCGGCAAGGGCTTCACCATCCGCGATGTGCGCGAGGCCGGCGGTGTCGATGTGTACCGCCAGCTGTTCCGCTTCTCGATTCCCATGCCCGACATCGCGATCGAGATGTTCCGCGACATCGTCGACGTCGAGCGCGGCATCGTGATGGAGACATTGCTCGCCTACACCAGCAGCGGGCAGGATGTGGATCAAGCGGTCCTCAAGGCCGAGATCGACAAGCTCGAAACGCTTGCCAGGCAGGATGATCCGGATCTGCGCGAGATCTTGGCGATCGAGGTCGGACTGGTCCGCAGGCTGCTCACCGCGCTCGGACTCTCCATGCAGCGGGCGATCTTGAACTCGATCGGCGAGATGGTGCTCGAGGTGCCGGAGGCGGTCGACGCGTTCTTCGCCGGCGCGCCGGACCTGCACGTGCTCGTCTGGCGGGCGCTCGCCGCGGTGTGGGATTCGGGTTCCGGTCCGTCGGACGCGCAGGTGGCACTGTTCGAGGACTTATTCGGGATGTACCACGAGAAGGTGTTGCTCCGCTTCGACGAGTTGGTCGGCGGCACAGAAGAACAGGCCGACGACGGGCACGCTGCCAGCGCCTGACAGTTCCCGGCACACTCTTAGCAACTCGGTTCTGCCCTGCCGCGGGCGCCTCTGCTGTGCACTGAAACGGCCCTAGTCGTGCGCGTTACCGATTGACCCTCTGTCTCAGACAGAATAGGGTGGTGGCACGCAGCGAAGCGAGGTAACCATGGCAGGCAGCAGGCGTAAGGGATTGGCCAGGTCGGCGAAATTGGCGGGGTTGCCGATGAGCATCATGGCCCGCCGGGTCACCGCGACCGGTCGCGCGATGATGACCGGCGCCTCGCGCGGCGACCTCGATGACGAACTCATCGACAAGGCGGCCGACCAGGTGTTCGCGGTGCTCGGCGAACTCAAGGGCGGCGCGATGAAACTCGGCCAGGCATTGAGCGTCGCCGAGGCCAGCATCCCGCCACGCTTCGCCGACCGTTATCGCGAGGCGCTCACCAGGCTGCAATCCCAGGCGCCGCCGATGCCGACCAGTTCCGTGCATCGCATGCTCGCCGAGCAACTCGGCACCCGCTGGCGCGAGCGCTTCACCACCTTCGACGACACACCGATCGCGGCGGCCAGCATCGGCCAGGTGCATCGCGCGATCTGGCGGGACGGGCGCACCGTCGCGGTGAAAGTGCAGTATCCCGGTGCGGACACCGCGCTCATGTCGGATCTGAAGATGCTCCAGATGTTCTCCGGCGCTTTCGGTCTCATGATGCCCGGTGCGGACACCAAGGCGTTGATCGCGGAGTTCATCGACCGCACCGCCGACGAGCTCGACTATCGGATCGAGGCGGATCACCAGCGCCGCTTCGCCAAGGTCTTCGCGGGCGACCCGGCCTTCGAGGTGCCGAGGGTGATCGCGAGCGCGCCGAAAGTCCTTGTCTCGGAATGGCTGCAGGCCACCCCGCTGGCCACGATCATCGCAGGGGGCACCAAGGCGCAGCGTGACCGGGCAGGTCACCTGCTCATCGAATTCTCGCTGTCCGCGCCGGTGCGGGTCGGGTATCTGCACTGCGATCCGCATCCTGGCAACTTCCAGTTGCTCGACGACGGGCGACTCGGGGTCATCGACTTCGGTGCGTCGATCGCGTTGCCCGGTGGAATTCCGCCCGTGATCGGCGAACTCGCGCGCTGTGCCATGGACGAGGACTACGACCACCTGGTCACTGTGCTGCAGGACAACGGATTCGTGCGCCATGGCCACGCCTTGGATCTCGGTCCGATCGAGCGGCTGGTCACGCCGATCGTCGCCCAGCTCCGCGGCGAGAGCGTCCACATCAGCCGAGAGTTGTTGCAGGGGCACACTGTTCGCGCCCTCGAGAAGCGCAACATCTCGCTGACCAACAGCAAGGCGGTCAAGGCGCCGACCGAGATTCCGGAACTGGCGATGCTCGGCCGGGTCTTCGCCGGCGTCATCGGGGTCTGCGCACAGCTCGATGCCGAAGGACCGTTCGTCGACCTGGTCACCCAGTGGCTTCCCGGTTTCACCGAGGACGGCGAGGCCGCATAACCGCCGCTGGGGGGCGGTTGTGCGGGCGTCTAGATCCGGGTGCCGAGCCCGCGCAGGCTCCAGCGGGCGACGGGGCGCGCGAGGGGCGCGACGATCTGCAGCGGAAGCAGGCCGCCGAAGCGGGGATGCACGGCAAGCGTCCAGGTGAGGGTCGTTGCGCCGGAGTCGGTGCGGGTCAGCACGTATTCTTCGGCGATCGACTTCATGACGAAGGGCACCGAGGACTTGGTCGCGGTGAGCGCGATGCGACGGCCCTCGTCCCTGGCGATGACCTCCTCGACGCCGGCAACCAGCGTCCCGTCGAATACCCGGGTGGCGCCGACACCGCGGTCGCCGTTCGGGTAGCGCATGCCATTGACCAGCGGCAACCACGAGTAGAGGCCGTTGGTGTCCAGGGCGGCCCATACCTGTTCCGGCGTGGCGTCGAAGGTGTGCTCGGCGGTGACGACGAGCGCTGCCTTGTCCTCGACGAATCCGCGCATCTTCGCGGCGCGGATCGGAGTGAGCCGATGCCCGCCGCCCGCGAGCAGCGCCTTGGTCCAGCGGCGCGAAACGATCAGCGCCACCAGCCCGGCAAGCACGCCGACGACGAGCACGACGGCGGCGATGATGAGCAGCGTTGTCATCCGTGCACTCCAGGGGTGGTGGCTTGGCTGTCTGCTGGCGGGGCCCAATAGGTTTGCAGCCCTTGGCGACTCGGCATCCGTTCGACCGCGCGTCGAGCGGAGTCCAGCGCACCCGGCCGATCGATCAGCAACCGGGCGACGCGTTCGAGTTCGGGCCCGGTGATGATCCGCATGGCGGTGCGTGTGGTGCGGGGGAGTGCCCGCGCGATGCGGTAACCCAACCACGACTCCGGCCGCAGCGTCATGACCGCCTCGTTCCTGCGGATCGCCGCGACGATCTTGTGGCCCGCCTTGTCCGGATGCATCCCGAGCATCGTCATGCCCTTGGTGATCCCCTGTTTACCGATCTCGACCTGCTCCGCGGTGACCGACGAGACTGCCGCTGTCGCAGCGAGATTCGTGGCGATCAGCCCGGGACAGACCACCGTCACGCCGATCTTGTGGCCGGCGAACTCGGCCCGCAGCGTCTCGCTGAAATGCTTCACCCCGGCTTTGCCGATGCTGTACGGGGTGGCGAGCCGAGCGGGGGCGAACGCCGCCATGGAGGAAATGTTCACCAGGTGGCCGCCTGCGCCGCGCGCCACCATCTGCGCGCCGAAGATGCGGCAGCCGTGGATCATCGCCATCATGTTGATGTCGATGATGCGGCGCAGATCATCGAGCGGAACCTCCAAAAATGGCCCGCCGACCAGGATTCCGGCATTGTTGACCACCACATCGGGCACGCCGTGGTTGTCCTTGACGTACCGCCCGAAGGCCTCCAACGCCTCGGTGTCGGAGACATCGAGGGCGTAGGGGAAGGCCAGCCCGCCCGCCGAACGAATCAGTGCCACCGTCTCTTTCGCGGTCGCGAGGTTGATGTCGGCGACGATCACCTCGGCGCCGAGCTCGGCGAGCGCCTTCGCAGTGCCGCGGCCTATGCCGCTGCCCGCCCCGGTGACCACGGCCAGACCTGGATAGAAGTTCGTCATCGGGCGCTCCTCGAGTTCATGCCGCCGCGCTGCCGCGGAACAACCGCCGCAGCCTGCCGCGATAGGCGGTGGCGCTGCCGTTCAGCAGCTGTTGATGGAAGGCGCCGATCTCACGGAAGGCGGCACGGCCCTCCGGCAGCAGGTCGGCACCCGCGACGAAGACGTGGGCCTGCCGGTCCCAGATCTGCAGCCTGCATACGACATTCGCTTGGTCGCAGCGGGCGGCGAGCTGTTCGGCGTCGGCGAGCAGCACCTCGGTCGAACCGACGAGGATGAGCACCGGTGGCAGCCCGGTGAAGTCGTGGTTGACCGGCGACCATGCCGGATCGAGCGTGCCGTCGACGTGAAAGCCTCTGCGCACGACCAGATCCAGGCCACGGACCGGAATGACCGGGTCGCGGCGGGCATTCGGGTGCGCACGCTTGCCTGTGGTGTCGAGGTCGGCCCACGGTGCCACCGCGGTGATGCCGCCCGGCATCGGCAGTCCCGCGTCGCGCGCGGCGAGCGTCACGCTGAAGGCGAGTCCGCCGCCTGCCGAATCGCCCGCGACGATGATCCGCGCACCGGGGAAGCCGCGACTCAGCAGGTATCGATACGCGGCGACACCGTCGGCGATGCTTTCGGTGATATGGGCATGCGGCAGTTGGCGATACGCGACATTGAGCACCGGCATGCCGCTCGCCCGCGCGAGGCGCGAGACGATCCGCCGGTGGGTGCGCAGCCCGCACGCGATGAATCCGCCACCGTGGAAGTAGAGGATCGCGCTGTCGGTGCGCATGCCTGGGTCGGCGGTGTCGCGATGCCAGACCCATTCGCCGTGGAATCCGTCGAACAGCACCGGCCTGCGCCGTGTGCCTGCGACCGCGACGAGAGCGGCGGCGGGCGCATCGATCGCGTTGCTGATCGCGAAGATCCGCTTGTCCCTGATCGGGCCGTAGTTGCCGGCCATGGTCACGGTTTCGAGGGCGGCGCGCACGGTGGCGAACAGCAGGGGGTGGATCAGACGGGCGATGGGGCTTGCCCGGTTCGGTATTTCCACCGTGACGCTGGAGCGGGGCGAGACAACCGGCAGTTGCGCCGCGGGGGCGTTGGTCGAGGTCATACGCGGGTCCTCCAGGCGCAAATCCCTTGCGCGCTTCGGCATTGGGCGCGCCTGAAGCAGTATATACTGTCTCAGACAGTGAGCGTAAGCCCGCTGGTTGATCCACGAACAGGGGAAGTCAGATGGCAGGCTTCGACAACGAGATCGTCGTCATCACCGGCGCTGGGAGTGGGATCGGCCGCGCCACCGCGCACCGCTTCGCCCGCAAAGGCGCCACCGTCATCGCCGCCGATATCGAGAAGGAGCGCGTGATCGGCACCGTCGATGCGATCCTCGCCGACGGGTATCGCGCGGTGCCCTACCAGGTCGACGTGTCCGACGCCGAGGCGATGCAGGGCTTCGCCGACGAGGTGCACGACGCGCACGGCGTCGCGCGGGTGCTGGTGAACAACGCCGGATTCACCACGGCGGGACCATTTCTCGAACACACCATCGCGGACTGGGACCGTTTGATGGGCGTCAACGTCTGGGGCCTGGTCTACGGCTCGACGTTCTTCGGCAGGCAGATGGTCGACGCGGGCACCGGCGGACGCATCATCAATGTCACCTCGGTGGCGGCCTTCCTGCCGATTCCGCTCAGCACGCCCTACTGCACCACCAAGGCGGCAGCCCAAATGCTCACCGAGGGTTTGCGATTGGAGTTCGCTGGCACCGGCGTCGGGGTGACCGCGATCTGCCCGGCCTTCATCGACACCGGCTTCTACGAGGCCGCGCAGCCGATCGGGCTGAACGACACCGCGGCCCGCCGGGCCAGCAACATCTCCCAGTACGCTGCGAAGCTCGTCGCGCACAGCCCCGACACCGTCGCGAAAACCATTGTCCGGGTGGCCGCCCGCAACCCGGCGGTGGTGCCGACCCCGATCGAAGCGCGCGCCGTCTACCTCGCCACCCGGATCTCTCCGAGCGCCGCGCGCCTGGTCGCCCGCTTCCTGAAGGTCGACGACCTGTCCGACCTACTCAATCGCCTTGTCCCGGAAGCCGTCCTCGGCAAGCTGGACGACTTCCTCGAACACCGGCTCAGGCCGTGATGTTTCCGCGGCCGGTCACAGTCCGCCGTTGAGTTTGTTGAGCCGGTCGCAGGATTCGACGTATTCCTGGATCAGTCGATTCACCACGTCGGCGGAGCGTTCGACCTTCGTCATCATGCCGACGACCTGGCCGACCGGGTTGAAGTTCACGTCCTTGGCGGCCTCGGGGTAGCGGTGCCCGCGTTTGACGCCGTCCAGCGCCACCATCATCTGCAGCGGCATGGGCAGCGGATCCGGGGTGTCGGTCTGCTCCCATGCGTCGGTCCAGTCGTTGCGCAGCATGCGGCACGGCTTGCCGGTCCATGACCGCGAGCGCACGGTGTCGTGGCTGGACGCGTCGATGTAGGTCTGCATTTGTGCGGGCGGCACATTCGCTTCCTCGACGGTCAGCCAGAGCGACCCGGTCCACGCGCCCGCCGCGCCCATCGCCATGGCGGCCGCGACCTGGCGGCCGTTGCCGATGCCGCCCGCCGCGAGCACCGGCAGGTCGCCGACCGCGTCGATCACCTGCGGCCACAGCACCAGCGAGGAGATCTCGCCGCAGTGCCCGCCGCCCTCGGTGCCCTGGCAGACCACGAAGTCGAGGCCCGCGTTCTTGTGGTTGAGCGCGTGCTTCACCGAACCGCAGAGTGCGCCGATGAGCCTGCCGGAATCCTGCACCTGCTTGATCACGTCGTCGGGCGGCGTGCCGAGCGCGTTGGCGACCAGCTTGGCCTTCGGGTGGCGCAAGATCACCTCGACCTGCGGCGCGGCGGTGGTTGCGGTCCAGCCGAGTAGCTGGTTGTGTCGCTCGCCGTCGGGCAGTTGCGGGACGCCGTGGTCGGCGAGGATCTTCTCGGCGAAGTCGCGGTGCCCGTGCGGGACCAGCTCCGCCAGCTTGGCTTCCAATTCCTCCGGCGTCAGGCCGTCGATGCCCTGGCCCTCGTATTTGCTGGGGATGACCAGGTCGACGCCGTAGACGCCGTGCACGTGTTCGTCGAGCCAGGCGAGCTCGACCTCGAGTTCTTCGGCGGTGAAACCGACCGCACCGAGCACGCCGAGCCCGCCGGCATTGCTGACCGCGGCCGCCACGTCGCGGCAGTGGGTGAACGCGAAGATGGGGAATTCGATCCCGAGCCGTTCGCAGATTTCGGTACGCATGGCGTGCTGGTCTCCTCACTGCCCCATCGCCGTGACGGCGACCGACAGCTGTCCTAGAACGAGTTACAGAGTTGCTCGGGGCGCCCGACCGTCGAATCGGCGGTGAACCGCAAGTATCGCCATGACGCGGCCGTGGCTTCCTCGACGGGTCGGTGCACCATCATCCGACAGTAACACGTTCTAGTTTTGCTCGGAATAGTCGCGTCAGAGGGCGGCATCCTCCAGCTCGGTCAGCGCATCCTCGAGGTGGTCGAGCAGCCGAGGGAGTTCCGGGACGCTGCGTCGGCAGCCGACGAGCCCGAAGTCGAGATTGCCGCCGTTGGTGGTCAGCGTGATGTTCACGGCCTGGCCGTCGAACGGGATCGACATCGGGTAGCTGGCGTCGAGGCGGGCGCCGTTCCAGTACATCGGTTCGCGCGGGCCTGGCACGTTCGAGATGACGATGTTGAACGCCGGATTGGTGTGCGGGATGAGGCCGGGCAGCAGGCTCAGGGCCAGCGGGCTGAGCATCAACGCGGACAGTGCCATCGTCTGCATGCTCGACAGCGAGCTGTAGACGCCCTTGCTCTTGCGCATGGATTCGGTCACCACGCGCAGGCGCTCCAGCGGATCGGCGACATCGGTGCCGAGATTGCACAGCACTGCGCCGACCTTCACGCCGTTGGTCTCGGTGTCGTCCTCCGAACGCAGCGACATCGGCACCATGGCGATCAACGGCTTGTCCGGCAACTCGTTTCGCTCCGCGAGGTAGGCGCGCAGCGCACCGGAGGACATGGAGAGCACCACGTCGTTGACGGTCGAGCCGGTCGCCTTCTTGACCTGCTTGATCCGCTCCAGCGGCCAGGAACGCACCACGGTGCGGCGCGCCCCGCCGATGGGCACGTTGAACATCGTGCGCGGCGCCTCGAACGGCATCGTCAGCTGTTGCTGGAGCAGGACCGAGCGGGCCGTGCGCAGCAGTGTCGGCCCAGATGCGGCTGCTGACAACATGTTTCGTGCTATGCCGCGAAGCCCGGAGGTCGGCTCGGCCGCGGATTTACGCGGCGTTCTCGGCAGATTCCACGGGACCCGAGGTTCGGCGTCCGCTTCGTTCGTCAGCGTGCGCTGCATGACGCGTTGCGCGGAGACGCCGTCGATCAGGGCGTGGTGCATCTTCGAGTAGACGGCGAAGCGGCCGTCGGCCAAACCCTCGATGAGATAGATCTCCCACAGCGGGCGGTGCCGATCGAGCAGGGTGCTGTGCAATCCGGACGCGAGCTCGACCAGTTGGTCGATGCGGCCGGGGCGCGGCAGCGCGAGGCGGCGGACGTGGTATTCGAGTTCCACGTCGTCCTCGCGGGTCCACGCCATCTGCGGCGCGCCGAAGAGCGTGGCCGGGCGCTTACGGAAGGTCGAGTCGATGTCCTTGCACGACAACAACTTTTCGTAGGTTTCCCGGCCGAAGTCGGGTCCGGCGTCTTCGGGGGCCTCGAAGAGTTGCAGGCCACCGACGTGCATCGGGTGTTCGCGGGATTCGGCGAGAAGGAAGACGGCATCGATCGGTGCGATGAGATCCATGATGTGGTCGCCCCCTGACGACAGTGGTGTGGTTGCAATCGAATCGACCACGTTGTCGGGCGGGCCCGTGCGCAGCCATGAATCCTGCGCGATAGAACCAACTTACCTGGACCGGGCGGGGTGTGCCCGGTGATTAGCGAAGCTTTGACGCCAGTAAGTAGGCCTGCTGGAACCGTTCGTCCGGCTCTGGCTCCCTGACCAATTGCGCGTGCACCGTGAAACCGGCGTCACGCAACAGTCCGGCCAACCGTTCCGGCGACCATCGGTAGGCGCGAGTCACCTTGTGGTCGAACGCTTCTACCGTGTCGGGTACGTCGGTCGCCTGGAATGCCAGCAGTGCGTGCCCTTCCCACGCGAGTACCCGATACAACTCGTTCAACACATCCGGCACGCGCTCGGGTGGGAGATGGATCATCGAGTACCACACGACGAGACCGGCGAGACTGCCGTCACCCAAGGCCAACTGCTCCATCGAACCCTCGTCGAAGGACAGCTCCGGATACTGCTGCCTGGCGATGGCGAGCAATTCCGGAGCGAGGTCGATGCCGAAGGCAGGCACGCCGAGCGCATTCAGATGGGCGGTGATGCGCCCCTCCCCGCAGCCGATGTCGGCCACCGAGCCGGACCCGCCTGCGCGGACCCGTTCCGCGAACACCGAAAGCATCGCGCGATCGAACGGCGCCGTGTCGAGGTGTCCCTTGACGAACTCGGTGTAGACGGCAGCGATCTCGTTGTAGGCCTGACGGGTGGTGTGCACGTCGGCGGGGGCACTCGGATTTTCAACCACCCCAACATCATCCACAGGCGCGGCGGGCGCGGCCAGCACCCCACCTGTGACGGCTACCGCCCTGGTGTCACCGGTTCGAAGGCCTGCGCGACGGCCAGGCTGTCCTCGTAGACGTGGTGCCGGGTGATCCGGCCCGCCTCGACCGTCAGGTGCAGTGCGAACCGCGCGCGATAGGCGCGGCCGGTGCCGCGCGCCGTCTGCCGGATCTCGCCGAGCACGATCGCCTCGGCGCCGTCGACAATGACCCGTTCGATCTCGGTCGCCGCCGCCTCCGGCACATGGTGATCGGCGATCGAGCGGAAATGCGCGGAGGATTCCGCGCCGGTCGATCGATGCCGGATCCACGGGGTCACGGCGCGTCCGTGCTCGGCCTCCGGCCAGTTCAGCCGCCAGTCGACCTCGTCGGCATACAGGTCCGCGATCGCGTCGGCGTCCCCCGCGCCGAGGCGGCGCAGCAGTTCGTCGACTACCGCGCGGGTGTGCGCAGACGACATGGTGATCCCTCCGATCCACCGCGCCGCGTCCGATCGACGCAGCCGGATCACCATTGTTGTCACGACATCTCGTCGTGGTCGATTACCTGACAGGTAATCGACCACGCTCCACTAGGTGTGTTCGTCGGCGCGGCCGCTGTGACTTCGGACCGCGCCGACATCGTCCTTGGCGACGCTCAGTTGGTGCTCGCAGCATTCGGTCACCGCTTCCGGTGCGGCAGGCGAGGCGACCAGCGCGTCTTCGCTCGCGTCGCGGCTGCGCGCGGTGCCGAGGATCGAGCCGAGGATCACCAGCGGGAAGCCGATCGCCATGCCCGCGGTGAGCGGTTCGCCGAGCGCCGTCACGCCGAGCACGATGGCTACCGCCGGGTTGATGTAGGTGATCACCGTCGCGCGGGCCGGGCCGACCTCGGAGATGAGCGCGAAGAACATCAGGAACGCGGCGGCCGTGCAGATCAGTGCGAGACCGACCACCGAGAGCGACGCGTCGACGGGATAGCTTGCCGGCCTGCGCAATGCGGCGAACGGTGCGTACACGACGGCCGCGATGAGCAGCGAGGCCGTCACCACGCCGAGCGGCGGCAGGTCGGCAAGAGAGCGGTTGATGATGATCGGGCCGACGGCGTATCCGATGGTGGTCAACGCGATCGCACCGATGGCTGCGGGGTTGGTCAGGTCGATATCGAGGCCGACCAGGGTGACCACGCCGGCGAATCCGACGAGCAGCCCGATGACGCGGCGCTGATCGAACTTGTCCTGGCCGAGCTTGGTCACGATGACCACCGCGATCAGCGGCACCGCCGCGATCAACAGGCCGACCGTCGAACTGTTCAGCGTGGTCTCGGCGTATCCGATGAACAGCCACGGGCCGACGATCTCCACCACCGTGTACAGCAGCAACGGCCGCCAGCGGCGGAACACCGGAGCGAGCGCCTTGGTGTACATCGCGATCGGCACCAGCACCAGCGCACCGATGAACGTCCGGCCGAACGCGACGAACACCGGGTCGAAGTCTTCCACTGCGATCCGGATCATCGCGTACGGCACGCCCCAGATCACGCCCATGCCGAGGAACAGCGCCCAGCCGCGTTGTGTCATCGCGTGACCGTCCCTCTGGTGGGAATTCCGGCTGGTGGAGAGATCATTGACATACCGCACTCGCTTTCGATCAACCGGAGCTTATACAGCTGGTCGGATCATCCGACAGATCCAATTCCTGCCATTGGGGGGCCAGTCCACTTCGGTGGCCAGGCAGCTTCGGCCCTATCTGGTTGCGGTGAGTACTTCCATGGTGACCGGCTCGATGAACCGTCCGTCCGGCGCGATCGCCAGCAGCGCTTCGCTGATCGCTTCCTCGAAATCGGTCTGCCTGGCGCCGAGCAGCCTGCGCAGCGGGAGCGACGTCGAGTAGAGGTAGCCGATGGTCTGTGCCACCGTCCAGCATCGATCGAATTCGTAGACCCGCCGCTGTACCTGTCGAAATGTCGAGCGCGCCAACACATCCTCGTGCGTGCGCCCGTCATCGGCCAGGGCGGGCCGCGCTTCGTGCACGTTCGGCAGGAAACGGTCCTGGATGTCCTCGATGACCTGCTGCCACGGAGTCTGCGGCCGGACAAGGCAACTGTCGTTCGCGATCACGATGCCGCCGTCCTCGACAACCATCCCGTCGAGCGCCGACAGCACCTGCTCGCGATCCATCCAGTGAAACGACCGCCCCATCGTCACCAGCCGAAAGCTCCCGAACCTTCCCGGCAGATCCACCGAACTGCCGCGCACCCAAGCAACATTGGCAACATGCGCGGCCTCCGCCTGGATCGCCGCCTCGACGAGCATCTCGATCTCGGGATCCACGCCGACCGCCGCGCCGACATGCGCGGCCAGCGGAACAGTCAATTGCCCTGTCCCGCAACCGAGGTCGAGCAGTCGCCCGGTCCGGTCGAGCCGGAACCGGTCGACGATGTCCGCGACCAGCGTCGAGGGATATCCAGGCCGGTATCGCGCGTAATGCCAAGCAGCACCACTGAACAGACCGCCGGACTTCCCGCGTGCATCGTCCATATCCACCTCGGTGCTGCTCGGTCACCACGACTGACCCGGCGACTCGTCACCGCAGATTATGGCCCGGCGAGCCGGTCACCGCCGAGCTGACGCCGTCGCGCAAACGGGTTTCGCTGAACGAGTTCAGTCGGCAGAATCGTGGGATGAATGCGGCCCGTGATCTCGTTACCTTTACCGATGCCGATGCGGCAGTTGCGCACATCACCTCGCTCTACCAGGACAGTGCCGAGACTATTCGCCGCAGTTTCGCTGCCGTTCGTCGCGGCGAGCACATCGATCCGGTCACTGCCACGTATCCGTATCTCGAAGTCAGTGCGGGCCGTTCGGAACTGCATGTCGACGCGCGGCTGTCCTACGGCGTCCTACTGGAGCCGGGCGCCTACGGCACCACACTGACGCGGCCGGATTTGTTCGGGCGCTACTACCGCGAGCAGATCGATCTGCTCTTGCGTCATCACGGCGTCGCGGTGCAGGTCGGGGTCAGCGACCGCGCCATCCCGCTGCCGTTCATCATCGAGGAGAGCGTCACCGACGTGACCGAGGCGGAGGTGCGCGGGCTCCAGGATCTGTTTGCGCTGCCGGATCTTTCGGCCACCGACGACCGCATCGCCAACGGCACCTTCGTCCGGCACGCGGACGAGCCGCGGCCGCTCGCGCTGTTCACCGCGGAGCGCGTCGACTATTCACTGGCTCGCCTGCACCACTACACCGGAACCGCGCCCGAACATTTTCAGAGCTTCGTCCTGTTCACCAATTATCAACGCTACGTAGACGAGTTCGTGGCATACGGCCGAGCCGAGGCGTCGACCGACGGTCATTCCGGTTTCGTCGAACCACCCAGTGACGGCACCCGATCCTCGCTACCGCAGATGCCCGCCTATCACCTGAAGCGACCGGCAGGCGACGGCATCACGCTGATCAATATCGGTGTCGGACCGAGCAATGCGAAGAACATCACCGACCATCTCGCGGTGCTGCGGCCGCACTGCTGGCTGATGGTCGGCCACTGCGCAGGCCTGCGGCGCAGTCAGTTGCTCGGCGACTACGTGCTTGCCCACGCCTACGTCCGCGACGACCACGTGCTCGACAAGGACCTGCCGCTGTGGACGCCGCTGCCGCCGATCGCCGAAGTCCAAGTGGCGCTGCAGGAAGCGACCACCACCATCACCGGGCTCAGCGGCCAGAAACTCAAGACGCGCCTGCGCACCGGCACCGTCGTGTCCACCGACAACCGCAACTGGGAGCTGCGCATCGACGAGGAGTTCGCGCGGCTCAACCAAAGTCGGGCCATCGCGGTCGACATGGAATCGGCGGCCATCGCCGCCAACGGCTTTCGCTTCCGCGTTCCGTACGGCGCGTTGCTGTGTGTCTCGGACAAGCCGTTGCACGGTGAGCTCAAGCTGCGCGGCATGGCCAACGCGTTCTACCGCGAGCGGGTCAGCCAGCATCTGCGGGTCGGCATCGAGACGATGAACCTGCTGCGCGCGCAAGGGGTCGACCGGCTGCACTCTCGCAAGTTGCGTGGGTTCGACGAGCCCGCGTTCCGCTGAACTACGGGAAAAGCGATGTCCGGCCCGGAAATCTCCGGGCCGGACATCGTTGTTGCGGTTGACAACCGGGCCGTTCGGTGGCCGATTGTCGTGCGGTGCGGTTAGTTCGCCGGTTTCACCGTCGTGCTGGTGATGGTCGGCGCCGCGGATTCTGTTGTCGTGACCCGCGCCGCGGCCGGTGTCTTGGCCGGTGCGACCGTGGTGGTCGGCGCCGCCGTCTCGGTGGGGGCCACCGTCGTGGTCGGCGCGGGCGCGGTCGTGGTCACCTCGGGAGCGGCGAGCTGGGTGGCGGTGGTGGTCGGCGCTGTCGAGGTGGTCGTCGGCGCCGGGCTCGTCGTCGCGGTGCCGCTGGTCGTAGTGGTTGCGGTGGTCGGCGTCGTCGTTGCGGTGCCGCTCGTGGTGGTCGGCGCCGCGGAGGTGGTCGTCGTGCTCGCCCACCGCTCCGACTTCGGCTTGGTGGTGGTGTCGACCGCCTTGTACATGGCGGCGAGATCCGACTCCTGCGGCGCGGCCTTGGTGTTGAGCGGCTTGCCGTCCTGCGCCTGCTTGGCCAGGTTGGACAGCCAGGCGGCCGCGTACTCGGCGGACGTCAACGGCTTGCCTTCGGACGCGTTCGCGTCCTTCCAGTAGTCGAAGTGGTGTCCGGTGTGGTTCGGGCCGAGAGTCAGCTTGTACGGGTCGCTCATAATCACCGGGATGGTGTTCTGGTTGGTCACGATGAGACCGATGATCTCGTTGAACACCTTCTGCGGCAGGTAGGCCAGCGGCGACATGTCGTCGGACGCAATCGCGTCCGCCTTGTTCACCGGTGTCTTCGGCGCAGCGCCGGGCTTGTAGTTCGGATCCGACACCTTCAGCAGCACGTCGAGGAACGTCTCGTCGCTCTTGAGCCAGTTCGGCTGCGAATTGATGTCCGCGAAGGCCGCCAAAGCGATCTTGCCGAGCGCCATGGCGACGCCCTGGCCGTTCTCCGGGTTGAGCCCGTCACGTTCGAGTGCGTCGACATTGATCTGCCTGCCGACGTTCACCACCAGCTGCAGCAGCGAAATGTTCTCCGGCGCAGCACAGGTGAGGTCGCCCTCGGAACAGAACGAGGCGATCTTGCCGTTCAACTTGCCGAAATCACCGCTGGTGCCTGGCAATGCGCCCTTGCCGGAGACCGGCTTTCCGCCGAAGTTCTGGTCGAACCCGTCGGGGTGGTTCGGATCCTTCGCGCCGATGAACGGTCCATCGCCCGCCGAGCGGCCGGAGTCGGCAAAGATGACGACGCCGACGACATTGTCGGGGTTGACGATCCCGTACCTGCCGTCCTTGTCGGCCTCCTGATTGCCGATCTTCATCGCGACGCGACGCACCACATCCGCGCCCTCGCTGTAGCCGACGATGGAGAACCGGGTGTTCGGGCAGGCCTGGCGGATCTCGCGCATCACCTTCTCGGTGTTCGCGACGCCTGTGTTGACGGCGTCCTCATAGGTCGCCATGTTCGCCGGGTACGCGATGTACACCGCGGCGTACTTGCTCGGATCGACCGAGGCGCCCGGCGCGTTGACGACCGGATCCAGCCACTCGCTCTTGTGATCGCCGGACAGCGCGGCGGGCAGCTCATTACCGTTCGCGTCGACCAGCAGCTTCGTTGTCCCCGCGACCGGAGTGTCGCCACGGCCGGCCACCGAGACGCTCACCATGTCCTTGCACTCGGTGACGGATGCCCTGAGCTGCGTGTCCACTGATTTCGGCGTCGATGTCAATGCGAACGAAGTTGCGACGATCGCCGCAACGCCGAGCACCGCAGGCGCGGCAACGGCCGAAGCGAGGCGATGTCGCGCGAGGAGCTCGCGTAAACCCATGTCCTGATCCCCATTCCAAATTAGCGACAAAACAGACGGACAGCCCCCCGAGGCCGTATGTCACCAAGGACGTCGTGAATGGGGGGTCGAGTGTTACCGACTGGATGGATTGGTGATCTTGACCAGTGGGCACGGCAGTCCGCCGACTTTGCTGGTCACCGACGGTATCAGCGGTTTCCGTGACAACCGGCACAGTTAAGCTCCGCTAACACTGAGGTCAATTTGCCCCGAATTGTCGGGGGATTCATTTTCTATATGGAGGCGATGCCTTTCATCGCGTGGCGCCGCGTGGTGTCCGGGATACGGGGAGGCCCGACAGTGCTGCTGCGGTCGCGGCGATCTCATCGATCGGCTTGTCTACCAAGCCCTCGATGCTGACCATCGGCGACTGGTAGGTCCGGCTGTTGGTCCTGGCGAGGGAAGCCTGCCAGCTGGAGAGCTGCCGCAGGTAGATGTCGTCGTCGTGCAACACGAAAGCGAGCACCTGGCGGGGGTCGCTTGCTGTCGCGCGCAGCGGAATGACCCTGATCTCGCGGACTGATTCCCAGCCGACTCGCACCTTGTGCTTCGACGTGTGCACGCCATCGGCATCGAGGACAACCGCTCCACCCGAGAGCGCCGAGTACAACAACCAGCCGCAATACCAAAAGACTGGGACAGCCACGACTACCGCGATTCCCGTCACCCACGGGTTCGACACGAGCCAGCCCGTAACGAGCAGCAGAATGCTTATGCACACGTAGGGCGCCAAGATCAGTAGGAGGCCGCGCAATCGAACCCTGATCTCCAGTGGCTCGGATGACCCGGGCGCGATCTGTTCCCGAGGTGCCCCCTGGCTGACGTTCAGGATCTTGGTCAATGCGAGCTTGCGGCGAGCGGCGACGACGACAAGTCCGATCGCGCCAATGATGATCACGGGCAACGAATCTGTGGACTTCAGGCCCATCTTCCCTGTGCCGAACCCCAGTAGGAAACCGAGGATCGGGATGGCGGGAAGGACGATCGCGGCCGTCTGAACCGGGAAGCGCTGCAACGCTTTCTCGGCATACGCCCGCGCGATGCGGTCGGTCTCGGGATCGGCGGCGGGTTCGCCGCGCAGTAGTGCCTTGCGGGTGGCACGGTCCAGGTCACGCCAGGTGTTCATGAGCTCCCTCTGTCTGAGGGGCCGCACCTTAACTGATCAAGGTGACCGCTGTGCCCGCCTCGGTCGGCGGCCGGTCCCGTCCACGCGTTGACCAAATGTCGCTAATGGTCTTGACGAATGGCCTATTGAGATGTCATTATTAATACAGGAGGACATCGGGAATTGGATGTCTTCTTTCTTTCTGCCCTCGACATCTGTCGTATTCGGGTGTAATTTGAGACTTCGCGCCCGGGGCGTGTGCTGTCCAACTCTCGAAATATGAAATGACCGTGGAAAGCGGCGCAGTCTGCGCGCCACTTTCCACCCGTTGTTGTCGAGTCAGGTCAGGACGGCATCCCGCACGGTGCGCACAGGGAAAAACGGCCAACAGGACAAGCAGATACCGCGACGACCACGCGAATGTGTGGGCGGCGCGAGGTGCTGGAAGGACGCATCTTGGCACTCTCGAATCAGACCGAGTTCACCACTACCGATACCACGCCGAAGCGGGTGTCCTTCGCCAAACTCCGTGAACCCCTAGAGGTTCCAGGCTTGCTGGACATCCAGCGCGAATCGTTCGACTGGTTGATCGGCGCACCGGCCTGGCTCGAACGGGCGGCGGCCCGCGAGGATACCTCCGGGGGCGGGCTCGCGGAGATGCTCGACGAGATCAGCCCGATCGAGGACTTCGCCGCGACGATGTCGCTGACCCTGTCCGAACCCCGCTTCGAGGAGGTCAAGGCCTCGGTCGCGGAATGCAAAGACAAGGACATGACCTACGCGGCGCCGCTGTTCGTCACCGCGGAGTTCATCAACAACAACACCGGTGAGATCAAGAGCCAGACGGTCTTCATGGGGGATTTCCCGATGATGTCCGACAAGGGCACCTTCGTCGTCAACGGCACCGAGCGCGTTGTCATTTCGCAGCTGGTCCGGTCGCCGGGGGTGTACTTCGAGCAGGACGTCGACGAGACGACCAACAAGGATCTGCACAGCGTGCGCGTCATCCCGTCGCGCGGCGCCTGGCTGGAGTTCGATATCGATAAGCGCGACACCGTCGGCGTTCGCATCGACCGCAAACGCAGGCAGCCGGTGACGGTCCTGCTCAAGGCGCTCGGCTGGACCAGCGCGCAGATCGCCGAGCGGTTCGGCTTCTCCGGGATCATGATGACGTCGCTGGAGAAGGACAACACCCCTGGCACCGACGAGGCGTTGCTCGATATCCATCGCAAGCTGCGTCCCGGCGAGCCGCCGACCAAGGAGTCCGCGCAGCACCTGCTGGAGAACCTCTTCTTCAAGGAGAAGCGCTACGACCTGGCGCGCGTCGGTCGCTACAAGATGAACAAGAAGCTCGGCATCCATACCGGCGAGGCCATCGGGTCCAGGGTGCTCACCGAGGAAGATCTCGTCACGATCATCGAATACCTGCTGCGGCTGCACGCGGGGGAATCGGTGATGACCGCGCCGGGCGGGATCGAGGTGCCGGTCGAGGTCGACGACATCGACCACTTCGGTAATCGTCGGCTGCGCACCGTCGGTGAGCTGATTCAGAACCAGATGCGAATCGGGTTGTCCCGGATGGAGCGGGTGGTCCGCGAGCGGATGACGACCCAGGACGTCGAGGCGATCACGCCGCAGTCGCTGATGAATATTCGCCCGGTCGTCGCCGCGATCAGGGAGTTCTTCGGCACCTCGCAGATGTCGCAGTTCATGGACCAGCGCAACCCGCTGTCCAGCCTGACCCACAAGCGTCGCCTGTCTGCGCTCGGGCCTGGCGGGTTGAGCAGGGAACGCGCCAGCCTCGAGGTGCGCGACGTGCACTACAGCCACTACGGCCGGATGTGCCCGATCGAGACGCCCGAAGGCCCGAGCATCGGGTTGATGGGTTATCTGTCGGTGTACGCGCGGGTCAATCCGTTCGGGTTCATCGAGACGCCGTATCGAAAAGTGGTCGGCGGCAGGGTGACCGACGAGATCGAGTATCTGACCGCCGATCAGGAAGACCTGCGGGTGGTGGCGCAGGCGAACGAGCCGGTCGATGCCGATGGCAGGCTCGTCGCCGCGCGAGTCGCGGTGCGGCGCAAGAATTCCGAGGTCGAGATCATCGATTCGACGCAGGTCGACTACATGGATGTGTCACCGCGCCAGATGGTTTCGGTGGCGACGGCGATGATTCCGTTTCTCGAGCACGACGACGCCAACCGTGCCCTGATGGGCGCGAACATGCAGAAGCAGGCCGTTCCGCTGGTCCGGTCGGAGGCTCCGGTGGTCGGCACCGGGATGGAGTCGCGCGCCGCGATCGATTCGGGCGAGATGGTGGTGAACGAGAAGCCCGGTGTGGTGGAGGAGGTTTCGGCCGACTACATCACCGTGATGGCCGACGACGGGGCCCGCAAGTCGTATCGCCTGCGCAAGTTCGCTCGCTCGAACCAGGGCACCTGCCTCAATCAGCGTCCGATCGTCGGTGAGGGACAGCGGGTGGAGGTCGGCGAGGTGCTCGCCGATGGTCCGTGCACCGTGAACGGCGAGATGGCGCTGGGGAAGAACCTTTTGGTGGCGATCATGCCGTGGGAGGGGCACAACTACGAGGACGCGATCATCCTGTCGCAGCGCCTCGTCGAGGAAGACGTGCTCACCTCGATCCACATCGAGGAACACGAGATCGATGCCCGCGACACCAAACTCGGTGCCGAAGAGATCACCCGCGACATCCCGAACGCCTCGGACGAATCACTAGCCGATCTCGACGAGCGCGGCATCATTCGTATCGGTGCCGAGGTGCGCGACGGTGACATCCTGGTCGGCAAGGTCACCCCGAAGGGGGAAACCGAGCTGACCCCGGAAGAGCGGCTGCTGCGCGCGATCTTCGGTGAGAAGGCCCGCGAAGTCCGCGACACCTCACTGAAGATGAAGCACGGTGAGTCCGGCAAAGTCATCGGCATCCGTATGTTCTCGCGCGAAGACGACGATGACCTGCCACCCGGTGTCAATGAGCTTGTGCGCGTGTATGTGGCGCAGAAGCGCAAGATCCAGGACGGCGACAAGCTCGCAGGCCGCCACGGCAACAAGGGCGTCATCGGCAAGATCCTCCCCATCGAGGACATGCCGTTCCTGCCCGACGGCACCCCGGTCGACATCATCCTCAATACGCACGGTGTGCCGCGCCGGATGAACATCGGCCAGATCCTGGAAACGCACCTCGGCTGGATCGGCAAGGCAGGCTGGAACATTCAGGTCGCCGATGGCACCCGGCCGGACTGGGCCAAGGCTTTGCCCGCGGAGTTGTTGTCCGCCGAACCGGACACGAATCTGGCCACGCCGGTCTTCGACGGCGCGCGCGAGGAAGAGCTCGCCGGCCTGCTCGGCTCGACACTGCCCAACCGCGACGGCGAGGTCATGGTCGGAACAGATGGCAAGGCAACGCTTTTCGACGGCCGCAGCGGTGAACCGTTCCCGTACCCCATCGCCGTCGGCTATATGTACATTCTCAAATTGCATCACCTGGTCGACGACAAGATCCACGCCCGTTCGACCGGTCCGTACTCGATGATCACCCAGCAGCCGCTCGGCGGTAAGGCCCAGTTCGGTGGCCAGCGCTTCGGTGAAATGGAGTGCTGGGCGATGCAGGCCTACGGCGCGGCGTACACGCTGCAGGAACTGCTGACCATCAAGTCCGACGACATCGTCGGGCGGGTGAAGGTTTACGAGGCGATCGTCAAGGGCGAGAACATCCCGGAGCCGGGCGTCCCGGAGTCGTTCAAAGTCCTGCTCAAGGAGCTCCAGTCGCTGTGCCTCAACGTCGAAGTCCTCTCCGCGGGCTCTGCCATCGAACTCAATCGCGGTGACGACGACGAAATAGACCGCACCGCCGCCAATCTCGGAATCACCCTGTCCCGCAACGAACCCGCAACGGTCACCGATCTCCCCGGCTGACCCGCTCGCCGGATCGCCGCGCACCGAATTTTGGTGCGCGGCTTTTCGGTTCCAGGTCAGCGCGTTGTCACCGCGTCACGGCGGTTGGCCTGCAACACCTCTCGGCGCTTCTTGTCGGTGGCCCAGGCCGGGATGCGGAACGAACCCGGCTTCCTTGCCTCCATGCCCAACTGCTTGACGGTGCTCCAGCACACGAGCTCCTTGAGCGCCGCAGCGGCACGACCGCCCAGATGAAACCGGGTCGCAGTGTCGTTGCGATGACCGAGCTGGATGACGCCGGCTCGACGGCCGAGGCTGATGCCCTGTCCGACGAACACCAGCGCGATAGGCGTTGGCTCAGTCCCCGCGATGCGGCTGAGCACCGTATCGGCGGCGTACGCACCCAGCGGACCCGCGGCCTGGCAGCTCATCCGGAACGGCAGGTCCGACGGCGCCGCCGCATCACCGGCCGCGACGATGCGCGCGTCATCCACACTGGTCAACGTCTCGTCCGTGAGCAGCCGACCCAGCGCGTCGGTGCGCAGCCCACTGCGCACGGCCATATCCGGCACCCCGAATCCGGCGGTCCACACGGTCACCGCACTCCGCAGCGTGTGACCGCCGCTGAGCTGCACGGTAGCTCGCGTCACCGCCGTCACCTTCGCTTCGGGGCCGTCGAGCACGGTCACCCCCAACTGTGCCAACCGCTTGGCCACCGCACGCCGACCCCCGGACCGTAGATACGGCCCGAGCACTCCGCCGCAGACCAGGGTCACGATGCGACCCGACTCCGCCAACTCCGCGGCCGTCTCGATCCCGGTCGGCCCGCCACCGACCACGGTGATCGCGGCCGTCGCAGGCGTGGCGGCAAGCACGGCGCGCAGCCGCTGCGCCTCCTCCAACGAGGCGACCGGATAGGCGAACTCGGCCACACCCGGCACCTGCGGATCGGCACTGCCGCTGCCCACCGCATAGATCAGATAGTCGTACTCGACCGTCCCGCCTGCCGCCAACGTCAGGCTCCGCCCGGCGGCGTCGATCCGCGAGACGGTGTCGACAATCAGCCGGATGTCCGAGCCGAGCACGTCCCGGTAGTCGACCACCGCATCGTCGGTGCCACCCACGAGCTGATGCAGGCGAATCCGCTCGACGAAAGTCGCGCGCGGGTTGATCAGCGTCACCGTCACGTCGGCACGCTGTGTCAGCCGGTTGGCGGCCAGGACACCGGCGTACCCGCCGCCGATCACAACCACTGTGGTGTTCCCAGTCATGGTGTCTCCTTCGCTCCCAGAGGGTTCGAACACAAGACACCGCCCCCGCGTCCCGTGTGACACCCGGTGACGCAGGTCACGCAGCGGCTATCGGCCCGCGACCGGGAACGCGCAGCTCGCTGGGGGATCGATCAGGATGCAGAAGGCGGGCGCGCGGGTGGGTTGGTAGTCGCCGGGGACACCACCTGCGGAGATGAGCTGGGTGTAGGTGCCGACCGCGTCGGTGGGGCGGCGGGAGAGCGAGGGGTCGGTGCGCACGTCGACCGTGTAGAGGCCGAATCGTGGGGTGTAGCTGCCCCATTCGTAGTTGTCGGTGATGCTCCAGTAGTTGTAGCCGATGACGTTCATGCCGTCGGCCTTCGCGCGCTGGATCCAGTAGACGGTGTCGCGCAGATGGTCGCTGCGGCTGTAGCCGTCGGGGCGCGGCCCGCCGTTGGCGGTGGGCATGCCGTTCTCGACGATGTAGAGCGGTTTGCCCGGGAAGCGCTGCGAATAGTGTTGCAGCGCATAGTAGATGCCTTCGGTGCGGATCGGCAGATCCCAGATGTTCATGCCGGGCAGCGTCGGCGCGGCGGAGCCGAGCGCCCTGGTGACCGCCCCGAGCACAGTCTGCATCGGGTCGTAGGCGAAGTAGTAGTCGATGCCGACATAGTCGAGCCGGTCCGCGATGCGGTTGATGAACGAACCGTTGATCTGGTCGTTCGCGCCTGCGACATAGCCGACGTTGCTGGTCACCTGGGCGCCGGGCTGGACGGCGTGAATGTGGTCGTAGATGGCGTTGTGCGCCTGCGCGAGTCGCACCTCCATCTCGCCGGCGTCCGCCTTGCCCCTGCGGACCTCGTGCGAGATGTAGGCGATCGGCTCGTTCACCGTGACCCACAGCGGATTACGGGAGGCGTAGCGGTCGACGACGCCGCGCATGGCGGACAGCCAGTCCTCGACCATGCCAGGGTTGCGCCAGCCGCCGCGGTCGACGGCCCAGCCGGGGTAGACCCAGTGGTCGAGGGTGATCATCGGCCGCATCCCCGACTGCGCGATCTTCGCGATGACGGCGTCGTAGAAGCGGAATGCGCCCTCGTCCCAGACTCCTGGCGCCGGCTGCAGCCGAGCCCATTCGATGCCGACCCGGAACACTTGCACGCCGAGCCCGGCGGCCAAGTCGATATCGGACGCATAGCGGCCATAGAAGTCGACCGAATCCTGCAACCCGTCGTAGTCGGGATGGTTGGGAATGTATCGCGTCCAATTGCTGTCGGGCGCACGTCCTTCGGATTGGAATCCGGAAGACGCGACACCCCAGAGGAAGCCACCGTCCAACGGCGCTGCCGCGGCGACCGGCCGTAGCAGCGGGGACGCCGATGCGGTCGTGCACACCAGCACGGTCGACGCGGTGGCGGCGAGTACGGCCAGGGCATACCGGAATCGCATCACCTCAGGGTAACTGGCTGTGCACCGCCGACATCCGCGATCGCGAGAATCAAGAACAGTTGCGCGCCAATATGTTTTACCGATAAGGCACGGCTGCCCTGGGTAGCGTACGAAACGCCGACGATCGGAGACTCGCCAGAATATTTTCCGTGGCGGGCGTGGCGAGTGCCCCGATCGGCGACATCACGACAACGCGCGAATCAGGCGGCAGGCGAACTGTAGACGCCGAACTCGTTGCCCGAAACGTCGGCGAGATGCGCGAAGGTCAGTCCGGATGCGCTGGTGATCGGTGGCACAACCACCTTGGCGCCCAAGCGCTCCGCCTCGGCGACGGTGGCGCCGACATTCGCCACCTCGACGAAGACGACCGCGTGATTCTGCGCGGCCTGCTCGGTGTGCGCGATACCGCCGACGGGAATCTCGCTGCCCGGGTAACGGACCAGGTCGTAGCTGTCGTTCTCGGGGTCGCTGACGAAGGTCCAGCCGAACAGTGCACCGTAGAAGGACTTGGCCTGCTCCGGCTCGTTGCTGCCGACCTGGAACCAGTTGATCGTGTTGGTCATCTCTGTGCCTCCGGGAGAGTGGATGTCGTTGTGCGGGACCACTCTCACGCGGCGCGGCGACAACCCCCTGTCGGTGTTTTCTAGAGCGAGACCATCCGCACAATGCATTCGGCGGGGATGGTCATTTCCGGACGGCCGCCCGCAGGCATCGGAATGTCGGTGACTGCCACATCCGCGATGCGGTCGAGGCGAAAAACGCGCTGACCTTCGCGCAACCTGCACCACGCGACGAGGTACCAGCCCCGCTCGCCGACGAGGAACCCGGACGGCTCCACCTCGCGTTCGGTGCACTCGCCGACCTTGTCCTGATACTTCAACCGCAGCACGCGTTCGACCTCGATCGCCTGCTCGATCACCGCCGGAATCTGCTGTGCCGGCTGCGTCTCCCGCGACTCCAGCACCCGCACCCGCGCGGCCAGCTCGCGTGCGCCGCTGGCATTGCGTTCCGGCATCGCCGCGAGAATCTTGTCCAGCGCGCTGCGCCCGGCCCGATCGAACGGCGCACCCTGACCGCGTTCCAACGCGACCGCGATGGCGACCGCCTCCGCCGGGGTGAAGTTGAGCGGCGGCAAGGACATCGTCTTCTCGAGCGCATAACCGCCGCGTCGCCCGACGTCGGCATAGATCGGCACCCCCGCCTGCTGCAGCGCACCGATGTCCCGCTCGATGGTGCGCACGCTGACCTCGTACCGCCCGGCCAGTTCCCGCGCGGTCCGCAGCCGCGGCGCCACCGCCCGCAAATCCTCGACGATGGCGTACAGCCGATCCGTCCTGTTCACGCCGTCACGGTAGCCCCGAGCACCGACATCTCCGCTGTTCCACGGCCTGGCAAGGGAACTGAGCGACCCTATACTCCGAGCGTGCGGTTCGAGGTAAGCCTGCTGTCCAGTGACCGATCGTTGTCTTCGGCGGACAACGCCCGCTGGCGCAGCACCCCGGCGGCGGTCGCCTCGGCGGATGCGGTGGCTGCCGAACTACGGGACCGGGGATTGCCGGTGGTGCGCGATCAGGACGAGTTCATCGACGATTTCGCACCGGAAGAGGAGATGGAGCGGCCGTACGAGATCGTCGTGGTCAGCGGCAGCGGGCTCACGCTCGCGGTGCTCGATGGCTGCGGCCACCTCACGGCCAACGCGCCATTGCGGTCGGAGCCGCAAGCTTTCTGGTCCGCGGCGATGACGGTGTTCGCCACCGTCGCGCGGGTGTGTGGCTGGGCACCGGACGACCTCCAGCGGTTCGCGGCCGAGGCCGCGTTCGTCTCGGTGGCCGAGGACGGTCGAATCCTGCAGCCTGCGGCACTGACTCGCGCCGAGCTGGATCGGGAGATGGCGGCGGTGCTGCGGGCGATACCCGACGACTATGCCTTGCCGCGGTCCGGACCCGAACCCGGGTTGGCCGCCGCCGCACAGCGATTGACCGAGGCGATGTCGCCGGACGAGCCCGGCTTCGTGCTGGCTGTCCTGGTCACTGCCGACGTGTCGTCGCACCGGCGGGTGGATGCGGGCACCGGCGAGTTGTCCGAGAACCTCGTCAAGGCAGTCCGCGATGAGGGTTTCCGTCTGTACGAGGAGATCGGCGACGACCGCACCGGGCGCCTCACCGGCCTGATCATCGAAGGCAGGGACGGCGCCTGCCGGATCGAGCCGGTCTTCGATCGGCCGGTCTGGACCGACAACACCACACCCGACAAGCCACCGTTCTGGTGGCGGTCGGTGGTCGTCCCGATGGCCCACCGGGACCCGGCCTGGCACCCCGCGTGGCTGCCGGCGGCCATCGATCTGCTGCGCCAGGCGGGCCTGACCGTGTGAGGACAGCCATGCTGAATGATCAGAGGATGTCGCTCAGCACCACCACGCACGAAGCCGATCTGTTCGAGAGCCACCGTGGCCGCCTGGAGGCGATCGCCTACCGGCTGCTCGGGTCGGCCAGTGATGCCGAGGACGCGGTGCAGGAGACGTTTCTGCGCTGGCAGGCCGCCGACCGCGGCTACGTCGAGACGCCAGTGGCGTGGCTGACCACCGTGCTCACCAACCTGTGCCTGAACCAGCTCGACTCGGCGCGGGTCAGGCGGGAAACGTATGTGGGCCAGTGGTTGCCGGAGCCGGTGTTCGCCGGTGACCGGATGCTCGGCCCGGCCGACACCGTTGAGCAGCGCGAATCGGTGTCGATCGCGATGCTCACGCTGATGGAGCGGCTCTCGGCCAAAGAACGCGTGGTGTATGTGCTGCGCGAGGCATTCGGGTACGCGCACAACGAGATCGCCGAGATGCTCGAGATCAGCGAGTCGAACTGCCAGCAGATCTACCGGCGGGCCAAGCAGCATATGGCCACCGACCGGACGCGGGTCGACGTCGACGACGCCGCCGCCCGCAGAATTGTCGAGGAGTTCCTCGCCGCCGCGGTCAGCGGGCGGACCGAGACGTTGGTCGAACTGCTGACCGAGGACGCCGCCATCATCGGCGACGGCGGCAGCTTCTACGCCACCCTGAGCAGGCCACTTGTCGGTGCGTTTCGGGTCGCGCGCTTCCTGCGTCTCAGCTTCAGGTCGAGCGACGCCAAGCGCGAACTGGTCGGCGGCGATCCCGCCTTCTTCGTCGCGATGGCCAACGACGGGCCCGCGCTCGTCATGGTGGTGGCGGATCGAGTCGTCGGCGTCGTGGCACTCGGGGTGACCTCCGAAGGCATCGCCTCGATCCATGCGCAGGTCAATCCCGAAAAGCTCGAACGCGCCAACCGCGCATGGGCGACGGTCGAACACGGAGCGCCGCTGCCCGAATCCTGGTGATCCACTTCACAGTCCCCTCCTGTCAGCATTCGTGCCGCTGTCCGGTTCAGGAAGCGAACCCATCGAGACAGGAGCAAGACCATGAAGCATCGCATCGTCGTCCTCGGCGCCGGATACGCCGGAGCCAACGCCGCGGGCCGCCTCGCCAAGCGGCTGCACCGCGACGACATCGAGATCACCCTGGTCAACGCCGACCCCGAATTCGTCGAACGGGTGCGGCTGCACCAGCTCGCGAGCGGGCAGGACCTGCCCGTTCGCCCGCTGCGCGATGTCTTCGCCGGCACCGGCGTTCAGGTCAGGACGGCGGCGGTCACCGCGGTCGACGTCGACCGCAAGACCGTCGACCTCGCCGGCGAGAACGGTGCCCTCGAATACGACACCCTGGTGTACGCCCTCGGGAGCACCGTCGCGGACTACGGCGTCCCCGGTGTCGCCGAGTACGCGCACAACGTGGCCGGAAAGCAGGCCGCGTTGCGGCTGCGGGCACGTCTGCCCGAGTTGGCTTCCGGCGCCACCGTTCTGGTCGTCGGCGGTCGGCTGACCGGTATCGAAGCGGTCACCGAGATTGCCGAAGCCCGCCCGGACCTGGAGGTCGCGATCGCCGCGCGCGGCGGGGTCGGCGACTGGCTCGACGAGAAGGCGCAACGGCACCTGCGTCGCGTCTTCGATCGGCTCGGCATCACCGTGTACGAGCAGGCCGATGTCACCTGCGTCGAGGCGGACGGCGTAATCACCGCGGCGGGACCGATTCCGGCGCAGCTGACGGTGTGGACAGCAGGTTTCACCGTGCACCCGATTGCTGCCGCGACCACGCTGACGGTGTCCGGCACCGGGCGGATCGTCGTCGACGGCACCCTGCGTTCGGTGTCGCATCCTGACGTGTACGCGATCGGCGACGCCGCACACACGTCGGGCATAGGCGGCAAGACACTCCGAATGGGTTGCGCCACCGCAACTCCGATGGCGTGGCAAGGCGCTGATGCGCTGGCCGCCCGGCTGACCGGCCGCAAGGTCCCCGAGGCACCGATCGGCTACGCCGCTCAGTGCATCAGTCTCGGTCGCCGTGACGCAATCTTCCAGAAGGTGACTCCCGAAGATCAGCCGACGTCCAAGGTCCTCACCGGCCGAATCGCCGCCCGCGTCAAGGAACTCATCTGCGCGTCGGCTGCTTGGAGCATCTACCACCCGACTTTCCTGTTGCCGAGCCGCCGCAGGCGCCTCGCGCCGGTCGAAACGCAGGCACACGTCACCGCGTGACGCGGACGCGATCGCCCCGACACCGCCGACGCAGCGGCGGCAGCCACCGGTCCAGGTTCCCCGGACCGGTGGCCGGGTAGCGTCGTCGAAAGTCCGCCAAAAAATATCGCGGTGGGATGTCGAGAACTCGCACACGGCTCCGTCCCCACAGTGAACACGGCCAGAATGGGCCGTACCTCACCAAGGAGAACGACCATGCGGCAGCACGAGATCACCGAGGTTCTGCACCGGCCGTACAGCCAGGAACTGCTGGCCCGCGACCTGACCCGGCTGGCCTACGTCGCCAAGGACGGCACGCCACGCACGATTCCGATCGGATTCACCTGGAACGGCTCCGAGATCGTCATGTGCACGTCGACGAACGCCCCGAAACTCCATGCCCTGCGCCAGAATCCGATGGTGGCCCTGACGATCGACACCGAGGTGCACCCGCCCAAGACCCTGCTCATCCGCGGTCGGGCCGAGCTGGATGTGGTGGACGGCATTCCGGACGAGTATCTCCAGATGAACGGCAGTTACGTGATGACGCCCGAGCAGCGGGTCGTGTGGGAGGCCGAGGTCCGCTCGCTCTACGACGGCATGGTCCGGATCGTCGTGACCCCGACCTGGGTGAAGCTGCTCGACTTCGAGACGACGCTGCCGAGCCCGGTCGAAGAGCTGATCCGGCAGCGGGACGCGCGGCAGCGCGCGTAATACTCACGGCCACAACGGGACACACGCAGCGAAGGAGAACACGATGGCCAAATACCTACTGCTCAAGCACTACCGTGGCGCGCCTGCCTCGGTCAACGACATACCGATGGACCAGTGGACACCCGAGGAGGTCACGGCCCACATCCAATACATGCAGGACTTCGCGGCCCGGCTGCAGAGCACCGGCGAATTCATCGACGAGCAGGCGCTCTTCGCGGAGGGCACCTTCGTCCGCAACGACGGCGAGGGGCGGCCGCCGATCACCGACGGCCCGTTCGCGGAGACCAAGGATCTGATCGCAGGCTGGATGATGATCGACGTCGACAGCTACGAGCGGGCGCTGGAGTTGGCAGGCGAACTGTCCGCGGCGCCGGGCGCCGGTGGCAAGCCGGTTCAGGAATGGCTGGAGCTGCGCCCGATCATGGGCTCGCTTCCCACCATCACGGAGTGACCGGGGTGGACGAGGCCCTGTTGCGCACCCTCACCCCCACGGTCATCGGGATCCTCAGTCGTCGCGGCGCGGACTTCGCGGCGGCCGAGGACGCCGTGCAGGAGGCGTTGATCGAGGCGGTGCGGGTGTGGCAGGACGACCCGCCGCGCGATCCGCAGGGCTGGCTCGTCACCGTGGCCTGGCGCAAGTTTCTCGACGCGGTGCGCGCCGATAGTTCGCGGCGCGACCGTGAGGTGCGTGTCGAGGACGAGCCGATGCCCGGCCCCGCCGAACTGGTCGACGACACGCTCCAGCTGTACTTCCGGTGCGCGCATCCTTCGCTGACACCGGCCTCGGCCGTCGCGCTCACGCTGCGCGCCGTCGGCGGATTGACCACGCGTCAGATCGCGCAGGCCTACCTGGTGCCGGAAGCGACTATGGCGCAACGCATCAGCAGGGCTAAACGCACCATCTCGGGCGTCCGGCTCAACCAGCACGGCGACGTCGCGACGGTGCTCCGCGTGCTCTACCTCGTTTTCAACGAGGGCTACTCGGGTGACGTCGACCTTGCCGCCGAAGCGATCCGGCTCACCCGCCAACTGGCGGCCATGACCCACCACGAGGAGGTCGCCGGCCTGCTGGCACTCATGCTGCTGCATCACGCCAGGCGCCCGGCGCGGACCGCCGCCGACGGCAGTCTCGTGCCGCTTGCCGAGCAGGACCGCACCCGGTGGGACACCCGATTGATCGCCGAGGGCGTCGATATCCTCCAAGCCGCCCTTGCCCGCGATCGTCTCGGCGATTTCCAAGCCCAGGCCGCCATCGCCGCGCTGCACGCCGATGCCAGGACGGCGGACGAAACCGATTGGGTGCAGATTGTCGAGTGGTACGACGAATTGATCGGCCTCACCGACAGTCCGGTAGCGCGGCTCAACCGCGCCGTCGCGGTCGGCGAGGCCGACGGCCCGCACGCCGGTTTGGCCGCGCTCGCCGGGCTCGACCCCGCACTGCCTCGCTACACCGCTGTCGCGGCCTATCTGCATGAGCGCGCCGGAGATCTGACCACCGCGGCGCGGCTCTATGCCGAATCCGCCGAATCAGCCCCCAACATGCCCGAACGTAACCACCTCACCCGGCAGGCTGCACGGCTCAACGCCCAACTGCGTGGGTGAGCGCCGCGCAGCCAGAAGGTCAGCCCGACCAGTGCTGCGATGATGATCCACAGTTCGATCAGGGTGGCGAGGGTGAGTCCGATGCCCTCCCATGCGGCGGAACTCGCGGGCAACGGCGCAGTGGTCGGGCGACCGTCGCGGTCGAGCCACAATGCAACCTGGTCGCCTGGGTGCGCAGTGTCGGGAACCTCGATGCGCGCCGCGCTTTGCTTGCCGTCTCTGACCCACTGCACGGTGGCCGTGTAGTAGTCGTGGTATCCGATGGATCGCGAGGACGTCACTGTTGTCGGATCGCTGGTCACCGTGGCCGCCAGCGCGACTTTCCCCGCATTGTCGGCCGGTATCCCGGCCCGGGCGGCGTCGTAGCGAGCCACGCCGACCGCGGCTGACAGCGGTACGGCGGCCAGGACTGCGATGATCGCCAACACGCGGACCACTCCGAGCCGGTCTGTCGCGCGCATCAGACGAGTTCCGCTCGCTGGGCGTCTGGATCGGCTATTTCGCTGGATCCGAGTGGGGGAAGGGTGATTTCGTGGTGGAGGAATACCCGGACGGCCGACGCGATCAGCAGCGTGAACATGGTGGTGAGCACGATGGTGAGCATGGCTGCAAGTTTGCCAGCATCTATTTACAGCCAACAGTGGCATTAGTGACACTGTTAGTAAATATTCAGCCACCTCTGTGCGCTGATCGTTGGGAACGGTCTCGGAAGTCCGGCAGTGCTGGTCGCCCGGAATGCGGGCGAGGTATGCGTCAGACTGTTTTGATCGCTCCGCCGTCGGCCAAATAGTTTGCGCCGGTGAGGTTTCCGGACACCGGAGAGGCCAGGAAGGTGACAAGCGCCGCGGTTTCGTGCGGTTCGGTGAGCCTGCCGGTGGTGATGCCCATCCGAGCGGGGGCCTCGGCAAGGAATTCCTCGAGGGTGCGGCCGCTCTGGGCGGCGACGTCGGCGGCGTAGCCGTCGGGGGCCGACCAGTTGCGGGTGCGGGTGGGGCCGGGGGAGACCGTGAGTGCGCGCAAGCCTTGCGCGCCGAACTCCTCGGCGAGCGCCTTGGTGAGGTTGTTCAGCGCGGCTTTTGCGGTGCCGTAGTCGACGGGGTGATAGGCGGCGCTGGCGCCGATGGAGGAGATGTTGATGATCATGCCGCGCCGGCGAAGCAGGCTGGGTAGTGCGCGGCGGGTGACCCGAACCGTGCCGAACAGGTTGAGTTCGTAGGTGCGCTGCCAGGCGTCGTCGGCGATGTCCAGGAAGCCGCTCGCCTCGGCACTGCCGGGAACGACGCCGCCGACATTGTTGATCAGGACGTCGATCTCGCCGAGGATCTCGGTGGCGCGATCGATCAGAGTGGTTGCCTCGTCTGTGGTGGCCAGGTCGACGGGCACCGCGGTCGAGGGACCGTCGAGTGCGTGGAGTTCCGGGGTAATGGTGCGTGCGGCGGCGACAACCCGGACGCCTTCGGCGGTAAGTGCCCGGACGATCTCCAGGCCGATGCCCTTGCTGGCTCCGGTGACTACAGCGGTCTTTCCGGCGAGTTGCAGATCCATGATTTCCTTTGTTGAACTACAGTTACAAATTTGGGACAGCAAGCCAGCCCGTTGTTGACGGTTCGGACGTTCAGCTGCCCCGACGAAGATCAATCACAGTGCGCGCATGGCGATTTCGACGAGTCCATCGAGCCGGGCGGGGCGCGGATCGGCCTTCGCGAGCACCCGCATGCCGTTGATGGTGGCGAGCAGGAAGTTGGCCGCCGTGTGCGGATCGAGCTCCTTGCTGAACTCCCCTGCGCGCTGCCCCTCCTGGATGGCGCCACGGAAAGCATCGTGCTGCCTGTCGAAGATGCGCCGAACCAGTAGCGCGGCCGTGTCGTCGGAATCACCCAGTTCCACAGCGGTATTCGTGGCCAGGCAGCCTCGGCGTTCCGTGTCCGCGCAGGCCGCGTCCAGCACCATGATCAATGCGCCGCGCACCCGCTCGCGCGGTGAACCGGGGCCGTCGAGCAGATCGATCACCTGAACCGTTTCTTGCGCTTGATACCGGCGCAGCGCCCGCTCGAACAGGTCGTGCTTGCCGGTGAACGCGTTGTACAGGCTGCCTCGGCCGATGCCGATCGCATCGAGCAGGTCCTGCGGTGTGGTGCGGGCATAACCCTTGCGCCAGAACACCTCCATCGCCTTCGCGACCGCGTCGTCGGGATCGAAGCTCTTCGTGCGTGCCATGCAGGCGACGCTAGATATTCTGTACTCATAAGTCAAATAAAGCCTCGGGCATCGTTGCCGCCGGGCCGCCACGGGAATGCCTCGTCGGTCGCGTGAAAATCACCGATGTCTCGACCTGCATGGTCGACGACTTCGCCGAGCTCGCGAACCGCTACCGACACTTCTGGTGTCAATGAAAGTATGGGCAGCGCAGCATGTTTCACCGTATGGCTTCGGCGTTGGGCGAAATCTATGCTCTCGTATAGAAGTACTGCGTCGCACTATGGGACGTGCCTGAGTCGGGGGACCACTTTGAGAATCAAGAAGATCGCGGTGGCTGTCATGTTCACCATCGCGGCAACGAGCATTACCGCTGGTGTCGCGCACGCCGCGCCTATACCCGCGCCTGCCAGCGTGAATCCGACCACCGTGCGCGGCGCAGAGGGCGGTGTCGCCTTCGATGTCTCGGCGTCGGCCGATGGAAAGCGCCTGGCCGCCAGCCTGTCCGGCGGCACCTTGACGATGACCGACGCCGCGGTGCACATCGCCGATGCGGCAGGCACGGTCATTGCCAGCCTGCCGCTGACCGTTGAACTCGAGCAGGGCACCGTCGATCTGCGGCCGCAGATCGATGCGAGCGGCACGCGTCTCACCGCCGAGCCTGTCGGCTACTGGCGGCAAACCTCGCCGAGACAGCGCAGCGCCGAGCTCGGCATGGTCCTCGGTGCGATACCTGGCACGCTGATCGGCGTCATCGTCGGTTTGGCCATCGGCATCGCGGGGGGAGTCGTGCTCGCCGTCATCACCGTGCCGATCGGGATGTTCGGCGGCGCGCTGATCGGCGCCGCCATCGGTTACGGCCTCGGCGCGGCCGTCCCGAATTCGGACGTCCCCGATCGCTGGGACTACGTGCCGGATCAGCCGTCGAGCCCAAGCCCGAGTCCCGGCTGCTACGGGTACAACCGCGACTCCATCTTCTGCCGCTGAGCGACACGAGATGGCCGCGGCGCGTCCTACCGCAGGATGATCTTTCTGCTCGATCTCCCTGAGGCGTTCCCTGATCTTTCCCGGATATGCTTTGTGCACAGGACTTTTCGAGACATGGGCGGCCTATCGTCGGAGTTCCGTACGTCTCGATGGCAGGAGTTCGTGGTGCGACGATTCGCGATGATCTCGGCGCTCATGGTCGGTGTGGCGTTGTCTTGCGCAATGAGTACTGCACCGGCGGTCGCGGACACCGGGAGCGCGGACCCGCGCACCGGCAGGCTGCAGGCACTGCTGGACCGGCTGGTCCGCGAGTCCGATATCCCCGGAGCGCAACTGGTGATCACCGAGCGAGGACGCGACATCCGGCTCACGAGTGGCGTCGGGAATCTGGCCACCGGCGCACCGTTCCCGGAGACCGCGCAGGTCCGCATCGCCAGCATCACCAAATCCTTTGTCGCAGCGACGGTTCTGCTGCTGGTGGCCGAGCAGCGGGTCGAGCTCGATGCCCCGGTGCAGCACTATCTGCCCGGCGTCGTGCACGGTCCCGGCGGTGACGGCACTGCGATCACCGTCCGGAATCTGTTGCAGCACACCACCGGAATTCCCGACTACCTCGACACACTGGATATCTCGACGGAAGCGGCGCTGCGCAACCCGCGCCCGGTCGAGGAGTTGCTTCGCCTCGGACTCGACCAGCCCTCGCTTTTCGCCCCCGGCACCGCCTACAGCTACTCCAATACCAATTATCTGCTGGCCGGCGAGCTGATCAAACGAGTGACCGGCAGGTCGCTACGTGAAGAGGTCACCAGCCGGGTGATCGAACCGCTCGGCCTTGCCGACACCTATTGGCCGGATTTCCCGCGCGAACAGGTGATCCGCGGGCCGCACCCGCACGGTTACGCGCTCTTCGGCGGCAAACGCGTCGACCTCGACGATTTCGACCCGGCGTGGGGCCTTGCCGATGGTGCCATGGTCTCCACTCCCGCCGACCTCAACCGCCACTTCATGGGCCTGCTCTCCGGTCGGATCGTCCCGCCTGCCCAGCTGGCGGAAATGCAGCGCACCTTTCCCCACCCGGATCCGGCGTCGCCGCACGCCGCCGGTCTCGGCCTGTTCCGCATGTCGAACAGCTGTGGTCTCGAAACCTGGGGCCACGACGGCGCTTACCCCGGCTACGGCGTCGCGGCCATGGCGACCAGGGACAGCGCAGTGAGTCTGAGTATCAACCAGCTCCCGGAGAAGCTCGTCACCGAAGGGGACACGCCACTGGCGTCCGTAATCATGGACACCGCGATCTGCGGGAAGTGAAGCGCGATGGTCACTGTGTCGGTGGGCTGTCCGCTCGAGTTCTAGTTTTATTGGGGGACAATAGATTTCGGATCACGGCAGGTGTCGATGCTCATGACGTCGTTCCGTAGCAGGTGGTGAGCGCTGCGGCGCGATCGCGCAGGGCGTCGCGCAACCACTGTGGGGCAAGGGCTTCCGCGTTCGTCGCGAGCTGCCACAGCGCCCATTCGGCGTGCCTGGAATCTTGGAAGGTCACCTCCAGTCGCGACCAGCCGTCTGCCTCGGCTTCTTCGGCGCGGACGGCCAGCGCGGTATCCACCAGCTCGCCTCGCGCTGCGGGGTTTACCCGGACGAGCACGGCGACTTGGTCGCCGCCAGTCCGAAATCGCGCGCTGCGTTCCTGCCAGGCCCGATCCAGATCGACCCGGTCCGGTCGCTGTGCCTGCTCGGCGAGTTCCTCGGCGGCCAAGATCCGGGACAACCGGTAGGTGCGGTCAGCGCCGGACCGCGTGGCCAGCAGATAGCCCTGGTCACGCACGGTGACCAGGCCGATCGGGTCCACGGTCCGCCACTGCGGGGTCTGGTCGACCGCCGCGTAGTGAATGCGCAGCTTGTGTCCGGCGAACACCGCGCGCCGGACCTCGGCGACGACGGTGTCGGACACGTCGGTCACCAGCCGACGCGCGAGCAGGTCGGTCTCCGGGTCGATGAGCAAGCGTTGCGCCGCGCCTGCCGCGGTGGTCCGATGGCTTTCGGGCAGCGCGTCGACCACTTTGCGCATGGCCGAAGCGAGCGCCGAGTCGAGGCCGAATGTCTGTGCGCCACGCCGTGATCCGGCGACAAGCAGGGCAAGCGCCTCGTCGTGATTCAGCCCGGTGAGCTCGGTCCGGAAGCCGGGCAGCAACGCGAAGCCGCCGTGCCGACCGCGTTCGGCGTACACCGGGACCCCGGCCGCGGACAGCGCTTCGATATCGCGCAGCACGGTGCGCGTGGACACCTCGAGCTCGCGGGCCAGCGCGGGCGCGGACAGCCGATCGTGCTGCCGCAGCAGCAGGACCAGCGACACCAGCCGGTCTGCGCGCATGCGAAAACTCTATCGGAATACACGACACAAGATGTCGTGATTACGGTGGAGGCTTATCAGTGTGACCAACAAGAAAGTGGCTACTGAGCCGAACGACCTGGGCAGGTACTTCATCGAGCGCGCCAACGCGGGCGACGTCGACGGGCTGGTGGCGCTGTACGAGCCGGACGCCGTGCTGGCTTTCCCGCCGGGCACCCTCGCGACCGGACATGCGGAAATCCGCAAGGTGTACGAGCAATTCGTCGCGGCCGCACCGGTGCTCACGCCGGGCAGGCCGCATCCGGCGCTGGTGAGCGGTGATCTGGCGCTGACGGCAACCACGCTGACCACCGGCGAGGTGACCGTCGAGATCGCCCGCCGCCAATCGGACGGATCATGGTTGTGGGCCGTAGACCAGCCTGCACTCGTGCCTTAGCGGGGCGGCGGTGGGCCGGCGCGGCCCGGCCCACTGCCGCACTGAGGGGAGACGAACGGCGTACGCGCAGAGCAAGTTTCGGCGATGAGCTCGGGGTCGAAGCACCCGACCGAGCTGGCCAGGTGTTGCGATGAGGCGCATCACGACGATCGGCGTCTACGGCTTCACCGCCGAAACCTTCGCCGAACAGCTGACCGCCGCCGGCGTCGGCCTGCTGCTCGACCTCCGTCAACGCCGCGGTGTCCGGGGTCCCGACTACACCTGGGCGAATTCAGCGCGGCTGCAGCGCGCGCTCGCCACCGCCGGCATCGCCTACCGGCATGTCAAAGAGTTGGCGCCGACAACCGAACTGCGCCAACTCCAATATCGCGAGGACGACCGCCAGGGTGTCGGCAAGCGCAACCGCGTCATGCTTGCGCCCGAGTACGTCGAGCGCTACACCCGCGAGATCCTCGACCCCGTCGAACTCGCCGTACTCGTGGCCGAACTGCCGCGCGACTCGACGACCGCCCTCTTCTGCGTCGAGTGCGATCCGGCGGCATGCCACCGCTCGCTTGTCGCCGCACGCATGCACGCCGAGCATGGTGTGCCGGTCACCAACCTCCGCCCGGTTGAACTGTGACTCCAGGCGGAAAGGAGCCGCGAGTCGAGGCTGGGGAATCGCCTGATACGCCGACAGCGACACCCGAGGTTCCGAGTGTCGCTGTCGGCGGTTCCTGCTTCAGAGCGTTGCCAGGTCGATCGCGTCGGCCATGGCGCGGTAGCCCGCGGCGTTCGGGTGTTTGCGGTCGCCGGAATCGAAGGCGGGGTTGAGGTTTTCGGGGTCGGCCGGATCGCGGACGGCCGCATTGAAATCGACGATCGCGTCGTATTCGCCGCTGGTACGCAGCCACTCGTTGAACGCACGGATCTTCGCCGCCGAGGTGTCGGTGTAGTACTCGGCGCCCTTCATCGGCAGCAGGGTGGCGCCGATGATCCGAACGCCTGCGCGGTGCGCGGCGGCGATGAGCCGACGATGGCCGTCGATCAGCTGTGCCACCGAGACCTCCGGATTCGGCTTGTAGGTAGGCAGATCGACTTCGGAGAAGCCGAAATCATTGAGGCCGCCGAGCACGATCACGCTGGAGACGTCGGGCTTGGCCAGCACGTCCCTTTCGAAGCGCCGCACCGCCGCTTCGCCGAACCAGGGGGAATCGTTGAGGATCAAGTTGCCGCCGATGCCTGCGTTGAGGACCGGGCGCGGGGTTCCCGCCTCGACCAGTCGTTGCGCAAGCCGGTCCGGGTAGCGGGTGTTGGTGTCGTAGTCGGATCCGTAGCCGTCGGTGATCGAGTCGCCGACAGTGACGACCGTGCCGCCCGCGTCTTCGGCACCGGACACCTGGACGTCGGTCAGGTAGTACCAGGAGTGCGTGGTCTCGGTGAATGCCGACGCTGCCGGGTCGGCGACACGATTGCCCGCGGCGCGGTAAGTGCTCGCGTACGCCTGCGAATGGAAAGTGGCAGGACCGGTTCGGCCCGCGAGATACATGGTGACGCTCGCGGAATCCATGGACCCGAGGTTCAGGTCGGCGGCATCGCTGGTCAGCGTCTGGCCGATCGGTATCTCTGCCGCGGGTTTTCCGTCGAAGGTCAACTCCCGCAATGACTTCGAATCCACTGCGGCGCCGCCTGCGGTGCGGGCGATGGTGACGTGATCGACCCGCAGCGCCGTGCTGCCGAACTGGTTGGACAGCGTGATTCTGGCCGCGCTGCCACCATCGGTCATCTTGACCACCTGCCGCACCGTCTGGTTGTCGAAACCTTCCTCCGCCCAGTTCGGTTCGAAGCCGATGCTCGGCTGCTGTGGGGCGGCCATCCAACCGGTGTCCCACGCCGCGTCGGGTTCTGCGGCGGTGCCGATGGCGAGGCCGCCGAGCACGGCAACGGCGGCGACGGCGGTCGCGGCCAGGCGGACTCGCAAGGTGTTCTGCATCGTACTGTCCTCTCGTAAACCCTCGCTAATGGTTCTGCGTTCCCATTAGCGCTAGGGCGACAGTACTCCACAACCGACATTAATGAAACTGTATTCCCGTTTAGATCACCTGGTTGCCTCCGCGTCGACTTCCGAGGATCACCCGATTCCGGCCGGGCCAGGGTCGTTCGGCTAGTCGCCGCGCGGGCCTGGCACCTGCTGCGCCAGGCGGTTGCGCTGAACTTCGCTCCACGCCTTGCTCGTACACATCCCGCAGTTGGCGCCGAAGAACTCACCCCTGGCCCGCTCGTCACCCTTCAGGTGGAAGGCGAACCAGGCCGTGCTCGGTCCCCGGAACCCGCCGGCGTCGTTCAGCGGGGTGAAATGCCCGGCGCCGGCCAGTGACCCATAGATTGCGACTATGTGACTGGCGCTCTCGTAGAACTGCTTCACCCCCGCCGGTTCGACAATGGTGTCGTCCGCACCGGCGAGTAGGAGCGTAGGTCCGTGCAGGCCAGCAGGATTGGGCCGCGGACCAGGCTGGATCGGCACGGTGGTGCCGACCCGCGGATCCGCGCCGGCATTGAGGCTGCCGCCACCGCCTCTGGAATGACCGGAGGCGCCGATGTGCGCCAGATCGACCTTCTGGTGGAAAGGACTGTCCGACTGCTGGTTCAATCGAGCGAGCAGATCGATGCCCTGGAGCATCTCGACACCGGTGGTGGCCCACACGGTATTCGCTGCGGCGACGATGAACCCGTGGCTGGCCCAATGCTTGAGCAAGCCGTCGTAGATCGGTGGCACGGCAAGCGAGCCGTTGCCCCAGATGATCACGGGATGTCGATCCATCTTGGTCGGAAAGTACAGTGTGTGCTCCTTTATGCCCTGTACCTGCACTTTGTGCGGGCCCGGCTTGTCCCACTCGACCGCGGGTGGCGCGGCGACGGCAGGCAGGGCAGGGGCGAGGAGAAGGGCGGCGCCGACGGTGCCGGTCAGAGTTAACAGTGTGCGTCGATTCGGGGCAAAATCATTGCGAGACAAGGGAATCTCCCATCGTGTGGGTGAAGGAAGTATCTTCACAACGATGGTCGCCGGGTCGGCCTCCACCCACAACCGACTGTCGGCACGTAACGTCCCCAGTTGAACGAGTTACTGCAGAAGAAGCGGTTCGTGGCGAGCGAACCCGACCGTCGGCGGACGAGGAGTGAGGCGCATGTCGGAGTTCGTGGACTGGCTACCCACCACAGAAGAGATGCTGTCCTGGATCGAAACCGTTGTCGCCCAAGGGATCAGGCGGTCCGGCTACCCGGCCGACGCGTCGGTGCGGCACTGGGTTGCCGAACAGCTCCGCGGCCTCGGCTGCGAGGTTCGCACCGAACCGGTCGAGGTGCTGGGCTGGGAGTCCGGTCCGGCATCGTTGTCGGCCTGGTTGGATGCCGAGCCCGATCGGAAGATTCAGGTGCACGGGTTTCCGTTGCCTTTCACCGAATCGTCTACGGGCACCGCGGGTCCGCTCGTTCGGATGACCGAGGAGATGCCAACCACCCCAGGCTTTCTCGCCGTCGACGAGGTCGAACTCAGCGAGGTGCCGCTGTCTACTTTGCGCGAGATAGCTGTCAGCGTCTACGACCCGGACGGTGAGTTCGACACGTTGACCCAGACGTTGCCGTTCGGGCCGCAGATGCAGCAGGTCGCCGAACCCGCCATGGCCGCAGGAGCGGCAGGGTATCTCGGCGCGACCACCGGATTCCCTTGGGACACCTGCGACTACTACGTACCCTATGACGCTGTGCGGCGCCCGATTCCGGGGATGTGGATGACCCGCTCGGACTCGCGCCGCGTACTCGACCTGATGAGTCAAGGGCCGTGCAGCGGCGTCTTGACCGCGCAATCCGACCTGGCGGACACCACCACCGAGAACGTGGTGGCCACCCTGCCCGGCGCCTCCGACCACTGGGTGATCATCGGCTCGCACCACGATGCACCATGGGCGTCAGCGGTGGAGGACGCCTCAGGAATCGCCATGGTCCTGGCGGCAGCGACCCATTGGTCTCGGGTGCCACAAGCGCAGCGGCCGCACAATTTGATGTTCCTGTTGAACGGCGGTCATATGGCCGGCTTGGCGGGTGGGCGGGCGTTCGTCGCACGCCATCGTCAGGATCTGCTACCCAACGTCGTTCTGGAACTCCATCTCGAGCACGCCGCGCTGCGCTGCCGCCCCGAGGACGGAAAACTGGTGGCCACGGACGAACCCGAAGTGAGATGGTGGTTCGCCAGCTCCGGGCTCGAGGATGTGGTGCTCGATGCGATCACCGAGCAGGGGCTGCGCCGCTCACTGATCTTCCCGCCCGATGCGCTGTTCCCCGAACCGCCCACCGACGGCGCCCATTTCCACCGCGAACGGGTTCCGCTGGTGCATTTCATCACCGCCCCGCCGTACCTGTTCGACTCCTGCGACACGCTCGACAAAATCGATGCCGACGGGCTGGTACCACTCAGCCGCGCAGCCATCCATATCGTCGCCGCCACCGCAGGACACAAGCCCCCGCGCACGACCTGAGCGCGACTACGAATTTCCGGCACAGCAGCACAAACGAGACCAACCGATCGTCACGCGTACGAAGATCTTTCGCGAATACGCGACACAGGATGTCGTGTATCCGGTGCGAAGCTCAATGGCATGGGATACGGAGGTGACGCGGTGCTGGACGAGCTGGACGCCAGGTTGCACCAGATCGGGCAGCAGCCCTTTCGCGCGAAGTTCCGGTTGCGGGGCCGAGATCGCGCGGTGGTCGACCTGCGCGGCATCACCACCGTCCGCAAACACGCCGAGGACCTGATCGCCCGCAGGCTGGCCCCGGCCGAACCACCCAACGACGGCCGCCAAACCCCCTACCGCGGGCACCCCGTCTTCGTCGCCCAACACGCCACTGCAACCTGCTGTCGCACCTGCCTGGCTCGCTGGCACCACATCCCCGCCGGACACGCGCTGGACCCCGCCGAACGCACCTACGTCGTCGAAGCGATCTGCCGATGGATTGCCAACCAGTACGCCCCCCAATCCCCGCCGACGTAACCGCGCCCGTCTGGTCACCCGAATCCTGTTGCGCTGGAACAGGACTGGCGAGGAACGTGCGCCACTTCATCGGCGAAGGAGGCGGAATCCGATGAACTCAGGCCGCGGTGATGTCGTGGTTGATGGCGAGAACTGCGATGTAGACCGAGACGCGGATGCAGGCCTTGCGGCTCACGAGGAGTCCTTCCCTCGCCAGTCGCGGATCGCGGCCGCGAACCGGTCTGGTGCGTCGGACTGCACGAAATGCCCTGCGCCGTCGACTATCACGGTGTGGTGGTCAGGAAAGAGCTGCTCCCACCGCCGTCGGTCCTTGTCTCCGAACACGACGTCGGCGTTGCCCCAGATGATGAGTGTCGGGAGCGACGCGAGGTCGGAAAGAGAGGCTTCGACATCGGCAAGAAGGGCGCGGCTGGCGGTGATGCACCGGGGCAGTACGGCTGAGGCGTTGCGCCGGTCGGGCGTGGCAAGCGCCTTGCGGTAGTGGCTCATCTCCTCGACGGTCAGTTTCCGCAGCCGGTGCCCGAGTGGGATCGTCGCCTCGACGAACACGTTGAACTGTCTGATCAGCAGACGTCCCAGTGGTCCGCCCATCACATGAGAGGCGATGTGCGCCTTTGGATCACCGGTCGGCCAGCCCCAGGTGTTCGTCAGCACCAGTCGCTCGAAGACGGCGGGCCGCTGCGCGACCGTGGCGAGGCCGATGGGACCGCCCCAGTCGTGGGCCACGAGAGTGACCTCGCTCAAGGCCATGGCGTCGACGAAGGAGGTGACGACCTGGATGTGGTCCTCGGGCAGATGCCGATGGTCCGGGCGGGCCGAGGACAGGCCGAAGCCGGGGTAATCGAGTGCGATGCACCGGAATTGGTCTCGCAGGGCGTCGATCACGTCGCGATACACAAACGACCAGGTCGGGTTGCCGTGTAGGAACAGCAGTGTTGGCCCCGAACCTTCGTCGATGTAGTGGATCGTGTGACCGTCGATGGCGACGAACCTGCTCTGGAACGGGAACAGTTCATCGTCGACCCATGCCGGTCTTTCCGTCTCGGTCATGACTTCACCTCGATTCGCGACTACACTTGATATAGTCACGTGAACTTTAGAATGTCAAGTAGGTGTGGATGAGTCGAAGTTACGGCCAGTACTGCGGTCTTGCCCGGGCGCTCGATGTCATTGGCGACCGGTGGAATCTGCTCATCGTCCGTCAGCTCCTGGTAGCCCCCGCCCGCTACCGCGACCTGCTCGATGGGCTCGCCGGCGTTGCCACCAATCTGCTCTCCGACCGGCTGCGCGACCTCGAGGCCGCAGGTGTCGTCGAGCGACGGTTGGCCGACGAGGGCAATGCGGTGATCTACGCACTCACCGCGTGGGGTGCCCAGTTGCGGGAGCCGATCGAAGGGCTCATCCGGTGGTCGGCACCGCTCATGGTGCGTGGTCCCGCCGAGGACCGGTTCCGCCCAGAATGGCTCGCCGTTGCGCTGCCCGCCCTGCTCGGCAGCAGGGTGAAGACAGATCGGTCAGCGACGGTCGGGGTCGCGATCGACGGGCAGCTGTTTCAGGTGCAGGTGACCGGCAAGGGCCTGGATGCCAGTCCGCATGATGGTCGCGCGCTCGACGCTGTCGTGCGCGCGGAGGCAGCGATCGTTCTCGGCCTGGCGGCAGGGATGCTCGACTTCGACGAAATCCGTCCGCTCGTCGAGGTCGAAGGTGATGAAACCGCCTTGCGGGCCATCTTTGGTGCGTGACAAGTGGGTTGGGTCGTCGCCACCTCCGCCAGTCTCAGGGTGAGGGCATTTCGTCAGCTAGCGCCTGGTCGTCGAAGCGGGCGCGGGCGCGCTCGACGTCGGGCAATGTGGTTGTGGCCCAACGTAGGAGTGCGTCGATGAGGTCTTGCAGCGACCGTCCGACGGACGTGAGGCGGTACTCGACGGCGACGGGTCGGGTACTTGTGACGACGCGCTCGACCATCCCGTTGCGCTCCAGGCGGCGGAGTGCGGCGGTGAGTGACTTCTGCGTCACAGCGGGGATCGTTCGACGCAACTCGTTGAAGCGCAAGGGCCCTCCTTCGCACAGTGCGTCGAGGATCTGGAGTGACCACTTGTCGAGCATCTGGTCGAGCAGCTCGCGGTGTTGCTCGGTGAGTTGAGGGCTGTCCGTGTGGGGCAGAGCGGTTTCCGGCATGACACCTAGTTTCGTTGAAGTGTCCTTGGAGTACCAGGTAGACATCAGATACCTACTTCAATCGTGAAAGGACACCCATGGCAGTCCAGCTGCTGACCCCGGAGGGCATGTTCACTCCTGTTCCTTACCACCATGTTTCGATCAGCACAGGTACTCGCCACGTGCACGTGGCAGGCCAGATCGCGCGCGACGCCGACGGCAACCCGGTCGCGACAGGTGACCTCGCAGGCCAGCTCGCACACGCACTGCGCAACACAGCCCGCGGCCTCGCCGGCGCCGGAGCAACCTTCGCCGACGTGGTGCGTCTCCGGTTCTTCGTCACGAACTGGACCCCGGACAAGTACGACGACTTCGTCGCCGGAATCGAGCGCGTCACAGAAGAACTCGACCTACCACAACCGTTGCCGCCCCTGTCGGCGATCGGCGTCGACTGCCTTTTCGAACCCGACGTACTAGTCGAAGTCGAAGCATTCGCCATACTCGACTGAGATCCAGACCCCCGCCTCATGACCGTGGTGACGTGGCAGATCCGCCACGTCACCACCAAACACCCTGAGCCGCCACCACAACCTCCGAGACGCGACAAACCGCTCTCTCAGCCGCGCGCCATATCCACGAACCGACTCAGGTGCAGCTGGTGCGCCACGGTAATGGTCGCAGTCGGACCATTACGGTGCTTGCCGACAATCAAGTCGGCCTCACCACCACGCGGGTCGTCCCGTTCGAACGCATCCGGACGGTGCAACAGGATGACCATGTCGGCATCCTGTTCCAGCGAATTGTGGACTGAAATCCCTTGGGCCACAAAGTTATTCGTTCCAGGAACGGTGCCGTCGTAGACGTCTTGTTCGCCGAGGCCGGTGATCTCCACGATCTTGTCCCAGAAGACATCGTTGGTCGCCAACATGTCGATGTCGGCGTCTTCGAGGACGGCGGCAACCCGCGCCAGGCGGGAACGGCTCGGTGACTTCTTCCACATGGTGGAGCCGCAGAAGCGTGAGCCCATGGCCGCCGAGAATTCGCGGTGGGTCATCTGTTTGGTGGCGAGCAGGCCGCGGACCTTGGACCACACTTCCTTGGGCACCGTGTCGACGTTGGTATTGCGCACCATCGAGGCCAGCTCGGCCAACGCGACCTGCGCGGCTTGTCCACGAGCACCGTGGACGCCGACATCCTGCAGGAAAGCGGTCTGGTTGTCCGCCCCGTCGATGGTCAGGTGCCAGCAATCTCGATAGCCGGTCTTGGTGACCCGCTTGATGCGGCCGTGGACACCGACTCGAAGCAGTAGCTGCGCAACGTCATCGATGAGACGGCGGCTGGTCGACGCGTAGTACACCCGAGCCTGTCGACCCTTGGCGTCCCAGCGCACGGAGCCATCCGTAGCCCACAGGTGGCGAAGGAAGAGTGCGACTTGGTCGTTGGGCAGTGCGAAAATCTGTTGCGGGACGAACTTTTCGTAGCTGCGCAAGCCGAAGAGCCCGAGCTCGTCGAGCCACGCCGCGATGGGATTGCGTTTGCCGTGGGTGAGTTGCTCGGGCGCGCGCAGGCGCAGCGTAGTCACGCGGGCAACCGCGTATTCGTCGCGCGCCGCGGTGACACCGAAGTGGGTGGCGGCTTCGGTGACTGCGCTGAGGTTTTCTTCGTCGACGCTCGCGTAGCGGATCGGCTGCCGTTTGACGCAGGAACCATCGCCGATCATGTGCGCAAGCAGGATGATTTCGGCGTCCGGCATCCGAGTGGTCTGCACGGGCTCTGGGACGAGGCGTGGCGTAGCCAGACGGTCGCCGATCGCCAACTTCTCCAACGCGATCCAGCCGTCGACGGTCAAGAACGGATGGTTGCCGGTGGCCTCGACTACTCGCCCGGAGGCGAGGCGCAGGCGAAACACTTCCTTGCGTCCGCTGGGGAAAACTTTCACCATCGGACGCGCAACCATGCGCATTCGCTCATCCAGCGACCACACCAGCGGCTGTTCGCCACTGGCCAACAGCTCCCCGAGCGTGGTCTCACCACCGGTGTCGGCCCGCAGGATTCGTGTCGACGCAGGCAAGCAACCCGATTCGCGAAGGTCGGACACCATCGGTCGCTTGTCGGTTCGTTGTTCCGGACCACGGTTCAGCTGACTGATCGCGATCACTGGAACTTCGAGTTCCTTGGCGAGCAGCTTCAGGTTTCGGGAGAAGTCCGAGACTTCCTGCTGGCGGGATTCGACCTTCTTGCCGGAGGTCATCAGCTGGAGGTAGTCCACCACAACGAGTTTCAGGTCGTGGCGCTGTTTCATCCGCCGCGCCTTCGCCCGAATCTCCATCATCGTCAGGTTGGGTGAATCGTCGACGAACAGTGGCGCTTCGCTGATCTCACTCATCCGCCGCGCCAGCTTCGTCCAGTCGTCGTCACTCATCCGCCCCGAACGCATATCGCCAAGCTTGATTTTCGCCTCCGCCGACAGCAGCCGCATCACAATCTCGGTGCGACTCATCTCGAGCGAAAAAATGACACTGGCCAACCCATGCTTGATCGAGCAACTACGCATGAAGTCCATACCGAGCGTGGATTTACCGACACCGGGTCGGGCGGCGACGATGATCATTTGGCCTGGGTGCAGGCCGTTGGTGAGTTCGTCCAGTTCGGTGAAGCCGGTGGGGACGCCGAGGGAGATGCCGCCGCGGCTGGCGATGGAGTCGATTTCGTCCATCGTCGGCTGGAGGAGTTCCTCGAGCGGCATGAAGTCTTCGGTGGTTCGGCGTTCGGTGACCTCGTAGACCTCGGCTTGGGCGCGGTCGACGACCTCGGCGATGTCTTGGCCGTCGGCGCCGGCGTAGCCGTATTGGACGATGCGGGTGCCTGCTTCGACGAGGCGGCGCAGGATCGCCTTCTCGGCGACGATTTCGGCGTAGAAGCCTGCGTTGGCCGCGGTCGGGACGGTCTGGGTGAGGGTGACGAGGTAGGGCGGGCCGCCGATGCGTTTGAGTTCGCCGCGGCGGTCGAGGCCTGCCGAGACGGTGACCGGGTCGGCGGGTTCGCCGCGACCGTAGAGATCGAGGATGGTGTCGTAGACGGCTTGATGTGCGGGACGGTAGAAGTCGCCGGGCCGCAGCACTTCGATGACGTCGGCGATGGCGTCCTTGCTGAGCAGCATGCCGCCGAGCACGGACTGTTCGGCCGCCATGTCGTGCGGGGGTTGGCGCCCGAAATCTTCGCCGGGCGGTTCGGGCGGGAAGTTCGCGTGTCCGCGGTCATCGACGACTGCCATGCGACTCGACCGTCCTCTCTCCACCCACCGGGCTCACCCTATTGATGACTGGTTCTACTCTCGGGCTACGACACGTCTGCCGCAGCGGCAGCGGCGGTCTGCCGCGCGATGGTTGGTGCCACCTGCGGCTTCCAGCTACCGTTGTGAAATCCACGGATTCCGGACGTGCTCTGCCCCGTGTTCACGTCGTAGCGACGAACCTAGGCGACCTCGCGGGTGGTCGCCAAACCCTACTGTGCACACACCTGTGGATAAGTTGGGGACTGTTCACCTAACCGTGTGCACCCCCTGTGTACTACTTGGGGAAAACCCAGGTCATTCGACCAGAACCCGCAGATAGATATCGATTTCCTGATCTATCCACGTGTGGATTAATAAAGTCGCGGCGTGTCGGTCAAGTTGAACAGCCGGGCGTGTTGGGTTAACAGCACGGGTGACGGCTATGAACTGAATCACATTGCCACCGGTCGGTTTCTCTACTAATCCACAGGCCGCTCGCATACGACCCCGATGACCAGCGACGATTAACCGAGAATGTTCCGTATGGCAAGGCTGCCCACCGCGCTAACAATCAGTTATCAGAAAAGGTGGGCAGAATCGCACAGCCGAAGACCACTCCCGTGCCGAACACGGGAGTGGTCTCAGCGGTGTGTATTACGTCAGCTGGCAGCGACCTGCAGGTCGAACTTGGCCACCACGTCCGGGTGCAGGTGCACCACGACGCCGTGCTTGCCGATCGACTTGATGTGCGACTTCGGCAGCTCGATGCTGCGCCTGTCGAGCACGGGTCCGCCTGCCGACTTGATGGCCGCGGCGACATCCGCCTGGGTCACCGAGCCGAACAGCTTGCCGGTGCCCGCCGTCTTCACCGACAACGAGACCGACGTCAGGCCCTCGATGGCCTGCTTCAGCTCGTTGGCGTGGTCCAGGTCGCGCACCTTGCGCGCGTCCTGCGCCCGACGGATGCCAGCGACCTGCTTCTCGGCGCCACGGCTGGCAACGATCGCCAGGCCGCGCGGCAGCAGGTAGTTACGGCCGTAGCCGTCCTTGACCTCGACGGTGTCGCCGGGCGCACCGAGGTTGTCCACGTCAGCAGTCAGAATCAACTTCATTTGCGTGCCTCCCTTACTCAGCGAGCCGTCGACACGTAAGGAAGCAGGGCCACCTCACGCGAGTTCTTGACGGCAACCGCGATATCACGCTGGTGCTGCACGCAGTTGCCGGTGACGCGGCGGGCGCGGATCTTGCCGCGATCGCTGACGTACTTACGCAGCAGTGCCGTGTCCTTGTAGTCGATGTTGACGATTCCGGACTTGGCTTCCTTGCAGAATGCGCAGGCCTTCTTCTTGAGCACCTTTTCGCGCGCGGGCGCTTTAGGCATGGTCGTTTACTCCGTAATCATTGATGGTCCACGCGAAGTGGGCCTATGAGTGCCGTTATCAGAACGGCGGTTCGTCATCCATGCGGCCGCCCCCGAAGGAGCCTGCCGCGGGCGCACTGCCCCAAGGGTCGTCCTCGGCACCGCCGGAACGCCCACTGCCACCACCGGAACCGGAGCCTGCCGGTGCGAAGTTGCCTCCGCCGCCGGAACCACCGCTGCCGCCGGAACCGAAGCCACCACCACCGCCACCGCCGCCGCGACTGGTCTTGTTGACCTTCGCGGTGGCGTACTTCAACGAGGGGCCGACTTCATCGACCTCGAGCTCGACGACGGTGCGCTTCTCACCCTGAGCGGTTTCGTAGGAGCGCTGCTTCAGCCGCCCACTCACGATGACTCGGGAACCCCGGGTCAGGCTTTCGGCGACATTTTCCGCAGCCTCGCGCCAGATATTGCAGCGCAGGAAAAGGGCTTCGCCGTCTTTCCATTCGTTCGAATTACGGTCGAACATCCGGGGAGTCGACGCGACGGTGAAATTGGCCACCGCCGCTCCCGCGGGCGTGAATCGAAGCTCGGGGTCGGCCGTCAAGTTTCCGATGACGGTGATGACCGTGTCGCCTGCCATGTGGTTCCTCCTGCTCGGGGTTGCAGTCCGCGTCTCGCTGTTGCGCTAGAGCCTAGAGACAGACTCCGACGCAATCGAGGTTTGCGGGACTACTTGTCGTGGCGCAGAACCTTGGTGCGCAACACCGACTCGTTCAGGCCGAGCTGGCGGTCGAGTTCGCTCACGGTCGCGGGCTCCGCGGTCAGATCGACCACCGCGTAGATGCCCTCGGCCTGCTTGGCGATCTCGTAGGCAAGCCTGCGGCGGCCCCAGATATCGACCTTGTCGACCTTGCCGCCTTCGGTACGAACCACGTTGAGCATCGTCTCGAGAGACGGACCAACGGTGCGCTCGTCCAGACTGGGATCGAGGATAACCATCACTTCGTAATGACGCACGGACCAATCACCTCCTGTGGACTAGGAAACGGCCACGGACGGTCCGTGGCAGGAGGGTCGTTGCGTCAGCAACCCGAATAGGCTACCTGACCCCTCGGTGACCAGCGAAACCAGGTCCGAGCAGAGCGCTGGGTCCGCCGGAAGCCGGACGTCGCGCCGATATTCGCACGAGAGTTACCGGCAAGCGATGCCTGCGCCGCTTAGGGTGGTCCCCATGTCGACCGGACTCGCCACTCGCGACTTGCTCGCGCGCCGCGTGACCCGCCGTGTAGCGCTGGCGGCGGCGGTGTTGGTGCTGTGCGGGCTCACGCTCGCGCTCGGGTATGCGAACAAGGCCCGTTGCGCGGGAGCGCCGTTCGACGCGGAGGGTCGAAGCTCGATCTTCGACAACACCAAGGATTCGAACGTCTGTTATTCCGACATCCAGTTCCTCTGGCTCGGCCGCGACATCAACGAGCACGTCTTTCCCTATGTCCATGGCGGCATCACCGACGACGGCACGCTTGTCGGCGGCGCTGTCGAATATCCGGTGCTCAGCGGCACGCTGATGTGGCTCGGCGCGCTCGGCGCGGACAACGACGCCGAATTCCTGCAGCACTCCGCGCTGCTGCTGGCGCCGTTCGCGTTGCTGACCGCCTGGATGCTTTCCAGGCTCGCGGGTCGAGCGGCACTGCTGTGGGCGGCGGGGCCGCCACTGGTGCTCTACGCCTTCCACAACTGGGAACTTCCGGTGGTGTGCATGGCGGTCGCCGCGGTGTACGTGGTTGCCACGCTGACCCGATATTCGTTGCGCACCAGGGGAATACTGGCCGCGGTGCTGCTCGGTCTCGGCTTCTGCTTCAAGCTTTATCCCGGCATTTTCGTGCTGCCGCTGCTGGCGTACGTGCTGACCGGTGGTGTCGAGCGTGACCCCGACGAGCGCGGTCTCGATGTGCGCGGCGCGCTGATGGCCGCTGGTGCGGCGATCGGCACCGTCATCGCGGTGAACCTGCCGTTCGCGCTCGCCGGCTACGAGGGCTGGCGCGCGTCGATCACCTTCCAGCAGTTGCGTCAGGCCGATATCACCACGAATTCCATTTGGTACTGGGGACTTCGGCCGCTGTTCGGTTCGGACACCGAGAGCGAGTCGTCCTTCCAGCAGATCGTGTCGGTCGCGTCGCCGACGCTGGTACTCGCCGCGTTCGCGCTGGCCATGTGGCTCGGCTGGAAGCGCTACGCCGCGACCGGGGTGTTCCCGTGGGTCGGGGTGAGCGCCGCGATGCTGTGCGGATTCCTGTTGTTCCACAAGGTGCATTCGCCGCAGTACACGCTGTGGTTGGTGCCGTTCCTCGTGCTGCTCGAGGTGCCGTGGTCGGTGATCGGCGCCTATCTGGTCGCCGACGCCGCGCTCGGGATCGGGGTGTTCCGATACTTCTACGCGTTGGGCACCGGTAGACCGTACGAGTTGACCGAGAAGGTCGTGCAGTTCGGGGTGTGGGGCAGGGCCATCCTGTTGGTCGCCCTGTTCGTGCTGTTCATGCGTGCCGCACCACGCGGCTTCCGTCCGGTGCTGCCACCCATTCCGCGCTTCGCGCCGGGCGCGTTGATCCCGGTCGGGTAGGTCGTGCGCACCGTGCGAGGTGCATCACTGCGCGCACCTGCGTCAGTTGCCCGAGACTTGCCGAACGCCCAGCTCGCGCGCTGACCGAGGTCGTGCCCGCGGCGCAGTGTCGGGCGGTGGTTGCCGCCGATCAGCCGAGGGGCGCACCCCGTCTGGTCTTTTGTCCGTTTACGCTGGCCTCACTGGGCGCGTCTTCGCTCCTCTTCGGTGGTCGGGTGGGGCTGCGGGCATGAGGTGCGGCGTTGTCCCGTGGTATCGATGAGGTGGCTGCCTCGCATTCGCTCGACCCGGCGGGAGTTGGGCACGACTGCGTCTGGCCGCGTCGAGCAGACGGCGATTTCGAGGCGGTGGAGAACGGGATGGACCAAGCGGATGCGCACTCGCCTGCCGCCGTGCGGTTGACGTTGCTCAACGGCGTTGAGGCGCGCCGCGGCGATCAGGTCCTTCCGCTCGGCCCGCCGCAGCGCCGTGCGGTGCTGTGCGTACTGGCATTTCGGCGGCGGCAATGGGTCTCGGCGTCGAGTCTGCTTGCCGCGCTGTACGACGATGTGCCGCCGGCCAGTGGCGTCGGCGTGATCCAGACCTATGTGTCGGCGCTGCGCCGGGTGCTCGAGCCGGACCGCAAGCCCCGGACGCCACCCGTCGTCTTGTTGTCCGGGCACGGTGGATATCAGCTGCGGATCGCGGACGAACAGACCGACCTCGGTGTGTTCGACCGGCTGGTCGGCGAGGCGGGCCGGGCGCGCGAAGCCGGTGATCTGGCGCGCGCCGAAGACCGGTACGCGCAGGCGCTTGCGCTTTATTCAGGCGAACCGCTGGCAGGCCTGCCTGGCCCGTTCGCGCAACGCCAGCGCGAGGCACTGGCGGAGCGGCGACTCGCCGTCGTCGAGGACAGCCTCGATGTCGCTGTCGCACTTGGTCGTTCCGATGAGGTCATCGATCGTCTGCGGGTGCTCACCGCGGAACATCCGTTGCGGGAAGGCCCGAGAGCGGTGTTGATGCGCGCGTTGTACGCGCGGGGCCGGCAGTCCGAGGCGCTGGACGTCTACCGGGAAACTCGGGCTCTGCTGGTGGATCGGCTCGGCGTCGAGCCAGGTGCGAAGCTGCGTGCGCTGCACGAACAGATCCTGTCCGGTGCGGGTATGTCGGATGTCGTGGTCGGTCACGGCAAGACGGGCAATGGTCTGACAGCTGCCAGGTCGTCAGCCGTGATCGGAGACAACGCACGCACCGAGTCAGATATTCGAGCCCCCGCCGTCGATGCAGTGAATAGTCCTGGTGCACAGAGTATTTCGGATGATAGCGATGAGCAGCCGGTGGCGGATGATCGGTTCGCCGCGGTGGCGGCGCTACGGCTGGAGCCGGTCGCGTTGCCCGACCAGGCGGCACCGGTGGTCTTCGAACGTGAGCAGGAGCTGGCTCGGATCGCGGCGTGGGTGGACCAGACCGGAGCCGGTGGCGGTGGGCTGCTGGTGATTTCGGGGCGACCAGGACTCGGCAAAACGCAACTGCTCGATGAGGTCGGTCGTCGAGTGCCCGGTGCGCGGCGGATCGACCTGTCGACACCGTGGGGTGCCGCACCGACTCTCGGCCTGGTGTCGGAGCTGGCCGGGGAAAGCGACCCGGGACTTGCCGTCGCCTACACCGATGCGCAGGTGGCGGAAGCGTTGTGCGCCACGTTGACTCGCGATTCTGCGGAGCGTCCACTGATCGTGCTCGTCGACAACGCGGAGCAGATGGATGAACGGTCGGCGCGGGTGCTCGCAGCCGCGGCGCCACGGCTGCGCAGAATGCCGGTGCTGCTGGTGCTGGCATTGGACGAAAGATCGTGGGAACCAGCGATTCTCGATCTGCACGCGAAGCTGGAGCCGCCCGCCGTCGCGATCGTCCGGCTGAGTGGTCTCAGCATCGGCGCGATCGAGCGGCTGTACACACTGCGCACCGGGACCGAGTGCCCGCCAGGGTTGGCCGCCGACATTCAGCAGGCGACGGCGAGCATCCCGCTGCTGGCGGGTGCGTTGATCACGGATCTGGCCACGCTGCGCGACCAGGGGCAGCTGCCGGACTATCTGCCCGACGGGTGCTATTCGCGCTCGATCAGGCGACTGCTCGGCAGCTTCTCGCCGCGCGGCGTCGTCATGCTGACGGCACTCGCTGTCCTGCAAGACGTCACACCGACCATCGATGTGCTCGCCGCCGCCTGCGCCGAACCGGCGGACGTGGTCCGGGACCGCTGTGAATTACTTACCGCCGCAGGAATTTTGGCAACGGCGTCGCCGCCGTCTTTTCCACATCCGCTGGTCGGCAACACGATTCGCTGGCTCGTTCGCCGCGAGGACGCGGACCGCTTCCGCGTCGCCGCGGCCGAACAGGCGCGCATCGCCGGATACTCGGCCAGACAGGTCGCGACCTACCTGCGTGACCTGACCGGGGCCGAGTACGCCCGCTGGACAGTGGTGCTGCTCGACGCCGCCGAGGAAGGCCTGCGCCACGGCATGATCGCCGACGCGGTGCGCCAGCTCGAGGTGGCGTTGCGGATCGCCGCGCCCGCCGACCGGGACGACATCCTGGTCCGGCTCGGTCAGCTGGAACTGTGGACCAACCCGGCGGCGGCCCGCGTGCACCTGGAGGCGGCGCTCGGCAGCGAACGTGACCGCCGCGTCGCGCCGACCGCCCTCATGCCGCTGGCCTGGACCTTGGCGACCCATGGGCGGGCCACCGCGGCGATGGCGCTGATCGACGCGGTGCATGCCGAGACGGCGGCGCGAGACCCGAGGGCGGCCAGGAACATTCGAGCCGCCTCGTGGGCGGTCGCCGCGCTGACGGCGGCGACGTGGCAGGAATTCATCGCCACGCTCCCTCGCATCGGGGCTCCCGGATCCGACGGTTCGGTCGAGCCCGCCGATCAGATCACCGCCGCGGTGCTCACCTGGGACGATGCTTTCCACGTTCGGTACACCGCGCGGGCAACGCTGGCGCGGTTCCCGTCCGAACCGGATCCGGCCCGCGGCTGGGATGCGTTGCCGCCGCAACTGGTCGGGATACTCGCCCAATTGTCGATGTGGTCCGGCGATCTCGCGCTGGCCAGACAACTCAGCGGACAGCGCAAGGACCACTACTTCGGCACCATCGACGTCTATCGCCTCGTCCTGCATTCGGAAGCGCTGCTGCGCTGTGGCGATTACCGCGAGGCGTTGCGCCAGGTGGCCCCTGCGGTCGGCAGTCTCGGCGACGAATCCATCCGGCCGCCGCTCGCGCTGGTCGCCCAGTATGCGCACGCCCTGCTCGGTCTCGGCCGACTCGTCGAGGCCGAACGGTGGCTCACCAGCGTGACCGCGCACGCCAACCCGGAGACCTGGGAGTGGACGGTGGTCATCCACGTCAAAGGCATGCTCTGCGCCGCGCGCGGTGATTCCCGTTCTGCGGTAGCGCATTTCCTCGACTGCGGCCGACGCACCGCCGCGGTGGGCATTGTCAACCCGGCGCACATCCCGTGGCGCAGCTCGGCCGCCATCGAGCTGGTGCGCCTCGGTGAGCACGAACGCGCCCGCGAGCTGGCCACCGCCGAGCTCGACGTGGCCCAGCGCTGGGATACCCCAGGCACCGTCGGAAGGGCACTGCGCGCATTGGCTGTCACCGATACCGACGGGGTGGACGCGGATATGCTTGCCCGCGCCGTCGACCTGCTGCGCCGCTACGACTCTCCGGTCGAACTGATTCCTGCTCTGCTGGAACTGGCCGCCGTCCGGCAGGACCACGGCGACGTCGACAGCGCACGCGAGCTGCGCTGGGAAGCCCATGCGATGGCCGAAACCATCGGTGCCGCACGATATCTCGAAATCATCGCCGGTCTGCTCGGCACCACGCCGCCGCCGTCACCCGGCGGGGTGTCCGCCGGGTGACGAGTGCGCGGCGGGTCTGGCAACCTGTGTGAGGTCGACGACCGCATCCGGTCCGGTCCCCGTTCGGCGGGTTGTCCGCCGACCGTCGAAGGCCCTGAAGGTCTTGTGCGCGGCAATAACTCAGGCGCGATCAGTACGCCGACTGCCCCCGAGCTGGTGGTGTCCACCGAATGTCGTTGCACCCGTTGACTGCCGGCCGACCGCAGGTGAGGTCGCCTACCCGGGATGATCTCACTTCGGCGGGTTGTCCACCGAACGACGTTGTACCCGTGGACTACTGGCCGGCGGCAGCCTGGGTGATCAGGTCGGCGATCGCGTCCGGCGCGGTGATCATCGACGCGTGCCCGGTCACCAGTGACACGATGTGGTCCGTGGTGGTCACCTGGTGCGCCATCCGGGACTGCAGGGCGGGCGGGATCATCGCGTCCAGTGTGGAGATCTGGTACCAGGTGTTGTCCCGCAGTGCTTCCCACGCGGGCGTCGCGGTGCCCGAACCGGCAAGCGAGAGTACCGAAGTCGGCTTCTGGGTGGCGGCGAGCAACGCGGCCTCGCGCGGGTCGGCGTCGGCGGCGAAGTCGGCGTGGTAGCGGTCGCGGGCGATGATCAGCTCCGGGGTATCGGCCGTGCCGATGTTCACCAGGTCGGCGCCGCTCGGCAGCTGCTCACCGAACTCCTGGTTGATCTGGAACGCGGACTGGCCTGCGGTGGGTGCGTAGGCGGCGACATACACCAGCCCGGTGACGTCGGCGCGGCCCGAGCCGGCCTGGCTGATCACCGCACCGCCGTAGGAGTGGCCGACCAGGATCGTCGGCCCGGTCAGCGCGTCGAGGTCGCGGACGACGACGGCCACGTCCTCGGCGAACCCGCGCAGCGGGAGCTGACTGGCCACCACGGTGCCGAAACCCTTGTCGCTCAGCCGCTCGATCACCCTGTTCCAGCAGGACCCGTCGGCCCAGGCGCCGTGCACGAGCAACACATTCGGGGCGGTGGTCATTCAGTTCCTCCAAGTTCGCGTCCGATCGCCTGCGCGGGCGATCGACCACAGCATCCTCAGCCGACTGAACGTGGTCTGAATGTCCGCCGAACGTGCAGCTCAGCGCCCCTAGGTGTGCCGAGCGCGGAACGCAGCACCTTTGACGCGGTTTCCGCAGATGGTCATGTCGCACCAGCGCCGGGTGCCGCCGCGGGAGGCGTCGACGTACAGGCGGGTGCATGCCGGCCTGCCGCATTCCTTGATCGAGGCGGAGCTGCCGCACAGTTCGATGGCCGAGCGGGCGATCGCGGTGAGTGCGGCGGCGGGCGTGCCCGAGCGGGTGATGGCGCCGTCGGAGCCGAGGGCGATCTGCGGAAGTTCGCCTTTGGCCACGGTGTTCACCAGCCTGCGGTCGGCATCGGCGGGTGCTTCGCCGCGTGACTTCGCGACGGCCATGCGATACGCGGCTTCCCGCAGGCGCACGGCTGCGGCGAGGGTGGCCGCGTCGCAGTCGGGGGCGCGGTCGAGCAGGTCGGCGGCGACCAGCCAGTCGGCGAGATCGGCGGGCGCGCCGAGGCCATCGTCGGCTGTCCCGGTGCGGGCCTTGACCGTGCCCGCGAAGTCGAGGGCGAGGTTGCCACTCACGAAGGTGAACACCTGCACATAGTAACCACCTTGACAGGTTAGGTGGAAGCCTGCCACGGTGATAACCACCTAAGGCGGTTATTTCAGGAGGGCCTGTGCAGACTCGATTCATGACGATGGCCGCGCAGCCAGTGTTCGTCGTCCTGTGGAGCAGCGCGTTCATCGCGGGCATCGTCGGCGTCGGCGCCGCGCCGCCGATGCTTGTCTTGTTCGGGCGCTACGCGATCGCGGGTGTGCTGCTCACCGGGTACGCCGTCATGGTGCGCGTGACCTGGCCACGCGGCCGCAGGCTGCGCCACGTCGCGGTCGCCGGGCTGCTGATGCAGATGGTGCAGTTCGGCGCGTTCTACACGGCGATGGGCAACCATGTGCCCGCCGCGGTGATCGCGCTGGTGCAGGGTCTGAATCCGGTCGTCATCGCCTTGTTTGCCGGAGTGCTCGGCGAAACCGTCACGGCGCGACAGTGGTTCGGCTTCGGTATCGGCGGCGTCGGCGTTGCGATGGCGGTCCTCGACCAGTCGAGTTTCTCGCTGATCGGCCTGGTGCTCTGCCTGATCGGGTTGCTCGGATTGAGCATCGGCACGGTGTATCAGAAGCACTACGTTCCCGACGTCGATCCGCGAGCGTCCACCGCGCTGCACGTGGTGGTGAGTGCACCCATCGCAGGCGCGCTGGCCTTGGCGACCGGGCAGACGCACGTATCGGACGTGGCGCGGTTCGCCGGATCGCTCACCTGGATGGTGCTGGTGAATTCGATCGCCGCGTTCCTGCTGCTGAACATGATGCTGCGCCAGTGGGATGCGACCAGGGTCGGCAAGTTGTTCTTCGCCACTCCCGTGGTCACCGCGCTCCTGGCATGGGTGCTGATCGGTCAGTCGGTGGGCGCCTTGACCGTTGTCGGCCTCGCGATCGGCCTGATCGGTCTGGTGTTCGCCGCACGCAAGCCGTCGAGCCCCGCCGCTACCGCCCCACAGCCCGCACTGGCAGTGCGCTGAATCAGCACCGCCGCGAACACGTTACGCACCGCGCGGTGGATTCAAGAAAGTGGGAACTGGTGGCGGACGCTACTCGGGCGATGCCGCCACCAGTTCCCACTTTGCGGAAATCGCTGAGTGGCTCACTTACGAGCGCTGTGCCAGTTCATGCCCCATCGGTACGCCTCGTCGATCTCGCGCTGAGCACCGTTGATGTAGTGGACTTCCCGGTGCACGGTGATCCCGGAGCCCTGGTTCTGCAGCAGGGCGATGGCACACGAGCGCGCACCGTCCACCGGTGAATCGAGGCGTACCTCGATCTGCGGGCCCGCCGTCGGATACAGCGTGACCACACCATCGGCGGCGGCCCAGTTCGGCACGCCCTCGTAGATGAAGGCGAAGATCAGAATGCGCCGAAACAGTTCGGGCCGAGCGAGATTGATGTGCATGTTCTCGCCACCGGTCGCGGTGCCGCTGCGGTCGTCACCGTCGAGCTGGATATACGGCTCGCCCTCCAGCGACCCGAAATTGTTGCCGATCGCCTGCACGACACCCTTGTTGCCGTTGGCGAGCTCGTAGAGGCACCCGAGATCGAGGTCGATCGGTTTGGCCTTGCGGAAGAAGCCCTTCGACCCCGAGGACCAATTCAGGTTCACCCGCATGGCCCCTTGCTGCTCACCGGGTTTGGTGAGGTTGATGCTCGGTGTCGCTTTCGACAGGGTCACCTTGGACAGGTTGACCCCACCGGCGTTGTTGTCGATCGCCATCGGCGCGATCCCCCTCCAGAGAAATGAGAGCGGCAGCGGTCCTCCCGCAGGAGTGGCCGCTGCCGCATGGGTCTTCGGCTGAAAATCAGCCTACCGGGGTGGGCTCTCGTTCGCTGTTGACTTCTTGGTCGTCGTTCTCGCGGCGGTTGCGGATGATGCTGGAAATGAACGCCGCACCGATGAACGCGACACCGACCAGGCCGGTGATGAGCTCGTTGATGTGCACACCGATCGAGACGAACAGGATGACCGCCAGCGCGCCGATCGCCCAGTGCGCGCCGTGCTCGAGGAACACGTACTCGGACAGCGTGCCCTTGCGGACCAGGTACACGGTGATCGAGCGAACGAACATGGCGCCGATCAAACCGAGGCCGAGCGCGATGATGATGGGGTCGGCGGTGATGGCGAACGCGCCGATCACACCGTCGAAGGAGAACGACGCGTCGAGGACCTCGAGGTAGAGGAAGAGGAAGAAGCCTGCCTTACCGGTGGCCTTGACCAGCTCGGAGGGGCCGCCCTTCGACTCGCCCTCCTCGGTCATCTCCTCGGTGTGGAACATCGAGCCGAGCCCGTCGACCACGATGTAGACAACCATGCCGAGCAGGCCGGCGAGCAGGACGGTGGAGCGCTTGTCCTCAGGCGTAAGCAGTTCCGCGGTGAGTACCAGGCCGATGGCCGCGACGACCACCGAAAGCATGTCGAGCTTGCCGAGCTGCGCGAGCGGACGCTCGAGCCAAGACAGCCAGGTGATCTCGCGCTCTTCGAAGATGAAGTTGAGGAACAGCAACAGCAGGAACATGCCACCGAACGCGGCGATCTGCGGATGCGCGTCGGTGAGCAGTGTCTCGTAGCTCGGGTCGCCGTTCGGGAAGTAGGCGGCATCGCCTTCCGGCGGATTGAGCGCCAGGTCGAAGGCCTTCACCGGGCTGAGCCCCGCGGTGATCCACACGATCGCCAGCGGGAACACCAGGCGCATGCCGAACACGGCGATCAAGATGCCGACGGTAAGGAAGATCCGCTGCCAGAAATCGCTCATCCGCCGGAGCACAGTCGCGTTGATGACCGCGTTGTCGAAAGAGAGTGAGACTTCGAGGATGCCGAGGATCGCGACCAGTGCCAGGGCGGTCGGCCCGCCGTACAGCAGCGCAACCACGAGCGACAGCACCGTCACGATGAGGGACATGCCGAATATGCGCAGGACCACGCGGGGACCTTTCGTTTGCGTCGGCCGGACGTGTGTCCGCCCGAGCGCTTGTCTGATGTATCCGAGTTGGCGCCGCTGTTACCAGCGTGGCCGCAGATCCGCCGGATGTCCAACGGAGCTGTGATCGGTTTGTCGACGGTGTGCCGACTGTACTGCTGCCAGAGGCAATCACAGCACGTCAACCATCTAACGGCACAGCCGCCATTTCCGTTAACCGTCTAACGGCCCAGCGGCCGTTGACGTTCCCGGCGCGCCGGTCGCACGACGAGGGGGCCCGTCGCCGAGCCCCCTCGAACCACGAAGCGTTTCTTAGACGTTCACGCCGTAGTCGCGGGCGATCCCGGAAAGACCGGAGGCGTAGCCCTGACCGATGGCGCGGAACTTCCACTCCGCACCGTTGCGGTACAGCTCGCCGAAGACCATGGCGGTCTCGGTGGAGGCGTCCTCGGTGAGGTCGTAGCGGGCGAGCTCGTTGTTGTTGCTGCGGTCGACAACGCGGATGTAGGCGTTGCGGACCTGGCCGAACGACTGCTGCCTGGTCTCGGCGTCGTAGATCGAGACCGGGAAGAAGATGCTCGCGATGGTCGCCGGGGTGTTGGCCAGGTCGACGTTGATGACCTCGTCGTCGCCCTCGCCCTCGCCGGTGGTGTTGTCACCCGCGTGCTCGATGGCGCCCTCCGGCGACTTCAAGTTGTTGAAGAACACGAAGTGCTGGTCCGACAGCACCTTCTTGTCCTCACCGGTCGCGATGGCGCTGGCGTCGAGGTCGAAGTCGGTACCGGTGGTGGTCCGCACATCCCACCCTAGGCCGACCGCAACGGCGGTCAGGTTAGGCGCCGCCTTGGTCAGCGAGACATTGCCGCCCTTGGACAAACTGACACCCATGCGGGATTCCCTTTCAATAGTCCGTCATTGGTTCCCAGCATGTCCGAATCGCCGGGTACGCCTTACGACAGTAGTAGGTTTCCGCGAACTTGCGTAGGAACCCGCAGAACGCTGGGTGAACACGGCAGACCTACTACCGGGTACGGGCAAATGGTGGGGTTGTCCGCCGATATTCGCGCTACTCGTTGCGCAGGCGGAGGATCCACAGAACAGGCGCTGTCGGGCGAAGTCCGCCGATAATCGCGCTAGCCGCAGCGAAGGCGCAGGATCCGCCTACGATCGGAGCGTGGTAGGCCGAAGGCGCGGATGGTTCCGGTCATCCGGGAACAGCGAATGGATCGAGCAGGCGCGAGGGTCGCTGGCCTCGGCGTTCCTCGACATGGACAAGCGCCAGAGCGCGGCGGAGGCGGCGGTGCACGCGTCCGAGCAGGTGTTCCCCGACCGCAGACTGGCCGTGCGCTGGGAGCCGGTGCGCAGCCGCTGTTATGACGCGGCAGGCGCCTATGTGACGTTGACCGAGCAGCTCGAACAGGCCGAACGCGACGACACCCCGATCACGGACGGCCCAGCCCGCGTCGAAGCCGTGACCAGGCAGTTGACCGACGCGGCGCGCGCCGTCGACGAGTTCTACCGCGGCAACCAGACGCAGCTCGAAAACGCGGTGTCCGTCCTCGGCACTGTCCCGCAGTTTGCCAGGCAGGTGAAGATCACCGCGGCAGGCGTGCGCCGCCAGGCCGCCGAGTCGGCGTACGCGAGCTTCCCTTCGGTGCGCGAACACGCCGGAACCGTGGATGAGGCTCTGGTCACATTGGAGGCCGCGGAACGAGACGCCCCAGTCGCGGCCGTCCGTGAGGCGGCGAACCGGCTGGAAGCGGCCACAAAAGTCTTGGCAGATGCGTTGGCGCAGGCCCCATCTCGGGCGGGCGCGGCGAAGACCGCGATCACCTCGGTGACCACTCGGCTGGCCGCGGCCCATACTAAGGCGGAGGGGCTCGCGCCCGCCTATTCCGCGTTGCTGCGAGAATTCAATGCTGCGAGTTCGGCCGATCTAGCTGACAATGGTCGCGAAAGCCAGCGAGCCATCGAGGCCGCGGACGCTGCCCTGGCGCGGGCGCGTGCGGCAGCGGCGGAGAACAACCCGGAGATTGCACTTGATCTGACCACATCCGCCCGCGGGTACCTCACCGAGGCCGAACGCCTGGTCGACGCCGTAACGAAGCGGTTGTCCCTGTTGCGAGAAGTCAGGTCCGACCCGCAAGACAAGGCCAAGGCCGTACGATTTCGGCTGCGGGATGCACAGATGCTCGCTGTTAGCCGCGGGCTCGTCACCGAATGGGGCTCTGTGCTCGACGCACAGGCCGCCCGGATCGATCGAATCAGCGAAACACTGACGGGGCGCCACCCCGACTACTGGGCCTACGTGGCCGAACTGGATACCGTCACCGACTTCATCGCCGGAGTGGTGGATCGAATGAGAAAACAAGCAGGACCACGACGAGAATGAGAGTGGGATAACGATGACCGCAGGCATCGCCGTCCAGCGGGAGGTTTCCCTGCGGAAGCGAATGCCGCTGCGCCACTTCCGGCAGCTGCACGGCCCGGAGGCCCGGAATCTTTTTCACCGGGAACCCGAACCGTTCGGCGACGACCATACGGATCGCGAATTGCTTGCGGTCGGGCTCGGTGCGACGTTGTACGCACCGGCGACCCGACCGGATCTCGCACACACCATCAGCAGGCGGGCCGAGCGTGGCGTGTGCTCGATGGTGATCGACCTCGAGGACGCGGTCGCCGATCACGAGGTGGAATTGGCCAAGCGGCAGACGGTCGCGGCACTGGATCTGTTGGCGGCCAACGGGGATGCGAATCCGCTGCTGTTCGTCCGGGTGCGGGACGCGGACACGATCAGCGAGCTGGTCGAGCAATTGGGTGCGGGCGCCGGGGTGTTGACCGGGTTCGTCTTTCCGAAGTTCGACAGCAGAACGGGCCCGGCGTATCTGGACACGTTGAGCGCCGCGGTGCAGCGGCTCGACCGGCCGATCTACGGGATGCCGGTGCTCGAATCGCCGGGCCTGGTGCACCGGCAGACGCGGGATCAGGAGCTGACGCAGATCGCGGAGTTGCTTGCCGCGCACCGGGAACGGGTGCTTGCTGTTCGGGTCGGGGCGACCGACATGTGCTCCACGTTCGGCATTCGCCGGGACCGGGATCTGACGATCTACGACGTGCGGGTGGTCGCCGATGTCATTGCCGACATCGTGAACTACCTGGGGCGGGCGGACGGGACGGGCTACGTGATCACCGGGCCGGTCTGGGAGTATTTCGCCGATCACGAGCGGATGTTCCGGCCGTTGCTGCGCACCGCGCCGTTCGAGGAATCCGACGCGGTGCCGTTCCGGCAGTACCTGGTCAGCCGGGACCTGGACGGGCTGTTGCGCGAGATAACCCTGGACCGCGCCAACGGGATTCAGGGCAAGACGGTGATTCATCCGTCGCATGTGGCTGCGGTGCACGCGCTGTCGGTGGTGACGCACGAGGAGTACTCGGATGCGTTGGACATTCTGCAGGTCGACGTCGGCGGAGTGGCGGCGTCGGGTTATCGGAACAAGATGAACGAGATGCGACCGCACCGGAGTTGGGCGCGGCAGACGCTGTTGCGGGCGCGGGTTTTCGGGGTGGCGAATAAGGGAGTTTCGTTCGTGGATTTGTTGACGGCGTTGGTGACCGTATGAGCGGCGCGACGCTCGATTTTGTGGGAATTCCTTGGGCAACAAAAACTCTCGGCTTGCGGCTGGATCACGAAGAGTCGTTCGGCGCAGCCGCGCCGGATAGCGCGTTGCCCGCCGAACTGGCGATTGCTTCGCTGATTCAGCCCGGCCTGCGGCGCAATCCGCGCCGGGCACACTTGCTGGTGTCGACCGTGTTGGGCAAGCATCTGCCGACCGATCCGCGGGTGGTGCTCGACAGCGGGAACCGGCTCGGTGACCTGGTGCGCGAGGTGCTCGGCGCGCGTGCGGCTTTGGTGCTCGGCTTCGCGGAAACCGCGACCGGGCTCGGGCATTGCGTCGCGGCACGGATCGAAGCGGTGGGGTATCTGCATTCGACGCGACGTGATGTCGACGCGGCGCAGACCCTCACCGGATTCGAGGAGGGGCATTCGCATGCCACCTCGCATCAGCTGCAACCGGTGCCCGCCGATATCTTCGTGAACGACCTGCCGCTGGTCCTCGTCGATGACGAAATCTCTACCGGCGCAACCGCACTCGATGCGATTCGCGCGCTGCATGCCTTCGCGCCGCGCGCGCATTACGTGCTGGCGTCGCTGGTCGATATGCGGCCTGCGGCCGATCGCGCCGTGTTCGACAAGGCGGCCGCGGAGCTCGGGGTGCGGATCGACACCGTCTGCCTGGCTTCGGGGCGCACCGTGCTGCCGAACGGGTTGGTGGACGCGGTGGCCGAGCTTCCGGAACCTGCCCTGAATCCGGTGGCCGCGCAGCGTGGTTCGTCGATCCGGCTCGAGGTGCCGTGGCCTGCTTCGGTGCCGGAAGGCGGCAGGCACGGAATGCTGCGCTCGGATGTCACGGCCTTCGACGCCGCCGTCGCCGCGGCGACCGACGTGGTGCGGGCTCGGCTCGCGGCGGACTTTCCGGATCGGCCCGTGATCGTGCTCGGGCACGAGGAATTGATGTACCTGCCGTTGCGGTTGGCCGCGGCGCTGGCCGAGTCGGGGACGCCGACGCGGTACCAGACGACCACCCGTTCGCCCGCGTATGTGCTGGATGAGCCCGGGTATCCGCTGCGTCGTGGATTCCGTTTCACCGCACCGGAATCCGGGCAGGAACAGCCGCGCTATCTGTACAACGCGCACTGGACCGAGGAGTTCTCCGGTGCGTCCGGGGTGTCGAGCACTGCGGGACATGCGGTCGAGCCGGTCTTGCTCGTTGTCGTCGATGCGCCCGCCGATACTGCGGAACTCGTCGCCGACGGTGGGCTGGTCGATGTGCTCACCGCGTCCGGGTCCGATGTCGTTGTCGCGGTGCTGCCAGGAGCCGATCCGCGCGAGTTGGGTATCGCCCGTGCCGAATTGGCGGTCACCGCCGTCTCGGTGCCCGATTCGGTTGCGGAGTCCGCGTTGCCTGCGGCCTCGGATCTGCCTGCGCCGCTGCACGGTCCGGATTTCGGCTCGTATGCGGCCGACGAGGTTTCCTGGCTGCTGACGGACCTGTCGGACGCGGAGCTCGAGGCCAACGTCCTCGACAGAGAACGCCGGATCCAGGCGGGCGTCGCACACTACGCCGAATCGTTGCCCATCGAATACCAGCCGGACGCGGCCTACCGTGCACTGTTCGACGAGGTGCTCGCGGAAAGCGCCGAGCGGCTCGCGCTCGCCGTGGCGACCGTTGCCGAACTCGTGGTCGCCGAGCGCGGCGACGACATCGTGCTGGTGTCGCTGGCTCGGGCGGGCACGCCGATCGGGATCCTGATGCGGCGCTGGTTGCGCTCCGGGCGTGGCGCCGGACGGCCGAGCCTCGACGTGCCGCATTACGCGGTGTCGATCGTGCGCGATCGCGGCATCGATACGGTCGCGCTGGATTATCTAGCGCGCCACCATGATCCGGCCACGATCGTGTTCGTGGACGGCTGGACCGGCAAGGGCGCCATCACCAGGGAACTCACCGAAGCCCTCGACGCGTACCACGCGGCAGGCGGCGCGCGGTTCAACGACCAGCTCGCCGTGCTGGCCGATCCGGGCCATTGCGTGCGCACCTACGGCACCCGCGACGACTTCCTGATCGCCTCGGCCTGCCTGAATTCGACGGTGTCCGGCCTGGTTTCGCGCACCGTGCTCAACGACACCCTGATCGGACCCGGTCAATTCCACGGCGCCAAGTACTACCGCGAGCTGGCCGAGGACGATGTCTCGCTGCGCCTGCTCGACATCGTGAGTGCCGCGTTCGACGCGATCCGCGATCGGGTGCCTGCTCACGTCGCCGCCGTGGCGTCCAGCGATCGCACCCCGACCTGGACCGGCTGGACCTCGGTCGAGCAGGTCCGTGCCGAATACGGCATCGCCAGTGTGAATTTCGTGAAACCCGGCGTCGGCGAGACCACCCGGGTGCTGCTGCGGCGACTGCCGTGGCTGGTGCTGGTTCGGGACGCGCAAGCTCCCGAGCACGCGCATATTCGCCTGCTCGCCGCGGCCCGCGGCGTGCCGGTCGAGGTCGTCCCCGACCTGGCCTATTCATGCATGGGACTGATCAAGGACCTGCAGACATGAGAGAGCTGGGCTTATGCAGGAGGGAGCTGGCTGATGCTTGACTCGAGCCGACTACGAAGACATACGCTGGTCGCCACCGACCTGGACCGAACGATGATCTACTCGCGCAACGCCTTCAGCGCGCATTCCGATGTGCCGACAGTCTGCGTGGAACACCTGGAGGGTGCACCGCTGTCGTTCATGACGACCGCCGCCGCACTGAAGATGCAGACGCTCACCGAGCCCGCGGCCGTCGTCCCCACCACCACGCGCACCATCAAGCAGTTCGACCGCATCCAATTGCCCGGTGCCCCATGGCGTTACGCCATCACCAGCAACGGAGGCAACATCCTCGTCGACGGCGTCCCCGACCTGCGGTGGCGCATCGACATCGACGCCAAGGTGCGCGCCGGTGGTGTCACCCTCTCCGAGGTCACCGCCGAACTGCGATCCAGGATCGATGATTCGTGGGTGTCCAAATTCCGCGTCGCCGACGACCTGTTCTGCTATCTGGTGGTGCGGCCCAAGGAAGTTCCCGAGGGATTCCTCGCCGAATGGGACGCCTGGTGCCGGGCCCGCGGCTGGTCCGCCTCGCAGCAGGGGCGCAAGATCTACTCGATGCCGGACGTCGTCTGTAAGAGCCACGCGGTCGCGGAGGTTCGCCGCAGGCTGCTCGATTCCGGCGAACTCGTCACGGAGGCACCGACTTTCGCCGCGGGCGACGGTGCGCTCGACGCCGAGATGCTGCGCGCCGCCGACTTCGCCATCCGGCCGAGGCACGGGGAGCTGGAACACCTCAACTGGACCCACCCCAATCTCACCGTCACCCGCGCCACCGGCATCCTCGCCGGTGAGGAAATCATCAACTGGTTCATCAAGGGTGCACCGCCGCTGGACTAGGCGGATCGCGCCTTGCACGCCTGAGCTGCGCGGACCGCAGGGTCGTCGAGAGTTCGCTTGAAGTCCGGGCATTCGACGAGCGGCTCGTGCGTGCAGGTGGCCGCGTGGCGCAGCCCCTCGCGCATGCGGGTGAGGCGGGCGATGTCCGCGTCCACCTCGTCGGCCTTGCGTGCCAACCGTGCGCGCAGATCGGTGTCGCGCGGGGTGGCCTGCAGGAACCGGGTGATTTCGGCGATCGTGAATCCGGCGCGCCGGGCACACGACACCAGCGCGAGGCGGGCGAGCACGTCCGGCCGGAAGGTGCGACGCAGACCGTTGCGGCCTGCCGAGGTGACGAGGCCGCGCTTCTCGTAGAACCGGATGGCAGAGGGGGCGAGGCCGGACTGTTCGGCCACCTCGGCGATGTCCAACAAGGTCATGTTTTCTCCTTGACTTGAAGCGCGCTTCAAGTCAGAGACTACTCGGCATGACCATCCATCACCTCAATTGCGGGTCTGTGCGACAGATCGAAGCCACCTACCCCGGGCCTGCGCCCGCCCACGCCGTGAACCATTGCTTGCTGGTCGAAACCGATTCGGCAGGACTGGTTCTCGTCGAGACGGGCATGGGCCTCGACGATGTCCGCGATCCCGAAGGCACCCTCGGCGCGGAGTGGGTGGCGATGGCGCAGCCGGTGCTCGCCGAAGCGGAAACCGCGATTCGCCAGATCGAGCGTCTCGGCTACGCGCCGGCGGACGTCCGCCACATCCTGCTCACCCACCTCGATGTGGATCACTGCGGTGGTCTGCCCGACTTTCCGCAGGCCGAGGTGCACGTCTTGGCCGCCGAGCTGGCGGCGGCGCGCGCCGAGGCGCCGACCCGCCGGTATCGGGACGCGCACTGGGCGCATGGCCCGCGGTGGGTCACCTACACCCCGGACGGTGGCGACGACTGGTTCGGTTTCGCATCGACCCCGGTGCAGGGTCTATCCGACGATTTCCGGCTGATCCCACTCGGTGGCCACACTGCGGGCCACACGGGAGTTGCTGTGCGAGAAGGGGATCACTGGCTGTTGCATTGCGGCGACGCCTACTACTACCACCGCGAACTGGCCACCGACCACCATCCGCACCCGATCTTGGATATGGTCCAGACCTCCTCGGAGGTGCACCACGACCTCCGTGTCGGCACCCAGGCGCGGCTGCGTGAACTCGTCCGCGACCATGCCGACGAGGTCTCGGTCTTCAGCGCCCACGATCCGTGGGAGTTCGCCCGCTACCACTGATTCCACCGCTGCTGGCCGAATGTGCTTTGCTATGAATCGATTTCGTTGAGTACGCCGACGATCAGGGCTCTTGCCTCTTTGCCGTAGACGGCGGAGTCCTGCAGCGCATCGAACATCCGGGCGTACAAACCCAGCTCGCTCGGCTGAGTCACCTGGATGCTTGCGGTCGGCGTCTCCAGCGCGACCAGGGAGTCGTCGAACATCCAGAATCCGGTCGCGCCGACGCCGGTGCGTTCGGTCATCAGCGGGATGATCCCCAGCGAGATATGGGGCAGTGACATCAGCTCGAGCAGGTGACCCAGTTGTCCCACTTGGGTTTCCGCGGAGCCGAACAAGGTCCGCAGCGCCTGCTCCTCGAGCACGACCACGAATCGCTTGCCCTCCAGCTGGAGCACCTGGCGCCGCTCCATGCGCACCGCCACCGCCTGATCCACATCGTTCGGCGCCCGCAGGAAGCTGATCCAGAACGACAGTATTGCCGCCGAATACTCGGCCGTCTGAAACAACCCGGGGATCATGTTGTGCTCATAGATCCGAAAGAGATCCGTCTTCTCGTACTGCTTCAGCGTGTGCGCCCCGAGCACCCGCCGCATCCCCGCCCTGCTCTCCCGCCGCGACTCGACCGACGCCGAATCCGCCACGCGCAGCACCGCAATCAGGTCCGCTTCCTGATCCGCCGCCGCACACGCCGCGCACCACTCCCGCACGTCCCGTTCGGTCGGCGCCTGCACCCCGTTCTCGATTTTGCTGACCCGCGTGAAATGCTGCCCCGTCGCCGCCGCAAGCTGGCGGCCCGTCAGCCCGGCGGCCCGCCGCACTTCCCGCAGCCGCCCACCCAGCTCCCGCCGCACCTGCTCAACGGAGCCCTTCCGCTTACCGGTCACGATGCGATGACGACCGCACTCTGGTCACGAAAAACCCGGCACCACAACCGCATACCTGGGATCACACCCAAGACCCCACCTACCTCAAAGTTTCGACGAATCGTTCGACCTCATCGTCACGCCCCCACCAACCCACGTCAACGGCGCCGCCGCGCAAATCACAACAATTCGCAACCACATCCCCGACCCGTAACCTGCCACCGCACCCACGAGTGGCACACCACCGAGCCTGCTTCTCGTACCGTGCCGCAACCGGGTACCACTCGTGGCTGGCGTCCGCGATTCTTACGGCAGGTCTATTGCGCGTCCACGGCAAGCATCCCGAACCGAGTGACGCTCGCGTGGTTGTGTCCATCGGCGCTGGTGATCACGACCTCGGTCGGATTGGTCAGCGCGATGCAACAGTAGTTGTCCTGATCGTGCTGAACGCTGACGGACAGCAGACGTCGTTCATTCGCCTGCTGCCACTCTTCCATGCGCTCGTACAGCCCTCGCATGGAAGGACTTTCGAAGTACACGAGATTGCGCTTGTTCATATCCAACATCGGACCGATCTCCTTCGTGCCGTAGACGACGTCCCCTCACCGTGAGATACCCGCTGCGGACCGAACCAGCGGTGCAACGGCAGGAAATCTGTCCGATCGGTGGACCGTGCGTGTGATGTCCACTAGCGGCGGCCGAGGGAGCGGTTGAGCCAGTCGAGGCCGTCGCGGAGGGTGGGGGAGGCGTTGTGCTCGGGGTCGACGTGGAGGGAACGGTCGTGTGGGGGTTGGGAAGTGGGTGCGGTGGCGCGTTTATCGGGGGCGAAGGGGATGCCGGTGGCGAGGGCACGGAGGCCGAGGGTGAGCATTTCGCCGAGCATGCCGACGCCGAGCGAGAGGGTGATGGGGCGGGCGTCGGGGTGCATGCCCATCGTGCTGCCGAGGAGGGTGACGGCGAAACCTGCGGCGGCGGAAGTTGCCCAGACGACAAGGGTTTTGACGGTGTAGCGCTGCCACAGGTGGCCGTCGCGGGCGAAGAGGATGGTGGTAGTGCCGCGGAGGGCGCCGAAGGCAATGCCGACCAGGCCGCCGATGATCAGCCAGCTGATGTCGGTGGCGGTGAGGTTGTCGACGTGCGCGACGCTGTAGATGCCGATACCGACCAGGATCAGCGGGGTGACGAATGTGTCACGGGCGTCGACAGGTTCGCCGAGGAATCGCTTCACGATCAAGACGATTGCTCCGGCGATGATGAGGAACATCAGACCGATGCTCATGATGCCTCCCAGCATGAAAGTCGTGCTGGAAAACTAACGTCGCCCTGAGCTCGGTCGAGTCCGCCGAATGGATGAGTCGGGGGATGACTCCGAGTCGTCCGACGAGAGGGCGCCCGCCCGACGGGCACGGGCGCCCCGCTCGATCAGTAGTGCTGTTGCCCACCCAACTGCTGGGTGATGAACCCCTGCAAGCGCTGCAGTCCGGTCGGTGAGATCCCGCTCTGGATCTGCCCTTCGATGGTGCGCACGAGCATCGCGTCGCTGAGCACCTTTTCGCTGGACTGGATCAGCACCGTCCCCGCACCGGTGAAGTCGAACTGGCGTTCCTCACCGGAGCTGACCCCGAAGCGCGCGGCGCCCGCGGCGAGGAAACTGTTGACCCACCGCTGGTCGTAGTGATGGCTCGGCGACGGGCAGTCGGCCCAGCCGACCAGGGATTCCGGGTCGACCCGCAGCGGCGGCTCGGCGAACATGACCGGACCGTTGGAGGAGGCGAGGAATTTACCGGTGCCGATGAGCGTGAGGAAGCCGGGCACGATCGACTGATTCAGCGAAAGACCGGGTTCGAACGCCAGCAGGTTCGAGGCGCGAATGGTGAGGTTGCCGTTGTCCTCGAGGTCATAGGAATTGATGTCGTAGCCGCGGTCACCGATGATCAGCTTGCCGTGCCCCTCGGCAACGACGTAGTCGCCGGTGAACAACGGCGCCGAGAACTGCTGCGACACCATGTGCAGCAGCCCGCCCTGCAGGCCGTGGGTGAGCATCTGGAAGCGCATGTCGCCGTAGTAGGCGATCATCGCGCCCTTGCGCATGAACCACGGCTTGTTCAGGTCGATGCAGTACGCGTAGCTGTTGCCCGGAATGTTGTCGCTCTCACCGAGATTCATCGGGCTCAAGATGTCAGTCATGTTCACAACTTCTCTTCGGAGGCCTGCACGTAGACCACACCCTGTCCGACACAATGCAATTGCATGGCTTCTCCTGCGCCGCGACCGACCGCGTCGCGCCAGCTGAGCGCCGTTTTCAGCTCGGTCTGCACATTGCCGTACGCGGCGACGAACGCCTGCGGATCGACGACGATCGGATTCGGCCCGCCTACTTGCAGTTCCAGGAATCCGCCGTGCGCGAGCAGCACCGCGGCGCCCTGTCCGGACAGCTGCGTGGTGAACATGCCCTGGCCGGTCAGCGCGCCGGACGCGGCGCCGCGCAGCGCACCCATCAGGCCGCCACCACCGCCGCCTCCGCCACCGGAACTCATCACGGAGACAATCGAACTCTGCAAGCCTGCGGTATTGGCAAGCAGCCGCGACGCCTCGACGCGCAGTGTCGCGCCCGGTTGCATCTGCACCACATGGACTTCCAGCCCGGCGAACCCGTAATGCACCTCGCCGTTGCCTTGCGCCAGCATGGTGCGCTCGTGCTCACCTGCCATCATGCGCCCGGCCATCCGCATCAGCCCGCCACCGCCGCCCATCCCTTGGCCGCCCGGAATCTGGTGCGGCGCAAAGGAAACATCGCCGGTATAGAACAGCATCGCGCCGGTGCGGGCGACAACGCCACCCGACATCCCGACGTTGACCTTGACGACCTTGCCGTTGACTTTCTCGAACATCCGCTCGCCCTTACCGTTCCGCAGGCTGGATCAACACGACGCCTTGACCGTCCCACCGCAGCGAGAACGCCTCACCGGCATCCTGACCGACGACGGTGCGCCACGAGATGTCGGTGATGAACGACTGATTGAGGTTGCCGCGCGCCGCGACGAACGCGTCGGGGTCGACCACCAGCGGATACTGCGGCGATACCTCGAGGTGGATCAGCGGTCCGCCCGCCGAGAGCAGCGCGACCTGACCCTGTCCGGTCACCGTGGTGGTGAACAGGCCTGCGCCGGTGGACGCACCGCGCAGCCCGGCGAAGCGCACGTCGGTGCGCAGGTTGCCTGCGAACGCGAGCAGCTGCTGCGATTCCACCTGCAGCGTCTCGTTGTTCAGGTTGACGACGGTGACGTGCTGGCCGTTCACCGCGAAGAAGACCCGGCCGTTGCCGGAACATTCCATCAGCGAGAGCTTCTCGCCGGTGGCACGGCGCTTGAGCCCGGCGATCACGCCGTCGCCGCCGCCGAAACCGGCCGCCTTGAACTGCACATTGCCTTCGTAGGCGACCATCGAGCCGGAAATCGCGCGGAGAGTTGTTCCGGCGAGATGCGCCTCGATCACCTTTTTGGATTGTTCGAAAAGTTGCGCCATAGGGGTGTTCAGCCTGCTGTCTCGTAGGGATGGCAGCCGGTCAGGCCGGCGGGGGTAGGTAGGGGACAGGGAAAGGGGCAGTCGGTCGAGCCCACGGGCGGGTAGTCAACTGGCAGCATGAGGTAATCGCGCCACGTTCCACCCGCGTTTCGTCACCTTGAAAAGGCGGATCCTTCGCCTTCGCTCCGGCTAGCGCGGTTAGTGGCGGACTCCGTCCGGCAGCTCCCGTTCTGCGCAGCGTGACGGATTCTATCCACAGATCGCATCGCACCGGGGTCAATGCCTGGGATGCCGAACGGGTGCCGGGGAAACTGATGGCTCGATCGCGATGTTCACCTGAACCCGTGGCTTGCGCCTTTCTCGTAGAGTGGCATTCGAAAGCACCGACAAGCGAAGGGTCGATCTTGTCCGCAACACTCGCCAAGGGCCAAAACGGTCCGCTGGCCACGAACGATGTGGTGGTGTCCATCCAGCTCACGGCGCCGGCGGATCTGTCCGCGCTGCTGGTCACCGAACAGGGCAAGGTCCGCTCCGACGCGGATTTCGTCTTCTTCAACCAGCCGAGCGGACCGGGCGTCAACCTGCAGCCCGCCCCGGCCGGGCAGCCTGCCTCGCTTGCCGTGTCGCTGAACTCGGTGCCGCAGGACATCGCGCAGATCCGCGCGGTGATCACGCTGGACGACGCGACCAGCAACTTCGGCCGGTTTCCCGCGCCGACCGCGATCGTCTCGGATGCCACCGGTAATCGGTTGTACGAGTACCAGATCGAAGGGTTGAACACCGAGTCGATCGTCATCGCGCTCGAGCTCTACCGCCGCCAGGGCAGCTGGAAGGTGCGCGCGGTCGGCCAGGGCTACGCGGGTGGTTTCGCCGCGCTGGTCACCGATCACGGCGTGACGGTCGACGATTCGCCCGCGCAGCCCGCGACGCAGGCCGCACCGCCGCCGCCCCCACCACCGCCCGCCTACCCGACCCAGCCGCCGCCCACGCAGCAGGCAGTGCCGAACTTCCCGCCGCCTGCGCCTCCTGGCCAGCCGCAACAGCAGTTCGCGCCGACCGCGGGTTACCCGCCGCCGGGCCCCGGCTACCCGCCGCCGGGTCAGGGCCTGCCGCCGCAGGGTGCGCCCGGCTATCCGCCGCCGCCAGGACCGGCCCAGGGCTACCCGCCTGCCGGACAGCCGGTTCCGCCGCAGCAGCCGCCCGCCGAGGTCAGCCTCAGCAAGGATCGCCCGGTCAGCCTGGTCAAGGGCCAGCGGGTCACTCTCCGCAAGGAGGGCGGCGCCGCACTGACCTTCGTGAAGATGGGTCTCGGCTGGGATCCGGTGAAGAACCGCGGCATGTTCGGCAACCGCACCGTCGACGTCGACCTCGACGCCTCCGTGGTGATGTTCGCCGACACGAACCCGGTGGACGTCGCCTACTACGGCCAGCTGACCTCCAAGGACGGCTCGATCCGGCATCAGGGCGACAACCTCACCGGCGAGGGCGAGGGCGACGACGAGGTGATCCTGGTCGATCTCACCCGCATTCCGGCGCATGTGAGCACGCTGGTGTTCATCGTGACGTCCTACAAGGGGCACACGTTCGAGCAGATCCAGAATGCGTTCTGCCGCTTGGTCGACGGCACCAACAATGCCGAGCTGGCCAGGTACACGATGGCGGGCGGCATGGCGTTCACCGCGATGGCGATGGCCAAGGTGTTCCGCGTCGGCAACGACTGGAAGATGCAGGCGCTCGGCGAGGGCTTCACGGCCAAGCACCCCGGCGAGGCCGTCCCGAATCTGGGCCGATTCCTGCAGCACGGTTGATCGAAGCGGCGCGGACAGCAAGGCGAACAAGGTGATTCAGCTCAAGGCCGGTCAGAACATCCCCCTGACCGGTGATGTCGTTCGATTCAGCGCGAAAGCCGAAGGAGCGCTGGATGTTTCGGCGCTGGTGGTGGCCGAGAACCTGAAGGTGTTCTCCGAACAGGATTTCATCTTCTACAACCAGCCGACCGCGGCAGGCGTTGCGCTGGCAGGCGAGGAGGTGACGATCACCCCCGCCGAGGTGCGCGGCGACGCCAAGGCCGTGCTGCTGGTGGTCAGCGCCGATCCCGCCGTGCCAGCGCGGGCGCAGGGGCTCGGCACGGTCACCGCGTCGCTGGTCGAGAACGGCACGGTGGCAGCGGAATTCACCGTCACGCCGTCGGCGGGGGAGGCGGCGCTCATCTGCCTCGAGGTGTATCGCCGCGGCCTGGACTGGCGGTTGCGTGCCGTCGGACAGGGTTACTCGGGCGGTCTCGGCGTGTTGCTGACCGCGCACGGCGTCGAGGTCGAGGACGAGCCTGCGGATCCGTCCGCGCAGACCGGGTCGTCCGCGCAGGCGGGCACCGTCCCGCAGCCGACCGCGACCGCGCAGCCCGGTCCCGGCGTGCACACCATGGCCGGGCCGATGGCGAGCGAGGCCCGCTCCGCCAGCGCCTCGCCGATGGAGGTCGGGCACGGCCTTGAACGGCTGTGGATGATCTTCGAGGATGCCGCCCGCTCGGCCGCCGCGCTGGTCTCGGCCCGCGACTACGCGGCAAAGCGGCTCGATCACGAATTGTCCGCCGCCGTCTCGGATCCCGCGACCAGGAACACCCCGGCCGCGGACGCCGCGCGCCGGGCCGCGCAGCAACGCAACGACGAGCTGGTCGCCATCGCGGAGACCAACCATCGTCGCGACAGCGAACAGCTGGTGCGTGAGCTCGCCGACGCCGACCTGATGTTGCCGCCCGCGCTGGCCACCTGGGACTCACCGGTGTGGGACAAGCCGATCACGCCGAGCGACGGCATCCGGCTCGGCGAGCTGTACGCGGACGACCGCGGCGGGCTGCGCGTGCCGTATTGCGTTCCGGTGCCGTTGAATCGGCCGCTGTGGATCGACACCGAATCGTCGCGCGCGGTCGCACCGGTGGTGGCCGCATTGCTCGCGCGGTTGCTCACCTCGACGCCTGGCAGGCGCACTGTGGTCGACGTCATCGATCTGACGGGTGCGTTCACTGCCTTTACCGGCCTGCTCGCTCCGGTGCTGAACGCGCCGCCGATCACCGACCACTCCGGGATCTCGGCCAGGCTGGAAGAACTCGCCAGGGCCGCCGAGATGGCGCAGCTGGCCATGTCCAGCGGAATGGGCAGCGCGCCCAGCGAACACCGGGTGCTGATCGCGGCCGACTTCCCGCACGGGTACCAGAGTTCGGACGCGCAACGGATCGGTTCGCTGATCGTGCGCGGCGACCTGATCGGGCTGTCGACGGTGATCATCGGCAGTGACGAATCCGAGTCGGACAACGCCACCGTGGCGATGCTGTCGCAGTCGTGCAGGCACCTGCCGACGATGGGGCAGACCCCGCTGTTCGATCCGTGGACCGGCAGCCCGTGGCAGCTCGACCTGGACATGCTTCCGACGGAAGCGGCGCAGCTCGCGCGCTACCTGCGCACCCACTGAGCCGGGGCGACCCTCGGCCGCAGGAACTCGGGCAGCCACGGCAGCAACGGATCCGGGGCCCGGTCGAGGATGCCACCGACCGGGTCGTCGACGTAATCGCGGCGCACGAGGTCCTCGTCGGGCCGGTAGATCTGCCGAACGATCAAGGCGCACAGCGCGAGTACCGCGAGGTCGCGCAGCACGACGGTGCCGGTGAACCACTGCTCGGGCAGGCCCTTCTTGTCCATGCCCAGGTAGTAGAACATACGTGGCGCCCAGACCAGCGCGTCGATCGTCATCCACGCCAGCAGGATTCGGCGATGCGGCAGCGCGAGCACGGCAAGCGGAACCAGCCACAGCGAATACTGCGGGCTCCACACCTTGTTCGTGATCAGGAACGCGGCCACCACCAGGAAGCACAGCTGCGCGAGCCGTGGCCGCTGCGGCGCGGTGAGCGCGATGTAGCCGATCGCCACGCACGCGGCGATGAACACCAGCAGCGACACCGCGTTCAGGACGACCGGCAGCTCCCCATCATTGAGCGGCCCGTCGAACCCGGGCCAGCCGGTGAACGAGGTGATCACGTTGTACAGCGAGTCGGGGTCGGCGTGCCGCTCGCTGTTGAGCCGGAAGAACTCCCACCATCCGTTCGGGAACGCCGCGGCGATCGGCAGGTTCACCAGCACCCACGTGACGACCGCCGCCAGCACCGTGATGGTCGCGGCGCCGAGCGGGCGGATGCTGAACAGGTGGAGGCGATACGGGGTTTCGCGCAGCCAATCGCGCGCCGTTGCCACGCTGTCGATATCGCGAAGACGCAGCCCGAGTTGCGTGCTCGGCAGCCGCTGCATCGGGTCGGCCCGCAGGCACAGCAGCACGATCGGACCGAGCAGTAGCAGCGGATACAGCTTGGTCGCGCCGCCGAGTCCGAGCAGCAGACCGGCCAGTGCCGGACGCCTGCGGGCCCATGCCAGCAGGCCGGTGGCGGCGAAAGCCGTTGCGAGGGCATCGAAGTTGGTGAAGATGTGCACGATCACCAGCGGCGAGCAGGCGACCAGCGCGGTGTCCCACACGCGGCGCCCGGCCAGCTGGGTGGTCGCCCACACGGTGACCAGCCAGGCCAGTGCCAGGCCGAACGCGACCACGTTGAAGTAGATCACCACCTGGAGTGCGCCGGGCAGCGGCGTGGCATCCCAGGCCTTGGCGATCCGCATCGAAAAGTATTGGTACAGACCGGAGAGCACCGGGTACTCCATGTACCTGGTCTGCTGGACGCCGCCTTGAGTCTCGGTCCACGACTTCTTGTACGGGAATGCGCCTTCGTTCAGGCGCTCGGCGCCGTACAGCGGCACCGTGTCCGAATAGCACATCGCCACGTACTGGCGCCCGTTGTTCCAGTCGAGCGTGAGTGCTCCGTCCGCCGTGGTGGTCTGCTGGATGCACCCCGCCTTGCTGAACCAGCCGAACGCCAGGAACACCACGGTGAAGGCGAGCAACACCCGCATCGGCGTCCAGAACCGCACCCGGCCGATCAGCGCGTGCTCACCGACCGGCCCGCCGATCACCGTCGACAGTTGCGCGGTCAGTGAATCGTTGCGGCTCGGCCGATCTCGGGCGTCGGCCGACCGCAGATCCGGCGCGAGCGGGGCGGGCGCGATGTAGGGCGCCGCGCTCGTCGGCTCGGCATCGCGTTGCGGCTCGCTCCCGTTCGTCCGCTGATCCACCAGCTGCTGATCGGTCACGGCACCCGAGGCTACCGGTCGGGCGCCGTCGGGTGCCGTCGGCACCTGCTCCCCCCTGGTCACTCGAACAGGTCTACCTGACGCGTGTCGTCGGCGCCGTGGTGGGCTCGTCGTTTTGCGAATACCCGTTCTGCCCATTGGCTCTCGGCGATGCGGTGCTCGTCGGCGACGAGCCGTTGGTCGGCGCGACGGGCTGGCCGGGCAGTGGACCGGAATCCGGCTTCTCCGGTTCGCTGCGCTGCTGCGGCTGTTGCTGCGTCTGCGGACGCGGCTGGCCGCCGCCGGGGATCTGGATCGGGCCGAACGGCGTATCGATCGTCGGCGGGATGTAGATCGGCGGCAGGATCGACGGCGCGTCGGAGGTCGAGGGCGGGGTGTACGGCGCCGAGAACTCCGGCACGCCTGCCTGGCCCTTGATGGGTGCCGGCTTCGGGAAGGGCTCGTTCTTGCTGCCTTCCAAGGCGCCGTCCATGGTCGCCTTCCAGATGTCGGACGGCAGGCCGGAACCGTAGATCATGCCGCCCTGGTAGTTGCGCAGCGCCGTGTTGTCGATCGAGCCGACCCAGACCGCGGTCGACAGTTGCGGCGTGTAGCCCACCATCCACGCGTCCTTGTTCTCGCCGGTGTCGCCGAGCTGCGCGGTGCCCGTCTTGGCTGCCGACTCGCGGCCGCCTGCCAGGTTGTGGTTGCGCGAGTAGCCGGCGATCGGCTTCATCGCCGCAGTCACGTTGTCGGCCACCGGGGGCGACACCCGCGGCTCGCCGGCCACCTCGCCACGATCGAACAGCACCTCGCCGGTGGCCGTTGTCACCTTCTGCACGAAATGCGGAGCGTGGTAGACGCCGGAGGCCGCCAATGTCGCGTACGCGGAAGCCATGTCGAGCACTCGCACGGGGTACTGGCCGAGCACGATGCCGTTGTTCGGGCCCGCGCCGCCCTTCTCGGAGAGCGTCTTGCCTTCGACGGTGGGAATGGTCTCCGGGATACCGAGCTTGTGCGCCATGTCGGCGATCTTCTGCGGGCCGTTGCCCATGTCGATCTGCATCCGGTAGAAGCTGGTGTTCAACGACCGCTTCAGCGCCTCGGCAATGGTGCAGGTGCCGCAGTTCTCACCCTCGACGTTGGTGATCTTGATGCCGTTGACGGTGATCGGCGTGCTGTCGTACATCTGCGAGAGCGGGATGCCCTGGTCGAGATTCGCCGCGAGGCCGAACGACTTGAACGACGAGCCCGGCTGCAGGCCCGCATTCGCGAAGTCCCAGCCCTGGCCGTTCTCGCCACCGTAATAGGCGCGCACCGCACCGGTCTTCGGATCCACCGAGACCACCGCGGTGCGCAGCTGGTCCGGCTCACCCTGCATCTTCTTGCGTGCCGCGTCGACGGCCGCCCGCTGCGCCTTCATATCGATGGTGGTGGTGATCGAGAGCCCCAGCGTATTCAGCTGTTGCTCACTGATTCCCGCAGCAGAGGACAGCTCCGCGAGCACCTGGTTCTTGATCAGGCCCTCCGGGCCGGAGTCCATGGCCTTGTCCTGCGTCTGGGCGATCGGCACGACTGTGGGGAACTGCTGCGCCGCCCGTTCGGCAGCGGGCAGATCACCGCCGGCCACCATGCCGTCGAGCACGTAATTCCAGCGGGTCTTCGCGCCGGTGGGGTTCTTTTCCGGATCCAGGCCGGACGGCTGCTGAATGGTGGCGGCGAGTACCGCGCCCTCTGCGATGGTGAGGTCGGACACCGGCTTGCCGAAGTAGGCCTTGGCAGCCGCGTCGATGCCGTAAGAGCCACGACCGAAGTAGATGGTGTTCAGGTACGCGGTGAGGATCTGATCCTTGCTCCACTCCCTGGCCATCTTCGCCGAGATGACCAGCTCACGCATCTTGCGGGTGAGCGAGCGTTCGTTGCCGACAAAGGCGTTCTTCACGTACTGCTGGGTGATTGTCGAGCCACCGCCCGCGCTTTCCTTGCCGAGGACGTTGTCCCTGGCCGCACGCGCGAAGCCGGAGATCGAGAATCCCGGGTTGGAGTAGAAGTCGCGGTCCTCGGCGGCGATCACCGCGTTGCGGACGTGCGGCGGGATCTGATCGATCGTCACCTCGGTCCGGTTGCCTTGCGGCGGAATGACTTTGCTGATTTCCTCGCCGTCGGCGGAGCGGATGGTGGCGACCTGGTTGGTTTCCACATCGCCGGGCTTGGGTATAGGCACTGTTGTGTACGCGATCAAGAAGACGCCGCTCGGGATCAAGATGCCCATCGCGATCAGCACATAGATGACGCGGCGCACGATTCGCCACGGCGACTTCTTCTTCTGGCCAGGCTTGCGGCCACCCGAGCCACCGCTACCGCCACTGCCGCCGTTGCGGCGCGGCGGCGGGCCGGCGGGCGGGCCGCCTGCGGTCTTCCTGCGTTCGCCGGTGGCGTTGCCGGAATCGCCTGCACGGCGCGCTCGTTC
>NZ_BDAY01000013.1 GCF_001612685.1 Nocardia altamirensis NBRC 108246
CGCGGGCCGGTGGCGGGCGGCGCACCGCGCCTGGCCACCGCCTCGTTCGGCCGCTCGATGCGCTGGGTCGCCTGTGCACCATTCGGCGCGCCTGCGGCAGGCCTGCCCTGCGGGGGTCGCTGCTGCGGCGGCGGGCCGGGCCTGCGCTGCGGCTGCGGTTGCGGCCCACGGAGTTCCCCTGGATAGGGCGCTGGACGCTGCGGCGGCGGGCCAGGCCTGGCACCGGGTGGCGGTCCCTGGCGTGGGTGCGGCTGCTGCGGGGGTCCTGGATGTGAACCGCGTGGAGTACGGCCGCCGTGCGGGTCATCGCCGTAGGGGGAAGTCTCGTAGGGCGAATTCACTGACAAGATCTCCATAACTCGTGACGTTGCTGGTGGCTCGGAGCGGCGGGGTGCGCCGCTGCGGACACGTTGTGGCTCCGCGAGTCACCCGACGGGCAGATGACCAGGCACTTCATTCGGCTGCGGTGCGCCGGTTGGCTCGGGTTCCCGCGCGGCGGCGCGGCGGCGCAGGCGTGTTCCCGAGCACGTAGGACTGCACCAGATGATTCCAGCTGCAGCTTCGGCATACCTCGACGACATGGACCGAGAACTCTTCACGAGTCTCGGCGAGGCGCGTCAGCTCCTCCGGTGCGCGAGCCGATCCTGCCGCCGGACCGAGGGTGTCGCCGTAGACCCAAGATACAAGCGTGAGTTGTTCTTTCCGGCAGATGGGGCATGTGACCTCGCTCCCCCGCCCGTGGAACTTCGCCGCACGCAGCAGATAGGGATTTGCGTCACATACTTCGGCCACGTCGACGCGGCCCGCATACACGTCGGCCAGCAACGACCGCCGCCGAAGGGCGTAGTCGACCACTTGCCGCTGGATTCGCACGAGAACCAGAGTAGCGGTGTTGTCGTGGGGCCGCCCCGGCTCAGGGGTACCGAAAACCCGCTGAAGGGCCGTTTATATCGGCTAGAACTGTAGACAGTTATATCGCTCCGATATAGTTTGGAGTCGCATCCATCGGTTAGGTCTGTACATAGTCAGGGAGGTGAAGCCCGGTGCTCGAGCTGGCAATCCTCGGGCTGCTCCTCGAATCGCCCATGCACGGCTACGAGCTGCGTAAGCGGCTGACCGGCCTGCTCGGCGCGTTTCGGGCCTTCTCCTACGGGTCGCTCTATCCCACGCTGCGCCGCATGCAGTCGGACGGACTGATCGCCGAGGAGATCCCAGCGGGCGTGGTCGCGCGCAGAGCGCGCCGCGTCTACCAACTGACGCCTGCGGGCCGTGAACGGTTCAGCGAACTGCTCGCCGACACCGGACCGCAGAACTACACCGACGACGGCTTCGGCGTGCATCTCGCCTTCTTCAGCCGCACCCCCGCCACGGCGCGGATGCGGATTCTGGAGGGCAGGCGGCGCCAGGTCGAGGAGCGCCGAGAAGGACTCCGGGAGGCGATCAAGAAGGCCAGCGGGTCGCTCGATCGCTACACCCGGCAGCTCCACCAGCTCGGACTCGAATCAAGCGAGCGCGAAGTGCGCTGGCTCAACGAGTTGATTGCGGCGGAGCAATCGACGAAGGCGGCACCACAGAAAGAGGGAAATATCGGCCATGAGTGATGACAAGAAGGCTGACAACGCCAACGAAGTTCGCGTCGCCATCGTAGGCGTGGGCAACTGCGCTTCCTCGCTGGTCCAGGGTGTGCAGTACTACAAGGACGCGGACGAGACCGCGACCGTGCCAGGCTTGATGCACGTCAAGTTCGGCAAGTACCACGTCAGGGACGTGAAGTTCGTCGCCGCATTCGACGTCGACGCCAAGAAGGTCGGTTTCGACCTCGCCGAAGCGATCTTCGCCAGCGAGAACAACACCATCAAGATCTCCGACGTGCCGCCGAGTGATGTTGTCGTGCAGCGCGGTCCGACCCTCGACGGCATCGGCAAGTACTACGCCGAGACCATCGAGCTGTCCGAGGCCGAGCCCGTCGACGTGGTGCAGGTGCTGAAGGCCAACAACGTCGACGTCCTGGTGTCCTACCTGCCGGTCGGCTCGGAAGAGGCCGACAAGTTCTACGCGCAGTGCGCCATCGACGCGAACGTCGCGTTCGTCAACGCGCTGCCGGTGTTCATCGCCTCCGACCCGGTGTGGGCCGAAAAGTTCACCAAGGCAGGCGTTCCCATCGTCGGTGACGACATCAAGAGCCAGGTCGGCGCGACCATCACGCACCGGGTGATGGCGAAGCTGTTCGAGGATCGCGGCGTGCAGCTCGACCGCACCATGCAGCTGAACGTCGGCGGCAACATGGACTTCAAGAACATGCTCGAGCGCGAGCGGCTGGAGTCGAAGAAGATCTCCAAGACCCAGGCTGTCACCAGCAACCTGAAGAAGGAGCTCACCGCCAACGACGTGCACATCGGCCCGTCCGATCACGTCGGCTGGCTCGACGACCGCAAGTGGGCCTACGTCCGGCTCGAGGGTCGCGCCTTCGGCGACGTGCCGCTGAGCCTGGAATACAAGCTCGAGGTGTGGGACTCGCCGAACTCGGCGGGCATCATCATCGACGCGGTGCGTGCGGCGAAGATCGCCAAGGACCGCGGCATCGGCGGACCGGTCATCCCGGCGTCGGCCTACCTGATGAAGTCCCCGCCCAAGCAGCTCGCCGACGATATCGCCCGCGAGCAGTTGGAAGCGTTCATCATCGACGCCTGAGTTCCCCAGCAGCCCTTAGGGAGTCAGAAAAGCCGGTCGGAGTTTTCCGACCGGCTTTCTGCTGTCCGGGGGTGTTCAGTCGAGGGAGACGTAGACCTCGACCGAGGTCGGGCCCGTGTAGCGCTCGATTTCGGCGGTGTGCGAGCGGGTGATGGTGCCGGCGCTCTCGGCCTTGCGCACCTGGGCCCACGCGGTGCGTAGCAGGTCGTAGGGCTTGTCGGAGACGACGAACTTGGCGTAGCGGCCGGTCGGCACGCGGGTCAGCACGTCGCCTGCGTCCATCTCGGCCATCGACGCGACCTCGTAGCCGAGTACGGCGACGGCGTGATCGTTCTGGCCGATATAGGCGGCCACCCGCGGCACGTTCTTGTCCCGCGCCAGGTAGCGGTCCCAGGTGAAGTTGACCAGGTCGAGGTCGCGCGCGGTGACCTCACGGCCTGCTAGCGGGACGGTCAGTCCGGCGACCAGGCTCTCGTCCAACGTGACAATCTCGAAGTCCACAGTGTTGTTCCTACCCGTCGACTTGATCGTCTGCCAGAGCTACGAAGACTTCGACCGTGCGCGAGTCGGGATAGTGCTCCCAATCGCCGGTGTAGGCGCGCACGAATCGGCCTGCCGCCTCGGCGTCCCACACCGAGCGCCAGATGTAGACGACGGTGTCGCCGAGGTTGTCGCCGCTGGCGATGAACCGGGCGAATCGACCGGCGGGCACCCTGGCCAGCACATCGCCGGGGAGTAAGTCGTCGAGGTTGCGGCAGCGGTAGCCGACGATGTGGGTCAGGTACGAATTGATTTCCGGCGCATGGTCGACGTAGGCGGTCGTCGGCGGCCCAGGCAGCTGGCGAGCCAGGTTGCGCTTCCACGCCTCTTCGACTTTCGCGCGGCGCGGTCCTTCGACCGCGAGCGCCGGGCTGCGAAGTACTGTTCCCGCCACCAGCGTCTCGGGTTGGTCAACGACATTGAAATCCACCGGCGTAGCCCCTATGTCTCGTCTGTCTCCAATTGGCGGCGCTCCCGGGCTCCTCCGTGGTCACGCTAGCTGCCACTGCCGGGTCTGCCGCTCGCGCCGCCGTCTTCATTCGGCAGCATTCCCCGCACGGTGGTGTGCCATTCGGGTTTGCCGCTCGCACCGCTGTCTCTAAGTGGCGCCGCTCTCTGGCCCTGCGTGGTGACGCAAGCTACCTCCTTCGGGCCTGACGTTCGCACCGCTGAATCTGATTGGCGCCGCTCTCTGGCCCTACGTGGTTACGCAAGCTACCTCCTCCGGGCCTGAAGTTCGCACCGCGTGTCGTCGCTCGAGCGCATATCCTTCCGCATCGATCCCGCGGCGTCGGCGTCGGCCTGGTCCGACACAGTCGTTATTCGCTCTCACTCTGGCAAACGATGCTGCCATGTCATCCGTTCCCCCGGGGACGCCGAAGGTCACAGCATCATCGCTATCCAGGAACCGGGATGCTCAGCCCGGGAAAAATTTCCATTTCCTTAGGTCCTTCCGGGGCGGGCGGGATGATGATGACCGGTTCCCGCGGCGCGCCCTGCGGCGGATTGAGAATGTCGTAGCTGCCGCCCGAGGGCTTGCTGGTGGTGGGGGCGGCCTGTGCGGCCGCCGCTCCTGGCCCGGGGAACTGCTCGACCGGGGTGCCGTCGAGCGCGTTGTCCATCACCTGCTTCCAGATATCGGCGGGCAGGCCTGCCCCGTAGATATCGCTGCCGCGGGCGGTGCGAATCGGCTGCGATTGTTCGGTGCCGATCCAGACCGCCGTGGACAGCGACGGGGTGAACCCGATCATCCACGCGTCCTTGTTCTGCTTGGACTCGCCGAGTTGGGTGGTCCCGGTCTTCGCCGCGGACGGGCGGCCACCGGCGAGGGCGTGGCCGTTGGAGTACGCCGCGATCGGCGTCATCGCCTGGGTGGTGTTCTCGGCGATGGTGCGCGGAATGCGTTGCTGCCCAGCGGGGAGCTGCTTGCCGACCTGTTGATCGGGGGCGCCGCGATCCAGCAGCACCCGTCCGTCGCCGGTCACCACGCGCTGCACGAAGTAGGGCTGGCGGTACATGCCCGACGCGCCGATCGTCGCGTACGCCGACGCCATGTCGATGGGACGAACGAGGTACTGCCCCAACACGATACCGTTCAGCGGTCGCCCGCCGTCCTCGGTGAGCGTCTTGCCTGGGACGCCGGGGATCTCCTCCGGAATGCCCGCCGCGTGCGCCGCGTCGGCGATCGCCTTCGGCCCGTCGAACATCGACATGGTCAGCCGGTAGAAGCTGGTGTTCAGCGAGCGCTTGAGTGCCTCGGCCATGCTGCACCGTCCGCACGATTCGCCGTCGACATTGGTGATCTTGGTGCCGCGGTCGGTGACCGGTGAGCTGTCCAGCATGCGATTCATCGGCACGCTCTGCTGCTGCGCGGCAATCGCGGCGAACGGCTTGAACGCTGAGCCGGTTTGCAGCGGCGCCTGAGCGAAGTCGTAACCGATGCCGTCGAATCCGCCGAAGTAGGCGCGCACCGCGCCGGAACGCGGGTCGACGGACACGACCGCGGCGCGCAACTCGGGCGGCTGCCCGTCGAGCCTGCCGCGCACCGCGTCGAGCACGGACTGCTGCGCCTTCGCGTCGATGGTCGTGATGATCTGCAGCGCACCGGTATTCAGCTCGTGCTCGCTGATCCCTGCGGAGCGCAGCTCGCGCACCACCTGGGCGCGGATCAGGCCCTCCGGCCCGCGCGCCACGTTGTCGTCGGGGATCTCGCTGAGCGGGATGATGGCCGGGAACTTGGTGGCGTCCCGGTCGCCTGGCGCGAGGACACCCATTTCGACCATGCCGTCGAGCACGTACTGCCAGCGGGCGGTCAGGTCGGGGAGATGGGTCTCCGGGTCGAGGATCGACGGCGTGCGGACCAGCGCCGCGAGCACCGCGCCCTCGGCCAGGGTGAGCTGGTTGACCGGCTTGTTGAAGTAGGCCTTGGTCGCCGCCGCGATGCCGTAGGCGCCGCGGCCGTAGTAGATGGTGTTGAGGTAGGCGGCGAGGATGTCGTCCTTGCTCCACTGCCTGGCCATCTTCGCCGCGATGACGAGCTCGCGCATCTTCCTGGTCAGCGTGCGCTCGGAGCCGAGGAAGGCGTTTTTCACGTACTGCTGGGTGATGGTCGAGCCGCCGCCCGCGTTCTCCCGTCCGGTCAGGTTGTCGCGGGCTGCGCGGAGGAACCCGGACGTGGAATAGCCGGGGTTGCTGTAGAAGTTGCGGTCCTCGGCGGAGAGCATCGCGTCGCGCACCGGCTGCGGCACCTCGGCCAGCGGGATCGGCGTCCGATTGCCGTTCGGCGGAACCACTTTGGCGATCACCGTGCTGCCGTCGGCGGCAAGGACGGTGGCGATCTGGTTGGTCTGCACCGCGGCCGGATCGGGGATCTCGGCGCTCCAGTAGACGAGCACGCACAACAGCAGCGGCACCGCACCGAAGATGACGAAGAGCGCGAGCACCAGTCGCCTGATGCGTTCGGCTCGGGTGCGCGGCGGGCGATTCGGATCGGGGGTCGGAGTTGGCCGCGAAGGTTTGGCCGAGTGTGCATGTCGCTTGCCACGCGCGGGGCTAGTCGTCAGCTCATTCCAGCCTGCCAGCGAGGCATACGGTGCCGCCTGTCTACGCCGTTTGCCGAACGAGCCCACGATCATCTCCTCCCGGAGCGTCGGTCGAAACTCACCTGCACGAACAACGATCGGAAATGGCCCCAGAATCACGACTTTACTCGCGCCCCAGGTGACCGGCGATGCTAGCAGCGCGTGTTTCGCACCGTCTGAAAACGGTGAGACAAGCCCGCATACGGCGGTATTCGGGTCGGCACGGCCGCAGCAGCCTGCCGTGCCGACCCGACGAAACTCAGCTCTTCACGCCACCAGCGGTGAGGCCGGAGATGATCCGACGCTGGAACAGCAGCACCATGATGACCAACGGAATCGACACGATGGTGCCAGCGGCCATGATCGCCGCGTACGGCTCGACCAGCGGGTTGTTCCCGGAGAACCGGGCGACCGCGACGGTCACCGGCTCGGTCGAGCCACTGGAAAGCAGTCGGGCCAACAGGTATTCGTTGACGGCGGCGATGAACGCGAGGATCGCGGTGGTGAACACCGCGGGCGCGGCCAGCGGCAACATCACCAGCCGGAACGCCTGCATCTTGGTCGCGCCGTCGATCCGCGCCGCCTCTTCGAGTTCCCAGGGGAGCTCGGCGAAGAACGAGGCGAGGATGTAGACCGTCATCGGCAGCACGAACGAGATGTTCGGGATGATCATCGCCTGGTACTGCCCGATCCAGCCGAGGTTGGTGAACAGCTGGAACAGCGGGGTGACCAGCACGACCACCGGGAACATCGACGCGCTCAGGATCAGCCCCGACACCAGGTACTTGCCCCGGAAGGTGAGCCTGGCCAGCGCATACGCCGCGAGCACGCCGATGACCAGCGCGATAACGGTGGTGATCGACCCGATGATCACGCTGTTGAGCAACGCTTTGCCGAAGTTGTTGCCTCGGGTGGTGTCGAAGGCGTTGCGGAAGTTCTCCAACGTCACGTGGGTCGGCCACGGGGTGTTGTCGAAGGTGAAGTCGGGGTCGCGGAACGCGGTGACGACCATCCAGTAGAACGGCCCGAGCCCCCACAACAGCACCACGATCACACCGGTGTACAGCCGCACCGAGCGCAGCCGATGCGTCCACGGAACCGATTGCCCGGCAGGCTTTTCCGTTGTCTGTGTCGACATCAGTGTGCCTCCCGCTGTTCTTCCTGCGTCCGAACCGCGTTGGCGCCCAAGACTTTCACCAGCACGAACGCCACCGCGAAGATCATCAGGAAGGTGATCGTCGACAGTGCGGCCGCGCTGTTCGGCCCCTGCCTGACCTGGTCGACCACCAGGATCGACACCACCCTGGTCGCCGGGTTGTTCAGCGTCATGATCGCGGGCAGGTCGTACATGCGCAGCGCGTCCATGGTCCGGAACAACACCGCGACCAACAGGGCAGGCTTGAGCAGCGGCAGCGTGATCTGGGTGAACCGCTGCCAGGCCGAGGCGCCGTCGACCCTGGCCGCCTCGTACACATCGGCCGGAATCACCTGCAGTCCGGCGAGCAGCAGCAAGGCCATGAACGGAGTCGTCTTCCAGACGTCGGCCGCGATCACCGCGAACCGGGCGGCCCACGGGTCGGAGGTCCACAGGATGTGCGTGCCGAAAACCCGGTTCACCACCCCGTCGTACTGGAACATGAACTCCCACAGCCGCGCTGTCACCGCGGTCGGGATGGCCCACGGGATCAGCACCGCCGCGCGCAGCAGCGCACGGCCGCGGAACGTCTTGCCCATCACCATGGCGAAGCCGAGACCGAGCGTGGCCTCCAGCGTCACCGTGATCACGGTGAGGAACAGCGTGACGCCGATGGCCATCCAGAACTGCGAACCGAGGTTGCCGGTCGGGCAGCTGACCGTCTCGCCCGCCGCCTGACACTGCTGCAGCAGCCAGTGCGTGTAGTTCGAGAAGCCTGCGCTGCCGCCCTCGACGAACATGCCGGTCGTCTTGTCGAGGCCGGGATCCTTCTGGAAGGACATCCAGACGGCCCGGACCACCGGGTAACCGATCACGACCGCCAGCGACAGCAGCACCGGGGCTATGAACAGCCAGGCTTTGCCGGAGCGGCGCATTTCCAATGCCAGGGTTTCGCCGAGGCCACGCTTACGTGGCAGGAACTCATCGCTCGACACAGTGCTGGCCGCTCCCGAGGGATCCGACACCGTTTCTCTCTCCTACGGGTCTCGTCGGGTCCGTTTCGCTCTCCGCGCTACGATCCCGCGGTCTCGATGCCCTTCTGCATGCCGATGATCGCGTCGTCGACGGACTTGGTCTTGTTCAGCGCAGCGTAGGCGTTCTCCTGGATGGCCTTCGACACCGGCGTGTAGAACGGCGTGACCGGGCGCGGCACCGCGCTGGCGATGGAATCCTTGAGCGCGGGCAGGTACGGCATCTTCGCGATGAGCGCCGGGTCGTCGTACATCGAGGCGCGCACCGAGGGCAGCGCGCCCGAGGCGACGATGTGCTGGGCGTCCTCGCTGATCAGGAAGCGAAGGAAGTCGAGCGCGGTGGCCTTGTTCTTCGAGAACGCGCTGATCGCGGCGTTGTAACCGCCGAGGGTCGACGCGCCGACACCCTTCTCGCCCGGCAGCGGGGCGACGCCGAACTTGTCCTTCACGGTGGAGGCCTCGCCGCCGACGTCACCGTAGGTGGACGGCCACGACCGCAGGAACATCAGCTTGCCCTGCGCGAAGGCGTTGCTGCTCTCCGGCTCCTTGAAGGTGATGGCTTCCTTCGGGATATCGCCGTTGGCGAAGGCGTCGACGAGCACCTTGAGCCCGGCCCGCGCCTGCGGGCTGTTCACCGTCGGGGACTTGCCGTCGGCGCCGACGAAGCTGCCGCCGTAGGCGTTGATCACCTCGGCGGCGTTCACCGTCAGGCCTTCGTACGGCGCGAACTGGCCCGCGTAGCAGCCGATGTTCTGCTCCTTGGCGATGGTGCACTGGTCGAGCAGCTCTTTCCAGGTCTTCGGCGGCTCCGGCACCAGGTCCTTGCGGTAGAACAGCAAGCCGCCGTTGGTGTTACGCGGCGCCGCGTACAGCGTGTTGTTGTAGGTGGCGCTGGCGACCGGCGGTGAGAGCAGGGCAGAGGTGTCGATGCTGAAGGTGTCCTTGAGCGGCTGGATCCAGCCCTTCGCGGCGAACTCGGCGGTCCACGGCACGTCGAGGGCGACAACGTCGTAGTTGGACTGCTTGGAGCGCATGTGCTCGACCAGGTCGTCGTACTGCTGCGAGGCGTCGTTCGACTGCTCCTTGAACGTCACCTGCTCGTCCGGGTGCGAGGCGTTCCAGCGCTCGATGAGCTGCTTGACCGCACCGGTCTCGGTGGTGTCCTTGCCCTCGACATAGGTGATCGGCCCGCGGCCGGTCAGGTTCTGGCTGGTCGGGCTGCCGCCGCTATCGCTGGAGCAGGCGCTGGTGAACGTCGCCGTCAGCAGCGCGACCGAGACAGCCGCGACCGCGGCCTTCGGTACGAGCGACGTACGTAGGGACGACACCTTTTTCACAGCCATCGCGGACTCCAGATCGATCGTGAGCATTCGCACACCCTGCCGGTTGCACAACGCAAGATACATGGTGTGGGAGTGACTCGCGGGATTGTGACGCGAAGTCCCCGCGATCTACGGACGGATCCACCCCGTCCGCGCTAGTTATGCTCGCTGGTGATGACATCGCAGAATCAGGTTCCCGAGCGGATGCTGACACGCATCGGTGGGCTGCTGCGTCAGGCCGAGTCCACCGACAACGAGCACGAGGCCGAGGCGTTCCTCGCCGCCGCGCAGCGGCTGGCAACGACCTCGTCCATCGATCTCGCGGTGGCGCGTGCCCACATTGCGGGTCGCGAGCGCAGGCCGACGCCGATTCAGCGGGTCATCCCCATCGGCGAGCCGGGCAAGCGCGGGCTGCGCACCTATGTCCAGCTGTTCGTCGCGATCGCGTGCGCCAACGATGTGCGCTGCGATGTCGCGCGCACGTCGACGCAGGTGTACGCCTACGGGTTCGATTCCGATATCGACACCTGCGAGGCGTTGTACGCGAGTTTGCTGGTGCAGATGGTGCGTGCCTCGGATCAGTACATCAAGTCGGGGCAGTACCGCTCGGCCACGGTGGAGAAGGTGGTCACCGAGCGGCGCTGGGGTCGCCGGGTGCAACGCCGCGTTGAGGCGCCGGTGGCCGGCGTGACGGCCCGATTGAACTTCCAGATGGCGTTCGCCGCGCGGATCGGGCAGCGGCTCGCCGCGGTGAAGGCGGAGGTCGAGGCCGAGGCGGTGCCCGAGCAGTCCGCCTCGTCCGGCACCGCACTCGCCTTGCGCAACAAGGAGATCGAACTCACCGACTTCTACACCCAGAACTCGGAAGCGCGGGGCACCTGGCGCGGACCGCAGGCCTCGGCCGGGCATTCGGCGGCGGCCCGCAGGGCCGGTGACCGGGCAGGCAAAGCGGCACGGCTCGGGACGTCTCCCGAACTCGGTGCGCCGCGTGGGCAATTGACGCGCAAGCCGCGCGGTGCGGACGACGGTTCCGCGTGAGCGCCCGCCGAGGACGATGCTCGTGACCGTGCGGGACACGCAGCGCGCCAAGGTATACGACGCCGAGCAGCTGGTCCGTGGCGTGTTCGACCGTGCCGACGAACACGGTAGCCGCACCGTCGAGCTCTACGGCTCGCACATCACGCTGCCGATCGAGCGGCGGTTCGCCTCGGTGGATTCCGTGCAGACCTACGCCGACAAGGTGCTTGCCCTCAATTGGGTTCGCGCCCACTGGGATCGCGCGGGCACGCCGGTGCGCGTCCGCTCCCGTGCCGGGACGACCGCCGCGCACTACGAGTCGGCGGACGCCGTCCTCGCCGTGCCACTGCACACCGACGGCGGCACCGCCTGGGCGCTGCGGGAACTGGTTGTCCTGCACGAACTGGCCCATCACCTGGAGTCCGTACCCGGCTCGGTCGCCGCACACGGCCCCGAATTCTGCACCCGCTACCTGGAATTGGTGGACGGCATCATCGGTCCCGAAGCGGCCCTGCTGCTCCGCGCCACCATGCTCGGCTGCGGCGTCCGTCTCGGCTGAGAACCTGGCCCACAGACCTTCGACACTGTTCACAGGAGTTCTAGCTGCTGTGAACAGTGTGAACCTTCTGTGCTCCGGAGCAGCCCCATACTGGTCGGCCTACACGTTGGTCGGGAACCAAGGGGCAGACCTTCGGCTGTGAAGTCGCTGTGGGGCGGTGCTTTACGGGGCCCAGCCCGCGGGAGGTGTTCAAGCCGACTCTGGTGATGTCTCGATGAGGCGCATGGCCCGCTCGAGTCGGTGGTGCCACCAGGCGGTGCGTTCCGGATCTTGCTGACGGTACTGCTCGGCGAGTGCGGGGTCGGGCTGTGGTGGTGTGCGCGGGACCGGCAGGTAGCCGTCCACTTGACGCAGGGAGTCGGTAACCAGGTCGCCGGTGAGCAGCGACAACGTGCCGAGGCCGCAGGCGAAGTCGAGGGTGGGGAGCGCACCGGCGAGGGCGAGTTGGGCGGCCAGGCCGACACTGGTTTCCAAGGCCGAGGAGACGACGCAGGGCAGGCCTGCCGCTTCGGCGACGCGCAACGCGCGACGGACGCCGCCGAGCGGGGTGCATTTGAGCACCGCGATGTCGGCGGCGCCCGCGACGGCGACCCGCAGCGGATCCTCGGCGCGGCGGATGGATTCGTCGGCGGCGATGCGGACCTCGACGCGGCGGCGGACCGCGGCGAGTTCCTCGATGGTCCGGCACGGCTGTTCGACGTACTCCAAACCGCCTGCGGCCTTGTCGATTCGGGTGATGTGCCGGACCGCGGTGTCGACATCCCATACCGCGTTGGCGTCCACCCGGACGGCACCGCCGGGACCGAGTGCGGCGCGCACCGCCTCGACCCTGGCGAGGTCTTCGGCGAGCGAATCGGGATGGTCGGCGATCTTCACTTTGGCGGTGCTGCAGCCGGACTCGGCGACGATCGCGTGCGCCCGCTCCGGATCGACCGCAGGCACCGTGCAGTTGATCGGAATCCGCTCCCGCACCGGTGCGGGCCAGCCCACCGTCACCTGCTCGAGCGCGGTGGCCAGCCAGCCTGCCGCCTCGCGGTCGTCGTACTCGGTGAACGGACAGAACTCGCCCCACCCGAGCGGGCCACGAATCAGCATCCCCTCGCGCACGGTGATGCCACGGAACCTGGTCCGCATGGGGATCGCGTAAACGATGCTCTCAACAGCGTGATCGGTCATCGCCGCCAGCCTAGTAGGGACGCTGTTCCGCCCCAACCAGCCCGGATTTCCCCTATGGGGACTGAGTAGTTTTGCGGTCCTGCCCGCGCCGCCGGTTCGCGATGCTCGAAGCATGACGACGTACTACCCGATGGCGCAGCCGCAATTCCCGGCTCGGCCGCAGCAGCGGACCTGGGACCTGGTGCTTGCCCTCGTGCTGTATTCCATCGCGGCGGCACTCGGACTGGTCGCCGCCTACTTCACCGTCTTCTTCGCCTTCGCGGCCGACCCGTGTTCGGCGAACAACTGCCGCGACGGCTACCTCGGCGCCGCGTTCGCGGTGTCATGGGGCGGCACCGCGGTGGCGCTGGTCGGCTCGCTGGTGATGGTCATCGTTGCGGCCGTGCAGCGCTGGTACCAGTGGTACTGGCCGGTGCTCGCGATGATCATGATCGTCGCGTCGTTCCTCGGCGGTGTCGCGCTGGCCTCCCAGGTCTACACCGGTTCTTAGCCTTGGCGTTTGAATCGCCGTGTCCGAGGGCAGATCATTCGTATGTGGCCTGGCGAGCACGGGAGTGGGTGCCGGACATCATGCGTGCACTACTCGCTTCGCTGATCGCGCTCGGATGCGCCGGGCTGGCAGTGGCTTTCGTGTCGCTCTACGAGCTGGTCGCGCCGGACAGCAGATACCTGGCGATCGCCCAGGTAGTCGGCTGGGGTGGCGTAGTGGTGGCGCTGATCTGGACGATCGCGCTGGTGATACGAAAACTGCGCTACCGCATGCCGATCGCCTGGACCCCGATGACGGCGGTGCCGCTGATCATCGGATCGTGGCTGCTCGGCTTCCTGATCGCGCTGGTCCTCGCCGAGATCTGACGCGGCGCCCACCGCGAACGATGGGCGCCGGCTCAACTCGAGATCACAGGCGTTCGAGGATCATCGCGTTCGACAGACCGCCTGCCTCACACATGGTTTGCAGGCCGTAGCGGGCGCCGCGGTCTTGCATGGCGTGCACGAGGGTGGTGGCCAGGCGGGTGCCGGAGGCGCCCAGCGGGTGGCCGATGGCGATGGCGCCGCCGTTGACGTTCACCTTGGCGAGGTCGGCGCCGGTTTCCTCGGCCCAGGCGAGGACGACCGGGGAGAAGGCCTCGTTGACCTCGAAGAGGTCGATGTCGGCGATCTGGAGTCCCGCGCGCTGCAACACCTTTCGGGTCGACGGGATTACGGCGGTGAGCATCAGCAACGGGTCGTCGCCGACGACGGCGAAGCTGTGCAGGCGAGCCAGCGGCTTCAGGCCGAGTTCCTTCGCGCGCTCGCTGGTCATGATGAGAACCGCCGCGCTGCCGTCGCTGACCTGGCTCGCGGAGGCCGCGGTGATCTCCCAGCCGATCTGCGGGAAGCGGGCGCTCATCGCCTCGTCGTAGTAGGCGGGACGCAGCTTGGCGAGGGTGTCGAGGGTGCTGCCGACGCGGATGCCCTCGTCGGTCTGCAGCCCGTTGATCGGCGCAAGTTCGCGGGTGAACAGGCCGTTCTTCGTTGCCAGGGCGGCCTTTTCGTGGCTGCCGATGGCGAACTCGTCGAGCTGGGTGCGGGTCAGTCCCCACTTGGCGGCGATCAGTTCGGCGCTGATCCCCTGCGGCACAAGACCTTCCGGATAGCGGGCGGCGAAGCCGACGCCGGAGACGTCCTCGGAGCCGACCAGGTTGGCGCCCATGGGAACTCGTCCCATCGACTCGACACCGGCGGCGACGACGATGTCGTACGCACCGGAGATGACACCTTGGGCGGCGAAGTGGATGGCCTGCTGGCTGCTGCCACACTGCCGGTCCACCGTGGTCGCGGGCACGGACTCGGGAAAGCCCGCGGCGAGCGCGGCCCGGCGGGTCATGTTCATGCCTTGCTCGCCGACCTGGGTGACGATGCCGCCGATCACGTCGTCGATCAGTGCCGGATCGATGCCGCTGCGGTCCACCACCTCGCGCAGGCTGTTGGCGAGCAGGTCCACCGCGTTGACGTTGTGCAGAGCACCGTTCGGCTTGCCCTTGCCGATCGGCGTGCGTACCGCTTCGACGATTACCGCGTCCCTCATGACGCTTCCTTTCGGACCGTGAGCCCGGCGGCCTTGCCTGGCTCTATCAACACATAGTCAGGTTACACCTGGCAATAGTTGAGGAAAGTCAGCATGGCTATGATGTTCGTCATGGCAGCAGTGATGGAAGGGCAGTTGGCCGATCTGAGCTCGTGGCAGACGACGGATTGCTCGATCGCCAAGGCGATGGATCTGGTCGGCACCCGGTCGGCCATCCTGATCCTGCGCGAGGCCTACTACGGCACCACCCGGTTCGACGGTTTCGCCAATCGGGTCGGCATCACCGACGCGGCCGCGGCCAGTCAGCTCCGCAAGCTCACCGAGGCGGGACTGCTCACCAAGCAGCCCTATCAAGAGCAGGGCAAACGCACCCGGCACGAATATGTGCTGACCGATATGGGCCGTGACCTGCTGCCTGCGGTGCTGGCCCTCATGCAGTGGGGCGACGCCTACCTGCAGCCGGGACCGGCGCCGCTGCTGCTTGTCGAGGAATCCACCGGTGCTCCGGTGCGCGTGCAGGTCCGCAGCGAGTCCGGCCGCGAGATCGCGCTGGAAGAACTCGGCGTGCGCGTCAACGACGACTATCTGGACGCCCGCAAGGCGGCCAGGCACTGATCTCGCTCAGTCCTTGCGGACGTTCCCATCCTCGTCCGAGGGGAACCACCGGCTCGCCCATCGATTGAGTGCGGCGACCGCTTCCTGTAGATCTCGGCCCATCTCGGTGAGCTCGTACTCCACGCACACCGGCGTCTCGTCGTAGACGGTCCGCGAGACGATGCCCTCGGCCTCCAGCTCGCGCAGGCGAGTGGAGAGCATGCTGTCGGTGAGTGCCGGGATGGCCCGCCGGATCTCGACGAAATGCTTTGCGCCGAGGAGTAGCTCGCGCAGGATGACGCCGTTCCAGCGCTTGCCGATCAGCTCGATTCCTCGGTGATAGCTCGCGCAGAACCCTGGGCGCAGCTCGAAGTGCGCCGCCACTGCCTCGTCCACGTTCCCACCGTAACACGGATACGTATTGACTCGCATCTCAGTAGTCACTATAAATTTAATAGTGGCTTCGGTTGGGATGAGATCGGGGCTGTCACAACAGAGTTGGAGATGGAAGTGGATACCGTCGACCACAAGAAGACTTTCCGTGCGGCCTGGGAAGATTCGGCCAACACGACATGCGAACTACCGCCGCTCGACGTCAACCAGGTGCTCGCCGATCGCTACGAGCTGGCGAGCCCGCTGATTTTCACCCGAACCATGCTGTGGGACATGGAGATTCGCAAATCCAGGCGTCCGGACATCTACATCCCGTACGTCGTCTCCGGCGCAGCGCAATCATGGGGCGAGGACGATATCTTCGTGCGGAGCTCCACCCAGCGGCTGTGGCTCGCACCAGAGACGTACGGCCTCGTGCTCGAACAGACTCACCTCGACCACGCGAACCAGATCGTCACGTTCATCGGTGCCGCCGAAGTGCCCGGCCCCGACGGCGAACTCCTGCATGCGGGAACGGGTCAGCCGGTCTTCCATGTCGAGCACGGGGTGTCGGGCACCGAGGAGCGACCACTCAACACGTGGCGAATCGTCTCCCTGACCGAGACCCCCGATCCCCGCTTCGTCGAGGTCTTCGACCGAATCGCGGCGAGCCCCTACCTGCCGGGTTTCTTGGAGATCTACATTCGCGAGGTGCTGGAGATCGAACTGACCCGCCGCTGAGCATCTGAGTACACCCCCAAGGTCGCACAAACCCTGCTCGCTATCCACAAAGGCTAGAACCTCTGTGAACAGCATCGAACATCTGTGACCCAGCAAAATCCGCGGCCCTGCCAAATCCGCACCCCTTCCGTAGGTCTGCACCCCCGGGGCTGCTAGAACGTGTCTCGAGTGACAGCACATCGGGGCCGGTTTGCCGAGGAGGGTTTGGCTGGTCTGATGCCGCGTTCGCGCAGGCCCAAGACCAGCCCGACCCGCACCGGTGAGTAGATGGCTTCGTTGATCGCCGCAGAAATGTAGGCGTTACGAAACTGAACAGCGGCGCGATTGACGCGCGGGCGTAGAAAATGGATCTACCTGGGGTATTGACCCGAATCTTGTTGTCACGCTAGCCTTCTGTCGATCGGGCATACATCTGCCCGTGCAAGCCTCAACCTTCCTGGTTGGGGCTACTTTCGTTTCGAGGCCTTCGGCGTATCACGCGCCGGAGGCCTTTCGTCGTTTCCGGGAAGGGATGTCATGTCGATCGGTGCGATCTCCGCTGCGGTGGCAGGTACGGGCTGGACGGTGTTCTGGGTGCAATTACCGGTGCTCGTGCTTGCCGTCGCGGTCATCATTGTGGCGACCACTGCGCTACGGCGCGCCCGCCCGGAGGATGTTCCGCGTGTGTTCGAGGCATTCGCTGCGGCATTCGGCCGCAGGGCCGGTCGCTCGAACCGTGCAAGGCGCCCCTTGAACGCGCCGAAGCGGAACCTGGACGAGGAGGCCCGATGAGCCGTCGACGTGTCCGCCCACCGGACGCATTGGCCAACCTGGTGGCAGACGGGTTTCTCGGCGCGGACCTCAGCCGCGCCATCGCCGGGGCAATGTCACCGGCGGACGCGATATTCGTCCGCCACATGCTCGGTCTCAACCCCGGCGTACAGGGCCGCCGCGACGGCGATCTCGCCCTCTACATCGGTAGTCGCTTGGCAAAGGTACGCGGCAACTCCGACTACATGGCCGCGCTAGCGGCTTACTGCGGTGACCGGCTTCCGGCAGAGAGTCAGGAGCACTGTCGCACCTGCCGAACGTCCTTGGAACGACATCGAAAGGTGCGCAAAGAGTGCCAGCCCTTGTGGTACGAGCTCCTCGCGGCAGGAGAGCCGATACCGCGATGGATGTTCGAGGCGAAAGGACGTCCGCGGCAGTACTGCAGCCAGCGCTGCAAACAACGGGCTTACCGTGATAGAAAACGGGGAACGGACTGAGTCGAAATACCAGGCGCCGCATTGATATCAGACGCGACGCCTGGTCGGTGCTCAGTTCAGGCGACGCCCGTCTTGGGTGGAGAAGAAGTAGGTGTGGGTCGGGTCGGTGGACAACCGCACCCGGGTGCCCTTCGACGGCGGGTTGCGCCAATCTGCCCGCGCCACAATGGTTTCCCCGGCGGCATTGCCCTCGGAGGTGGTGCGGCCGTAGATGTAGGCGTCGGAGCCGAGCTCCTCGACCACATCGACCTCCATCTCGATGCCCGTCCCGGTGCCGTTGCCGAGTTCGAAGTGCTCGGGCCGGATGCCGACCACCACCGAGCCCTCGGCGGCGTCGACGACCGAGCGCGGCAGCGGCAGCTCGTGCCCGCCGAGCGAGATGGATCCGTTGGGCACCGGCAGCGTGAACAGGTTCATCGCGGGCGAGCCCATGAAGCCTGCGACGAAGACGTTGACCGGGTCCTGGTACAGGTCGCGTGGGGTCGCGCACTGCTGCAGCAGGCCGTCCTTGAGCACTGCGACGCGGTCGCCCATGGTCATCGCCTCGACCTGGTCGTGCGTGACGTACACGGTGGTGGTGCCGAGCCTGCGCTGCAGCTGCGCGATCTGAGTGCGGGTCTGCACGCGCAGCTTCGCGTCCAGGTTGGACAGCGGCTCGTCCATCAGGAACACCTGCGGCTGGCGCACGATCGCCCGGCCCATCGCGACGCGCTGGCGTTGACCGCCGGACAGCGCCTTCGGCTTGCGGTCCAGGTACGGCTCCAGGTCGAGCAGTTGTGCCGCCTCGAGCACTCGCTTCTGCGTCTCCGCCTTGGCGACCTTGGCCAGTTTCAGCGCGAAACCCATGTTCTCGGCGACGGTCATGTGCGGGTAGAGCGCGTAGTTCTGGAACACCATCGCGATATCGCGTTCCTTGGGCTCGGCGTGCGTCACGTCGTTGGGGCCGATCAGGATCCGCCCGTCGCTGACGTCTTCCAGGCCGGCCAACATGCGCAGCGAGGTCGACTTTCCGCAGCCGGAGGGGCCGACGAGAACAAGGAATTCGCCGTCTGCGATCTCGAGATTCAAGGCATCGACAGCGGGTTTGGTTGAGCCGGGGTAGAGCCGCGTAGCGCGGTCGAAGGTCACCGTGGCCATGACAAATCACATCCCATCACCGGCAGGAACGTGCCGGACGATCCGAGTAAGGGTTGACCCGCGATGCTACTGGATCTGAGCGACTCGCGCACGAATTGCTCGAGTTCGCTCGCGATAGGTCCAGATCGGCGTCACCGGCCATGCAACTTCCGCATTGTGCAGGCACTCGCACTCCGGTCAATTCGCGGTTCATCGCGCCGCCACGCCGAGCCCACGCCAACGAGATGTTCGATGCCGCCCAGGGCCGTTGGGTCCCGGCGCCACCAGCGACTCCGGCCGGGTTGGCACCTGACAGATCGGGTCCGGCATGGGTCTACGCGACCGGCCCGGCCGTGCTGATCAACCGTCACGACGGCACCGAAGTCCGTGTGCCCCAAGGTGGTTCCGATGGCGCCGACCGGCCATGGACCGACGCGCGCATCCTCGACAACCAAGGCCGCGAACTCGCCCACTACAGCGAGTGGGCTAACGGTAACAAGACTTATCGGCTCGGCCTGAACCACACCGTCACCGTTGGACCCGACAACAAGGTCATCGATCCCAAACACCTCGACCAGTCACCGCTGTGGGACATGCACGACTACAACCGCGATGACGGCTCAGTCACATTCAACCCGAGTGAAGTAGCGATCGATGGAGCCGTGCATCGATTGATGGAAATTCGCAGCCGCCGCAGGATAACTGGCGAGAACTGGTCAGGAACAATTTTCCAGTCACGGCTGAACACGGAGAGAATGGGTCAATCCACTCTGGGCGCGGCGCTGTCCATGAGCACGCCGCCCCGACGCGAGGAAGAGCGAGAAGATGAGTGAGTACACGCCGAGCCTGGTCGGGATATTCGAATTAAGAAGTGGGGGTTTGCATCGCAACATGGAATTCCGACTGTTGGCGGACAGTCGAGCTGCGGTGACGGTCTTCGAGCCTGATGCTATCCCTTTTGCAAGGAGTTGGTATGTTAGTGGTTTCGAATACCTCGGCGGCGAGTACGAGGCGATTCGAGGCGACAATGGTCCTGCTTTTATGCGAACCTTGTTGAAGCCGTATAACATGAGTTACGTATTTCTTCGAGATGAGAGTGTTGAGAGCGCCGGCTCGCGCGTAGAACCTCGAGAAGAAATGGGTGACGGTACACCTGCGTCAGTAGGCATGTATATGTTCAGTAACAGATTTAAGAACAAAGGCCATCGTCGCACCGCTGAATTCCGATTGATGGCAGACGGCCGTGCCTCCGTGACGGTCTTCGATCCGTACGCCGACAATGAGGCGTGGAAATGGTTTGAAGACGGCATAGAAATCCAAGGCACCAAGGGTGTGGTGCGTGCAGACGATGGTCCTGCCTTTATGCGAGCATTGCTGCAGCCGACCGATGAGAGCCGCATCATTTGCCGAGATGAGAGCTCGAATAGCTGACGTTCCTGTTGGCGGGCTTCAGATCTCGGTGCGGTAGTCCGGCATGGTGCGCTTCGTCCAGTCCGTGTGCGGCTTCGGTGACGATGGCGACCGTGCGCTGAACGCTGGATCGGACTTCCGCAGCGCCGGTAGCCTCGATCGGGAAACCCAACGCGACGAGGAGATGCCATGAGTCGAGCGGTGCGGATCGGAGTCCAACTGCAGCCACAGCATGCGCCGAAGTACGGGCTCATTCGTGACGCGGTGCGGCGCGCGGAGGACGCGGGGGTCGACATCGTCTTCAACTGGGATCACTTCTATCCGCTCACCGGTGACCCCACCGGCGCGCACTTCGAATGCTGGACCATGCTCGCCGCCTTCGCCGAGCAGACCGAGCGGGTGGAGATCGGTGCGCTGGTCACCGGCGGCGGTTACCGGAATCCGGACCTGCTCGCCGATATGGCCCGCACCGTGGACCACATCAGCGACGGCCGCCTCATCCTCGGCATCGGCGCCGGCTGGTTCAAGAAGGACTACGACGAGTACGGCTACGAGTTCGGCACCCCGGGCAGCAGGCTCGCGCTGCTGAAGGAGAACATGGCCAGGCTCAGCGCGCGGTTGAAGACGCTGAACCCGCTGCCGACCAGGGACATCCCGATCCTCATCGGCGGCGGTGGCGAGAAGAAGACCCTCCGCCTGGTTGCCGAGTACGCGGACGTGTGGCACAGCTTCGCCGACCTCGATGACCTCGCGCACAAGAACAAGGTGCTCGCCGACCATTGCGCCGCCGTCGGCACCGATCAGGCGCGGATCGAACGCTCGGTGCAGTGGCCTGGCCTCGCGAAGGCGCCTGCCTTTGTGGAGGCGGGTGTTTCGCTGTTCACCATCGGCGTCAGCGGGCCCGCGTACGACCTCAGCGAGGTCGAGCGCGCGATCCGCTGGCGGGACGAGGTGAACCCGGAGCCGGTGAGCGGGCTTGCCTGAGCCGGTGAACCAGAGTTCGGATCACCATGATTCGAACCCCACCGGCCCTGGTCCGACTTGTCCCGTTCCTGGTGGCGGTGCGCTGACGTCGGGGTAGCTGCGGGTTAGCACCTCGCGCGCGGCTAGGGTTATTCATCATGGCTGGTCTGCCCGCTGTGCGGTCTCGTGCGTTGATCGCCGTGATATTGCTTGCCGTTGGCCTCGCGGCCACGGCCTGCGGTTCCGGCACCGAGGGTGATGCGTCGTCGGAACGCAACCTGTGCTCGCCGCCCGGGGTGAGCTCGGCGTCGGCCGCGCCGACGAACCTGGCTTCCGCGCAGACGGCAGGCGCGGACAAGTACACGACCGCGACCACCGCGCCGCTCGCCTCGATCGACACCGCCAAGCTCGGGCTGATCACGCCGGGCAAACTGAGCGTCGGCACACTGTCGGACGCGCCGCCGAGCATCTGCGTGAACGGCAAGGGCGCGTTCACCGGCTTCGACAACGAGCTGCTCACCGCGATCGGCGCGAAACTCGGCCTGCAGGTGCAGTACTCGGGCACCGAGTTCGCCGGGCTGCTTGCCCAGGTCGCGGGCGGTCGCTTCGATGTCGGCTCGTCGAACATCACCACCACCGACGCGCGTCGTCAGCTGGTCGGCTTCACCAACGGCTACGACTTCGGCTACTTCTCCCTTGTCGCGCCGAACAGCAGCGCCATCAAGGGTTTTACCGACCTGAACCGCGGCACCCGCATCGCCGTCGTGCAGGGCACGGTGCAGGACGAGTTCGTGGTCAACACCCTGCACCTGGACCCGGTGAAGTTCCCGGACTACAACACCGCGTACGCGAACCTGAAGTCCGGTCAGGTCGACGCCTGGGTCGCGCCCGCCGTGCAGGCCGAGGGCCTGATCAAGCCGGGTGACGGAATAGCGGTGTCGCAGAACACCTTCAGCTTGGACAACTTCGTCGGCTACGCCGTCGCCAAGACCAACCAGCCGCTGATCGACGCGCTCAACAGCGGGTTGGACGCGGTCATCGCGGACGGCACCTACGCCAGGCTCTACGCCGAGTGGGTGCCGAGGGAGCTGCCGCCGGGCTGGAAGCCGGGTTCCAAGGCGGCGCCGCTGCCGCAGCTGCCGGACTTCGCGGCCATTGCCGCCGAACGCAAGCCCGCCGACGCCGCCGACAACGCGCCGAAATCCACGCTGCAGCAACTGCGCGACACGTTCTTCGATTGGTCGTTGTACCGCAAGGCGTTCCCCGACCTGTTCAAGACGGGTCTGCCGAATACCCTGATCCTTGCGGTGGTTTCGGGTGTGCTCGGCACTGTCCTCGGCATGTTGCTCGCGGTGGCAGGCATCGCGCGGACGCGCTGGCTGCGCTGGCCTGCCCGGGTCTACACCGACATTTTCCGCGGGCTGCCCGCGGTGGTGATCATCCTGCTGATCGGCCTCGGCATCGGCCCGGTCGCCCGCAGCATCACCGGAAACAACCCGTACTGGCTCGGCGCGGTAGCGCTTGCATTGTTGGCATCGGCCTATATCGGCGAGATCTTCCGTTCCGGTATCCAGTCCGTCGAGCCGGGCCAGCTGGAGGCGGCGCGTGCCATCGGGTTCGGCTACCGGCAGGCAATGACCTTGGTGGTGATCCCGCAGGGCGTCCGCCGGGTGCTGCCCGCGCTGATGAACCAGTTCATCGCGCTGATCAAGGACTCCTCGCTGATCTACTTCCTCGGCCTGCTCGCCACCCAGCGCGAGCTGTTCGCGGTCGGCCGCGACCTCAACGCGCAGACCGGAAACCTCTCTCCGCTGGTCGCCGCCGGTCTGGTGTACCTGCTGCTGACCATCCCGCTCACCCACCTGGTGAACTACATCGACCGCCGCATGCGCACCGGTCGGCCGGACCGGCCGATCGACCAGGTCGAGGCCGCCACGATCACGGAAGGGCGCGGTTAGAGATGAGTGCCTCCCTCACCGGTACCGGTTTGCATCTGCGGCTCGGACACAATCATGTGTTGCGCGGCATCGACATTCACGTCGACGCGGGCAAGACCACGACGGTCATCGGCCCGTCCGGCTCCGGCAAGTCGACGCTGCTGCGCGTGCTGAACCGGCTGCACGAGCCGGATCAGGGTGATGTGCTGCTCGACGGCAAGTCCGTGCTCACCGAGGACCCGGACCGGCTGCGGCAGCGCATCGGCATGGTGTTCCAGCATTTCAACCTGTTCCCGCACAAGAGCGTTGCCGACAATGTCGCGCTCGGCCCGCGCAAGCTGCGCGGGTTGTCCAAGGAGGCGGCGCGTGCGGTCGCGGCGGAGCAACTCGAGATTGTCGGCCTTGCCGACAAACTCGACGCGCGGCCCGCGAATCTGTCCGGCGGACAACAGCAACGGGTCGCCATCGCCCGTGCGCTGGCGATGAAACCCGAGATCATGTTCTTCGACGAGGCCACCTCGGCGCTCGACCCCGAGCTGGTGAAGGGCGTGCTCGCGCTGATGGCCGATCTCGCCTCCGGCGGCATGTCGATGATCGTGGTCACCCATGAAATGGGGTTCGCCCGCACCGTGTCCGACAGCGTCGTTTTCATGGACGAGGGCCAGGTCGTCGAGACGGGAACGCCCGATGCCCTTTTCGACAGCGCCGAGACGCCGCGACTGCAGCGTTTTCTGTCCCAGGTGCTGTAGCGTCGCCTAGCGCACCCTTGGTTAACTCCATTGATGCGCACCTGTTAATGTGTTGTCGCTCACATATCCATCTGTCCACGCGAGGAAAGAGGGAGATCTGATGACAACAGCGCACATGGAGCACACCGCGCACGACCACGCGCACGGCCCCAATTGCGGCCACACCGCGGTCGAGCACGGTGACCACGTCGACTACGCCCACGATGGCCATCTGCACCGCGAGCACGACGGCCACTACGACGAGTGCGAGCCGAGTGGCCATGTCGAACACGCCGGCCACGACCACGTGCACGGGCCGGACTGCGGCCACGAGGCCGTGCAGCACGGCGACCACGTCGACTACTTGCACGACGGCCACCGCCACGCCGCCCACAACGGGCACTACGACGACCACTGAGATCGCCCATGGTCGCGGAACAGGATTGCTTCCGCGACCACAGGCGGGCGGCATCGTCGGTGTGAGGTTCTAGAGTCGAGTCCGTGATCGAGGCAATCGAGATTCCTACCGCTGCGGGCACCTTCGATGCGCTGGCCTGCGGGGACGTCGGCGGGCGGGAAGTCATGCTGCTGCATGGGTTTCCGGAGTCGGCCATCGAGTGGGAGTTTCAGCTTCGCGCGCTCGGCGGCGGCGGATGCCACGTGGTCGCGCCTGATCAGCGCGGGTATTCGGCCGGGGTGCGGCCGACTCAGGTCGCCGACTATCGGCTCGAAGAGCTGGTCGGCGACGTCACCGCGATCGCGGACGCACTGGGTTGGCAGCGCTTCGATCTGGTCGGGCACGACTGGGGTGCCTACGTCGGGTGGGCGGCAGCGGCGGAACTGCCTGAGCGGATCCGCAGCTTCACCGCGGTGTCTTTCCCGCACCCCGCCGCATTCTTGCGGGCGATGACCGAGGACGAGGACCAGGCGCAGCGCTCGCAGTACTTCGCACTGCTACGCAAGCCGCGAGTCGCCGAGCGGGCACTGCTCATGGACGACGGCGCTGGGCTTCGGAAGATCTTCGAATGGAAGATCCCGGAGGAGCGCGTCGACGAGTACGTGCACCGGTTCAGCCAGCCGGACGCGCTGACCGCCGCGTTGAATTGGTATCGGGCGATGCACCTGTCCGGCCCGACCGCGCCGGTGACAGTGCCGACCCTCTACGTGTGGAGCACCGACGACACCACGGTCGGCTCCACCGCGGCGTTGGCCACCGAGAAATATGTGACCGGACCCTACCGATTCGAAATGGTCGAGGAAGTGTCGCACTGGATTCCGGAGCAGGCGCCGGAGGAGCTGACCCGCTTGATCATGCAACACCTGCTCGCGCACCGTTCTTGACGTGGTTGGGCGAACCGGATTCGTGCAGGCACCACATCATTAGACTGGGATTGCAAGCGCCACATTGCGTTCGGTGGGGAACGTAGTCCGCGAGGGGACTGTGATGTCGTACGAATGGCCGTTGGATCCCGAAGACCTGTTCGTCGAACGGTATCCGCAGATGTTACGCAGCGGCCTGACCACCACCGATGTCCGCGAGGTCCGCGCGGCGGTCGTCGAGATGTGGCCGGACGCCCCTGGCGGCTGGGTCTACGAATGGTCGAAGCTCGCCGCGCACTATGCGGCGGACGGACGGCATGATCGGGCCGCGGCGGCCTACGGGTGGGCGAAGTTTCCCTGTCTCGCCGACGAGGCCAAGCGTGAGGCCCTCGATCGCCAGCTGGCGCAATATCTGCTTGCGGCACCGGGTTTCGGCGTCGAGTTCGAGCGGCGGATCCTGCGGCTGCCGTATCGCGACGGCACGACCGCGGTGCCCGTGCACCTGTTCACACCGCCCGAACTGCCCGACACCGCACCGGTGCTGCTGGCCAGCGGCGGTGTTGACACCTGGAAGATGGACCTGCACAGCCTGTTCGTCTTCTTCGCCATGCAGACCGGAGTCCGGTTGCTGGCCTTCGATATTCCGGGCACCGGCGAGAGCGCCGTTGCGATGTGCGCCGACGAGGGCGGCCAGCTGGTGGACGGCCTGATCGAGGTGGCCCGAAAACTCGGCGGCGGCAAGGTCGCTCACCTCGGCATCTCGATGGGTGGCTACTACTCGGCCCGCTCGGGCCTGTCCGGTGCGGTCGACGCCGCCCTGGTCCTCGGCGGCCCGGTCGAGCGCGCGTTCACCGAGGACCACCGGTGGCGATACGGGATGTCCGGCATCATCGGCAATGCGCTCGGCTTCGACGCACCACCCACCGACGCCGCCCGCGCCGAAGCGCTGCACGGGTTCTCGCTGCGTCCGCTGCTGGACAAGGACGACAACGCGCCCATGCTCGTCATCAACGGGGCCGACGATGTCCATGTCCCGCAACACGACACGCTGGTCTTCTCGGGTCGCCGCAGTACGGAGGTCGCGCTGCTTCCCGGCACCGGCCATTGCGCGACCAGCGAATTGGCGCAGGTCGTGCCGCGGATGACCGGCTGGCTCAGCGCGACGCTTGCGTCATGAGTGCGCCGAGGTCACAGCATTCGATGATCTTGGTGACGATTCGATGACACGCCGATCCGTTCGGCGCACCGCTCCGAATGCGGAGCATGCCCACGAGTACACGCAACCTGCATGAGCTGCCAACGGAGATCGCCACCGTCATCCGTGCGGTTGTCGCGACCGGCGAAGACGCGGTCATCGCCGACGGCGGCACCGAGATCGCGGTGATCATGTCGATCGCCGACTACGAGCGACTGCACGAGTACGCCGATATGGCCGACGCCGCGCGGCCGGGCTACGTCGGCGAGAGCGAGGTCAAGGCGATGTCCATCGCGGAGATGCTCAATGTGCTCGGTGTCGACCCGACGGCGGTCCGCACGTTCCGAGACTGATCTATACCTGGAAGGTGGCGAAGGCCGACCACAGCAGTGGCGAGTGCTCGATGGTGCGTTCGGTGCGCCAGGCACTCAACTGCTTGCGTTGCCATTCGGCAAGGGCAGCAACCGGATCCGGCTGCTCGTGCGCCGCATCGATGGCGCAGATGGCCTGCTGCAGCGGGGTCGCCTCGGGTGGCGCGCCCGCGATGCGATGGAAGGCGAGGTCGGTCGGCAGCGGCCAGCGGCTGGCCGTCACCAGCTCGGCGCCGCCGCTGATCATGGCGGCGGTGAGGCCGAGCGCCTCGGTGAAGCGCAAGTCGCCGCCGCTTTCGCAGGCGATGAGCGCGACCCGGCTCGGGATCGGCCAAAGATCGTGCCCAGCAGTGGGTTCCACGGTCAGTGTGTGCGTGCCGAGCAGGAAGTCCTTGGCGGACAACGGGCGATGGGCGCGGGTCGGGGCGGCGAAGCCGAGTGTGTCGGCGGTGCAGGCCAGATGGAGTTCGGCCGCCTCGCTCTGCCCCGATTCCGGTGCCGCAGCCGTGACGTGGCCGACGTAGACGAGCCGGCTTGCGCCCGCGCGCAGTGCGGCGCTGAGCCACTCGCGGTCGACATCGGTCCGGCGGAAGACCTCCGTCGGATCGGCCACTGCGGGGCACAGCCTGTCGTGTGCCGCGTAGTCGGCGATGCGTTGGGCCAGTGGGGCATCCGCCGTCATCCGGCCGAGCACCGAGCCGAGCAACGAGTCGGCGCGGAAGCCGGGGATGCGCGGGTCGAGCACCGCGACGATCGGTGCGCCGTTGGCGTCGGCCCAGGTGCGCGCGGGACGCCCTGGCGCATGCGCGATGCTCGCCGGCGCCAGCAGGCTGACGTCGGCGATGTCGATCAACCGCACCTCGGGGCCTGGCGCGATGAGCTCCCACGGCACCTGGGCCACCCGCGGCGATGGTTGCAGCCGAAGGTGCGGGCGCACGCCACGCTGATACAGCTCGTACAGCTGGGCGGCCAGGGCCTGAGGGAGCAGGGCTCGGGAAAGAGCCTGGGCGACTAGGTATTCGGCGTCGTAGTCGGCGAATGCGCCGGTGGTCATGGCGCGTTCGACGCCGCCGGGTTCGGCCGGGTTCGGCAGGGCGGCGGCCAGTCGGTGCACGGCCTCGAGCACCGGTTCACCGGGCAGCATGGCGGCGCCGCGCGGTGCGGTGTCCCCGGTCCACCGCCAGGACATGTACACATCGCCCGCGTCGGCCATGCGCACCACGACGGTCGGTTGCTGTGCGGTCATCGGGTCAACACCAGCGGTCATACGGTCAGCACCAGATCGTCTCGGATCGCGCGGCCATACCGTTGTTCGGCCGCTTCTATGTAGGGAGCCAACGCGATTCGGCCCTCCGCCGCCAAGGCGAGGCGCGGTGGCGGGGAGACCGGCAGTCCGGCGCTCGCCGCGACCCCGGCCAGCGCCACACCCAACCGCACGGGGACGGCAGCTGGCGCGAGGGGTGCGTGGAGTGTGGTGGCACCCGGTTGGGTGGCGGGGTCGACCGGTGGCTCCGGTAGTTGGAACGGCAGCTGCGTGATGTGACCGCCTTCGGCCCGGTCGATGTTCACGGTGGTGCCCGCGCACTGTGTTTCGATCAGGTCGGCGAGCAGTAGTCCGTTGCCCGTCAAGTAGGCGAAGCGGAACGCCAATCGCATGGCAGGGTCGGCGATCTGGCGGTTCCATAGGTCGCGCTGGGTGCCGGTGGGCAGGGTGTAGCGCACGGCGTCGATGGCGAGCGCCGCCGGGACGGCGAGGCCGACCGCCGCGGTGAGCACCTCGATCGACGGCGTCTGTTCGGCCTCGATCGTTGCGTCGATCGCACCCTCCAACAACGTGGCATGCCAGTAATCGAGCTGGGCACAATGCATGCCGAGTCCATGTGCGGCGTAGATCTGGAACGCTTCGGCGAGCAACTGCTCGCACTCCTCGGGCCGTCCCGTTTTGAAGGCCACGGTCGACAACCGGATGCGCAGGTCGGCGGCGTCGAGCACCGCACCGGACGCGACGAAATACGCGAGACTGCGGCCGTAGAGGTCTGCGGCTTTGGCGAGATCGTCGCGACCCTCCGCAAGGAACGCCATGGTCTTGAGCCCGATTCCGGCGCGGTAGCCGAGCCCGGCCTGCTCGAAATACTGCTGACTGGCCTGCAACGGCGCCTCGGCCGCGTCGAGGCGGTCACTGCGGACGAACATGGTGGCCAGATTCTGCTGCGTCTCGGCGACGGCATTACGGTCGCCCGCCGAGTCGAACGCCGCGAGGGCCTGCTCGGCGAAGTCGATGCCGAGCTCGCGCCGCCCGGTCTCGAAATGCGTTGCGGCCAGGTTCATCAGCGGATGCCCGGCCAGGTGCGGTGCGAAACGTAAAGCCGCGTCGAGAGATTCGGTGGCCAGCTCGGCGGCGTAGGCCCACTGCTGCCGATGCATGGCGACGGCGGTCAACGACAGCAGGCACGCGACGCGCAGCACGCCCTGGTCAGTACTGTCTGCCAGCAATTCACGCGCCTGCTCCAACGCGGCCTGCGCCTCGTCGAGCTCGCCGAGGTGCTGTAACGCCTGCGACATGTTGACCAGCGCACTGGGCCGAAGTCGCGGCGCATCAGCAGGCATCTCCGCCAAAGCCTCCCGGTACAGGCCGAGTGCCTTGGTGTGCTCACCGAGTTCGTCGGCCATGCTCGCCGCATTGACCATCGCGCTCAGGCGCATAGTGCCGGTGAGAGTGCGGGCCGCATCTTCGAAGATGCGCAACGCCCCTGTCGTGTCGCCGCGGGAGTACGCATCGGCGCCCGCGGCGAGCAGGGCCGTGCCCTCGTCAGGTGTTTCGTCGTCAGCGGAGGTCATGGCGGAAATCCGAATCGAAGAGGTCCGCCGAGGCGGCGACACAGCGGGCCGGGACGTTGTCGGGCAACTCGTTGTCAGCGGATGTCATGTCAGAAGTCCGATTCCGAGTCGGCTGCCGCGATTTCGGCGAGCAGAGGGAGATCGGCCGTGCTGCCCGGCGCTTCGGCCGCACGGCGCAGCCGGGCCGCGGCCAGCTCGCGCACGCGGCGGCGCAGTTCCGCCTCGTCGGCGGCGCGCGGTGACTGAATCCCCGTGGAAGCGGCTGATTCTGCGTCATCGGCAACGGCGCTATCGGCATCAGGCGTCGCGATTTCCGTGGCAGCGAGGGGATCAGCGATGTCGACGGCGTTGCGACCGACGCCTGGCACCGAGACTTCGACGGACAGAGCTGATTCCGCGCCCTCGGGTGCGGCGACCGTCGCACGCCAGGTGTCGCCGTTCAGCTCCATGGTCGCCGTCACGGCACCGGTTGCCGTGTGGATCAGCGCGTGTGGATGCAGGTGCGGTGGTACCTCACCGCGCAATTGCGGTGCGGCGACCGCCCGCACCTGGACCGTCGTTGTGCCTGCGACGCGCAGCACGTCCCAGGACACCGCGCGTTCGGAGGCATCGAGCAGGCCGGGCGGGCAACGGCGCCAATCCCAGCCGCCGGTCCCTCTGGCCAGGACGAGTGCGCCCGGTGGTGGCGTGGTCGAAGGCCCTGCGGCGAGGGCATAGTCCTCGGCGCGGCCAAGGGCCTCAGGCGCGAGCTGTCTCTCGTCCACCCAGAGGGGCGCATCGGCACCGTCGATGAGCATCTCGCACTCTTCGGCCAGCGCGGCGATCTCGTCGAGGAGCAGCCGGTCGTCCAAGGGTGCGATGGCCTCGATGATCGAGGCGGGCCACCATCGGGACGCCCAGTGCGCGTAGCCGAGCCGCCACGCGTTCGCGACGAGCTCAGGAAGGGCTGGGGCGGCAGGGAATTCGCCGGTGCTGCCCTCGTCCACCGCGAGAGCGACCGCTTCGCCGAACACTGCCCAGATCCACTCCTGCGCCTGCTCGGCATCGTCGAGGACGGCGGCAGGCAGCCGCTGGTCGCCGAGCAGCCCCCAGGACAGGTGCCCGCCCAGCACTTCGAGCACCAGCGTATCGATCGCCGGTACCCCGTCGAGGACGGTCGGCGCGCCATCGGGTCCGATGACGACGAGGTCGTCGTCCAGCCGTCGGATGTGCACGATATCGAGCATCAACTCGCCCTCGATTCCGTCGAATCCGGCCCGGCGGCAAGGGCACTGGCGCTCAGCGCCTGCTTGACCCTGGTCCGGTGGTCGAGCATGACCGAACGGGCGACACCGTCGAGCAGATCCCACAGCTCGTTCGGATCGAACACACCGAGCTCGCGAACATCGCGGCCGTGCAGGCGAACCCACAGTCGCCGCAGGTACGGCCGCCACGGGGTGGACAGCTCGGCGGCGATGGCGGCCAACGGGCCCGCCGGCGCGGCGTCGGTGTCGATCCGCACCGCTAATCGCCGGGCTTGCAGCACATAGGCCTCACGTTGCCAGCGGCTGTTGATGATTCGATGCGCGGCGGTCTCCTCGGCCGCGTCCCCGTGCCGTCGCGCCTGCCCGGCGTCGACTCGATGCCGCCGGGTCGCGGTGCCGATCGGGGAAAGCCCTTGGGCAAGCGTGATGCCCGCTGTCGCCGTCACCCGCAGCGTCTCGTCCAGCAGTGCCAACGGCGCACAGCTCCGCGCGATCTCGGTGGTCACCAGCTCCGGAACGGGCGGCAGTTCGGCACGTTCGGTCGACGCCTGCAATGCCGTGAACACTCGCTCGTACACGGTGCGATCGAACGGAAGTCCCAGCGTTGCTGTCGAGGCCGACGCCCCGACCGCAGGCCGTGGCGGTGCCCGGTGCGCGGTGAGCCCGAGTTCGCCAGCGGAATACCCAGAGTCGCTGCGCCACAGTCGTATTCCGGCGTGGGTGCCCGCATGGGCGGACACCAGGCGATCCAGTGCCGCCTGTCCGTTGTCCCTGCGCTGTGCCAGTCGCGCGGTGGCGCAGGTGTCGAGGAGCGCGCGCAAGGCGGCCGTGTGGTCGGCGCCTGCCGGACCTTGCAGCGGTCGCCGCCCCCAGGCGACCTCGATCAGCCCGGCAAGTTCCGAAGTCCGTTCGGCGACATACTCCTTCAGCGCCTGGGTGGTCCGGCCCGCGGTGTACTCATGAATGTCACGCAGTGCCGCCTCGGCTACCGCCTTGTCCCGCAAGGGATCAGGTAACCCCGCCGTCGTCGCGAGTTCGAAACAGCGCTGGAAGTACAGATCCTGCGGATTGCCCTCGGTGATCCGCAACGTCCGTCGCACCTGCTTGAGCAGGGTGAACCAGGCCGCGGTCGCGCGCAGCACGTCGGCCGCCGCGTGCACCCGTGCCGCGAGCAGCACCGCACCGTCGGCCGTGAGGATCGGCCCCGCGCAGGCCGGATGCTGCACCGGCCGGATCACCAGCGGATCGAGCACGAGCTTCACCGTGCGGCGCAGCGGACCGCCGTGCGGGCCGCTGAGCGGTTCGACACCGTCGAGCTTGCGCCACACCTCGTCGAGCACCATGGCGCGCGGTCGTCGCATTCGACCAGGCTAACGGACTTTTCCCGAATCCGACCCGGCGAAAACCTGGGATCGGTAGGCCGCAGACCGTTCCTACCTTTCTCGTATCGGCCCACCCACTCCCGGGGGGAACGAACCGAGAAGGGCACCGGCCCTTCGCCGAAAGGAAGCATCATGAACACCAAGTCCGTCACCGCCGCCCTCGCCGCTGCCGCCGCCGCGACCGCGCTCTTCGTCACCGGCTGCAGCGACAACGCGAGCAGCACGCCGGCCAAGTCCTCGGCGGCGCCTGCCACGCAGGCGAAAACGACACCGTCGGGCGACTCGTCCGCCTCGGTCGACGGCAAGCAGCTCGCCGCGAAGTTCACCACCACCTGCGCGAAGCAGGCGGGGACGCTGGCACTCGCACTGACCGACACCGCCAACGGCACCTACGGCAACCTGTCCGTGAGCGCCACCATCACCGGCACCGACACCGTCCAGGCGGTGGGCATCGCGGGCAGCAAGGGCGGCGACTCGGGTCAGCCCTACGCGCTCGGCTTCGGCAACGGAATGCCGGGCGGCTCGGCGAAGCTCACCAAGGACGGCAACACCTACAAGATCAGCGGCGAAGGCGTCGGCGCCCCCGACCTGACCAACCCGCTGGCAGGCCCGAAGACGTCGAAGTTCGACGTCACCTTCGCCTGCTCCTCCGTCGTCGGCGGCTGAGCTCACCCCTAGCACCCGAATTGTCCACGGCCCGCTCGAGTTCGAGCTCGAGCGGGCCGACAACACCGGCGCGCACGCCGAATAACCAAGGACCATCATGAAATCCCTCCGCTGGATCGCCGTCGCCATCGCCGCGCTCGCCATCGGTTACTACCTCCTGCACGGCCTGACCTACGTCCGCACCTCCGAGTACGAGCCCGCCGGAATGGGTTGGCTCGGTTGGCAGATGGCGTTGCCGATCATCGCCCTCACCCTTGTCCCGATGGTGTTCGCGTTCACCGGCGAAGGCATCATCGCCGCGTTCACCGGTCGCAACAGCGCCGCCTTCCGTAACGGCCTGATCGGGCTCGGCACCATCACCTCGTTCCGGCAGACCGGCTTGACGGTCAACGAACAACCGCAGGTGCGCATCGAGTTCCGCGTCGAGGGTGTGGACGGCAAGACCTTCGACGCCGCCGCGAAAATGATTGTGCCGCTGACGGAATTGGCGCTGCTGCAACCCGGCGTCGTGCTCCCGGTGCGTTATCTGCCCGACCGGACCGACAAGGTCGAGGTCGACCTGTCCGGCGACCCGGCGACGGCGCAGCAGGCGCTGAACGAGTCGCTGATCCGCAAGGGCATCACGACCAGGCACAAGCTCGACATCGCCGAGCGCGGCATCGCCACCCAGGCGGTGGTGCAGGCGCTGTCGGTCACCGGCACGATCCGGGACGGGCACTCCGAGGTCGCGCTCGGACTGGTCGTCACGCGCCCGGACGGTTCGACCTATCGCACCCAGGTCACGAAGTTCCTGGCGCCGAGCACCATCGGCCAGGTGCAGGTCGGCCGGATCCTGCGGGTGCACTATCTGCCGGGCAACGAAGACGAAGTGGTCATCGCTTTGCCGGTGAATGCCTGACAGGCAAGGCCGACCTCGGCCCGCATCGGGCGGAGGCCAGGCCGGAAGTCCACACCCCGAATGCCGCGTTGATTCGAGTCTCTCGAACAGCGCGGCATTTGTTTTGCTTGGAAATTGCTCGAATTGGTAAGCGTGCCCTAATTGGGCAACTGTTCACCTGATTGTCGTTTCCGGATTGTCCGAATCGTTTACCGTCCGGCTGTGAGCTTGCAGCCCCTCGCCCTCTTTGTGAAGCACGACGGTCAGTCGGCACGTGCCTCCTTGACCTGCGAATACAAATGCGCCAACGCGTGCTTCCACGAAGTCCCCAACACCTCGGCCGGTCAGTACTTCGGCGATATCGTCAGTTCCCTGAATCGGCGCGGACTGATCAAGGGTGGCGCGGCGGCCGTGCTTGCTGTCGGTGCGGGCAGTGTGCTCGCGGCGTGCGGCGACGATGTCGCGCAGACCGGGTCGTCGAGCCCGTCGCCGAGCGGCCCGCCCGGTACCGGCACCGGTTTCACGGCGGTCGCGCCGAACAAGGACGACGCCATCGTGATCCCGGACGGCTACGAGCAGTCCGTCGTGATCCGCTGGGGTGACCCGCTTTTCGCGGACGCACCCGCCTTCGATTTCGAGAAGCAGACCGCCGCCGCCCAGGCCAAGCAGTTCGGCTACAACAACGATTTTGCCGCGTTGCTGCCGATCGAGGGTCAGGCGAATGCCTTCCTGCTCGTGGTCAACCACGAATACACCACGGGCCCACAGATGTTCCGCGGCTACGACAAGGCCAACCCGACCGACGAGCAGCTCGAGATCACCAAGGCCGCGCACGGCATGGCGGTCGTCGAGGTGCGCGGCGAGTCCGGCACCGGCAAGCTGGTGCCCGCCTTCGGCAAGTACAACCGCAGGATCACCGCGACCACCGAGTTCAAGCTCACCGGCCCTGCCGCGGGCAGCGACTTCGTCAAGACCTCGGCCGATCCGAGCGGCACCAAGGTGCTCGGCACCTTCGCCAATTGCGCGGGCGGCGTGACCCCTTGGGGCACTGTGCTTTCCGGCGAAGAGAACTTCAACGGCTACTTCGCCAACGGTGACAAGGTGACCGAGGCCGCCGCGGCCGCGCGGATCAAGCGCTACGGCTTCACCGCCGGCAAGACCCCCAACCAGTGGGAGCGGACCGACAAGCGCTTCGACCTGGCGCAGGAACCCAACGAGGCCAACCGATTCGGCTACGTCGTCGAGGTCGACCCGTGGGACCCGACCTCGACCCCGATCAAGCACACCGCGATGGGCAGGCTCAAGCACGAAGGGGCCACCATCTACGTCACCAAGAACGGTGACGTCGTCTCCTACACCGGCGACGACGAAAAGTTCGACTACATGTACAAATTCGTGTCCTCGCGCAAGGTGCAGTCGGGCGGTGGCGCGTCGAGCATGCGGCACAACCTCACCATCCTGGACGCGGGCACGCTGTATGTCGCGAAGCTGACCGGCGACCATGCCGACAAGATCGACGGCACCGGCGCAACGCCGTCGGACAAGGGCTTCACCGGTAAGGGCCAATGGATTCCGCTGTTGGAGACCGGCGCCGACGGCAAGGGCAAGTCGCTGGTCGACGGCATGAGCGCGGAAGAGGTCGCGGTGTTCACCCGGCTGGCCGCGGACAAGGTCGGCGCAACCAAGATGGACCGCCCCGAGGATTTCGAGGCCAACCCGTACACCGGCAAGGTCTACGTGGCGCTGACCAACAACGACAACCGTGGCGCCGAGGGCAAGCAGGCCGCCGACGAGGCGAACCCGCGCAAGCTGAACAAGAACGGCCAGATCCTCGAGATCGACGACCAGCACACCGGCACCACGTTCACCTGGTCGCTGCTGCTGGTCTGCGGCGACCCGAAGGCGGCGGACACCTACTTCGCCGGCTACGACAAGACCAAGGTCAGCCCGATCTCCTGCCCGGACAACCTGGCGTTCGACCCCTACGGCAACCTGTGGATCTCCACCGACGGCAACGCGCTCAAGTCGAACGACGGCCTGTTCTCCGTGGTGCTCGACGGCGCGAATCGCGGTGAGACCAAACAGTTCCTGACGGTGCCGCGCGGCGCGGAGACCTGTGGCCCCGTGGTCACCGAATCGCGGGTCATGGTGTGCGTGCAGCATCCGGGCGAGGCCGATGACGCCACCCCGGACAACCCCCTGTCACACTGGCCGGACGGTGGCACCGCTCAGCCGCGGCCGTCGGTCGCGGTCGTGTGGAAGAAGAACGGCGGCCGGATCGGCGTTTAGCCGGCCAGCGCCACCACGCCACGAAACCGCCACTGTACCTGCAGGAGTGGCGGTTTCGTGGTTTCTACATGTTGGCGAAGCGCGCGAAATCGCCCTGGGCGCCGCTGTAGACGTTGAGGTCGGTCGGCCCGGGGATGCCGTCGATGCCGCCGCGGTCGGTGGTCTGCCAGAACGTCCAGGTCGGCCAGCCGCCGGGCACCTCGGGGTGCTCGTTGCCGCGGTAGTCGGCGATCCACAGTGGGTACCTGGTGAATTCGTTCGTGTCGGCCATCGCGGTCCGCCAGAAGTACGGATAGGTGTAGATGATCGGGACCCTGCCGGTCAGTGTTTGCACCGTATTCAAGTACCGGCGCGTCCAATCGATCAGCGCGGCAGGCGGTAGGCCACCCGTCGTCTCCAGATCGAGCACCGGAGGCAGGTCGAGTGCGCCGTTCTGGCCGAGCACCACCGTCGCGTACAGCATGGCCTGCGGTTCGGGTGGCAGGTTCGGCCTGGCGTAGTGATAGGTCCCGCGTGCCACCCCTGCGGCCCGCATGATCAGGCTGTCCGGCACGAAGTACGGGTTGAGATAGCTCACGCCCTCGGTGGCCTTCACCATCGCGAAGTCGTGGCCTGCGCGCTTGACCGCGAACCAGTCGATCAGTCTGCCGCCGCCGTGCTGCCAGGACGAGACATCCGGGCCGGTCGGCGCGGCCGTCGCGGTGCCGGACAGTGTTGCCACCAGGATGCCCGATAGCGCGATCAACGACAGCGCAGTGCCGCGGCGACGAAAGGTCGAGCTCCAGCGAAGGTTGCCCATGGCGTTCGACGATAGCCATTTGATGTTGCTGTGGCCAGTGTTGCGCGAGTGCCGATTGCGCACTATTCGCTCAGCCGAGCCAATCCAGCACCGACGCGGCCGTCCACGACTGCTGCATGCTGCCGAGCGGTTCACCGGTGAACGGCTCGTAGTACTCGGCGAAGCTGCCGTCACTGGCCTGGCGCAGACCCTCGGCCCGAAGCATGAACGAGCGCTCCGCCCAGCCGCGCCTGGCGAACACCCAGGAGAACAGCCAGCTCATCACCGGCCACACCGGCCCACGCCAATACTCGCGGGAGCGGAAGTCCCGCGACACCGGCGACGTCGACGGCGGCAACGCATAACGCAGATCCGGATGCCCGCAGAAGCGCGGGCCCTCGAACGTGCGCAGCAGGCTGCGCTCGGTATCGCGCGGCAACCCACCGCACAGCAGCGGCGCGAACATCGACAGCGTCTCGGTACCGATCCAGCGCTGCAGCCGCACATCGAAGTCCCGTGCCGCGCCGGTGCGGGCGTCCGTCGTCGCGATGACACCCGCACGGAAGCGGTCGGCCCACGTGTACAGGTCGCGCACGTCGGCGTGCGGCTGCTTGTACTCCTCGCCGATATGCGCGAGCACCTCGCAGGCGAGCGCGAAGATCCCGGTGACGAACACGTCCTCCACAGCGAAGCTCATCGTCGAGGCGAGCAGATAGTCGTCGTAGCCCGCGCGGCGCATCTGCTCGACCAGCCACAGATACCGGTCGTACTCGCGGTCGCTCGGCCGCTGGGTGCGATCGGCGACCACGAGCACGTCCTCGCGGTGGTACGGCGGCAGGTCGCCGGGAATCACGTTGTCGTAGGCGCGATCCCACCGCGGCGAGTTGTCCATGCCCGATTCCCAGCCGTGATACAGCGTGATCCGGCCGGTCTCCTTCGGGTCCCGTGCGTGCGCCAGCCAGCGGTGCCAGCGCACCAGGTCCGGCCAGCGGCGGTTCAGGAATTCCTCGGCGACCGCGCGGGTGCTGCGGCCGTGCCGCCGGGAGTGGTCGAGGATGCGCTGCACCGCGATGGCGTGCACCGGCGGCTGGGTGATCCCCGAGGTGTCCGGGCCGTCCGGCGCGTTGACCGCCAGCTTGCGGCATTCCCAGCGCGCCGGGCCGGGAAAGTAGCCGTCGACGCCGTTGGCGAAGACGATGTGCGGGATCATCCCGTTCTTCCACTGCGCCGACAACAACGTATCGAGCTCGATCACGGCCCGCTCCACGCTCAGCGGGGCGAGTCCGACCGCGACGAACGCGGCGTCCCAGCTCCACATGTGCGGATACAGCCGCGGCGCCGCGCTGGTCATGGTGCCCAGATCGTTGCCACGCAGCAGGTAGGCGGCACGGGCCGCGAGCTGTGTCGGTGTGAAACCCGGGTGCGCCATCCCCCTATTCTGCGACGCCACCCGCAGGTACGCCCGCTCGGCGGTGGCCTGCCCGGCCTCGGTATGCACGCTCGAATGCCCCGTCCGTAATTCAACGCTCGAGATTTTTCCGTAGATGTCTGCAGCATCGTTCATTTTTCGCGGGCCATTACGGTGGTCGCATGACCAATGCCGTGACCAGCCATCCGCAGCCGACCGCGCTGATCACCGGGGCCAGCCGCGGGCTCGGTGCCGCCATCGCCCGTGAGCTCGCGCCGACCCACGATCTGCTGCTCGGTGCCAGGTCCGTCGATGCGCTGCGCGACATCATGAAGGAACTGCCCGACGCGACCGGCTGGCCGGTCGACCTCACCGACTATCCGGCGGTGGCGGACGCGACCGCGCCGATCCAGCGACTGGACGTGCTTGTGCACAGTGCCGGCGTCGCGGACCTGAACAGCATCGCCGAATCGACCGTCGACCAGTGGCGGAACACCTTGGAAGCCAACCTGATTGCGGTTGCCGAGCTGACCAGGCAGCTGCTTCCCGCGCTGCGCGCCGCCAACGGCCATGTGGTGCTGATCAATTCGGGGGCCGGGTTGCGCGCGAACGCGGGCTGGGCCTCCTACGCGGCGAGCAAGTTCGGGCTGCGTGCCTTCGGCGACGCGCTGCGGCTGGAGGAGCCGGCGCTGCGGGTGACCTCGATCCATCCCGGTCGCATCGACACCGACATGCAGCGCGAGATCATCGCCCACGAGGGGCGGGAATATCGGCCCGAGCAGTTCCTGCGGGCCGAGACCGTCGCCGGCGCGGTGCGCAATGCGGTCGAGACGCCGCGCGACGCGCATCCCACCGAAATCGTGCTGCGGCCCAACCCGAGTTAGTCCGTGCTGTTCAGCTCGCGGACAGATTCGATCGGTATCGTGCCGCTGTTTTGCATGGTCGTCGCACTGATCGACGGTGCGGCGACCTTCTAGAGTGGGGATTCGAAAACTGTGGACAGACGTCGAATGTTGTCGTTGCTCGCGGTCGGTACCGCAGCCGCATTGACGGGATGTGCGGCCGCCGAGGGTGATCCGCTCAACAGCGGGTCGGCGGGAAGCGGGCCGCTGGCACCCCCTGCGCCGCCTGCTCCGCGACTGTTGCCGCCGCCGCCCGGCGGACCGAAGACACCGATTCCCGCCGCGACCATCACCGCGCTGCCGGGGCCGGGCACCAGCATGGCCCTGACGGTGGACGACGGGGCAAGCCCGGAGGTGGTCGGCGCCTACATCAAGTTCGCCAGGGACACCGGCGCCCGGTTCACCTTCTTCGTCACCGCGCACTACGACTCGTGGACGATCCACCGGGACGCGTTGCGGCCCCTCGTCGATTCCGGTCAGATCCAGCTCGCCAACCACACCTGGGATCATCCCGACCTGACCAAGCTGTCCGCCGGTGCGGTGTCCGGACAGCTGGAGCGGGCGAAAACGTTCCTGCGCAACAACTTCGGTGTGGACGGCACCCCGTACTACCGGCCGCCGTTCGGCAGGCACAACGGCACCGTCGACCGGGTGGCTGCCGACCTCGGCTACACGGTGCCGACCATGTGGTACGGCTCGCTCTCGGACTCCGGTGTGATCACCGAGGAGTACCTGATCGAGTGCGCGCGCAGGTACTTTCACCCGCAGACCATCATCATCGGGCACGCCAACGCGCCCGCGGTGACGCACTGCTACGGCCAGCTCGTCGACATCATCAAAGAACGCAACCTCTCGATGGTCACGCTCAACGACGTGCTGCTGCCGCCGCGCTGACCGGCCGCACCCCGAACCCGCCGCACCCCTTCCGATTTCCCGCACACGATGTTCGTGTGCGGGAAAGCAGCGCAGGAGATCAGGCGACGATGTTGATGAGCCTGCCGGGAACGACGATCAGCTTGCGGGGCGGTGCGCCGTTCAGCAGCGCGGCGACCTTCTCGTCGGCCAGCGCCGCTGCCTCGATGGCGGCGTTGTCGGCGTCGGCCGCGACCTGAATCCGGCTGCGCACCTTGCCGTTCACCTGAATCGGGTACTCGACCGACTCGTCGACGAGCAGGGTGGGATCTGCCACCGGGAACGGGCCGTGGGCCAGCGACTCGGTGTGGCCCAAGCGTTCCCACAGCTCCTCCGCGATGTGCGGCGACAGCGGGGCAAGCATCAACACCAGCGGCTCGACCACCGACCGTGGCGCACCGTCCGGGTAGGTCTTGGTGAGGTGGTTGGTCAGCTCGATGAGCTTCGCGCCTGCGGTGTTGTCGCGCAACAACACGTAGTCCTCTTCGACACCGGCGATCGTCTTGTGCAGCAGGCGCAGCGTTTCCGGGGCGGGCTCGACTTCGCTCACCCTGGTGCCGCCGGTCTCCTCGTCCACCGTCAGTCGCCACACCCGCTGCAGGAACCGGTGCGCGCCGACGACATCCTTGGTCGCCCACGGCCGCGAGCTGTCCAGCGGTCCCATCGACATCTCGTAGAACCGGAAGGTGTCCGCGCCGTACAGGTCGTACATCTCGTCCGGCGAGACCGCGTTCTTCAGCGACTTGCCGATCTTGCCGTACTCCTGGAACACCTCGATCTCGGTGCCGGAGTCGGTCCAGAAGAACTTGCCGTCCCGCTCGACGACCTCGGCTGCGGGCACATACGCACCACGTGCGTCGGTGTAGGCGTATGCCTGAATGTAGCCCTGGTTGAACAGCTTTCGGTACGGCTCGGAACCGCTGACGTCGCCGAGGTCGAACAGCACCTTCTGCCAGAACCGCGCGTACAGCAGGTGCAGCACCGCGTGTTCCATGCCGCCGATGTACAGATCGACGCCGCCCGGATCGTTCGGGCCGTGTTCGGCCGTGCGCGGGCCGAGCCAGTACTGCTCGTTCTCCTTGGCGCAGAACGTCTCGGTGTTGGTCGGGTCGGCGTAGCGCAGCTGATACCAGGAGCTGCCCGCCCAGTTGGGCATCACGTTGGTGTCGCGGCGGTACCGCTTGACGCCCTCGCCCAGGTCGAGCTCGACATACACCCAGTCGGTGGCCTTGGCCAGCGGCGGCGACGGCTCGGAGTCGGCGTCGTTCGGGTCGAAGGTGACCGGCGCGAAATCGTCGAGTTCCGGAAGTTGCACCGGCAGCATGGATTCCGGCAGCGCGTGCGGCCGGTCGTGCTCGTCGAAGACGATCGGGAACGGCTCGCCCCAGTAGCGCTGGCGCGCGAACAGCCAGTCGCGCAGCTTGTACTGGATGGTGCCCTTGCCGTGGCCGTCGGTCTCCAACTCGGCGATGATGGTCGCCTTGGCCTCGTCCACGGACAGGCCGTCGAGGTAGCCGGAGTTCACCAGCGCGCCGTCGCCCGAGTAGGCGGCCTCGGTGACATCGCCGCCGGAGATGACCTCGACGATCGGCAGGCCGAGCACCGAGGCGAATTCCCAGTCCCGTTGATCGTGGCCGGGCACCGCCATGATCGCGCCGGTGCCGTAGCCGCTCAGCACGTAGTCGGCGATGAAGACCGGAACGGCCTGACCGTTGGCCGGGTTGGTGGCGTAGGTGCCGAGGAAGACGCCGGTCTTCTCCTTGTTCTCCTGACGCTCCAGATCCGACTTGGCGATGATCGACTTGCGGTAGGCCGCAACGGCATCCGCGGGGTTCGCGGCGTTGCCGTTGGTCCAGCGCGGATCGACGCCGTCGGGCCATGCGGCCGCGGTCAGCGTGTCGACCAGCTCGTGTTCCGGGGACAGCACGACATAGGTTGCGCCGAACAACGTGTCCGGCCGGGTGGTGAAGACCTCGATCTGCTCGCCTGCGGCGTCGAACTTCACCTGGGCGCCGCGCGAACGCCCGATCCAGTTGCGCTGCATCGCCTTCACCTGATCCGACCAGTCCAGGTGGTCCAGGTCGTCGATCAGCCGGTCGGCGTAGGCGGTGATCCGCATCATCCACTGCCACAGGCGCTTACGGAACACCGGGAAGTTGCCGCGCTCACTGCGGCCGTCGGCGGTGACCTCTTCGTTCGACAGCACCGTGCCGAGGCCCGGGCACCAGTTGACCATCGAATCGGTCAGGTACACCAGGCGATACGAATCGAGCAGCGCGCCGCGTTGGGCGGTGGACAGGTCGGCCCACGACCCGCCGTCCGGGACCTGCCGTGCGCCACTGGCGAATTGATCTTCGAGCTCCGTGATCGGCCGGGCGCGGTCCAATTCCTGGTCGTACCAGGAGTTGTAGATGCGCAGGAAGATCCACTGGGTCCACCGGTAGTACTCGGGATCGGTGGTCGCGAACGAGCGCCTGCTGTCGTGGCCGAGGCCGAGCCTGCCCAATTGGCGCTGCATGTTGGCGATGTTCGACTCGGTCGTCACCCTTGGGTGTGCGCCGGTCTGCACCGCGTACTGCTCGGCGGGCAGGCCGAAGGCGTCGAAGCCGAGGGCGTGCAGCACATTGCGGCCGTGCATCCGGTGAAAGCGCGCGAACACATCGGTGGCGATGTAGCCGAGCGGATGCCCGACGTGCAGGCCCGCCCCGGAGGGGTACGGGAACATGTCTTGGATGAACAGCTTGTCCGTCGGCGTTTCACCCGCAAGCGGACCGACCGGGTTGGGCGCATGGAAGGTTCCGCGCTCAGCCCACGTCCGCTGCCACCGCTGTTCGATGCGGCCGGCAAGCTCGGCGTTGTACCGGTGCTCGGGTACATCGCTATCGGTTGCACGAGTGTCCTGCACGGTCCTGCCTTCTTGTCATCGTCGATCCCCGACAAACTTCGTCTATCAGGGTAGAACGTGTGCACCGCAGTACCGAAAATCGGGCTGTGCCGACTCCGTCGGCGTGTCCGCGCCGCTGCTGTGATCCGGGTTACCTGCCCGTCGGTATGTGACTGCGGCGCAGCGGATTCGCGGCTCTCGCGGGTTGGCGTTCGCCTTCGGGCGGAGCCGACAATGCATTGGGTTGCTACATTCGCGCCCGGGAGCGGCGCAATGTGGAAAGCGCTCGTCCGGTGTGGTGACAGGCCGAGTGCCGAACAGTTGCGGGGGAGTGGCCGACGGTCTGTCGCTACCGATGCGCTAGCCTGCATGGGTGTTCGTCGTCGCTCTGCTCCTGTTCGTGCTGGCCCTGGTGGCCGTCACCACCGGTGCGCTCGGGATGATCGGCAGGCTGCCGCGCAACCGCTTCGTCGGAGTGCACACCGAGGCCGCGCTGTCCGATGCCGAGACCTTCCGCGTCGCGAATCGGATCGCCGCCCCCACCTCACTTGCTGCCGGGGCCCTGCTCTTCGCCGGTGGCCTCGTCGCACTCGCCGCGAGTGGCCTCGTCTCGATCCTCGTCGCCGCCGGCGCGGGCATCATCGCCCTGTTCACCCTCGGCGCCGGAGCCAACGCCGCAGCCTCGACCGCCGAAGCCCTCGCGCCGCCCGCCGAAGTCGGTGGCTGCGGCAGTGCCTGTGGCGCCTGCTCGTTGCGCGACGCCTGCCAGCCCGCCAGCTGATCTCACCGCACAGTCACCCGAGCCGATTCGGCTTATCAATGAACAGATCGGTATCCGTCTTCGAATCCTGTTGGCAGCGGTAGGGGGTGGTCCCATACTGAGGGCGGCAGTACTGGCTCTATTCCGGGGTGGATATGGGTGTGATCGACCGGAGCTTCGCGGCGAGCTCCGAATTTCTTGTTTCGGCGGGCGATACCTGGGGGATATCAGGACCCGAATTCCTACGGCTCTACGTGCTGTTCGTGGTGCTGGCGGTGCTACTCGGTATTTGGCTTCGGCTACGGGTGACCCGCGGCGCCATCGATAACCAAGGAATCGCCCAACCCGGTAGCGAGTTGTCGGCGCCCGAAGTGGCGATGCTGTTCGACGACAAGCGCGCGGTGCTGACCGCGCTGGCGCAGCTGCGCAGCCGAGATCTCATCGACTCGGCCGCAGTGCCGCGGCGGCCGATGGAGCAGACGGACCGGCAGGGACTGGACCCGTTCACGCTGTCGGTGTACGAGCGGATCACCTCGGGAGTCAAACCGACGGTTGCCTCGCTGACCGCAGGATCGTCGGCGGACGTCCGGCAGCTGCGCGACTCGATGATCAAGCGTGGGTACTTTCCCGACGCGGACTTCCGGCGCAAGCTGTGGGATGCCGGGCTGCCGGTGCTGATCGTCGGTGGCGTCGGCGTTGTGCGTTTCATCGCCGGGACCTTGAACGACAATCCCGTCGCCTTCCTCGGCCTCGCGCTGCTGGTGCAGGCCCTCTGCTATTGGTTCCTGACGGGCAAGCCGCGGCTGACCCCGCTCGGCCGGTTGGCCAGGACGAACGCGATGCGCAACAACGGGCACCTGCGGCCGTCGAATTCGCCCGCCTACGCCACGTATGGCGTCAACAGTGCCGCGCTGGCCGCCGCGATCTTCGGCGGTGCCGCGCTGATCTCCCTCGATCCAGGCTTCGCGCAAGCCGTTGAGCCGCCGAGCTCGTCGAGCGGCAGCGACGGCGGTGGTGGTGGCAGCGACGGTGGCGGTGGTGGCGGCTGCGGTGGGGGTGGCTGTGGCGGCTGACGGCATGCGGCCGTGAAGGCACCGCTCCGGGACGGTGCGCTCGGCATCGGCTGGCGGCCGGAGATCTGCGGGGTGATCGCGGAACTGGACGGGCTCGGATTCGCGGAGGTCATCGCGGAATCGCTGCCTATGCACCGGGCCGGTCGGCGCGCGCCGGAGATCGCGATCCCCGCTGAGCTGACGGCGTTGCTCGACCGCGGGGTTGCCGTTGTGCCGCACGGCATTTCGTTGTCCCTCGGCGGTGCGGACCCGGTGGACGAGCACCGGATCGAGCATCTCGCCGCCTGCGCCCGTGCACTCGGCGCACCCTTGGTGAGCGAGCACGTCGCGTTCGTCCGCGCCGGCGGACTCGAAGCCGGACACTTGCTGCCGGTGCCGCGTTCGAAGGCGGCACTGGAGGTGTTGGTGCGCAACATCTCCCGCACTCAGGCGGCCCTCGACGTGCCGCTCGCCGTCGAGAACATCGCGGCGCTGTTCGACTGGCCCGACGACGAATACACCGAGGCCGAGTTCCTCACCGAACTGATCGACCGCACCGGTGTATACCTTCTGCTCGACATCGCCAACGTCTATGCGAACGCTCGCAACCGCCACCGCGATCCCCTCGCCGAACTGCTGCGGCTGCCCGCCGAGCGGATCGCCTACTGTCACGTCGCGGGCGGCCACGAGGCCGACGGACGCTACCACGACACCCACACCCATCCTGTTCCCGCCGAAGTGCTCACTCTCGTAGGCGAATTCACCGCCACCCACCCGGTGCCGTTGATGCTGGAGCGAGACGGCAACTATCCACCCGCCGCCGAGCTGCTCGACGAACTCGACGCCATCGCCGCGGCGGCGGACCGCACGTCGCTCACCGGCCGAGCCCGATCGGCACACCCGTGATCTCGCCACCGGACCGAGCGGCCGAGACGCTCGCCGAACGCCAGGCAGAGCTGGTCCGCGCGTTGGTATCCGGCGGTCCGACCCCTTCCGGTTTCGATACCGAAGCCGTCGCCGCCGCTGCGCGCGCTCTGCTGCACAAGCGCGCACGCGACGTGGCGCGCCGCTATCCCCAACTGGCGCATGCCTGCGGCGACGACTTCACCCCTCGCTTCACCACCTGGGCCGCCACCGTGCCGAAGACCTCCACCGCAACGGACGCAACAGCTTTCGCCGACCATGCAGGCTTGTCGACTACCCTCCTCGGCAGCCGACGCAGGCCCCTCCGCCGTTGGCTACGGCAGGCGACCTGAGGTGGTTTGTGCTGCCAGGTCGAGGGATTCGCCTGGCGCCAGGACGGTGACGTGCGTGTCGAGGTCGGCTGCGGCTGCCTGGAACTTGGCCAGCGCGTCGTCGACTTCGACGTAGAACGGTGGTCGCGCGAGGCCGAAGTGGATCGGCACGAGGGTGCGGGCATCGAGGATGTGGCCTGCCATGGCCGCCTGCTCGGGGGTCAGATGTCGCGGTATACATCCTTCCGCCATCCGACTTTCACGACCAGGATCACCAGGACATCATCCTGTACTTGGTAGACGACCCGGAACCGGCCGACCCGCAGCCGGTAGGCGTCCACGCCAACCAGCTTTCGGATGGCCAGCCCCTCTGCATACGGATCGTCGCCGAGGGTCGTGAGCGCTGTGAGGATGCGCATGGCGTCCCGCTGCTCGAGGTCGCGAAGTTCTCGCCGGGCCGATTCGTGGAACCGGAACGCGTACTTCACTTACGCGCCTCGAAGATGTCGGCGAGCACTTCGGCCATGCTCACGGTCGCGGTGCCGTCGCCGAGTCGGATGGCTGCCTCGCGTGCCAGCATTTCGTCTTCGGCATCGTCCACCGCTTCAACGACGGACAGCGATACGAGTGCGGCGGCGGGTGTGCCGTCACGGAGAATGATCACTTGCTCGCCAGCCTCGGCGGCGTCGATGTACTTCGCCAGGTTGGTGCGTAGCTCGCGGGTGCTGATCTCACTCATGCCTTGAGTGTACACGGTAACGTGTACACGTGAAAGTTGCGTCCTTTTGCGGCGACGATGTTCGCATTTGTCTGATGCCAGCACTATGCGTACCAGCTTGAAGGTGTGAGCAAGTACGTACTCTTCGACCCGGGGTCGGGACGAGCTTGGCGTTAGCCTGAGCTGTGCGATTCCTCAGCAAGTTCTATATAGACGGATTTATCCTGGCGATCCTCGCCTCCGTCGCGCTGGCCAGTGTTTTTCCCGCTCGGGGCACGGCTGCCGACGTCGTCGACGTGCTGACGAAGATTGCCATCGCATTGCTCTTCCTGCTGTACGGCACCCGTCTCTCGCCGAAGGAGGCCTGGGCGGGCCTGACGCACTGGCGGCTGCACACCGTCGTGCTGGCATGCACATTTCTGCTGTTCCCGTTGCTCGGGCTGGCCGCGCGGTTCCTGGTGCCGAGCGTGCTGACCGACGACCTCTACACCGGCCTGCTGTTCCTGTGCCTGGTGCCGTCCACCGTGCAGTCCTCCATCGCCTTCACCTCGATCGCGAAAGGCAATGTGCCAGGCGCGATCGTGAGCGCGACCGCCTCGAACCTGCTCGGCGTCTTCGTCACGCCGCTGCTGGTCATCCTGTTGATGAACACGACAGGCCACGCCAGCGTCGACTTCTCCTCGGTCGGCGACATCGTGTTGCAGCTGCTGGTGCCCTTCGCGATCGGCCAGCTGATCCGGCCGAAGGTGATCGGCGTGCTGCGCAGGTACGCCGAGCCGACGAAGCTGGTCGACCGCGGTTCGATCCTGCTCGTCGTCTACAGCGCGTTCAGCGCAGGCATGGTGGAGGGCATCTGGCACATGCTGTCCCCGTGGCGGATTGTCGCGCTCGCCGCCGTGTGCTGTGTGCTGCTCGCCGTCATCATCGGCGTGACCATGCTGGTCGGCCGGTTCGCAGGCTTCTCCCGCGAAGACCGGATCGTGATCGTCTTCTGCGGCTCGAAGAAGAGCCTGGCCACCGGCCTCCCCATGGCGACAGTCCTTTTCGCCAGCCAGCCGATCGGCCTCATCGTCCTTCCGCTGATGATGTTCCACCAGATCCAGCTGATCACCTGCGCCGCCCTTGCCCAGCGCTGGGCGAAAACCGCGGAGCCCGAACCGGAACCGGAACCGGTCGACTAGCGCAGCGACGTCAAGGCCTGCAGCACCGCGCGGTCGGCATCGGGGTCACCGACCGAGATGCGGGCGCTCCCATCGGGATACGCCTTCGCCGCGATGCCCGCGCGACGTAGCGCTGTCGCTACACCGGGACCAGGCAGGAAGAGGAAATTCGCCTGGCTCGGTGGTGCCGTGATGCCGCAACGCCGCAACGCGGCGCGCAACGCCTCCCGCTCGGTGGTGATGTGCATGATGCGCGCGGCGAGTTCGGGTTCGGCGGCGTAGGACGCGGCAACCGCGGCCGACGCCGCCGAACTCACCCCGAACGGCAATTGCAGCCTGCGCACCCTGGTGATGACCTCGCGCCTGCCGAAGGCGTAGCCGATGCGCAGCCCGGCCAGTCCGTACGCCTTCGAGAAGGTGCGCAGCACAAGCAGATTCGGGTGCCGGTTCAGCAGCGCGAAGATGTCCAACTGGTCGGCGGCGCCGACGAACTCGACGTACGCCTCGTCCAGGATCACCGGCACCCTGGCGGGCACCTCGCACAGGAACGCCTTCAGCGCGCTCGCGGGCAGCACCGTTCCGGTCGGATTGTGCGGACGGCACACCACCACCAACCCGGTGCGCTTGTCGATGGCCATGGCCATCGACACCAGATCCTGGTTGCCGATCGCGTCGAGCGGCACCGGAACCACCTCGAGCCCGGCCATCTCGGCCATGATCGGGTAGCCGTCGAAGGTCGGCGACGCACAGACCAGACCTGCCCCCGGTGTGGTCAGCGACTGCATGATCTGCATCGCCACCCCGGTCGCGCCGGACCCGACCACCACCTGCTCCTGCTGCACGCCGAGATGCTGGGCGATCAGCGTCGGCAGCCGGGTCGGCAGGAACTCGGGATACCGATTCGCCTGCGCCAGTGTGGTGTTCACGGCACGGAGTACAGAAGGCAATGGCGGGAATGGGTTTTCGCTCAGGGTTAGGTCGAACCGATGCCGTGTCGACGAGACGCCGCGCTGGCGCGACGGCGTTGTCTCGTCGATCAGGGAGGTGCTCACCGTGCCGCGCCCCAGCGGACGGCCGCTGCGCCCGCGAAATCACCGGCATGCGCGAACGCCGACAGCAGGACGACAGAGCCGTTGCGCAGCCTGCCCGCCTGGTTCTCGATGTCCAGTGTCACCGGAATGCCTGCGGCGAACAGGTTTCCGCACTGGTCGAAGGTGTCGGGATGCCGTTCGGCGGGCAGCTCGAGCGCGTCGTGCCAGTTGCGCAGGAACAGCCGGTTCGGCTGATTGGTGACGAAGGTGTCGATGTCGCGGCCCTTCACGCCGATCCGATCGCACACCGCGAGCGCCACTTCCGGCACCAGCCGGTTGCCGCGGGCGAACACCTTGGTGATCTTCGATTCGGTGAAGTTCAAGCAGCCCTGACCTTCGCCCGGCTCCCAGTACTTGCGGCCACTGTCGGTCGTGAAATTCATGTCCCCGGAGAATTCGGGGTACGTGCGGCATTCGATGTCGAGGATCGGCGCGCTGTCGTCCTTGACCAGCAGGCCGACACCACACCCGTCGCCGGGTATCGGCGCTTGCGCCAGCTTGCGGATCTCGGACTGGGTGAAGATCGGGCCAGCGCAGTTCTGGGTCGCCGCGATCAACGCCGTGCGCGCGTCGGTCGTCTGCAAGATCATCCGCGCCAGCGACATCATGTGCACGAACGCGGCGCAGCCGCCGTTGCGGACGTCGTAGGCGTAGCTCGGCCGTGCACCGATCCGTTTGGCGACCTCGGGGCCGCAGCCCGTCACCGGATTGGTCGGCATCTGGGTGTGCGTGATCAGCACGTCGATGTTCGAAAGATACTGCGCCCCATGGCGTGCTATCAGCGGAGCGATGGCGCGCTCGATCATGTCGATGTCGCTCTCGTCCTGACCGACATGATGGCGGGCCTTGGGGGACCGGAACATCACGTTCTTGGCCATCCGGTCCGAGCGGGAGAACTGGGTGAAGTAGTCGGTGCCGACCGGCTCGCCGGGCAGGTAGCTGGCGACGTCGACCAGGCTGACCGCGGGGAACGCGGAAGCGCGGGAATCGGTGGGGATCATGCGGATCTCATTTCATCCAGTCGGGCTTGATGGGCAGGCCGTTGGCCGCCCGGTACTCACAGATGGCCTTGAGGTTGTCCATCTCCAGCTGGTGGCCTGCGGAGAACATCTCCCAGAAGTCGCCGACCCACACCGGCCGCTTCGGCGGCGCGGTCTCCGGGTACGGATTCTGGTCGTAGAAGGGGTGTTTGCAGTTGACCCACAGCACCACCGAACCCGGCTTGTCGAACACCGTCTGCGCGTCGACCACCCGAAGCAGGTAGATCATCCAGAGGTGGTCGGCCTGGTCCCAGGCGCAGTGGTAGTCGACGGTCATCGCGTCGGGATGGGCAACGGTGCGGGTGAAGATCTTGGTTTCGCTGCCGAGCCGGTCATAGGCCAGCCACAGTCCCGGGTCGTCGGCCGGGACGAACCCGCGCAGGCTGTAGGTCCACTCCTCCAGTGAGCGGGTGTCGGCCAGGTATTCGTAGACCTCCTGCGGTGGCGCGGCGATATACGCCTGCACCGGACAGAATTCGCCGAAGATCTGGTCGTGCGGATAGACCGACCGCAGCATGTCGACGATGATCGGCGTGGTGGCGTCCTTGTCCGAGTTCTCGATGCGAACGACCCCGGGGATGACGTCCTCCGGGATATCGCTGAGTGCGGGCAGAGCGCTGGTCGCCCCGCCGTCACCCCTGCGGGAATCGATACTCGATGCGGTCATTGGGTACTCCTGGATTGTTCGATGGCGGTCAAGAACGGCAGAAACGGTGGGACCTCGTCCGGGTCGACGTCGATCGAAATGAACGACGGCCCTTCGATTTCCATGCAGCGCCGCAATGCGGTGCCGAGCTCGTCCCGAGCTCGCACGGAGAAGGTCGGTAGCTCGGGGAACATGGCGGCGACACCGTCGCCGAGGTGCGCGGGCTGGAACCGGTTGAAGCTGTACCGATTTCGGTAGTACAGCTGTTCTCTGGTGACGCACATGGCATGGGCGTTGTTGTTCAGCACGATGAAGGTGATCGGCAGCGCGTGCTCGACGGCGGTGTGTATCTCCATGCCGTGCATGTAGAACGCGCCGTCGCCTGCGACGACGACCGTGCGCCGCGTCCCGTCCGGCCCGTGCCGCCGCGCAAACGCCGAGCCGATGCCCGCACCGAACGCATAGCCCATGCCGCCCATGCCGAGCGCGACGACGAACCGGCCACCACGCGGCACCCGCAGGTGATGCACCACGGCGGCACCGGTATTGCCCGCGTCCGCGTACACGTCGGTGCCCTCGGGCAGACCTGCTTCGATGGTCTCGATCAGGTGCCGATAGCGCAGGCCGGGCCCGGACGCCTCCGGGACATGAAGCGGGAGTAGTGGTGCAGGCCCGCGGCGCTCGGAAATGGTTGTTGTGGTGCTGAATTCGTCGGCCAGCTCGGCGAGGGTGGGTGCCAGATCGGTGCTGATCACATGGATCGTCGGCAGATACGGCAAGGTCACGCCGATGCTCGCCACGGTGGTGCCTGCCAGCAGCTCGTCGAGGCCGGTGCGCGCGGTGATCGGCATCGGGGTGCCGATCACCAGACACAGTGCGGCCGAACGGATCGCCGCTGTCAGCTCGGGATGACCCATGCTGCCCGCGACACCGCAGAAGCTCGGGTCGGTGTTGTCGTAGACGTCCTTGGCGTCCGGCGCGACGCCGACCACGGCGTCGAGGCCGGCGGCCAGCCTGGCCAATGCGTCACGCGCGTCGTCACGGGCGACCTGGTCACCGGCGATGATGACGATCTTGCCGGTGCTGCGGGCCGCTGTGAGAGCGGCGCGCAGCCGGATCAGTCCTGCCTCGTCGCGTCGATATTCCTTGGCGGGCAACCGAAACGGCGGCGCCGCGTCGATGCTCGACTGCTGCACATCCTTGGGCAGCAGCAGCACCGCGGGGCCGCCGCCGCGGGCGGCGCCGACCGCCATGGCCACCACGTCGGGCAGGTCGGCGCCGGTATCGACGCGGGCACAGTACCGGGTGATCGCGTCGAACATGCGGACAGCATCGATGGTGCCCGCACGGCCACTGGAGTCCTGAAACGCGCCGTTGCCCTCCAGCGCCGTCGGTGGCTGGCCGACCAGGGCCAGCACGGGTACCCGCGACGCGAACGATTCGGCAAGTCCGGCAACGAGATTCATCGCGCCGCCGCCGGATGTCGCGATGACGACGCCGAGGCCGCCGGTGGATCGTGCATAGCCGTCGGCCATGGTTGCCGCCGAGAATTCATGCTTGGCAACTACCCCGGTGAGGTCGTACGGCGCGTCGAAGATCGCGTCGTACATGTCCTCGATGTTCGCACCGTCGACGCCGAAGATATGCCGGACGCCAAGGGCAGAAACGGCGTCTACCAGGTAGTCCACAACCCTGGTCCGCATCGGCACTCCTTCATCGCCTGTGCATCGCACACACGCGAGATCACTTTCCGTGTACAGCAGTGATACGGGTCGGCGGACCGGATGGTTCAACGCTGAACGGAAAGTGGGTGGAGTGGTTACCTCACAGCGTGATCGGGTCGCTGTAGATGGCGTCGCTGGTTTGACCCGCCGCGGTGATCAGGGTGAATTTCACGAAGGTGCGGATGGTGACCGGGCCGAGCGCACCGGTGACGGTGAGATGGGTATTGGACAGGTCGGCGTAGGCGAACGGCCGGGTCAGGGTGAACTTGGCCAGCGTCGTCTCGGTGATGCCGCCGTGGCCGACCTGGAAGGACAGCTGCTGGGACGGCAGGATCGTCGCCTGCGCGCCCAATTCGGCGCCGAGCTTGGCGGACAAGGGGAATTCGACCTGGGCGCCGGGGACGGGCGCGATGTTGAGCTGCGGCGTCACGCCGGCCGAGATCTCCGGCCTGACCGCGCCGGTGACCGAGACCGACGGTGAGTTGAGGGTGACGGTGATCCCGTTGGGCGCGAAGGCAACCGGGTAGCCGACCTCGTAGCCCACCTCCATGAAGGCGCCGCCGACGTTGGCGCCGGCCGGCCCGTCGACCTGGCCGATGCCGACACCGTTGAGGAAGGCCTCGCGGCTGAACGGGCTGCCGTCCAGCGGTGGGATGGTTCTGGCGCTGGTGTTGGCCTCGGTGGTCATGATGGCGTAGCCGTCCAGGGTCGGCTTGACCTGCTGGTGGCCGACGCGGACCGGCAGGGTTGCGGTGTCGAGGAAGTCCGCCGAGGCCGGCGTCGCCCCGCTCAGCAGCATGGCAATGGCGATAGGGCAACTGACTAGCATGGTGCGGAGTCGTAGCGTCCGCCGAGCACTCTGAGGCATCACTGCAGCACTTTCTCGCGACTTACCTGGGATATTCAGGGGACTGGCCAGCGGCATTGCGGCTCGGACCTGAGTTCAGACGTCGTCGGCTAGAACTTCAGTGAATGTTCGGCAAACTTACAAGAATCAGCTTTGAAATGGAAGCATTTCGCCAGGGTGGCGCCCGCCACTTGCGTGTACGTATACATCTACGTATAGTCGGATCATGCCCAACAAGACGATTTATGTTGCCGATGACGATCTGCCGCTGTTCCAGCGGGCCCAGGAACTGGTCGGCGGCAACCTGTCCGGGGCGGTGACCACCGCGCTGCGGCGATTCATCGAACTGGAAGAGGGTCGGCAGGAGGGCTACGAGGAGGTCGTCCTCCGGGTCGGCCACAACGGCGCCCGCCAGGTCCGATTCTCCGGTGCACTGCTCGGCGAGTTCAAGGACTTCGATGCCGAGCAGACGACCGAACGGCTCTACAAGGTGTACCGCAGCCGCAAAGGCAAGTTCGTGATGCATGCCCAGTACGTCAACTGGGGCGAATATCCCCAGTCCGACAACTGGATCAAGGATCTGACGAACTGGCGGCGCTTGCTCGGCGTCGGCGGTCAGGACTGGGGCGATTTCGTGCTGGAGATCGTGGATTCGCTCGACGAACTGAAGGGCAAACTGCCCGACACGCTGTACCAGCGGGTGGCTGACATCGCGAAGCATCCGCAGGTCGAGGACCTCGACATCTAGTCGAATTTCACTACCGCACAACTGAATACGCACAATTCGACACCTCCAGCCGCACCGGGACACCGGGAGCGGTGTCGATCAGTCATGCATTCATGCGCATTCGCATATGAAAATCGAAAGGACCGTCATGGTCAACGGCCATCGCGCACCCGCCATTTCGGCGCTCGGCTTGCGCAAAGCATTCGGCGAGCACGTGGTGCTCGACGGCATCGATATCACCGTGCCCGAGGGCACTGTCTATTCGCTGCTCGGCCCGAACGGCGCGGGCAAGACCACCACCGTGCAGATCCTGAGCACGCTGATCCACGCCGACGGCGGCGAAATGCGGGTCGGTGGCTACGATCTGGAGGCCGAACGCGACGAGGTGCGCAACGCGATCGGGGTCACCGGTCAGTTCTCGGCGGTCGACGAGCTGCTCACCGGCCGGGAGAACCTGGTCCTGATGGGCGACCTGCAGCATCTGCCCAAGCGGGAAAGCCGAAGGCTGGCAGCGGATCTGCTGGAGCGCTTCGATCTCGCCGAGGCGGGCGACCGGCCGGCGAGCACCTATTCCGGTGGCATGACCCGGCGGCTCGACCTGGCCATGACCCTGGTCGGCGATCCGCGCATCATCTTCCTCGACGAGCCGACCACCGGACTCGACCCGCGCAGCCGCCGGGTGATCTGGGATCTCATCCGCGGCCTGGTCGACGATTTCAACGTCACGGTCTTCCTGACCACGCAGTACCTGGAGGAAGCCGATCAGCTCGCCGACCGCATCGCGGTGCTCGATCAGGGCCGGATCGTCGCCGAAGGCACTGCGGCAGAACTGAAGCAGCTGGTGCCCGGCGGTCACATCCGGTTGCAGTTCGCCGACCGAAACGCGTTGTTCGCCGCCGCGACCGCGCTCGGGGTCAGCGGCGGGATGGTCGACGACGACGAGGAGTTCACGCTCGCGGTGCCGAGCGACGGCAGCGTGAAATCCCTACGCGCCCTGCTGGATCGGCTCGACTACGAGCAGATCGAGGTCGACGGCCTTGCGGTGCACACGCCCAATCTCGACGACGTATTCCTCACCCTCACCGGCCACCCGACCTCCGAAAAGGAAACGGTTTCATGAGTATGTCCTACGCACTCGCCGATTCGGCGACCATGCTGCGGCGAAATCTGATGCACGCCAAGCGGTATCCGAGCATGAGCGTCGGTGTCATCCTGATGCCGACGGTGCTCATGCTGGTATTCAAGTTCGTGTTCGGTGGTGCGCTCGAGCAGTCCTCCGGGGGCAACTACATCGACTACCTGGCGCCAGGCATGCTGCTGATGATCCCGGCGTACATCACGGCGTCGGTGGCGGTCTCCATCTGCACCGACGCCACCAAGGGCATCGTGAATCGGTTCCGCACCATGGGAATCACCCAGTCGTCGATGCTCACCGGACATGTTCTCGGTGCGCTGCTGCAGGCCCTCGGCGGCGTTGTGGTGATGAGCGCGGTCGCGCTGCTCATCGGCTGGCGGCCCAATGCCACTGTGCTGGAGTGGGTCGCCACGTTCGGGCTGCTGACCTTGATGATCTTCGCGCTCAACTGGCTTGCGGTCGCCTTCGGGCTGCTCGCCCCGAACCCGGAGGGGGCGAGCAACATGCTCTTCCCGGTCATCATGCTTCCGTTCCTCGGTAGCGGCCTGGTCGGCACCGACACCATGCCGGTCGGACTGCGCCAGTTCGCCGAGTACCAGCCGTTCACCCCGATCACCGAGACCATCCGCGGCCTGCTGATGGGCACCGAGATCGGCAACAACGGCATCCTCGCGGTCGCCTGGTGCCTCGGCATCGCGATCGGTGGCTTCCTGTGGGCGAACTCGATCTTCCGCCGCAAGACCGCCTGAGCGATATCAGCGAAATCCCCCGCCGGCAGAGGGGTCTGGCGGGGGATTTCGGCGTCGCGGCTCAGACCGTCGCGGTCAGCAGCACCTTTCCCGTTGCGGCGGAACGGATCTCGACGGCACGGACCTGATCCGGCGCGCCGTCCAGGGTGCGGTCGATGGTCAGCTCGGTGCCGGGATTGGCAGGCCACGTGTCCAGCGGTTCCTGCTGCCCGTTGGTGCGGATGACATACAGCGCGAGGTTCCAGTTGTAGCGCTGCTCGCCGGGGCCGTAGCTGCAACTCATGATCAGCCGCGTCTTACCGTCGGACTGAACGAGTTTGACGCTCGCCGAGACCGGCGTCGGCTCCAGCGGCTCCATCCGCCGTTCGGCGAAGACCACATCGGTGGTGCCTGGACCGTTCGAGCCGGTCACCGTCGCCACCACCGGCACCGCGATCGCCACCGCGGCGGCGGCCGCGGCCACGGCGGCGCCGACGGTCACCCACCGGCTCCGGCGCCTGCGTCGCTCCGCCGCATCGGCGAGCTTCGGCAGCAGTTGCGGCAGCGGCGGAGTCGTCTCGGCCAGCGGCGCCACGTGCGCCTCGGGCGGTGCGATCATCGCCAGTGCGGTCTCGTTGTCGACCATCGCGAGCATGCCGGGCAGCCCGGCCAATTCGGCAACGGAGGCCTGGCAGGAGGGGCACCCCGCCAGATGGTCCTCGTATTCTCTGCGCTCGGTTCTGGTCAGGGAGCCGAGCACGTACGGCGCATCCCACGTGGTGTAGTCGTCGGCAAGATCCGTCATTGGTTCGTCACCCCCATCTCCTGTAGGGCGAGCCGTAGGGCCCGCATGCCGTAGTGCATCCGGGATTTCACCGTTCCCGCGGGAATGTCGAGCTCCGCGGCGATCTGGTGCGTCGAGAGGCCTCGATAGTAAGCACGCACGATCACCTCGCGGTGGTCGGCGCTGAGCTTGCCCAATGCGTCCGCGACCAGCCAACCGTCCAACGCGCGGTCGGACTGGTCGGGTGCGGCGACCTCGGGCGGGCTGTCGGTGCGGAACTCGCGCCGGTTGCGGGCGCTGCGATGCTCATCCACGGCGAGATTGCGCGCCACGGTGAACAGCCACGCCCGCGCCGACGTGGTGGATTGATCCAGCACATTCGGGCGTTGCCACGCCCGCAATAACGTCTCCTGCACGATGTCCTCGGCCCGGCCGGGGTCGCGGACCAAACCGAGCGTGTACCGCCACAGAGCAGCCGCGTGTTCGTCGTGTAAGACCCGCAACAACTCGGTTCGGTTGTCCGGCATTGCTCACCTCCCGCTCATCCCACGAATCAGCAGGGGTAAACGGTTCAACACGAACCAACATGTCAATTGCGCTCGAGTTCGATCGGGTGGGTGGCGAGCAGAGAAAGCGGCAGCGGCTGGCGGCGTAGCACGTGGGCCCACAGGTCGGCGCGGCCGGTGCTGATCGGATCGGAGGGCAACGCGGACAACACGATCCAGTCGTTGTTCTCCAGCTCGCCTTCGAGCTGCCCGAAGGTCCAGCCCGCATAGCCTGCGAAAATGCGGATGCCCTCGACCAATTGCCCGATCTCGTCCTGGTCGGCGTCCAAGTCGACGAGGACAACGCGGCCGTCGATCCGGCGCAAACCGTGCACGCCGTCGATGCTCGCGCCGACGCGGACGGTGCCGAGGCACAACGCCGCGTCCCGCTTGACCGGACCGCCGATGAACAGCGTGCGCGGTGCGGCGGCCAACTCCGTCCAGCGGGGTAGTACGTCGTGCACCGCGGTATCGCTCGGGCGGTTGAGCACGACACCGAGGCTGCCCGCCTCGTTGTGCTCGATGATGTAGACAACGGTGCGCCGGAAAGTAGGTTCGGCCAGTTCGGTCGCCGACACCAGCAGGGTGCCGGCGCGCACCACCTGCTCGCCGTGCCGGAAATCGCGCCGCTTGCGGTCGCCGTGCCCGCCGCGAGTTTTCCGATCATCCGGGTCGTCTGCGCGTGCCACTCGGACATCATCGCAGTTGTTTCCGTGATATGCGCCTTCTGCGGACGAGTTCGGGTCATCGGATTTTGTGTCAGGGCCCCGTAACCGGCGATTCCGGGCATCGTAGAGTCCGTGTCATGGAACCGCCCGAGGTGCGCCTCGAGAACAGCGACACCGTGTACGACTTCTATCTGACGCATCGCCAGAATCGGCTGAAGGCCTGGGGTGCCTACGCCATTCTGGGGCGTCGTTACCACCCCCGCGTCTCCTATGCCGAGGGTGCGCGCGCGGGTTTGCGCGCGGCGATCAAGCAGGGACGACCGCTGTTGATCTCGATCAATCATCTTTCCGAGAACGATCCGTACACGGTCGCGGCGGCGGCGTGGCGCAGCGGGCTGCGACCGGTGATCGGGCGAACGCGAGTGCTTGCCAAAGACGAGTTGTTCGTCGAGGACGAACAGCGCCGCAAGATCGACATGATGGGCGGAATTCCGGTGTTTCGCGGTAAGGACCACGGCATTCGCGCGGTCAATGCGGCAGGGCAGCGAATGATGGATATCTGCGCGCAGCGGATGGCCGCGGGTGACGGTGTCGCGGTTTTCCCTGAGGGCACCTGCAATGAGGTCGACCCGACCCAGGTGCAGGCGGTCGGCAGCGGCATCGGGCATATTGCGTTTCGCGCCATGAAACTCGGCGCCGAGCCGGTGCTGGTGTCCATGGCCATGAGCTATGGCCCGCGCACCGACCCGACGGTGCAGCCGACGAAGGAAGAGGCGATGGGGGCCAGCTTCTACTTCGGTGTGCCGATCGCCGAGCTGCCAACCAAGCCCGGCGATATCGCGCGGCTCGTGCGCACCGATCTGCAGCAGGCACTCGACGGGGCGGTCGCCGCCTACTGAGGCAGGTTCAGCCCGTCGCGGGCCCAATGCGGCACCATCACCAGGTATTCGGGTCTGGTCTCGATGAAGTGGTGCACCATCGGACACATCGGCAGCGCGCCGAGTTTGTCCCGCGCGGTGCTGTTCAACGCCGCTTCTACTAACTCGCGGCCATAGCCGTGGCCCTCGTACTCGGGGGAGATCTCGGTGTGGACGAACGCCCGTTCCGACTGTGTGTCCTGATATTCGACGTAGCCGGCGATCGCACCGTCGACATGGATCTCGAAGCGTTCCAGTGCGGTGTTGAGACGGACCTCGGTCGACATGGCTCGACGCTACCCCCGTGGGCCGCCATCTGCGCATTCTGCGTCAGGTACCTGCGGAATCGGACGCTCGACTTGTCTGGCCGTCCCCTCCTGCGCAGAATGCTCATGATCGGGGTCGCGCGGTTACGCGCGGTGGCGGCCCGGGGAGGTACGAAACATGATGAAGGTTCGGCTGTTCTCCCGCGCCGCGGTGGCGCTGGCTGCCGCGTGCGCGCTCGGCGGCTCGATGCTGCCCAGCTTTGCCGGTGCGGCGCCAGGGGTTTCCTTCGGCGACTGCCCGGCGGATGCGGTGGCGCCAGGGCACGGTGTGCAGTGCGCGGTCGTCGAGGTGCCGATGAACTACGCCGAACCGGACGGTGCGCGGATCGAGCTGACCGTCAGCCGGATCGCCGCGAGCGGGCAACGCCGCGGCGCGCTGTTCGCCAATCCGGGTGGGCCCGGCGCCGAGGGGCTGGACTTCTGGGGTCAGCGCACCGACGTGCTGCCTGCGGCGCTCGCCACCGACTACGACCGGATCGCGGTGCAGCCGCGCGGCCTGCGCTTCGCCACGCCACTCGACTGCATCGGCCCCGACGGCGCCCCGGTTTCGCTCGGCAACGGCAACCGCGACGTTGTCAAGAAGGCTTGCGACGCTTCGCACCCCGGCTACCTCGACACCATCACCACCGAGAACACCGCCCGCGACATGGACGAGGTGCGCGCCGCGCTCGGGCTGGATCGGATCAGCTATCTCGGCACCTCCTACGGCACCTACCTCGGTGCGGTGTACGCCTCGCTGTTCCCCGACCGGGTGGACCGAATGGTGCTGGACTCCAACGTCAATCCCGACTGGGTGTGGACCGAGGAGTTCGCTCAGCAGCAGGTGGCAGGCAAGCAGCGGCTCGACGACCTGTTCGCCTGGATCGCCGATCATCGTGCCGAATACCGCCTTGGTGACACGGCTTTGCAGGTCTATCAGAACTGGGTACGCATGGCGGTCGACCAGGGCGGCGGCTGGTACGCCAACCTGACCCCGCCGCCGGCCAGCCTCGCCGACCTGCCCGGCAGCTTGCCCGAGCCGCTCGCCGAGATCGCCCGCGACGGCTACAGCGGCGGCATCGAGCAGACCGGCAAGCTGCAGAACCTGTTGCGTGCCTTGGTCTCCGGCGGCGCCTCCGCGCAGGGTCCGCTGCTCGGCGCCACCCAGGTCGCCACCTACACCAGGACCTACTGGCCCGCCTTCGCCCGTGCGATGTCCGAGGCCGCCGCCGACCCGGCGAACGTGCAGCGCCTGCGCACCATCGAGGGCGCGACCTCGACCGGCACCACCGGCCGCTCCGTGTTCGCCGCGATCACCTGCAACGAGAACGCGATTCCCGGCAGGCTCGACGTGATCGGCTCCGCGATCGCCACCATCGCCTCCGGCGGCAACGCCATGGATGCCCGTGCCGACCTGGTCCGTTCCGGAATGGCGTGCGGCGCTTGGAAACCCGTCACCAAACCGGTCCCGATCAGCAACGCGGGCCTGCGCACCCGCCCGCTGATCCTGCAGAGCAGAAACGACGCCCTCACCAAATACGAAGGCGGACCGGCCATGGCCAAGGCTCTCAACGGTGCGCTGGTCACGGTCGCAGGCGGTGACCACGGCAACTTCGGCCGCAACAACCGCGCGGTCGACGACGCGGTCATGACCTACCTGCGCACCGGCGAGGTCACCATCACCGAGGCCCCCGAGGCATCTCTACCCACCCGCTGACGGCCGGTCGTGCGCGAAGGTCTGGTCGCCCAGACAGTTACTCGGCCGGAGTGCACCATGGGCGAATTGCGGGGATCACACTGCAGACCATGATGACGTGGACTCCACTGCACGGGCAGCCGTATCAGCCAATTCCCTACCACCCGAACCGGATTCCCGTTGCCGACGCGCTGGCCGCGTCCGCCGCGTTTCGCGCGCGGATGGACGAGCGCCGGACGGTGCGGATGTTCTCGTCCGAACCGGTGCCGGTGCAGTTGGTGCTCGATGCGGTCGCGGTGGCGAATACCGCCCCGTCGGGAGCGCATCAGCAGCCGTGGACGTTTGTTCTGGTCGAGGATCCCGCGGTGCGGGCCAAGATTCGGGAGGCGGCCGAGGAGGAGGAGCGGATCTCGTACCGCGGGCGCCTCGGCGAGGAGTGGCTGTCCGCGTTGCGCCCGCTCGGCACCGACGAGCACAAACCGCATCTGACCGACGCCCCGTACCTGCTCGTTGTCTTCCAGCAGCGCTTCGGACTTCGCGCGGACGGCACCACCTACAAGCACTACTACGGCGACGAATCGGTGGGCATCGCCGTCGGCATGCTGCTCACCTCGCTGCACATGGCAGGTCTCGCGGCCCTCACCCACACCCCGAGCCCGATGGGCTTCCTCTCGAAGGTGCTCAACCGTCCCCGTAACGAAAAGGCTTTCGCGGTAATCCCGATCGGCTATCCCGCCGACGATGCGGTGGTGCCGAATCTGGTCCGCAAAACCATGGACCAGATTCTCGTACGCATCTGACGGGCCTCACGGGACGAGGACGACCTTGCCTGTGACGGTTCCGGATTCGGCGAGCTCCATGGCGCGCGCGGCCTCGGTGAGCGGAATGCGTGCCGCCACCTGGGCGCGCAGCGTGCCTGCTGCGGCGAGGTCGAAGACCGCGCCGAGGTCCTCGATGATCCGATTGTGGAACCGCGTGGCGTTGCGCTTGCCTGCCCAGATGTTGAAGAAATGCGCGCTTCGCTTGTTGGGCAGCGCATTCCACCACAGCAGCCTGGCGAACAGGCGCAGCACCGGCAGCCGCGAATTGCCCTCGTCGTTCTTGGTCGATGCGGTGCCGTAGGACACCAGGGTGCCACCGGGCGCGAGCAGCCGGAACGAGTCGACGATGCCGGGTCCGCCGACATGGTCGAAGACGGCGTCGACGCCGTTCGGCGCGAGCGCACGGACCTGCTCCGCCACGTCGCCGCGGTAGTCGATCCAGGTCGCGCCGAGCGCCTGCACCGCCGCCGCGTTGCGGGCCGAGGCGGTGCCGATGACGTGTACGCCTGCCGCGCGGGCCAATTGGACCAGCGTCGAGCCGACGCCGCCGTTGGCGCCGTGCACCAGGATGGTCTGACCCGGCCGCACCGACGCGGTGCGGTACAGCATCTGCCACGCGGTGATCCCGTTCACCACAAAGGTTTCCGCTTCCGCCGGATCGAGTTCGCCGGGGACGCGCACCAATTCGGCGGCGTCTAGGACGACCAGGCTGCTCCAGCCGCCGGTCTTGGTCAGCGCGGCGACCCGCCTGCCGATCAGCGCCGGATCGACCTCGGCGCCGACCTCGATGACGGTGCCGACGAGGTCGTAGCCTGGCACGAACGGGAAGGCGGGCTGGTCGTAGTACTTGCCGCGGCGCATCTGCTGCTCGGCGAAGGAGACGCCGGATGCTTCGACGCGGACGAGTGCCTGGCGGGGTCCCGGTGCGGGCAGGTCGCGCCGGGTGACCTGCAGGCCGTTCGGCTCGACGCGGCCGGGCAGGACGATTTCGAGTGCGGTGTTCATGATGTTCTCTCCTGGTGTGTGACTGGTCAATCACTACTGCGGTAAAAAGAGTGCCCCGCGGACGGGGCGGTGTTCGAACTAGTGGGCGTTCGGGTGACGAATGCCCTCGGTCAGGATGGCGGCCCACGGGCCGTCGTGGTTGTCGAGGTCGAGGGTGGTGATCATGTGGCAGAGCTCGCCGTACGCGATGAAGCGCTGGACGTGCTCGTCCGCGGCTCCCGAGCGTTCCTTGGCGAACGTGGTCACCCGCCCCATCCCACGCCGGACCGCCTCGGCGATCTCGGGGATATCGCAGACCGACCGCGCATGCACCTGCAGCATCAGCAGTTTCTTGTCGGCGATGAGTTCCGCATAGGCGCCGCCCATTTCGTACAGGATCTGCTCGGGACTGCCGCCTGTGGCGCGCGCCGCGCCTGCCGACATCGCTCGCTCGACCAATTCGGTGCACCGATCGAGCGCGGCGACGAACAGTGCCACTTTGCCGGGGAACAACTTGAAGACGTACGCGGGGGAGATTTCCGCCCGCGCGGCCACGTTGTTGATCGGCGTGCCGTGGTATCCGCTCTTGGCGAACTCGGTGATGGCCGCGTCCACCACGGCGTCGCGCCGGACGTCCGATGTGGAAAGGGTGGCACCTCGTTTGCTCATGTGAGTGACTGTACACTCACTCTTTCGAAAGCGTCAACACCTATCGCTTAGAGCGCAGGTCAAGGCCGGTTTTCGGGCTACCGGGCCGGTGGCGACTCGGCCCAGTCGGGTGCGTCGGCGACCAGTTGTTCGGGGGCGGTCAACCGCCATGCCTCGAAGACGAGTTCCGCTAGTTCGTCGGCCTCGATGCCGGCGAGCTGGACCACGACCCAGCCGAAACCGCCCGCGGTGAACTGGATCTCGAAGACGTCGGGCCGCTCGGCGACCAGCGCCTGCTGTTCGGAGAGGGTTTGCTTCAGGCCGACGGTCTGGGTGCGTGGCCAGTAGTAGCCGAACGGCCTGCCGTTGACCTTGAACGTGGTGTATTTCCCGCCCGGTATGGATTGGGCGTCGGCGAGCGTGCCGACGATCCGGAAGAGCTCGTCACTGTCCACTGCCATCTCGGTCCCTACGGTCTTGTCCGTCAACGCTCCCGTAATCGTGACAGAGTCGGCACCCGGCCGACGACGAGACCGATCCGGCAGCACACCTCGCCGCATGCTGCCGGGTTCTCGGGCATTGCAGACCGCGTTCAGCCCTGTGCGGCAGGCTCCGGCAGTGTCTCGCCGGTCTCCAGCAGGGTCTTGAGGTTCGCGAGGATGCTCGGCCAGCCTTCGGTGATGCTGGTCAGCAGTGTGCTGCCCGGCCCGAAGCCGTCGTGCACGACGGTCAGCTTGACGACCTCGCCCGTCTGCTCCAGCTCGAAGCTCACCTTGGAGCGTGGTTCGCTCGCCCAGCGAGCGACATCGTCCTTGTCCATCTCGAAGGTCTCGGCAAACGCCTGATCGAAGGTATGCCAGGTGTAGGCGAGCCTGGTGTACGGATTCGCTTCCAGGACAACCTGTTCGGCGTCCTTGCTGGTCCAATCCCGCTGATGCCAGACCATTTCGGCGCCGGGCTGCCAGTCGGTGTCGAAGGAGGCGCCCCAGTAGCGGTCGGTGAAGGCCGGGTCGGTGAGTGCCTGCCACAGCTTTTCCGGCGTGGTCTTGATGTAGGTCGTGTAGACGAAGGTGTTGTCACTCATCGGGTTTCCCTCCAGTGCTTTCTTGAGATCGGCCAGCGCATGCACGCGGGCCCTGTCGTAGCGGGTGATCCAGCGCTCGGTGATGGCGTTGATGGGCTCGGCATTGAGGTAGTGCAGCTTTTCGCGGCCGCTGCGGCGGGTGGTGATCAGGTTGGCCGCCTCGAGCACGGCGAGATGCTTGCTGACCGACTGGCGTGCCATCTCCAGTCCGGCGCACAGCTCGCGCAAGGTCTGCCCGTTGCGGGCGTTGAGGCTGTCGAGCAGCCGCCGACGGTTGGGATCGGCCAGTGCCTTGAAGACCTCGTCCATGCCACCTTCCTGATTTATGCAGCCTATCGGCTGCATGTCCGAGAATAGGCAGCCGAACGGGTGCATGTCAAGGGCGGCGGAAAAGGGCATTGTGACGGCAGTATGTAGTAGATATGCTACGGGTGATCGAATTCTCACAACGGGAGGATGAGAATGACCGTGGGCACCGGCGTCGCGCTCGACGTCGACAAACTGCGGATGCGATACGGGACCACCGACGTCTTGCACGACGTGACCTTCCAAGCGCATCACGGCGAAGTTCTGGTGCTGCTCGGCCCGAACGGGGCGGGCAAGACCACCACCATCGAGATCCTGGAGGGCTTCCGCATGCGCTCGGCGGGGCGGGTCGAGGTGCTCGGCGTCGACCCGGCGCATGGCGACGAGGCCTGGCGCGCACGCATCGGGGTCGTGCTGCAATCGTGGCGCGACCACGGCAAGTGGCGGGTGCGGGAACTGCTCGAATACCTGGGCGCCTTCTACGCGTCCTACAGCACCGATCGAATCCAACGGCCTTGGGACACCGACGAACTCATCGCGGCGGTCGGACTGACCGAGAAGGCGAACAGCAAGCTCAGGGATCTGTCCGGCGGGCAGCGCCGCAGGATGGACGTGGCGATCGGCATCGTCGGCCGCCCCGAGGTGCTCTTCCTCGACGAGCCGACCGCAGGCTTCGATCCGAAGGCGCGGCGCGAGTTCCACGATCTCGTGCACCGGCTGGCCGATCAGCAGACCACCATCTTGCTCACCACCCACGACCTGGACGAGGCCGAGAAACTCGCCGACCGGATCCTGATCCTGGCGGGTGGCCGGATCATCGCCGACGGGTCGGCCGACGAATTGTCCCGCCGGATCGCGGGTGAGGCCGAGGTGAGCTGGACCAACGACGGACAACGCTTCGTGCACGCGACGACCGAATCGACGAAGTTCGTCCACGAACTGTTCAAGCAGCACGGCGACGCGATCGGCGACCTGGAGGTGCGCCGCGCCTCGCTGGAGGACACCTACATGACCCTGGTGCGCCGGTTCGAATCCGGTCAGATCGAGTCCGAGGTACACACGCTCGAGGAGGTAGGGCGATGAACCCGATCGCCATCGCGGTTCGGCAGGGCTGGACGCGCGGCACGATCGAGCTGCGCCAAACGCTCACCAACGGGCAAGACCTGTTCGGGTTGCTGTTCTGGCCCGTTGCCATGCTGGTTGTGCTGTTCTTCCTGCGGAACGCGACATTCCAGTCGAGCGGCTTGTTGCTCGGCTCGCTGGCGCTGCCGAGCGTGCTCGGCATGCTGGTCGCGGTCAACGGGATGATCGGCATGGGTCAGCAGCTCAGCCTGGATCGCGAAGACGGAACACTGTTGCGGGCCAAGGCAACCCCGAACGGCATGGTCGGCTACCTGATCGGCAAGATCGTCCTGGTGGCCGGGCAGGTGATCGTTCCTGGCGCCATCATCCTGATCCCCGGCGGGTTCCTGGTCGACGGCTTGGACCTCGACAGCGTCGGGTCGTGGCTGACGTTGCTGTGGGTGCTGGTGCTCGGACTGCTTGCCACCTTGCCGCTCGGCGCGGTCTTCGGATCGTTGTTCTCCAATCCGCGTAACTTCGCCCTCATGACCTTCCCGATCATGGGCTTGATCGCGGTGTCGGGCATCTTCTATCCGATCACCTCGATGCCGGGCTGGCTGCAAGGTGCGGCCCAGGTGTTCCCGGTGTACTGGCTCGGGCTCGGCATGCGCTCGGCGCTGTTGCCGGACGCGGCGGTGGCGGTCGAGCTCGAGCATTCCTGGCGGACGATGGAAACCCTGGGGGTGCTCGGCTTCTGGGCGGTCTTCGGGTTGCTCGTCGCACCGGTGGTACTGCGTAGGATGGCACGTCGCGAGTCCGGGTCGAGCGTGGCAGAACGCCGCGAGAAAGCGATGCAGCGTGCCTACTGAGGTCATCTACAACCGCATCGCGATGCTGCGCGCCGAGCGCGGCATCTCGCGGCGCGAGTTGGCCGAGGCCCTCGGGGTGCACTACCAGACGATCGGCTACCTGGAACGCGGCGAATACAGCCCGAGCCTGCACCTGGCACTGCGGATCGCCGCATATTTCGAGGTGACAGTGGAGGTCATCTTCTCGACCAACCCCTTCCCCCGCCTCGGCTCCCACGCCGAACCAGCCTGACCCGCAAGGTAATCCGGACCCAGCGCTGGCAGCGCACCAATAGCGGTGATGGCCGCCGCGGTGATTCGCGGCGGCCATCTGTCCTGAGAACGCTCTCGGCTACGACTTGTCGCCGCGCATGAGCGCGTAGGTGGAGACCGCCTCGCCCTTCTCCTCGCTCGCGGCAACGGCCTTGCGCCAGAACGTCTGTGCGGTGTGCGAGAAGGTGGCGTCGACGCCGACCTCCTCGCTGGCGTCGATGATGTGCTGCGCGCCGGCGTCCATCATCTTCAGGCTCGCCACCGTCGCCCAGCCGCCCGCCTTGTTGGCGGCGGAGAACTCCGCCATGAAGTAGGGGTATGCGGCGCTGGAGCGGACGGCGAACGGAAGGAACCGATCGATGTCGTGGCCCGACTTCTCGATCATCGCGGTGGCCTGGTCGAAGGCGAGCAGCCACGGGTGGAAGATCGTGAGCAGGGCCTGGTAGTAGATCTGTGCCAGGCCGTCGTCGGCGCCGAGGTACTCCTGCGGGCTCAGCGGACGCAGCAGCTCGGCGTGTGCGTCGAAGACCTCGCGCGGCCCGCTGTAGAAGATGTACGACGCGGGATGGGTGATGTTGTCACCGGCCGACATGACGCCGCCGGAAAGGAATTCCGCACCGTGCGCGCGGACCCATTCGCCGCCCTTGCGTGCCTTCTCCGGAGAATCCGAGGACAGGTTGGCGATCACCTTGCCGTCGAGGTGATCGACCGCGGGGCCGAGCACGTCGTACATGGCGGCGTAGTGGGTGAGGCTGAGCACCGTGACGTCGTTGGCGGCCAGTGCGTCGGCGACGGTGGCCGCCCGCTCGGCGCCGAGTTCGACCATCGCGTCGACCTTGTCGGTGCTGCGGTTCCACACGGTCACCTCGACGCCTGCCGCCAGGAAGGCCTTGACCATCGACTGACCCATCGGGCCGAGGCCGACGACGGAGACGGAACGGCGGGTGGTCTGTTCGGACATTGTGTGCCCCTTCGGTTCTGGATCGGTGAGTGGGTTTCGATCCGGTTCGGATCGTCTCGGCGCCGGAATCCATAGTCGTTCTCGCAGGTAGAGTCGGGAAGACCGCACGTTCAGGTGTGGTTGCTTACCTCGAGGTTCGAAATATCGTCAGAAGGGTTTGGGTAGGCATGAGCAGTGACGCAGATCACGACGTGTGCGGCATGTCCATGGCGATCGATGTCGTCGGCGGCAAGTGGAAGCTGCACCTGATGTGGGCGCTGAGCGCCAGCCCGCAACGCTTCGGTGAGATCCGCCGCCTGCTGACCGGGGTCAGCGAGAAGGTGCTTTCGGAGAACCTGCGCCAGCTCGAGGCCAGCGGGGTCGTGCACCGCGAGATCTACCCGGAGATCCCGCCCCGCGTCGAATACTCCCTCACCCCGCTCGGCGAGGAACTCGCCGTCGCCCTGAAGCCGCTGGAGGATTGGGGCGACAAGCATCGCGACGAACTCCTCGGAAAGACCCTCGCGTCGGTGGGCTAGCGCCTGCCAGTCCCGGTGGCCTGCACGACAGTTGGCCGGTCGCGCTGCGGGAAGTGGTTGTGCACAGTACTTTTCATCGCAGGTGGCGCGCGGCTATTCGGGCGCCGAGATCCTCGAGCAACGGTCCCGCGTGCGCGATCGAGCGGGCCGGGTCCGGTTCGAGGTCGCTGAGGGCGTAGCAGGCGGTGAAGCCTGCTGCCTCGATCTCGTCGGCACTGAGAAGCGTGCGCCCGACCGCGGCGACGACCGGGACGTCCGCCTTGCGTGCGGCATCGCAGACACCGATCGGAGCCTTGCCGTGCAAGCTTTGCCGATCCAGGGAACCCTCGCCGGTGACAACGAGATCGGCGTCCGCCAGCAGCGTGGGGAAGTCGAGCAGCTCCAGGATCACCGCGATGCCGCTGCGCACGCGCGCGCCGAGTATCGCGAGCGCGCCGAAGCCGGTGCCGCCTGCGGCGCCCGCGCCGGGCCTGTTGGCGAAGTCCGGACCTGCGAGCCGCGCCCAGTTCGCCAGTGCCGCTTCGAGAATGCCGAGATCGGTTGGGCTTGCGCCCTTTTGCGGTGCGTAGACCGCGACGGCACCGGTGGGCCCGAGTAGCGGGTTGTCGACATCGCAGGCCAGGGTGAACGTGGTGTCCGCGATTCGGGGGTGCAGCTGCGAGCGGTCCAACCGTGCCGCGTCGGCCAAAGCCGCTCCGCCCGTGGCCAATGTGTGACCCTCGGCATTCAGAATGCGCGCGCCGAGCGCTTGCGCCATCCCTGCCCCGCCGTCGGTGGACGCGCTGCCGCCGAGTCCGACCACGATGTCGGTGACGCCGCGATCGAGAGCATCGGCGATCACGACGCCGAGTCCGAAGGTGCTCGCGCCGAGGGGGTCTCGGTGTCCTTCCGGCAGCTTCTCCAGTCCGACAACTGCAGCCAGTTCGATCACCGCCGTCGTGCCGTGCACCGCGTAGGACGTCTCGCCGGGTGTTCCGGTCGGACCCGGCGCGGTCACCGTGACTCTGCGCCAGCCTGCGGCGACGAACGCGTCGACCGTCCCGTCACCACCGTCGGCCACCGGCACCTGCCTGATCGCGGTCTCCGGCGCGACCCGGGCAATGCCCGCGGCGAGGGCCGCCGTCACCTCCGGCGCCGTCAGTGACCCCTTGAACTTGTCGGTGGCCAGCACTACCCGGCGAACGGCATCGCGCGTCATCCCCACATTCTCGGCCGCTGCTCGATCGGTCGCACACCGGCCACGCCGCTTAGCACCCGTGATAGGCCGCTGACCAGCAACAACAAGAAAAGAGAGCAGTGCTCTTGACTTTGCCGTCGCCGAAGTGGAACACTAATCACAACAGAGAGCAGTGCTCACTAAGAGGAGTTAGTCATGGACCACAGCACCCGCTACATCGGCCCGGCCGGCCTGGATCCGATCGTGAACCGGATCGCCAACATGGTGCCCAAACTCGGGATCAGCGTCATGGGCTCGCGGCTGCTCGCGGTGCGTGGGCGCAAGAGCGGCGAGTGGCGGACCACGATGGTCAACCTGATGGTGCGCGAGGACGGCGCCCGCTTCCTGGTCGCCCCGCGCGGCCACACTCAGTGGGTGCGCAATCTGCGCGTCGCGGGCGGCGGTGAACTGCGACTCGGCCGCAAGGCGGAGGAATTCACCGCCACCGAGATCGCCGACGCCGACAAGGTCCCGCTGCTGCGGCTGTACCTGCAGAAGTGGGGCTGGGAGGTCGGCAAGTTCTTCGAGGGCGTGACCAAGGACGCCACCGACGCGGAATTGGCCGCCATCGCACCGGGATTCCCGGTTTTTCAGGTCAATTGAGCGGCTTCGGGCGTGGCACGGACGTTCGCGCCTGCCGTATCAGGAAGTGCGGACCAAGAATTCGACCGCGGCCGAATACCCCTGAATCCCCATCCCGGCGATCACCGCGGTCGCGATCGGCGAGATATACGAGTGATGCCGGAACTCCTCACGCGCGTGCACATTGCTGATATGCACCTCGACAATGGGGAGTTCCGGGATCACCAGCGCGTCCCGCAGCGCCACCGACGTGTGGGTTAGCGCGCCGGGATTGATCACGATGCCCGCCTCGGCACCGCGTGCCCGATGGATGCGGTCGATCAGCGCGCCTTCGGAATTGGATTGGAAGGCGACGATCTCGCGGCCGTAGCGGTGCGCGGTCTGCCTGCAGAGCTCGACGACGTCGTCGAGCGTCGTCGACCCGTATACCTCCGGCTGGCGCGTGCCGAGCATGTTCAGGTTCGGGCCGTTGAGGACCAGAATCGGACCGTGTGCGGACATGCCAGCAACAGTAGTCGCACCGAGCCGCGGGACCTGTGTCCTAAAGCCCCTGCGGACCTTCCGAACGCAGGTCGTCCACCTTGCGCATGGCGCCGCGTAGTTCCTCCAGCCAGGCTTCCGCGTGCTTGCCCGCCAGCTTCACCGTCCAGGCCAGCGCGTCGGCGCGGGAGCGGGCCACGCCCGAGTCGACCAGAGTGTCGAGCACCTGGCGTTCCGGCTGGCGCAGCCTGGTCATGACCGGAACCGCGAGGTGGGTGAACATGATCCGCTCGCCGTCCACCGAGACGCCCCACGCGACGCTGCGTCCGTAGCGGTGCTGCGCCTCGTCGGCGATCTGCATCCGGGCCGGGCGGGTCGACTCGCGGAAGCGCGAGATGGCGCCGTCCTTGGTAGCCTGCGGAACGCTCTCGGCGGGCGTCTCCGCGTCGACCTTCGCGTCCGGATCGGCGGTGGTCTTCTCGGGCTGCGGTATCGGCAGCTCGCCGATGACCACGATCTCGTCGCGATCGATCTCGATGACCGGCGTGCCCGTGAACCAGTTGTCGGGCAACCTGCCCGCGAACCAGTCTGCCGCGTCCGAGGGATCCGGGAGGTCGGCCTGCTGCCAGCCGCCGGATCGACCGAAACCCCGTCCTCGATGTGTGTGCCTCATGAGGGGTTCACCTACTTACCGTGAAGTGTTGCTTACATTGATTACAAGATTACTTCGCATCGGCTCGGAATGGTTCCGCTCTGTGCGAACGTAGTTAGCCGGTGATTCACAGGCACGATTCACGGTTGGTTGAAGGTGCATGTGGGTACTCATTGATCCGAAACGCCGAGTAAGGCAGTAAGTGCACAACTTTGCGTGGGTCCCGGTACGGTAGCGGCGCCGGTTCGTCGCCGTAGCAGTGGACAACGATCATGATCGCTCCCCAGCGATGGGAGATTTCGGGCACAATTGAGATGCTGAGCATGGGTAACGTCCCTGCGGCGGAGGCACCGCAGACAGGTCTTTTTCAGGTACGGTGGTCTTGTTACTGGAGTGACAAGAGTGAAGAGTGGGCGACATGGATGTGTGGGGATCCCGCCGCTTTCGCGTCCGCGGCGCTATGGCACTCGCGGGGGTGGCGGCGCTTGCGATCGCGATGGGATCGTGCGGGATACACGAGAGCAAGAATGAGGCCGAGGCTGTCGTCGAGCGCTTCACCGAACTGCTTGACAAGCAGGACTACACGAAGGCGTCCGAGCTGACGTCGTACCCCTCTGCGGCTTCAGCAACGCTGAAGCAAATGTTCGCGGGTCTGCAGCCGGGCAAGGTCGACTACCGCAAGACCCAGTTCATCGGCCTCGACTCCGACGCGGCCATCTTCAGCATGGACGCCGACTGGACCTTCGGTGACCGGAAGAACTGGAACTACAGCCTCCAAGGCAACGTGCGCAAGCTCGCCATCGGCTGGCGGATCTCCTGGGATCCGGCCATCGTCATGCCGCAGCTCGACCACAACCGCACCGTCCGCCTGGTGCGGACCCAGCCGTCACCCGCCCCGCGGGTCAACGACATCGCGGGCCAGCCGCTGATGACCGAGCAGACCATCAACGTGATCAAGCTCGACCCCTCGAAGATGCCGGACCCCGTCGGCTCCACCAACGCGCTGGCCAAGGCCATCGAGCCGGTCGCGCCGCTGATCACCGGACCGTCGCTGATGCAGCAGGTCGCGACCTCGCAGGGCAAGCCGGTCATCGCAGTGAACCTGCGTCAGTCCGACTTCGAGCTGCTGGAAAGGGACATGGCGCCGATCCAAGGCGTGGTCATGGAGAAGCAGCCGCGGCTGATCTCCGCCGACCGCAGGGTCTGGTCGCCCATGCTGGACGCGCTGCGCAAGGTGCAGCAGGAAAGCCAGGACCAGCACGCGGGCTGGGGTGTGCAGATGTTCGAGCAGGACGGGCGGTTCGTCAGCCAGCTTGCGGGCGAGCAGGGTCCACCGGGCCCCGACATCGCGGGCACCATGGATCAGCGCCTGCAGCGCGCCGCCGAGGACGCGGTCGTCAGCTCGGCGACGCCGTCCTCGATCGTGGCGATTCAGCCGTCCAGCGGCGCGGTCGTCGCGGTCGCACAGAACAGCCAGGCCAGTGAGCACGGACCGGTGGCGTTCACCGGTCTCTATCCGGTCGGCGGCAATATCGAGCTGTTCCGCGCCATCGCGGCCGTCAACAAGAACAAGGCGCCGCACGACGTTTCGGTGCAGGAGGCGGCCGAGGCCGCGACCGCGCTCGGCGTCGGCATCGACTTCAAGGTTCCCGGACTGGACGAGGTGACCGGGCGGCTTGCCGTGGCGGGTCGCGGCGCCGAGCAGGTCCGGCAGGGCGGCGGGTCGGATGCGGTGCTGGCCAGCCCCTTCGGGATGGCGATCGCCGCCGCCGCGATCGCGCGCGGCGAGGTGCCGCCGCCATTGATCGAAGTCGCCAGGCCGAGCACAACGGACGCGCAGCTTGCGCCGCTCTCGCCCGCGATCAGCGATCGGCTGCACGGCATGCTGCGCGACGCGACCAACGCTCCGGAGTTCGCGAGCCTGCGGATGTACCGCGACGTCACCGGGTTCAGCGCGACCGCGGGCCGGGACGGCTGGCTGATCGCGATCATGGGTGACCTCGCCTTCGCCGTCCACATCAACGACGTGGACAGCGGCGACGCCACCGCGCGGATGGCGGCGCGGATGCTGCAGTCGCTGGCGACGCCGGAGCCGACCGGCCAGCCGTAAGTCGGTGCCTGGCGTCTAGTTCAACGCCTTGATCGCCGCCCGCCAGCCGAGCAGGAACAGCGCGAGCACGGCGCCCGCGACCAGGATGAAGCTGGCTGCCGTGCCCTGACCGCTGACGACGCGCAACAGCATGCCGCCGCAGAGCGTGCCGAGCCAGACCAGAATTCCGGTGGGCCACAAGGCGGTTCCGTCGAAGCGCGCGTCCCGCCCGGCATCGCCGAACACCCGGCTCGCCGCGGCCACCGCGACCAGCCAGCCGATCGCGAGGCCGATGGCGAACGGCCATAGCGTGTGCAGGAGTCCGGTGAGCACCGATTCGTCGTGGCTGCGCCTGCCGATCGCACAGAACAGGATCACCAGCAGCGCATCGACAACCAACGGCACCAGTTTCTTCACGCGGCCAGAGTAATTGGCCGCGTGGCCGCGGCGTGGTTCGCGGCCCCTTAGTCTCGCGTGTCAGCTGTCGAGACTCGCGCCTGCGGCGCATGCGCTTCGACAGCTGACACGCGAGACGGCCGCGAACGGGTCGCTCGTAAGACTCGCTCCGTGGTGGCTGGATGGGGATCCGGGTGCGGTTGTGGGCACGCGGCCTAAAACCTGCGCTGGGAGAATTCCTTTTCGAACTCGGCGTCGTCGGCCTGCGGTGTGCGGAACAGGAACAGGAAGACGATCCAGCCGACGATCGCCACCAGGATGAAGCTCACCAGCCGGTAGACGAACGCCGCGGCGACTGCCTGCGCGGCGGGCAGCCCGGCGGCCGCGGTGAGGCTGTAGATGAGTGTCGCGTCGACATAGACGATCCCGCCCGGTGCGAACGGGATCGAACCGACGGCCTTGCCGATCGCGAAGGCGAGCAGCAGCCCGGCCAGTCGTGGCTCCGCGCCGACCGCGTAGCAGGCCGCACCGAGGCAGGCGACGTCGGCGAACCGATGCACCAGTGCCCACACCGCGACCCAGGCGCCGTCGCGCTTGCCGAGGTCCACCGACTCCAGCTGTGCGAGCACGTCACCGATCTTGTTGGCGCCCTGGTCCGCCGGGCGCTTGCGCAGCCGGTTGACCAGGCCGAGCGCCTTGCGCAACAGCGCCTCGAGCGAGCCGGGATTGCGCGAGACGTAGTTGCCCGCCCACACCAGCGCGATCACCCCGACCACCGACAGGATCAGCTTGAACGGCCCGATGCTCCCGCCCGACAGCAAGGTGCCGCTGACGCCGAGCAGCGCAAGCCCGACCGCGGCGACCACGCCGGAGAACACCAGCTGCCAGGAGGCGACGATCGGGCTCGCGCCGAAGCGCCTGGTCTGCCGATAGGTGAAGGCGGTGGAAAACACCTGGCCCGCAGGCAAACTGACGGACATGGCGGTGGCGCCGTAGACCACGGCGACGGATTTGCGCTGGTTCACCTCGACGCCGCCCGCGTGCAGCAGTTGTTTCTGCACCCGCCCGAATCCGCTCATCGACAATGCCTGCAGCCAAATGCAGGCGGCGACCCACCCCCAATGAATGTCGCTGAGTTTGCGCCACGATTCGTGTAGTCGTGGCCAGAGATAGATCCCCTCGCCGATCAGCAATGCCAGCAGGGCGGCCCCTAGCAGCCATTTCACCCACCAGAATTTGCCACGGCGGGGTTCGGCCGTTGGCGGCGGCGGTTCCCCTGCCAGTTCCCCGTTGGCCGTCACCCGGTCAGCCTAACGAACGCACCGTTTCGGCGTCTGGAACGTCGAGCGCGTCGACGCGGTCTCGCGGCCAGGCCAGCAAAGTTTTTCGGCGCCGTCCGCGCAGCTGTACCTCGTCGCCGGTTTCCCACTTGTCCTGCTCGCTTTCCTCGGCGAAATACAGCGCGCTCCCCGAGGCCAAAGTACGGCCGGGTTGATCTTTGGCGAGCTCGGTCAGCCTGGATGCCTCATTGACCGGATCCCCGATCACCGTGTATTCGAAACGATTTGCCGCACCGATATTTCCGGCGACGGCAAGACCCGCCGAGACGCCGATGCCGATATCGAGACCTGGCACTTCTCTGAGTACCTCGCGCAGTTCGCGGGCGGCGGCCAACGCGGCGGTCGGCGCGTCGGGGCGGTCGAGCGGTGCGCCGAAGATGGCCAGCGCCGCGTCGCCGACGAACTTGTTGACGAAGCCGTTGTGCCGGTCGATGACGTCGACGACGATCCGGAAGAACTCGTTGAGCAGGCTCACCACCTCGGTGGGTGGGCGCTCGGCGGCCGTCGCGGTGGAACCGACCATGTCGACGAACAGCACCGCGACGAACCGGGTTTCGCCGCCGAGTTCGGTGCCGTAGTCGAGGGCGCGCTGCGCGACCTCCTCGCCGACGTGCTGACCGAACAGCTCCTGCAGCTGGCGCCGCTTGGCGGCCTCTTCCATCATCCGGTTGAAGCCGACCTGCAGCAGGCCGATCTCGCTGCCGTCGAACACCTCGACCTGGACGTCGCGCGCGCCCTCCTGCACCCGGTCGATGGCCTGGCTGAGCTGGCGCACCGGGTCGGAGATGCTGGATCCGGTCAGCATGGACAGCGCCAGCGCCTGCAGGATCACCACGCCGCAGAGCAGCAGGATCGAGATGGCCAGCGATTGGGCGGAGAACTTCACCTCGGACGAGATCTGGGTGATGCAGAGCAGCACGATGGCGATGGTGGGGGCGAAAGTGCCCATGCCCCAGGTCATCGCCATCCTGGTGCCGACGCCGGGCGTCAGAGTGTGATCGAAGGTGCCCGCGGTCAGTGCCTCGGCGGCGACCGGGCGCAGGATGCGTTCGCCGAGCATGTAGGTGAAGCCGAACACAATGGTCGCGGCCATGCACTCGGTGACGATCACCGCGCCCGCCAGCTTGGGTTCGTCGGCGATGATCAAGGCCGCGAGGATGGCGCCGCCGATCATCCACAGCGCCAGATGCAGGATCGCCTGGCGCAGCGGAGCATGCAGCGCGGCCATCTGCTCCTGGCGGCTCGGCGGCCCGCCGCGCATCTGCCAGCGCATCACCGGGCGCAGCATCAAGGCCGACGCGCCGACGCTGAGCAGGCCGCCGGTCACGAAGACCAGCGCAGGGACCACCAGGCCGGTGCCTCTGGCGCCGTGCTCGGCGCCCTCGGGGACGGGCAGCCCGTACTGGATGAACGCCCACACCAGCACCGCGCCGAAGGCATTGGCCAACAGCATCGAGGCCAGGTACAGCGGCCAGCGCGTTCGCATGGTCTGTTTGACCGCTTCCAAGGGCGCTGACACAACCAACAATCTAGCGTTTCGGTCATGTGAGCATGTTCTCGGCGCAGATGAGCGGGTTAGGCTCAGCCAGGTGACGGACCCTAAGCCAAGCTCATCGCGGAAAGCCTCCCTGACGCGGCCCGCCGCGGACTCGGTGCACCCGATCGTCCGAGTGTCGGCGGAGTGGGGCTGGCGGCTGCTGATCCTGTTCGCGGTGGCGCTCGCGCTCGCCGCGATCGTGCAGAAGCTGGCGACCGTGATCATTCCGATGGCCATCGCGTTGCTCGCGGCCGCGTTGCTCGCGCCGCTGGTCGACTGGCTGCAGCGGCTCGGGGTGCCGCGGTCGGTGGGGGTGTTCGTCGCGCTGATCGGCTCGCTCGGGCTGGTCGCGGGGGTGATGACCTTTGTGGTCGAGCAGTTCGTCGCGGGCGTGCCGCAGCTGTCGAACGAGTTCACCAACAGCATTCACAAGATTCAGGATTGGCTGATCACCGGCCCGCCGCACCTGAGCAACGAGCAGATCGGCAACGTGGGTGACCAGATCGTCAAGACGATCCAGTCCAATCAGGACCGGCTCACCAGCGGCGCGCTGACCACGGCAACGGTGATCTTCGAGCTGTTGACCGGCATCTTCCTGACGTTGTTCATCCTCATCTTCTTCCTCTACGGCGGCTACCAGATCTGGCACTTCGTCACCAGGATCGTGCCGACCCCGCAGCGGGAACGGGTGCGCACGGCCGGACAGCTCGGCTTCGGGACGCTGGTCGGGTTCGTGCGGGCGACCGTGGTCGTCGCGGCGGTGGACGCCATCGGCATCGGCGCCGGGCTCGGCATTCTCGGTGTCCCGCTGGCACTTCCGCTGGCCTCGCTGGTGTTCCTCGGCGCGTTCATCCCGATCATCGGCGCATTCGTCGCCGGGTTCGTCGCGGTGTTCATCGCGTTGGTGACCAAGGGCCTGATCACCTCGCTGATCGTGCTCGGCATCATCATCGCGGTCATGCAGCTGGAAGGGCATGTGCTGCAACCGCTGCTGCTCGGGCGGGCGGTGAGCATCCATCCGCTCGCGGTGGTGCTGGCGATCACGGCCGGTGTTGTGCTCGGCGGGATCGCGGGTGGTCTGCTCGCGGTGCCGTTCGTCGCGGTGATGAACACGGCCATTCGATCGCTGCTCGCGGAAAGCCCGGAGGAGTTGTTCGAGGAACTACAGACCGGCGAGAGCGAGGTCGAGCCGGACGAACCCGATCCTGGACGCTTCGATGTGCCGACGACGCTGGCGAAGGCCGCGGCCGAGACGCCGGAGGGGCGGGCGGCCGAGCCGGGATCCGATGACGGCGTCCTGAAGGACTGAGTTCGATGCAGGCACGCAAGGCTGAGCCGCGTCCCTCCGATGTGGCGACCACGCCGCTGTGGCGGGCCGTGCAGGCGTTGCGGCTGGTGACGCTGCTCTACGCGGTCGGGCAGCAGTTCGCGTCCGCGCCGTACTACCAGAACCAGCGGTTGAGCTGGGTGCTGATCGCGTTGATGGCGGTGTGGTCCGGCGCGTCGGCAATCATGTTGTCGCAGTGGCGGGTTCCCGACGTGCGGCGGTTGCGGGCCTGGGTGGTATTCGGTGACCACGTCGTTGTCATCGCGCTGATGGCCGCGACCAGGCTGGTCGCCGACTACGACTGGTATCACGGGCATCAGACGCTGCCGACCACGCTGTGGGCCGCGAACGCGGTGATCGGGGCGGCGATCCTGCTCGGGCCGGTCGCGGGGGTGTGCTCGGGTGGGTTGATCGCGGCGGTGGCGCTGACCGTGCGGGATCAGTGGGGGCAGGACGTGTGGACCGATGCGACCGTTCCGGTGCTCGTCTCCGTCGGCCTCGCGCTCGGGTTGGCCGCGAGCACCGCGCGGCGGGCACAGGATCAACTCGAACGTGCGGTGCGCCTGACCGCAGCCGCCGAAGAGCGGGAACGACTTTCCCGCGAGGTGCACGACGGGGTGCTGCAGGTGCTCAGCTACATCAAGCGGCGTGGCACCGAGATCGGCGGTCCGACCGAGGAATTGGCGCAGCGAGCCGCCGAACAGGAAGTGGCGCTGCGGGTTCTGCTCTCCGAGCAGGGCGATCGTGGCGATTCCGGCGGGGCCGAGGTCGATCTGCGGCCGTTGCTGACCGTGCATGCGAAGCCGACGGTGTTCGTCTCGACGCCGGGCAGTCCGGTGCTGGTCGGGCGCTGGGCCGGGTCGGAGATCGCCGCTGCGGTGGCGACGGCGCTGTCGAATGTCGAGCTGCATGCCGGGCCCGACGCGAAAGCCTATGTGCTGCTGGAGGACACCGGGGACGAGCTGGTGATCAGCGTGCGCGACGACGGGGTGGGGATACCGGCAGGCCGGCTTGCGGAGGCGGAAGCCGAAGGGCGGCTCGGCGTTTCCCGGTCGATTGTCGGGCGGATCGGGTCGCTCGGCGGCACCGCGGATCTGCTGACCGAGGTCGACGGCGGGGTCGGCTTCGGCACCGAGTGGGAATTCCGGGTACCACGACCATGACAGAGCAAGGAGGTGCACTGTGGCCGATGATGCGGTGGCTCAATCCATTTCCGTGATGGTGGTGGACGATCACCCGATGTGGCGGGACGGGGTCTCTCGCGATCTCGCCGAGGCGGGCTTCGACGTGGTCGCCACCGCCGACGGGGTCGGCGCGGCGGGCAGACGGGCCGCTGCGGTGCGGCCCGCGGTGGTGCTGATGGACATGCAACTGCCCGACGGCAACGGCGCGCAGGCGACCGCCGAGGTCCTGCGGGTTTCCCCGGCGAGCCGGGTGCTCGTGCTGTCCGCGTCGGCAGAACGCGAGGACGTGCTCGACGCGATCAAGGCCGGTGCCTCGGGATACCTGGTGAAGAGCGCGTCGGTGCTGGAACTCATCGAGGCGGTGCGGGCGACCGCGGCCGGGCAGCCGGTGTTCACACCGGGGCTGGCTGGGCTGGTGCTCGGCGAGTACCGGCGGATGGCGACGGCGCCCGTCGCGCCCGACGAGCCGCACCGACCCGCGCTCACCGACCGGGAGACCGAGGTGCTGCGGATGGTGGCGAAAGGGTTGTCCGCCAAGCAGATCGCGTCGCGGCTCGGGTTGAGCCATCGGACCGTGGAGAACCACGTCCAGGCGACGTTGCGCAAGCTGCAGCTCGCCAACCGGGTCGAGCTCACCCGGTGGGCGATCGAGCAGGGCCTCGAGTAGCGGGTGACCACCGCTGGTCGTATAGCGGAATCGGGGATCGCCCTGATACCCGCGCGGCCGCCGTATCGGTAATCTCGAAACCATGGGCGGACCCGAATCGGTTTCCAATGGTGTCGGCTCCGGCGACGCGGTAGGTGAGCGAGACCTACGCGTGTCCGATGTCGAGCGCGAACATGTCGGCCAACTGCTGCAGCGGGCCGTCGGCCTCGGCATGCTCTCACTCGGTGAGTTCACCGAGCGGATGGACACCGCGCTGGCCGCGAAGACCCGCGGCGAGTTGAACTCCGTGCTGATCGATCTGCCCGGCGTGCGGTTGGTCGGTCAACCCGCGGCAGCGCCGACAACCTTCGTGAACACCGCGCCGTCGATGGTGAAGCACCCACGCCCGGTGCCGCCGATCGCTGCGGCCAACACCGCGGGTGGGGTGATTCGCGCGCGGATGTCGGGGGTGAACCGGCGCGGCCCATGGCAGGTCGCGCCGTCGCTGCAGCTCAACAATTGGCTCTCGGGCGTCACCCTGGACTTCACAGAGGCCATCATGTCGACGCAGGTGGTCGAGGTGATCGTCGACGACTACTGCAGTTCGCTCACCTTGATCGTGCCGAAGGAGGCGACCGTCGATCTCAACGAGGTCGATCTGATCGGCTCCAGCATCAACAACAAGGTCCGCACCGGCCCCCCGATCGGCCCGCTGCACCTGGTCGTTCGCGGCCGCGTCCGCTTCGGCTCGATCACCGCCAAGCACACCTTCTTGTCGCACTGGCGCCGGATGATGGGCTAGCACGCGTTCAAGAATGCTGCCTGCCTCGGTGCGGCAGCGTAGTCCTGCGGAATCCTAGGTGTTGACGCCGAGGCGACGGGCGAACGCGCGCAAGGGGACTCGGCGATCGTGGTCGAGCAGTTCGGAGACGATGTGGCGGGGCAGGGACTGATACTTGAGCCAGTCGGGGCCGCCGACGCGTTCGGCGGTCAGCAAGGTGTCGAGTGCGCGCTGGTGTTGGCCGGTGCGGGTCAGCGCGACGGCGGTGTCGGTGAGGTGGCGGGCTCGCGACGATTGTGGGAGGCCGCTGTTGGCAGGCATGTCCTTCGCGGCCGCCAACGCCTCCGGGTACCGCTCCGAGGACACGTTCACGTCGACCGTCTGCATGACGACTTGGGAAGGGCCGAAATAGGTTTCGTAATCGCGCCGGTCGCTGCCGATGCGCAGCGCGACCTCGCTCGCGGCCTCGACAAGTGCCAGCGCGTCCGGCACACGCTGGGCTCGGCCCGCGGCCGTCGCGCCCTGCAGCACCAGCGATCCGTAGGCGGACAGCTGTGCCTGACTGACCTCGCCTGCGGGTTCCAGGTCCGCCGCCGCGCGCACCGCCACCCCGCGCGATTCGTCGTAGCGGCCCTGCACCAGCAACTGCCAGGCGACCGAGCCGCGGATGGTGCCGAGCAGCAGCGGATCGTTGCCCGCCTGCGCCGCCGCGAGCGCCTGGCGGATCGCGAGGAACGCCGGATCGGTCTGCCCGAGATGCACCAGGGTGCAGCCGGTGACCCAATACATCCGGGCGAGTAGCTCGTTCGCGGGCGCGACCGAACCGTTGCGGGCCGCGTGCACGGTGGCGCGCAGCTGGGTGATGCCGAGCGGCAGGATCGAAGTGAGCAGTTCGTAGCGGCCGACCCAGTAGGCGCCCCACGCGTAGTCGACGGCGCGGCGGCCGTCGTCGAGGGTGACCGCCGCGTCCTCGTTGGTCTCGCCGAGCAGATCGTCGACCGGAGTGAGTGCGCGGCGAATCGCGACGATGCCGGAATCCGGGTCGGTGGACGGAACGCCCGCGCGTTTTCCGACGAGATCGGCGATGTCCACATCCAGTGCGCGGGCCAGCTTCTGCAGGCTGGCGATCGAGGCGGTCTGGCGGCCGCCCTGCTCGAGTTTGCGCACTAAATCGACGCTGACCCCGGCCTGATCCGCAAGTTGCCGCTGGGTGAGCGTCTTGCCGCGGAACATTCGGATGCGAACGCCGATCGACGAATCGTCCATGGACCCAATTCCTTTGTTAAATCTGGGTTTCAGGGTACGACGCTAAGTCATCGCACTCGCGCAAAGTGGGACATTACGTACGACTCGTTGGCTGCTGGATGGAATACCGTTGCCTTTCTGCAACTTTCATAACAAAGGGCGGCGGCAAATGAACATCGTGCCGAACACCACCGCGCAGGCCGGGGGCGCTGATCGCGTGCCAGGACCCGAGCGCTGTCCCACATCCCTCGAAATCGCAGCCATTCTCCGTCATCGCTACGGTCTTCCGGTCCAGCTGATCGCAGGCAGGCCGATGGTCACCACCGGTTCCATCCTCGGCGCCATCGTGATGCCGCCCGAACTGGGCCGCAAGGTTCTTGCCACGCTGGACCGCACGCACCCGGCACCGGTGATCGTCGAACCTGAGGAGTGCAGCTGGACCTTCCTGGTCACTCCGCCGATTCCGGCCCGGCCCGTCGAGTTGGCCGTACGGCGCTGTCTCGCCGGACATCAGGTGACCGTCGTCCCCGGCGGACGTCACATCATGCTGCCGACCACCGCAGCCACCCCCGGCTGGCAGTGGGCGGGAGAACCCGCACCCGGTGCTTTACGGATGCCGCCGCGCGCAGCCGTGATCACCGCGGTGCATCAGGTGACCACCCGGCAAGCCGTCACCCGCTGACCCATCAGCCGCACCGGAACTGTTCGGCCGCTCGGCAAGTCGCGTCACAGCATCTTTCGGTAACACACGACACGTTCGCGTTCTTCGAAGCCGAGAGCGGCATGCACGTCCTGCCCGGTGGCGTTGCTCAGCAGGGCATCGGATCCGAGTTCGGTGCAGCCCATGTCGCGGCCCCAGGCTTCGACCGCATCGCCGAGCGCTCTGGCTACTCCGGCTTTGCGGTGGGTGGGGATCACGAAGAGTCCCTCGAGAAACGCAACCGGTGAGGTGTCGCATCCGTTGACGTAGTCATGGCGCAGCGTGGCTTCGCTGAAGCCGACTGCGGCGCCATGAGCGTCGCGTGCGAGAAATGCGGCTGCGGCGCGGGAGCCGTCATAGTCGGCACCGATGTCGGCCCGGTGCTCGTCGACAGAGCTGTCCGGCCACAGTTGTGCGCGCAGGACCGCCAACTCATCCCAATCGTCCGCCCCACAGGGATGTATCCGCATGAGCGAACGGTATGTGCGGCTGGGGGTTCTCGCAACGGAATTCGGCCGCTGACGTGCACCGGACGGCGCCGGCGGGGATCGCTGCCGGAATCAGGTAGATATTGCCTGCCCACCAGGGGTTACTACTCATGTTTCGCGAGGGCCGGAGAATCAGCATGGTGTTATGACCACGTCTATCGACCCGGCGCTGATTTCGCGCCTCTCGGGGGAATTCACTGCGTTGGGGACGCAGATGGGTGTGCTCGGGCGCGACCTGGAACTGTTGCGCGCCCAGGTTGTCGGGGATTCGGCTGGGGCACAGAAGGTTTCGCCGGAAACCGGTGCCGCTCCCGTCGCCACCGGATCGCCGGAGGGGCCGCGGGCTTCCTCGTCGCCGACGCAGCAGCCTGCCCCGCTGCCGGGTTCAATAAATCCGCAGGGAGGTTCTTCGGTGCCGCCTCAGGGTGCGCCGATCCCGCAGGGAGGTTCTTCGGTGCCGCCTCAGGGTGCGCCGATCCCGCAGGGAGGTTCTTCGGTGCCGCCCCAGGGTGCGCCGATTCCGCAGGCGCCAGCTCCGGCTCAGTGGCCGACTCCCGTCGGCTCGGTACCGCCCGCGCCGCAGTATGTGCCCAGGTATGCCCCGGCCGGAGCTGCCGGGTGGGGTGCGCCGGGTGTTCCGATGCCACCAGGAGCGCAGCCGCCGATGCCGCCGCGTGGGATGGCGCCGATGGCGCCAGGAATGCGCCCGCCCGTTCCGCCGCGCGGCAAACCGCCTGTCCCGCATACACCGTGGTGGCAGCGCGACGGAGTGATCAGCCGGGTGCTTGCGATCGCTGGCGTGGCCGTCACGCTGATCGGTGTGGTCATGCTGCTTGTGCTCGCCGCACAGGCGGGCTTCTTCGGGCCGGTGCCCAGGGTCGTCGCGGGTGCACTGTTCTCGGCGGGCCTGGTGGCCGCAGGTATGCGCGTGTTCAGCAGGACCGGTGGCCGAGTCGGCGGTATCGCGTTGGCGGCCACCGGCATCGCGGGCGCCTACCTGGATGTTGTTGCGGCGACCGCGATCTACCACTGGCTGCACCCGGTGCTCGGGTTCGCGGTCGGGCTCGGCGTCGCGGCCGGTGGTGTCTCGTTGGCGGTGCAGTGGCGCTCGCAGCCGTTGGCCGTGCTCGTCGTCGTCGGCGCTGCGGTGCTGTCGCCGGTGCTGACCACGGAACTGGTGCTGCTCGCTTTCCTGATCGTGCTGCAGTTGGCGTGCACGCCAGTCCAATTGGTGCGTGACTGGCCGTATCTGCACGTGGTGCGGACACTGCCCGCGGTGCTTGCCACCTCCCTCTTCATCGCCGGTGCCATCTTCGACATCTCGTCCGGCAGCGAGCGTGCCTTGCTGCTCGGCGCCGCCGCGACGGTGGCAGCGGTCGGCCTGGTCGGCACGGTCCTCGTCGTCCGCCACCGACCCGCCGACCTGACCGCCTCGCTGATGCTCGCATCGGCCACGGTGCCGATGTTGGCCGCCCCGGGGATGTTCGACCATGACCGGGCTGTCGCGTCGCTGATCGCCGGTGTCTTTGCGGCTGTGCTGCTCGGTGTGGCAGCGACTGCGCTGATTCCCAAAATTGCCGCGGTGGTGAAGATTCCGGGACACACCGCGATCGTCGCCGCTGTCGCAGGCTCGATCGCCCTGCTCGAAGTCTGTGTCGCAGTGACCGATCCGCGATCCCTGCCGATCGCGTGGTTCCTCGTCGCACTCGCGTATTTCGGCGTCGCCGGACAACGGCGCTCCGGTCTCACCGCAGGCATCGGCGCGGCCTTCGCGGTGCTCGGCGCCTTTGCCTTCCTGAACGTCGCAGGCCCGGAAGTCCTGGCTTCCCAGCGCTATTCGGAGGACAACCTGGGCGTCGCGACGGTGCTCGGTGCAACGCTGGCGCTCGCGGTGGTCGCCGTCGCCATCTGGTGTGCCCGCCGTCTGCCCGCCATGCACGCCACCGCTGAACTGCAGTGGATCGCCGCCAGCCTGGCCGGTCTGTACGCCGTGACCGCGGCGACGGTCGCGATCGGGGTCGCCACCGGTGCCGCCGACGGCTTCCTGATCGGCCACAGCGCCGCCACCATCCTGTGGATGGTCGCCGCCACCGCATCCTTGTTCTACGGCCTGCGTAATCTCGCCAAGCCGACCAACGTTCCCAAACTCGCACTCGGCTCCGGATTGTTGGTCACCGCGGCGGCCCTCGCCAAACTGTTCCTCTTCGACCTGGCCACCCTCGACGGTCTCGTCCGGGTAGCCGCCTTCCTCGCCGTCGGCGTCCTCCTCCTCGTCGTAGGCACCCGCTACGCCCGCGCCTTCGCCGAAGCGGGAGCCAAATCATCCCCCAACCCACCGGCCTGAAATTGGTACAACAAGTCGTACGACTTAGCTGTACGCTATGTCGTACGACAACCAGGAGGACCGTATGCAGGCACTGCCGATCTCGAACGTCCGCCAAGACCTATTCGGCCTGGTGAAGAAGGTCAACGACAACCATGACCCGGTCACGGTCGTGACCAAAACCGGCGACAACGCGGTCCTGGTGGCCGAATCCGATTGGAGCGCCATCATGGAAACGCTCTACGTCCTCCAGACGCACGGCGGCGCACAGCTGCTGACCTCGGTCCAGGATGCCCGCGCAGGCCGCACCGAAGCCCGCACCCTCCTCGACCCGGACGCCGACGGCGCCACCGAGGCGACCGCTTCCCCGCGGCGGCACGATGTGACCTGGCTGGACTACGACCTGCCCTCCGGCAGAAAAACGAAGCACTACGTGGTTGCCCCGGCAGAGATGCTCGCGGCGATCGCCGAGAAGGTCTACGGCGACGACGCAGCAGACACCCGCCCGGACAACCGCTTCCAGCGTTTCGCAGCGGAGTTGCAGGCCAAGGGCATCGACGCGTCGGACGTCGAAAAGTTTGTCGCGCTGTGGAAGTCGATCGCACGCGACGACACTGCGGCCAGCTGGTTCGACTCCCGCCGAACGACGGCGTGACGCCATGGCTGACCGAAAGCTGACCTTTACTGACCAGGGGTGGCGTAGTTACTCAGCGTGGCTGACTCGGGATCGTGCGGTGCTGAAGGCTGCCAATAAAGTGATCAAAGCTGTTCTGGCTGATCCGTTTACAGGGATAGGTAAACCAGAACACCTACGCCATCACCTCACGGGTCATTGGTCGCGCCGGATCACGCACGAGCACCGGCTGATTTATTACGTCACCGATGTTGAGGTCGTGATCGTTCAGGTGGGAACTCACTATGAGGACTATGCGACTCGGGGTGTTTGAGGTCGGGAGCTCTCGAGACGGGACCACAGCCAAGTGACCCGGCTGGGACGAGAGAACGCGTGACTGACTGCGGAGGTCAGCCGGGTA
>NZ_BDAY01000014.1 GCF_001612685.1 Nocardia altamirensis NBRC 108246
GTGTGCGGGAACACAAAATGTGTGCGGTGGCGGGCCTTCGACGCAACGCTTCGCCCCATACTTCGGTCCGGTGTCCTTGTAGTACTGCGGTCCAATGTGCATGTGGACCTTGGGTTCCTACCGTCGGGGCATGCGTGTACGAGCCTTCGCTCTCCCGATCTGCGCAGTGGCGATGCTGCTGTCCGCCTGTGCGACAAGTTCGGTCGAGTCGTCCTCCGTTCCTGCCAGCGCTGCCGCCAGGGCCGACAAGGTGCGTGGCGATCTCGAGGCGGCGACCCGTTCCGGCGCGGTCGGTGCTCTCGCCACGCTGACCGAAAACGGCGTCGACACCGTGGTGTCCGCTGGTCGCGCCGATCTCGCCGCGGGGACCCCGATCAGCACCGATCGTCCCGAGCACGTCAGGGTCGGCAGCATCACCAAGACATTCACCGCCGCGATCGTGCTGCAACTGGTGGCCGAACATCGGATCGACCTCGATCGCTCGATCGATACCTATCTGCCCGGCCTGCTCGTCGGCGACGGTGTCGACGGGCGCGCCATCACCGTTCGCCAGCTGCTGGGGCATCGCAGTGGGCTGCCTCAACCGGCGGAATCCCCGGAGACCAACGGGCACCAGGCGGCATTGGCTGGCCGCACCTTCACCCCCGCGCAGGAGATCGCCCTCGTCTTGCGGCATCCCGCGCAGTTCGCTCCCGGAGCCCGATTCGAGTACACCAACACCAATTACCTTGTCGCGGGCATGATGATCGAGGCGGTGACCGGGCATCGCTATGCCGATGAACTGCGCGAGCGCATCCTCACGCCCCTGGGTTTGGCGAACACCTATCTGCCTGCCACCGGCGAGACAGGCCTGCGCGATCCGCATCTGACCGGCTACGGCATCGTCGGCGGCGCGGTGACCGACGTGACGCGACTGGAGCCGTCGATCCCGTGGACATCGGGCGCGCTGGTCAGCACTGGCGCCGACTTGAACCGCTTCTATACCGCGTTGGTGGCAGGGCGGGTGGTTCCGCAGGCGCAACTGCGGGACATGTTCGACGGGGTCGACATGGGCAACGGTGACGGCATGTCCTACGGGCTCGGCGTCGGGTACGCCGAACTACCTTGTGGCACAAAGTTTGTCGGGCACCTGGGCGGCGTCGATGGCTTCTCCACCGTGTCCGGTGCGACCACGGCCGGGCGCGCCGTCACCTTCTCCTACACCGGCACACCGACCGAGGGTGACGTCCGCGGTTCGCTGACCCTGTCACTGTGTGGGTGAGCGGCGCAGCGCGGTAGAGTCGGCTGACGTGGCGTCGGGTGTGGTGCTGGTGACCGGTTCTTCCGGCATAGTGGGGTCTGCGGTCGCCGACGAAATGCACACGGCCGGTTGGGAAATACGCGGTTGGGATGTGCGACCCGGCCGGTGGACGACCCACTGCGGCGATCTGCGCGATGCGACGCTGCGCGCCCGTGCGGTGGCGGGCGCTGAGGTCATCGTGCACGCGGCGGCACTGCATGCACCGCATGTAGGTCTGGTTCACGATGGCGAGTTTCGGGCGGTCAATGTCGATGCCACCGCCGCCCTGCTCCGCCAGGCTGCCGAAGGTGATGTGCGGCGAGTGGTGTACACCAGCAGCACCTCGGTGTACGGGCATGCGCTGGTGCCAGACAGCCGAGCGGTGTGGGTCGAGGAGTCCCTGCGGGCGCAGCCGCGGGATATTTACGACGAGACCAAGCTCGGCGCAGAGACTCTCGTCGGGCAGCGGCACCGATTCACGACGATCGTGTTGCGCATCGCCCGCTGCTTTCCCGAGGAGCCCGCGGTCCAGGCTGCGCACCGGCTGTATCGCGGGGTCGACGTCCGCGACGTGGCTCGTGCGCACCGCCTGGCCATAGCACGCCCCGAGGTGCGCGGCATCTTCAATGTCGCGGGCCCAATGCTGTTCCGTCCCAACGATACACGGCAACTGTTAGCGGATGCGGCGACCGTGTTAGGCGACCGCGCTCCAGGGATTGTGGCCTTGTTCCGGCAACGAGGTTGGCCGCTACCGAGGTCGATCGACCGTGTCTACGATTCCGGCAAAGCGCAGCGTGAGCTGGGTTACCGGCCGATCTACGATGTCACGACACTCGCCGAATCGAGCTGACGGCACGGCGCTCGGGTGCGGGCGGGTCGATTCGGGTACGACCAGCAGGCCGAGACCCGCGAGGGCGAGGAGCAACGCCAAAGGCTGTAGCCCGGCCAGTAGGGCCAGCGCCGCCAGGAATAGTGCTCGGCGGCCGAAGACTCGGAGTAGGCGGGCGACGTCGGCAGATGCTTCATCGATGTCGGGGGTTCTGGTGCCGGGCTGGCTTGTTGTCGTGAGCAGTACACCAGGGCTTGTGGCTGGCGGTGTCACCACAGCACCTCCCTATCGTGGTTCTTCTTGATTTCTGGTGCGAATCAGCACGTTAGATACCAAGAGTCGTCGAATCGGCAGGTTCGCACAATGCGCGATCCACGCACGCAGCCTAAGGCGACAACATAGGCTCGACAGGTGCAATACGACTTGGTCGACCTGCGTTTGTTCCTCGACATCGTCACGGAGGGTTCCATCACGGCGGGCGCACAGCGGATGCATCTGAGCCTGCCGTCGGCCAGCGCGAGGGTGCGTGCACTGGAGAATCAGGCGGGCATCCCGCTGTTGATCCGTGGTCGGCGTGGCGTACGGCCGACTCCCGCCGGTTCTACCCTGGCCAGGCACGCGCGCGAAGTGTTGCGGCAAACGGCCCGATTGGACGGTGCGCTGGCCGGATACACGCGCTCGCCCGAGGTTTCGCTGACCTTGCTCGGCGGTGGCGGGGCCATGCATCGGATCATTCCGCAAGCGCTGATCTCGTTTCTGCGCGTGCAGCCCGGTGTCGATGTTGTTGTCGCCGAACGTCGTACGCCCCAGATGGTGCGGATGCTGACCGACGGTGACGCCGACCTCGGGGTGGTGATCGACAACGAGGCAGGCGATTGCGGGTTGGAGGTCGAACCGCTGTGCGACGGCTCTCTTGTGGTGATCGGTCAGACGGGCGGGATCCTCGCCGGGCGAACCACTGTGACGTACCGGGAAGTCGCCGAGCATCCGCTGGTCGGCCTGGACACCGGCTCGTCGCTGCAGCAGTGGATCGAGCGGAATGTCGGCGCCGACGGTGGTCCGCTCGCGCGCCATCGCACCCGCGTCGCGCACCTCAGCACGGTGATCACCCTGGTCGCCGCGGGTGTCGGCTTGGCCATCGTGCCGCGCAACGCGGTCGTCGCCGACCAATCGGTGCAGGTGTGCGAGCTTTCCGACGCGTGGTCGCGTCGCCACCACCTCTTGGCGTGGGGCACCAAGGCCAAAGCCTCGTCGACTGCGCTCGCGGCCCTCGCTCAGCACATCCGTCTCGCCGCCGCAGACTGAATCATGGAGTCGGGGCGGGTGCCGGCGAGCGGATGTTGTTACCTTCGCGGGCCAGCGCTCGTCATAGGTGCGACGACGAAAGCGGAACGGTCGTCGCACCTGTCAACGAACTGGAGAACGAGATGCTGACCACCATCATGTACGTGACGGTTTACGTCACCGACCAAGACCGCGCGCTCGCGTTCTACACCGGCGGACTCGGCCTGGAGACGCGGATCGACGTCGCGGGGCCCGACGGACGGTTCCTCACCGTCGGCGTGCCCGATAGCCCGGTGCAGATCCTCCTGTGGTCGCACGCGGCCGCCGCAGGCCAGCCGGTCGGTGTGGGTGAGCAGATCGCACCCGGCCCGGTCATCCTCGAATCCGATGATCTGAGAAAGGATTTCGACATCATGCGGCAGCGCGGCGTCACCTTCGGTCAGTCCGAACCCGAGGAGTACCCGTTCGGACTCCGCGTCGAAGCGACGGATCCGGATGGCAACCAGATCTCGCTCCGTGAGCGGCGCACACCGTGACCGCCCACTCGACCGAGGCGTTCGAAGCCCAGCGTGCGCGGTTGCACGCCGTCGCGTACCGCGTGCTCGGCTCGCACGCCGACGCCGAGGACGTGGTCCAGGAAGCCTGGCTGCGCCTGGCCCGCCAGGACCCGGCGACCATCGCCAACCTGTCTGGCTGGTTGACCACCGTGGTCGGCCGAATCAGCCTGGACCTGTTGCGTTCCCGGCAGACCCACCCGGAAACCTCATATGGGCACGAGCCTTCGGACTTCGTGGTGACGCCGGACGACGAACCCGCCCCGGACGGGCAAGTGGCGCTTGCCGATTCGGTCGGCTTCGCGCTGCTCGTCGTGCTCGATTCGCTCACTCCGAGCGAGCGTCTCGCGTTCGTCCTGCACGACATGTTCGCGGTCCCGTTCCACGAGATCGGTCAGATACTCGGCAAATCCGTCGACGCCACCAAGATGATCGCCAGCCGCGCCCGCCGCAAGGTCCACACCGTGGACCGACCGGCGGACGGCGGTCGCGAAAGTCGAGCGGTCGCTACGGCATTTCGCGCCGCCGCGCTCGGCGGCGACTTCGAAGCGCTGCTGCGGGTGCTCGACCCGAACGTGAAGTTGACCGTCGACACCCCCGACGGCGCCGTGGTCGTGCTCGGTGCCACCGAGGTCGCCTCCCGCGCCCGCATGTTCGCCGGCGAGGTCGTTCGTCAGCGACCCGTGCTGGTCAACGGCAACCCCGGCTACATGTCGTGGCTCCTCGACGGAACGCCCTTCTCCGTCATTGCCTTCGCGGTCACCGACGGCCGGATCACTGCCATTCACATCGTCGCCGACCCGGCCAGACTCGCCGCGATCGAAATGCCGCGGCCCTAGCAGCACCCGACCACGCGCCGTGCCGTTCGAAGATCAGCAACTAGCGTGCACGGTGTGATCGGAAGCAAACGGGCTCGCCTAGGGATCGTCGTCGGCGTGGTCGGGTTGACGTTGGCGACGTACCTGGTGGTGCAGTCGGAGCTCTCGCACAGCCGACCGAGCTGTACCGGTCAGCCGATCGACGGCGGCGATCCGCAGGCCGCGAGCGGGACCCGAGGGGAGAATCCGCAGGTTCGGTTGTGGTCGCGCACGGTCACGTTGGTCATGGCCGACTGCGGGGCGTCCGCAGGCATCGAGAACGGGCAGCATGGCGACGCGGTGTGGCTCGATCGTGCCCGCGACACCCGCGATGTACCGGACGGAATGCTCGGCGCCGCAACCGTTTCGGTGGCAGCCACGGCGCAGCGCACCGGGTTCTTCCGGTACTCCGGCAGTCTGCTGCGGGCCTGCGGAAAGGTCGGCGACCGGGCGGAGATCCGGTGCACTCGGTGGACCGCCGCGACGGACCCGCCACCGGACCGGCGGCAGCGGGCCCTCGAACGGTTGCTGGAGTCCTACAACCACGAGGAGGGACTCTGGCGGGGCGATCGCAGCACATGGCAGAGCGCCAACGCGCTGACCGCCGTGCTCGACTACATCCGGCGCACCGACGATGACCAGTATCTGAGCTACGTCGAGGAGACCTACCGGCACGGTGATGTCGCCCGATCAGGGGTGCCACGCAAGACCAGGAACAGCGACGACGAACTGTGGTGGGCGTTGGCGTGGATCGCCGCCTACGACCGCACCGGGGAGACCCGCTATTTGACGGCCGCGCGGACCATCGTGGACGGACTCGAGGACGCGAAGGCATCGTTCTGCGATGGCGGGCTGGTGTGGGGGAGTACGGGCGCGGATCAGTTCCAGGTGAACACGATCACCAACGCGCTGTACTTGACCGCGACCGCATCGCTGAGCACCCGGACGGAAGGGGCTGACCGGTCGATGTATCTTGCTCGCGCACAGTCGACTTGGGCCTGGTTCACCGAGAAGGCGGGTCGTGCGCTGTTCGACCGTTCCGGTCTGATCAACGACCACCTCGACAAGTTCGGCGACAACACGTGCGTTCTGGTCGAGGAGAACATCCGCTGGACCTACGACCAAGGCGCGGTGATCCGCGGCGCGGTCGCGCTGTATCGAGCCACTGGACGACGCGAATTACTCACCGCGGCAGACGCGATCGCTACGGCAACGACCAGGGACGGTTCGCCCTTCATCCGAGACGGTGTGCTGGACGAATACGCGGCCGCCGGCACCTGTCCCGGCCCGGACTGCGGTGACGCGTACACCTTCAAGGGAGTTTTCGTCCGCGACTATCGCGAGCTCGTCGACACCGGAAAGTCCACCGCCACCAAGGAATTCCTTGTTCGCCAGGCCAACTCGTTGACCGGCGACGCCGATCGGTACGGCTTCCGCTGGCAAGGTCCGCTGCGCCCCGACGACCACCCCAACTTCGCCACCCAAGCGGCAGCATTGGACGCCCTCAACGCCGGTTGACCACCGCTGTCACCGTGCCGCCGATCCGCCCGGTGCTCGGGCCGAGCAATATGCGTGCCTGCCAAATGAATTCGTCATATCGGTTACGTTTGTAGCCGCGCCCGTTTGGATAATTGCCCAATATCGGCTTGTGTCTCTTAGTGATTCGCCGAAAGTGGCCGGATCTATGAATGCAGGCACGCGAGAATGGTGTGTTATTCATGGCTGCGTTGTAGGCTGCGTCCAACACAAGGAGTCGCCGGGGCGACCAACCGGCGTCGGGAGGGGGCGCGGTCGTGTATACAAATCTGTCAGTGCCGCAGGCGGTTTGGGACGCCGAGGTTGTCTGTATCCGGATTTCCGGGTAGGTCGAGATGGTGGTCATCGATCCCAGCGGCCGCGGTCCGACCATGCGGCAGCTGCTGTTCGCCGGTGCGTCTGCTCTGGTGGTGTTCGCGTTGGTGCTGGCGTTCTTGGTGGCGCGCTACACCGGTTATTTCGTGGACAAGGTGAATGTTGTTGCGAACCTGACCACCACCGGTGACGGACTGCCCGCGCAGGCCGACGTGAAATTTCGTGGTGTGCTCGTCGGTGCGGTGTCCGGCGTCGAGGTCGCGGCCAAGGGCGAGCTGCAGAAGGTGCAGATCGAGCTGAAACCGGAATTCGCCGAGGATGTGCCGTCCACTGTCACTGCCAGAGTGGTGCCGAGCAATCTCTTCGCAGTGACCGCGGTCGAGTTGGTCTTCAACGGTCCGGCCGATCAATCTCTGCGTGAGGGTGCGGTGATCGAGGAGGATCGCAGCGCGGGCACCATCGCACTGCAGGACACTCTCACGACCGTGCGCAACATCCTCGATCGGATCGATCCGGTGCAGTTCGGTCGGGTGCTCGGCACTTTGTCGCAGGCGCTGGATGGCAGTGGCCGGATGCCTGGCTCTTCGGTGGAGCGGTTCGACCGCTGGTTGCTGTCGGTCGATGAGTCGATCCCGAATCTCGGTGTGCTGCTTGGCGATTTCTCCAGTTCGGTGCATGCGCTGAACCAGTCCGCGCCTGAGCTGCTCGACGTGCTCGGCACCTCGGTGAACACCGCGCGCACCATCGCCGATCGGCGCAGCGAGCTGGTCTCGCTGATCACCGGCACCGGCAACACGGTCGACACCGTCAATAATCTGTTCGCCCGCAACGGTGATATCGGCAAGCAGGTGACCGCGGGCACGAGCGACATGTTCGGTGCGGTGGCGGCAGACCCGAGCTTGATCACTCGGACGCTCCTCGATTTGGGTGAGCTGACCCGCAGGTGGAACACCGTCTTCGTCTGGGGGCCGCAGGGTCAGATGGTGTGGAACCTGGGCTTCGTACTCCCGCTGACCCCGTATGAGCCGTATACGGTGGCCGACTGCCCGCGCTACGGCGAGCTGGCCGGTCCGAGCTGCTTCACCGCGCCCGCGGTGAATCCGTTGCCGCCGTTGCCGGAGAACCTGCGGCCGCGTGCGCTGGAGTCGGCGAAGGGTTTGCCGCCGGTGGTGCCGATGCCGGGTCTGCCGGTGATCCCCGGTGTCACCACGCCGGACACCCGGCCCGCGGAGACCGGGATGCCCAGTACCTCGCGGCCGTTCGCGGGCACTCCGCTCGAGGGTCTGTTCCCGATGATCCCCGGCTTCGGTCCGCCGCCTGCGCCGGCACCCGCACCCGAGCCGGGTCCCGCGCCGGTGGCTCCTGCCTCGGCACGCACACCCACCGCGAGTGCGATCTCCTACCAGGGTGATGCCGCGATCACCGCGCTGCTCGGCCGCACGCCGACCACCGCCGAATATCTGCTGCTGAGCTCGATCTTGAAGGGCGGGACCATCCATGTGGCCGACAAGGAGATGCCCCGCTGAGAGGCCAGATCACCAGCGAGGGGTCGCCAAAAGTGCGACCGTTCGTCTATGACACACGTCTCTGTGTCGATGTACAAGGTGTAATAGCTTGGCCGCATTACCGATAGTCCCTCCATGAAACGAGTACTCGCATGTGTAGGTGCTGTTGCGGCCGCTCTGCTGGTCGTAGCTCCGATCGCGTCCGCCGACCCTGACGCCGACGCCAGGCTGGCCAACCGCCACGACTGGTCGAGGGAGTTCGCTTCACAGAACAATCTGATCCTCTCGTCGCGGATCTTGATCAGCCCGTATGGCACGACCCGCCCGCTCATGTGCAGCGGCGGCGACGGGCACTACTCCCTGTTCCCGTACGACTGCACGCAGAACGACGACAACGGTGTCGCGCACCCGGTGGACCGGGTCGTCCCCCTCGGGGGCGGCGGCATCTGGGTCTACCGCTGACCCCTTGACGACGCGAAGGTTCCGCCTGTTCACACAGGCGGAACCTTCTTGTCCAGCTACGACTTACGTCGCGTGCATCAATTGGCGGTCGGAGTGTTCTGCGCTTGCTTGTACGGTGCTCCGGCGGCCAGGGCGGCGGTGCTGAACGACTTCTTCATCTGGGGCCAGAAGGTGTCGTTCACGCACGAGTAGCGAGGCATGAAGCCGGTGCAGCTCCCTCCGCTGTTCGGTCCGATTTCGATGGTGAAGGACGCCAGTCCCAGGCCGCCATGGGCCTGATCATCGGTCGTTCCCGAGGTCGAGTATCCGACGGTCTCCTGGTCGGTGCCGACGACGAATCCGCTCGGCACGACCTTCTTGATCAGTGCCCGCAACTGTTCCCTGTTCTTCGGGGTCGCAGCGCCCGGAATGATCCCGTAGTTGCCGTAGGCATGCAGATCGATGACTACGCCCTTCGCGGTATCCGGGACGTCACGGCTGCCCGCGGGCCGCTGATTGGTGAACAGGCTCGCGTACAGCTTCTGGATCGCCTGGGTTTCCGGTTCGGAGCCGCCACGCGGACCTTGGAAGGTCTGCGAGCATGGGTTTCTCGAGTCGGCACCCCAGCGGGTCGGGAAGTTGCGGTTCAGGTCGACGCCAGGACCGTTGCCCGACCCGTCGACGACGGAGCAAGACTGCGGCGTTTGGCTGTTGTCGACGTTCTTGCGTTGCATCTTGGGCCGGTTACCGCCGCTCGCGGTCACATCCACACCGTCCGGGTTGGTCACCGGAACGACCCAGACCTCGGTGGTGTCCAGGATCTTGGTCACCGCCGGATCGGTGCCGTAGCCGGTGGCGAGGTAGTCGATCCACTTCCATGCCAGTTCACCGGTCGCCAGCTCGCGGGCGTGGATCTGCGCGGTGAGCAGGAAGCGCGGCTTGGCCGAGTTGGGTGCCAGTGCGCAACCATCCGGCTTGGCCGTGGTTTTCGCGGCGACCTTCTCCTGGTCGGTGGTGGCCTTCGCCGCACCGGTCAGGCAGATGACGTTCATGGTGTGGCCGCCGGTGCCGTTTTGGGCCTTCCAGGATTTGCCGATGTCGTACGACTGGGCGATTCCCGGATTCTTCGTCGCGACGTCCTTGGCATGCTTGAGCAGGTCCGCCGCAGTGTGGTAACCACCGTAGTAGGTGGCGTCAGGGGCTTTTCGTTCCTGCGGCAGCGACTGGTATACCGGCCCCTTCTTCGTCGGATTCAGTCCCTTGTCCCGCAGCGCCTGCGCGCCTGCCTCGTCGACCGCGATCGTCACCTTGCCTTGGCCCGCGGGAACCGTTTCGATTCCGGCCTTTTCGAGGATTTCGACCTGTGTCTTCGACGGCACCGGAACGTCCCAGTAGTAGGGCGTGTCATCGGCGGCATTGGCCAGCAATGGATTGAAGAAAAGTGTGGAGAAGCCACCGACGACCACCACGGAAGTAGTTGCGATGATATTGCGTAATTTGCTCATAGTCTTCCCTTTTCGCACGCCACTGTCGGACACCGCATTGCGCGGCGTTGCCTCGAGTGCAGTGAAAGTTGTTCGGTGAGGAGCGGACTATCCCGCCGTGCCCCTTGGCAGGGTGGTGGCGGCGGCGTACTTCTGGATCGAGTTGGCAATCGCGTTGGTGTTCACGGTCAGCGCCGTGTCACTGATGTTGGTGGTCGTGTCGCACGACCGGTGGTAGCAGGGGTCGTACGCGCGTCCCGCCGTACCGCCGAAAAGCTGCGCTTCTTGGCGGGTCTTGATGCCTTCCGCGCCGGTGAACAGCCCGCCCGCGGGGATTCCGACGCGGATGAACGGCCCGTAGTCCGAGCGACCGTCGAACGGTGTGGTGTTGTGCGGGAGACCCTTCGAGTCGAAGTAGTCGGCGAAGTCCTTCTCGATTTGGGCGGAGCCTGCCGGTCCGCCCGCGCTGCCGTCGTAGATCTTGTACGCGAAGTTCGTCGAGCCGATCATGTCGAAGTTGAGGTACAACGCGATCTTGGCGCGGTTGGCCTGGGACAGGTTGTTGACGTAGTACTTGGAGCCGACCAGGCCGAGTTCCTCGGCGCCCCACCAAGCGAACCGGAGCTTGTTCTTCGGCGTGACCGCGGCCATCTGCAGCGCGACCTCGAGCAATCCCGCACTGCCGGAACCGTTGTCGTTGATGCCTGCGCCTGCTCGCACGGAATCGAGGTGCGCCCCTGCCATCACGACCTTGTCCGCATTGCCCTGCTTGGACTCTGCGATCACGTTATGTGTTGTGGCAGGCAGACTTTCGGTGTCGGTCTTCAGCCGCACGACGGAGTCCTTCGTGCCAGCGAGGTTCTTGCCGACGGCGAAGCTGGAGCCGACCACCGGGATGGTGATGCCGGTCTGGTCGAGCGGCTCGGTGAAGGTGTCGGTCCGGCCCTGCTGGCCCTCGTTGAAGATGATCACGCCGGAAGCACCTGCGGCCTGGGCATTTCGGGCCTTGTCGGCGAAGGTGCAGGTGCCGCGCTGAATCAGGGCGATGTTGCCGCGCTTGAAACCGGAGAAGTCCGCGGCCTCACAACCGGAGGTCGAGGAGTTCGGCTCCGACCCGACAGGCAGCTTCAGATCGACGTTCTGGACCGTCGCCTTGGCCTCGCCGGACCCCGAATAGGTCGAGGTGGCGAAGTCGCCGACCTCGCTGAAGCTCGGCGGGGTCGCCTTGTAGGTCGTGGCGCCTGCGGAGACCTTCTCCATGACCGCCGTCGTCTTCTCACGGAAGGCCTGGAAGGAGAACGCCTGCAACGTCACCGTATAGCCTGCGCCGCGCAGCTTTTCGGCCACATAGTCGCGGGAGGCGTCGTAGCCCGCGGTGCCAGCGGCGCGGGTCCGGCCGTTGGCGTTGGCGATGGACTGGAATTTGTTCAGGTGCTCCTTGACGGCAGGCGCCTTGATCTCGGCCACCTGCGCCCCGGGTGGCGCGCCGGGGTCGGCGTATACCGCTCCCGCCACGGCGAGCGAGAGCGCAATGGGTACCGCAGCGACCGCGCCGATAACGCGAACAGTTCTGTTGCTGAGGAAGATTGAGGGCATGTCGGCTCCTCCGGAGGATGGATCAAATCCCGATTCTCGGAGGGTATGCCGGTGCGGAACATTGGTAAAACCCCAGTTGAACACTGGTGAACACGGAGGAGCCGCCGAACACGGTCAGTAGACGCGAGCCGCGTTCGAATCGTCTTCGGTGGCTTCGGCGATCGCGATGGTGTTGCCGCCCATGTGTTTTGCGCGATACATCGCGATGTCCGAATGGCGAAGGGCGTGTTGCTCGGCGGCGGGGTGCCGTGTACGTGACGTCGCCATGGTCACCAGGCCGACGCTTGCGGTGATGGTGACGGGCAGGTCCGGCATCGACTCGATGGCGTTGCGCAGTTGTTCGGCGACCGCACGGGGGTCGGCATCGCCGAGATAGCCGACGACGACGAACTCTTCACCGCCGGTGCGGGCGACAATGGCGTCGGCGGCGACCGTCGTGCGGAGCCGGTCGGCGGTGTGCCGCAGGACCTCGTCGCCGAACAGATGGCCGAAGGTGTCGTTGACGAGCTTGAAGCGGTCCAGGTCCAAACTCGCGACGTACACCGTGTCGCGTTGGTCGGGGCCGAGATAGCGCCACAGGTGGTAGTCGAGTCCGCGCCGGTTCAGCAGCATGGTGAGCGGATCTTCGATGGCGTTCAAACGCCATACCCAGCGGCAGAATTGGGCCGTCGGCAATCCGACGACGTTGAGCGACACGGCAATCAGGATGATGGCGATGCCGAGACGGAGGTCGCCCGAGGCGGAGCCGACCTGCGCGGGTCCGTCGCGCATGAGCAGGACGACCAGCGCGATGACAGACAGCAGTGACCAGGCGACATGGGCGGCGAGCAGGCGTTGTCCGTGGAACGCTCCCACGTACATGCCGGGGACGGTCATCAGGGTTGCTACCAATGCGCCGTAGAGACGATTTTCCGCGGCCAACGCGCCGAAGGTGATGGCGATGTCCGCGCCTGCGCACCAGAGCAGCGATTCGACTCGGCCCGGCCACGGCAGTGCCCACCAGCGCAGCGCCCAGGTCGCGGTCATGATCACGATCAGCCAGCAACCCGCCTCGAAGAAGGCGTTGCGCGGCCCGATGTTCGACATCATCGAAAGCGCGGTGACCAGGCACATGACCGCGCCACCCGCACCGAGCATGATCTTCACCCAGCCCAGCGCGCCGTGATAGCCGAGGACGCTGACCAGCCAGCGGTAATCGACCCGGTCACGCCACCAAGCCAGAATCAACGATCTGCCTTCGGTCATTCGAGCCACCACCTTCGCCGACATCGGACCTCGGGAAAGAGACCCATGTCATAGGTAGCTGAAATGTAACTTATATCCGGACCAAAGTTCTGTTACCTGGGTCACACGGCGCTGGCCAGCGAGTTCCGGGCCTGGCGGTCGCCCGCTGACCGACGCGGGGCGCTGCCGGTGGTGGTGACCGCCGGATGGTCGGGATCGACCCCGGGGGATATGATCGCCGTGATGATGACTCATTCTGATCAAAGATTGGGGGTCCCATTCGTGCCAGGTGAGTGCTGATGCGCTCTCCGTTCACGAATGCGGATGACTCCCGTATTCCCTTCTGGCTGCGCGTGCGTGAGTTCGCCGTGCCGCCTGCCATGATCGAGACCGCGACCGCCCGGCGTCGCATCGGAGACTGGGCGGGGGCATGTGCCGCAGCAGGTTTCGATGTCGATATCGACTTGCGATCGCTGGCTCACAATTACGGCCAGGAGCTCGCGGCGCGAGTGCGAGCTGATCTGCGCCAGCTGGCCCCAGATTTGTTGCGGTGGCATCTGCCGAGGGTTGCCCCGGACGGATTGCTGCGACCGGGGCTGACTATCGCGCTGGCTCGATATGATCCCGGGGATCCCCGAAGTCCTTGTCCCGGAGCAGGTTCGGTGTATCTGGTGGTCCGGACCGCGCCGGCGTGGGCCGAGGCAGGTCAGCGGATCAGCATTGCGGTCTGGGACGGATCCCGTTCCGAGACCGGCTTGCATCCGCATCCGCGTCCCAACCGGCGTTTCCGGCTCGATCTGCATCGGCATCTGTGGGATGCGCGCCGGGTGGACGAGCTGCGGATACGTTCGGGGGCTGAGCAATTCGCCGACACCGGCATCGCCGACCCCCGGCTGGCGGAACTGGTGCCTGCTGGTTGTGCTGTCGACCGATGGGCGGCCGAAGCGGCGATTCTGCTGCGCGCCGAGGGCAGGCAGGCCGGTGGTTGTCTGGTGCGGTTCGGGGCAAAGCGACGGGTCGTGGTGCAAGTCGCTGCGGGCGGTAGCGATCCGCCCGCGCTGCGTCTTGCTGAGGGATACCCGCGAGGCGGGATGACCGCGCTGCCCGTCCTGCCCGACGCGGCGACCTGGGTGCTGCCCGACCTGGAACTGGTCCGTGCCGGTGCGATCGCCGTCGATCAGCTGCATCCGCTGGTTGCCTCGGCGCTCGGATCTGGTTGGCCGCGAACCGATTCCGGCAACGAAGCGGACCTGGCAGGTCATCCGCACGTGGTCGAATGCCGGGGCGAGCGGCACCGAATCGGGCTGGTCGATGGTGTGCTGGTCGCACTCGATCATGACCAGGCCGAGATTCGGCGTGAGGAGCTGCTCGTCGCCTTGACCGGCACCCCGCTGCCGTGCCTGCAGGCCATCGACCAGGCGCATCGGCATCCGGACTGTCTCGTCGGGGTTCGCGAACGCCTGGACCATGGCGACACCGCCGGGGCGTTGGCCATTGTCGAGGGGCTACTCGGTGCAGGCGCATCGCTGCGTGCAGGCCCGCTGCGGGACGAGCTGGAGTCGGCTGCGCGGCAGCGGATCACGTACGGACTGTTCCGGGCCGGGCTCGGTGTCGGATCTGCCGACATTCGGCCCGGTCGCACGCGTCCCCGTGCTGAGCGGGGACATCCGCGCAGCGCGACCTCGCGCTGACCCGGAGGCGCAACCTGCATCGAGCCCAAGTGGACTCGGCGCCGACCGGTCCGCCGCCGCACGCGTAGCCGACAAGGCGATGCACCCTGACATGCCCCAATCCTTCTCAACCCAAAGGTGATTCACATATGACCGGGTACCGACCCCACACTGCCCAGCTCGACGTCGCAGGCGAACTGCTGACCTTGCTCGGCGACGTCACCACCGAACCGCGCCGTGACACGCAACTCGAAGCCCTCACACTGGCGGTGGCCGCCGATCTGCCCGTCCTGCTGTGGGGCGAGCCGGGCATCGGCAAGACCGCGGCCCTGACCCAACTCGCCGAGTCGCTGAACCTGCCGCTGACCACGGTGATCGCGAGTGTCCATGAGCCGTCGGACTTTTCAGGCCTGCCCATCATCGGCGACGACCCCGCCGTGCACGGTGTTCCGATGGCTCCGCCGGATTGGGCCGTCCGACTCGTTCGGGCGGGGCGTGGTCTGCTGTTCCTCGACGAGCTGTCGACGGCGCCGCCCGCCGTACAAGCCGCACTGCTACGCCTGGTCCTGGAGCGGCGCATCGGCGCACTCCAACTGTCGCCCGGCGTCCGCATCGTCGCCGCCGCCAACCCGCGCTCCTCGGCGGCCGACGGGTGGGAACTGAGCCCGCCGTTGGCCAATCGGTTCGTGCACCTGCAGTGGACCCACGACCACGACGTGGTCGTCCGCGGTCTCGGCGGCACATGGCCGCGGGCGACGCTGCCCCGGCTCGCGCCCGAAAAGCTGGAAGAGGCAGTGACTTTCGCTCGTCGCGTGGTGTGCGGGCTGCTGGCGGCCCGTCCGAAACTCGTGCATCAACTACCGAGCAGTGAAACACGTCGGGGCGGTGCCTGGCCCTCGCCGCGAAGCTGGGAGATGACCGTGCGACTGATCGCCTTCGCCACTGCGGCAGGTTCTGCCAAAGATGTGTTGTCCCTGCTGGTTCGGGGGACCGTTGGCGATGGTCCCGGCTTCGAGCTGCTGACCAGCATCGACCGGATGGATCTCCCCGACCCGGAGGTGCTGCTCGCCGATCCGGCCGCCGCCGAGCTGCCCGAGCGCGGGGACCTACGCCAAGCGGTGCTCGACGCGGTAGTAGCGGCGGTGCGGAAACGTCCGGCGAAGTCCCGCTGGGACGCGGCGTGGGCGCTGCTCGTCAAGGCCGTGGAAACCGGTGCGCCGGACCTGGTGGTCGTGCCGGCGACGACTCTTGCCGCACTGCGCCAAGACGATTGGGACGTGCCCGCGTCGATCGAACAACTCGCCGGAGTGGTCTCGGTATCCCAGGGCGCGGATCGCGCCGCGGCCCGAGTCGCCGTCAAGGCGAGCCGATGACGTCGAAAACGTCGAAGCTCGACTCCGAGAAACTCTTCGCCGCCCGCCTGCACGCCGTTCGGGCTCGCCCTTACCTGGCGACCGCCCTGTACGCGCTGCACATCGTCGAGTCGCACGGAGTGCTGACGATGGCCGTCGACCGGTTGTGGCGGTGCTATGTTTCGCCGGCGTTCGTCGGCCACACGCCGGTGGAGGAACTGGCCTCGATCCTGGTGCACGAGGTGTCCCATCTGCTGCGCGACCATCACGGGCGCAGTGACCGATACGCCCGCGAGCACGATCTGAGCGGGCCGGGGGAACGACTGCGGATGAACATCGCCGCGGACGCCGAGATCAACGACGACGCGTTCGGTGACGGGCTGATTCAGCCCGAGAGTGCGGTGCTCCCCTCGACTTTGGGGCTGTCGTCAGGCCTGCTGATGGAGGACTACCTCGGCCAGTTCCGGCTGGGGCCGCACAATCCGGACCTGGCCTGGCTCGACTGCGGTAGTGGCGCAGACGGATTGGACCGCGGGTGGGAACTGGGCCCGGACGGCGCGGACGGTCTGACCGAACAGCAACGCGACGCAGTCCGATTCCGGGTGGCGCGGGGCATCATCGGCAGGCCAGGGCAGACCCCCGAGGGCTGGCGGCGCTGGGCGGAGGAGGCCATGCACCCGACGCAACCATGGCGGCAACTACTGGGGGCGGCCATTCGCTCGGCGGCCTCCGCACCCGGTGCCGGCGAGGACTACACCTGTGGCAGGCCGGCCAGGCGCTCGGCCGGCCTGCCCGGCGTCGTGCTGCCGAGTCTGCGGCGCACGCCGCCCCGGGTCAGCGTGGTCATCGACACCTCGGCGTCGGTCAGTGATGCCGAATTGGGTAGTGCGGTGCTGGAAGTGGCTGCGATCGCTCGGGCCGTCGGCGGTCGCCGCGACCTGGTCTCGGTGCTGTCGTGCGACGCGGCGGCGCGGATCGTCCAGCCGCTGTGCCGGGGCGAGGGCATATCGCTGGTCGGCGGTGGCGGTACGGATCTGCGGACCGGTTTCGCCACGGCGATTCGCGCCCGACCCCGCCCGGATGTGGTCGTCGTGCTGACCGACGGGCAGACGCCATGGCCGGCCGGTCGCCCGGAGTGCCGGACGGTGGTCGGGTTGTTCCGGCGGGAAATCTCCTGGAGTGAGAACCATCCCGACTACGTTCCGGACAGGCCGCCGAGCTGGGCGCGGGTGGTCGATATCGGGTGACGGATCTGGATGATCAGGGCAGGACGACGCACGTGGGGCCGACGTTCACGCCGGTTCCGACGGTGTAGGGAACGTCGTGGGTGTAGGGGTCGAACTTCTCTTCGCCCAGGTACTCGATCGCCCAGATCTTGTGCGGCCCCTTCTGGTTCGGGACCCACGTGGTGCGCGCCGTTCCAGTGGCATCCGCGGTCGCGTAGGCCGGCTGGAATGTCTTGTTGGCGACGTCGGCGTTGAACTCGTCGAGAAAGACCACCGCCCGACCCGGTTCCGTCTTCGCGACGACCGAGTAGGAGCACCCGGTGCCGAGTGCGTCCCCCGAGCTACCGGAGCTCTGCCCGCTCTCGACCCGGATGCTGGTGACAGTGGCCCCCGCCTGCGGTGCGGCGAGCGCGATCGCCGTGGCGACGGCGCCGAGCGTCGCTACGGCAGTGGCTGTGCGTTTCGCTGTGAGCACGATGAACTACCTTTTCCAGCAACGAATTTCCCCAGATGGCGGTCGCAGCGAACTTTCGCACGGGCAGTGCCGCGCGAGCAATACCCCGCTTCTGGGGTCCGGAACTCAGCCGGCGCGAAGGGCGTCGAGGATCGCAGGGCGCGCGGTGGCCAGGGCTTGCTGCCAGTAGGGCCAGGTGTGCGTGCCTTGGACGAAATCGATGCGGGCGGGGATGTCGAAGGCCGCGAGGCGGTCTCGGAGCATCTGGTTGGCGACGGTGGTCATCGCTTCGAGGCCCATCGCATTGATCGTGTTGCCGACGCCCTGCGGCACATCGAGGGGGCCGGGCACGCCGTTGCCTGTCCAGATGTACATCGGCAGGCCGCGGAGCAGTTCGGCTTGGACAGTGGCGTCGTTGCGACGCCAGGCCGGTGCGCCTGCCGGTCCCCACATGTCGTCGACGTTGAACCTGCCTTCGTCCCACATCGCGGCCCGCATCGCTTCGTTCCACATCGGGAACGTCGGATGCACGAATCCCGAGAAGGATCCGGCGAACTTGAACTGATCGCGGTGGTGCGCGGCCAGCGTCAGCGCGGCGTTGCCGCCCATGGAGGCGCCGACGATGGCGTTGTTGGTCCGCGAAACGCCATAGCCGGCCAGGTAGGCGGGCAGCTCCTTGGTGAGGAAGGTTTCCCACTTGTAGGTCGACACTTGACCATTGGTGCTGCTCGGTCGATACCAGTCGGTGTAGAAGCTCGAATGGCCACCGACCGGGAACACCAAAGTGACGTTGTCGCCTGCGAACTGGCGCAGCGCGTCGGTGTCGGTCGTCCACTGACTGTGGTCGGAAGGCGCGCGGAGACCATCGAGGAAGTAGAGCGCGGCGCTGCCGCCGCGGGCCGCCCACTGCACCTGAACCTTGACGTGCCCCATGCTCGACGGCACCGACAGCACCGCGGAACCGCCTGCCGGCGCACGTAACACCGGCGCCTGCATCGGCGCGGAATTGGCCGCCGCCGTGCCGATCCACCACACCACGACAGCTGTGACGACGATGATGCCGAAGCTCTTCAACCAACCGCGGCCCAACAACTTGCTCTCAGAACGCGTCGCGCCCATCCCGCATACCTCTACCCTCGTCCCCGGCAACGTGCCGAGGAGAAACGAATCCGACTGTCACGCAAGCAATATTCTGCCCGCGCACGCGCACGGTCCCCAGCATAGGGAGGTGGCAACGACGGCCGCCGTCGGGCCCGGCCCCCGATCTTGATTCCGGCTGCGCGGCGCCTGCCGTACTGGTACACATGTCCCGTAACGGCAGATACGGTGTCGGGAGTGCGCGGTGGTCTCACCGTGGGGCAACAGAGGTGGGGCATGGACAAGGCCAGTGTGGTCGCGGCAGTACTCGGATACCCGAACGCGGCGGTGATGAATGCGCAGGAAGGGCCTGCGCGGGCGTATCGGTTGGCGTACGTGCTGGATATCCCGGTGCACGGGGCCGAAGGGTTGCTGGTCCTCGATCGGGTGCTCGGCCTGTTCCTCGCCGAGGACGACGTGCCGGCGAGCGACGATGTGCAGGGGCTCAACGACCAAACGCATCGGATCGCGGCAAGCGGGGTTCCGGTCGACGAGAAGTACTGCCGCGTTGTCGCCGAGGCGTTCGGGTACGGTGCCGAGACCGACCTCGGAGAGGCTGTCTACCAGGTGAATTCGCGGGCGGCGCGGTTCCTGTCGAAGTCGGTCATCGTCGCACGCGGCGATACCGACCGGCTCTTCGAGGAGCCGGTCGACGAGTCGGGCTCCCTGATCGACCAGGTCGATATGCAGCGGCTGGTCGCCATCGAGGTCGCCAAGGGCATCCCGATCGAGGCGGTGCTGGCCACCATCAACGACATGCACCACTACGACTTCACCTTCCCCGACGACACCTACATCGACGGAGTCACCCAGACCTGCGCGGGATTGCGGGAACAAGGCCACGTCCTCGTCGCGGTGGGCATGGCCGATCTCGCCGACGATCCCTCCGGCGCAGGCCTGAACGTGTCGTGGTCGGTCCCGGACGGCGGGCGCGGGATGGAGGTTCGATTCCGGGTTCGCGGCGACGCGCGCGCAGGTCGTGCCGCACAGGAGTTACGCGACGGTTGGCGTCCGGCGCCGACGCCGACCGCCGGAACCCGAGTCCATGTCGACTCACACCTGTTCGTGCTGCGCGGGCACGCCAACCTCCGCGGCGGTTGCACCGTGCTGCGTGGTGCCTACACCCACCTGGCCTTCGGTGACGCGGTTCTGCTCGACGTCGCCGAGCACCCCGGCTACTTCCACAACTGGAACGTCCTGGCAGCCGAACAAGACCGCCTAGCACAGCAATTCGGCATCCAACCGGCACATGCCGACCCAGAAGACGCCAGGGCCGTTCGCTGAGATTCCCGCCGGTAGCGGCTGATTCGCTGCGCGGTGCTACGAATTCACTCCCGGACCGGTGATGCGTTCCGCGGCAAGACGGCGCAGCGTTACGCGGTCCGGTTTGTCGCTGCCGATGATCGGCATCGCCGACAGGATCAGCACCACTTCCGGAGCGTAGGCAGGTCCCATCTCAGCGCGGACCCACGCTGCCACCTCATCCTCCGACAGGGACTGACCGGGCTTGGGAATCACTGCGGCGCAGATCTTCTCGTCGCGATCCGTACCGGTCGTGACGCCGAATACGACGGCCTGCTGCACGGCGCGGTGGCGGTGCAGCACCTTTTCGATCTGCGCGGGGTAAATCGTCTCTCCGACACCGACAATCGTGTCTTTTGTGCGGCCGACGACACTGAGGTAGCCGTCAGTGTCGAGGAAGCCGAGGTCGCCGGTGCAGAACCAGTCATCCCGCACGGCTGCGGCGGTCAGGTCGGGGCGTTTGTAGTAGCCGGACATCAATCCTGGTCCGCGGACCCAGATTTCGCCGGTTTCTCCCGTCGGCAATGACTCGTGGTCGACACTGCGGACACTCACTTGCACTCCTGGCACCGGCTGGCCGACAGTCGTCAGCAGCTCTGGCCGCTGATGGTCGGCAAGGCTGAGCAGAGTGATCTGGCCGATTTCGTTGGTACCGTAGCCGGTCATGATGATGGGTCCGAACCTGTTGAGCGCCTGACTGATGCGCTCCGGAGCGGAGGGGCCGCCGGTGACCATGAGCAAACGCAGGCTCGTGGTGTCGGTGGATTCGAGTGCGGGGTGGTCGAGCAACCGATGCAGCATCGACGGCTGCATCCAGAGGAATTGGATCCGTTCGTGTTCGATCGAGTCCAGGACATGGGTGGGGTCGAACGTGTTTTCTTGATGCAGTACCACCCGGCCGCCCGCCGCGAGCACGACCTCAGCCAGTGTTCCGCCGAGGTGCCCGATCGGCGTGCACATCAGCTGCGTCATCGCGAAGCGTTGGAGTGTCGCCGGAGAGTATGTGCTTGTGCGGGCGAAGGTGCGCGGAATTCCCTTGGGCACTCCGGTCGTTCCGCCGGTGAGCGTGATCGATGACAGATCCTCAGGACGCGCCTCGATGGTGATCGGTTCGGCGGATTCGGCAGTGGCCGCAGCCGCGAGGTCGACCGCGTCGGAGTGCTTGCCCATGGCGAGAACGCGGGTGCCCGGCACCTGCTCGAGTGCCGCCAGCACTCGATCGTCGTCACGACCGGGAGTGAGTACGACCGCGCTGGGTTCGACATACCGCAGCATCTCCACCAGCAATGCCGGCCCGAGCTCGTCGTACAGCACCCACGTAGTGCAGCCGAGCGCATTGGCCGCGAACTTCAAAGCGAAGGTATCCGGATCCGCTCCGGTCGCGAGCGCAAGCACATCCCCCCGCCGCAATCCTTGCGCGGCAAGCACACGCGCCATCCTGTTGACCCGCTCGAGCAGTTCCCCATACGTCCACTCGCCACCCGCATGCGTGATCGCCACCTGCGACGAGTGCCGCGCGCACGCCGCAAGAATGTACCCGATGTTCGTGTCTGCATCGGAAGTGGTTGTCATCGAACGCCTTTCGATGGACCCGTCCGTCGGCGCAGACCGCACCGACGCACACAAGTGTGCCGCCTTCGACGATAGAACGCGGCGGTAGCTGATTCGTATCGGTACTTGGTTGATCAGTGCCTGGCCGAGTAACGCTGGGGCGGGAGGCCCACTCTCGGGTGGCCATTTCCGCACCCTGCGGCGGCTGAGCGCCGCCCCAGGGTGCCTATTGGATCGGTCGCGGTTGCTCGACCATTGGTATATCCAGGCGAAAGCGACCTTCCCGCAGAGAGACCCGTACTTGACACACTTCATCAGCCGCGCAGCAGCCGGATTGTTCTTCGGAACGCTGACCGTCGTCGGCAGCATTGCTGTTCCCGCCACAGCCAACGCCGAGCAGGCGGACGACGTCGTCACCATTCAGCAAGTTTCCAGCGGTCGCTACCTCGACGCGTGGAACGACGGCACACACGATTACAACGTCGTCACCCGGCCGAAGCAGGGTGACACGAGCCAGCAGTGGCGCATCGACTGGGATGACAGCGGCACCGGAACCGGCACAGTGCGGCAGGTGAGCAGCAACCGCTACCTGGACGCACACGAGATCGAGTCCCTCGACTATCGCGTGGTCACTCGACCCGGCCAGAACAATCCCACGCAGCTTTGGCGCATCCAGTCCATCGGCGGTGGGAAATACACGATCCAGCAGGCCTCCAGCAACCGCTACCTGGATGCCCACGAGATCGCCGACAAGGACTTCGGCGCGGTAACCCGCCCGGCACAGAACAACCCCACCCAGCAATTCGTGCTGGTAGTCGTCGGCCACTGATCCGATTCGTCGGAAAACAGCCGACAGGGCGGGTCCGGATACACCGATGCCCCCGGCACAATGTGCCGGGGGCATCGGGCGTCGAATGGTGTTCAGCCCTTGACGAGTTCAGGGGCGTCGGTCAGTTCCTCGACTTCTTCGGGTGATGCCGCCCGGTTGGGAAGCAGCACCGCGCAGACGATCACGACGAGAGCCAGGGCGGCGGAGACGCCGAAGGCCAGGCGCATGCCGTCCAGGTGGGCGGAGACGGCGTTGGCGCCGTCCTTGACCAGCTGGGTGCTGCGGGCCGACATGACCGTCACCACCAGGGCGGTGCCGAACGCGGCAGCCACCTGCTGCAGGGTGCCCAGCATGGAGCTGCCGTGCGAGTACAGCTGGTGCGGCAGCGCGCCGAGGGCCAGCGTGAACACCGGGGTGAAGGCGGCGGCGAGCGACACCATCAGCACGACGTGCAGGGCGATGAGCTGCCAGTACGGCATGGTCATCGAGATCTGGGTGAAGCCGGCGAGCGCGACGGCGATGCCGATCGAACCGGGGATCACCAGCAGACGTCCGCCGAACTTGTCGAACAGGCGACCGACAGTCGGTCCGAGCAGACCCATCGCCAAGCCGCCAGGCATCACGAGCAGGCCGGTGGCCAACGGGCTCAGCCCGCGCAGGTTCTGCAGGTAGAGCGGCAGCAGGATCATCGAGCCGAGCATCGCCATGAACGCGACCGACATCAGCACCAGGCCCTTGGTGTAGGTGCCTGCCAGCACGACCCGCAGATCCAGCAGCGGGGTGCCGGTGCGCTGCAGGTGCAGCTGACGGAACACGAACGTGGCAATCAGGGCAACACCCGCGCCGACGATCAGCGCTGGGCCTGCCAGGTTGTCGGGCTGGAACTTGCTCAGGCCGAACACCAATCCGCCGAATCCGGTCGCGGCCAACGCAACGCTGAGTACGTCGATCGAGCCGGTGGTCGGTTCACCGACGTTCTTCAGCTGGCGAAGGCCGAGCCAGGTGATGATGCCGGCGATCGGCAGCACCAGCACGAAAAGCCAACGCCAGGAAGCGATCTGCAGGACCAGGCCGGAAATGACCGGCCCCATCGCAGGCGCCACCGAGATGGCGAGGGTGACGTTGCCCATGACGCGGCCACGGTCGTGCTCGTGCACGACGGTCATCAGCGTGGTCATCAGCAGCGGCATCATCACCGCGGTGCCGCCTGCCTGAATGATGCGCCCGATCAGCAGCACCGCGAACGACGGCGCGACCGCCGACAGCGCGGTGCCTGCCAGGAAGACACCCATAGCCGCGGTGTACGCCTGCCTGGTCGACACCCGCTGCAGGAACCAGCCGGTGGTCGGGATGACGGCAGCCATGGTGAGCATGAACGCGGTGGACACCCACTGCGCCGCCTGCTCGGTGACCTCGAGGTCTTTCATCAGCCGCGGGATCGCGTTGATCATGATGGTCTCGTTCAGGATCACCACGAAGGTCGCGAGCACCAGCACCCGGATGACGGTCGGCGTCCGCCCTCCCGAGGCGGGAGCGGATGGATCGGACATCGGGGTACCTCCGGAAGGTCAGTGCTGACAGAAACGGGTGGCCCTACCGGGTCGAGTCCCGCAGCCACAGTGGTTCTGACGGAGTGGGTCGCTCGTACTAATCGGGCGCGGGTCAGTATTCCGTTCGGCACCGACACAAATCACCCGGTTTTCCCTCCCTCCCACCGGCGTCTCAGGGCAAAACCAACGGTCAGAGCGTTTTATTCCGAACCTGCCCGTCGGATAGTGAGCCTGGTCACCTGCTCCCGGTGCCGGCAGGACGAGTTGATCTTGCTGTCGGCCGAACGCAGAGCCTGCGGCGCACTGCCCCGCCGGTCCTGGGTACCGGACAGTTTCTCGACAGGCGACCAAAAACGCTGACAGCTCCGGCATTTCGGCGAATCCGCCGGTTGTCAACGGCGATTGTGTTTGCCAGACACGGTGGTTTCGGCTCGATCGACACGCTCCGGCAACCTTCCGCACGGATGTCGGTCGCGACCGTTCGGCGTATCGGCGCACGCTGCGGCACGCGAGGGGCGCGGAGGCCAGGAGTCGCGGGGGTCCAACACGCGCAACTCGCCGAACAATTGCCGGACGTGATGGCGAAACGCCGATTCGGCGGTTGGCCGCGCGTATTCGAGGGATACCATCGGTGGGATGCGGTGTAGTTCGCAAGGCACTTCGTGCTGCCCCGTTGATCTTCGAACGTCGGAGTAGGAAGGTCATGATCCCAGAACCAGTCAGGGTCGGCGTCGTCGACTCGCATGTTGCTGAGCGTGGCCCCACCGCGTTGCGGATCGCGATCGGCGGCCAACTCCGCAGACTGCGGGAAAAGAGCGGCATTACGCGCGAGGACGCCGCGGAGTACATCCGCGGATCGCACGCGAAGATCAGCCGCCTCGAACTCGGACGGCACGCCTTCAAAGAGCGTGACGTCCAGGATCTGCTGAGCCTCTACGGTGTCACCGAAGCGGAACAGCGGGAATTGTTCTTCGGTCTGGTGCGTAGGGCGAACCAGCCGGGGTGGTGGCATCGCTACAGCGATCTGCTTCCGCAGTGGTTCGAAACGTATCTCGGCCTGGAAGGCGCCGCACAAACGATCAGAACCTTCGAAGGCCAACTGGTTCCGGGTCTGCTGCAAACCGAGGACTACACCCGCGCTGTCGTCGCGGTCGGGCACAAGAGTCCCGACTCGGCCCGCCGGGTCGAGCTGCGCAGGAAGCGCCAGGAGATCCTCGACCTGCCGGGCGGTCCTTCGCTGTGGGCGGTGCTGGACGAGGCCGTGCTGCACCGGACGATCGGCGGCAAGGCGGTGCTGCGTGACCAGATCGAGCACCTGATCGAGATGTCGAAGAAGCTGAACGTGACGATCCAGGTGCTGCCGTACCGTGCGGGCGGTCATCCGGCGGCGGGCAGCTCGTTCACGATGCTGCGCTTCACCGAGCGTGAGCTGCCCGACATCGTCTATCTGGAACAGCTGACCAGTGCGATCTATCTGGATCGCCGGGAAGACATCGCGCTCTATCGCGAGGTGATGGACCAGCTCGCGGTCCGCGCCGAGCCGCCGCGCGAGTCGCTCGCGTTGATGATCGCCGCCGCCGAATCCCTGTAGCGTTCGGAATTATCAGAGCTGCTTCACCACTGCGCCTTTTTCATCGAGAGAATGGCGATGGAGGGCGCCGGACACAAGGGAGTGTGCGGTGCGTAGATCCGTCTTATGCGGTGCTGTCCTGATTCTGACCGCGTTCACGGCGACCACCGGGATGGCAGCGGCTGATGCGCCGGGTGGCCTGACACCGATCGCTACGCCCGATTCAGAGCTCGCCGATAGCGACCTCGTCCCTGCACCGCCGGGGGCCAATGATTGGTCGTGCAGGCCGAGCACGGCGCATCCGCGACCCGTCGTTCTTGTTCATGGCACATTTGCGAACCGGTTGAGCGCATGGCCCGCCATGTCGCCTGCCCTCACCGCGGCGGGATATTGCGTCTATGCGCTCAATTACGGGCGCGGGCTCGGTGACATGATTGCCGGCGTCGGCTCGATGCCGGTGTCGGCTCAGGAGATTTCGGTGTTCATCGACCGCGTGCGCACGGCGACGGGCGCGCAGCAGGTGGACATCGTCGGCCACTCGCAGGGCGGCGTGCTCTCGCGCTACTACCTGAAGTACCTCGGTGGGGCGAGCAAGGTGAACACGCTTGTCGGCATCGCCCCTGACAATCACGGCACCACGTGGGGTCTGTTCGAGCTGCCTGTCTCCCTGTCGGCGGGACCGACGGCGCTGTGCCCGGCGTGTATCCAACAATTGCCTGACTCGGATTTCTTCCGTGAGCTGAACCGGGACGGGGAAACGTTGCCAGATATCAACTACACGGTGATCGCGACCAGAACCGACGAGTTCGCCACCCCGTACACCACCGGCTTTCTGCCGCCTGGCCCGAACGTAGAGAACATCACGCTGCAAGACGTTTGCCCCGGCGACGTTTCCGAGCACATGGCGATCACCCTTGATCCGGTCGTGATTCGGATGGTGCTCAACGCGCTGGATCCGGCACATCGTGCGCCGATCGTCTGCGGCGGCCCTCGGTTCGGCTCGATCACGGGCGAACAAGGGCCCAGGTAGATCGCCCTGACCCGGCGCCGGAATGGCTGCGCCGACCGTCCTGCGCACTATCCCACACGAATCCGATGCTGTCGGAATTACGACGTTACGTTTGTGTGATTGTTGTAGGCGGCCGAATCGGTGCGACCTGCGGCGCTGCGTGATTCGCGATGAGTGGAATACGCTGATGATTTGCAAGGTGGGGTACCCAAGCGCTTGACCGGGTGCGCACCGTAACCACATCAATGGCGAAGAGCCGGGTAGGATCGTTGTCAGCGACCGGTTGATGTACCGATTGCACACCATCGAGCACCGTAGGGTTGCGATCGCAATCATGCAGAACGACTGGAACTTCCAACGCCCTGACCGGCGGCGGGTCCGCCATCGCCGCTGGTTTCGCTGGCGCGCATTCGAGCCGCCGACGTCAAGTATTCGGCCGTGCGACACCGTCTATTAAGAACCCCGGGTAGCTCTGTGATCGCCGAAGGTACGCGAAGGTACCGATCTCGATACTGAATTTTCCGGGAAACTACAGATGAGCGGCGAAGTTTGCGCTCCGGTAGCAGGTTCTGTGCGGAAGCGACCCCAACCCCATATCGTATAGAGGATCGGCATCGTAGCGTGCGCAAAATGCGGAATCCACCAATCTTCTCGGACGGTTGACCTACTGTTCGGATTGTTATAATGTCGTCATCGCTATTAAAGGATTTCTCTCCTATTGAACTAGGCGGGTATTGATGACTGTGAGTATTCGGCGCTGCTCTTGTTGTCAAGTCTGCGATTGCAGCTGAAACCATCCACTGCTCTACGGTATGGATCGCGCAATCGGTTGAAATTCGAATCAGGCCATCGGCCGAAAATGATTTCCGCTGTTACCGCGCTGTAAATGCGTGCATGAACAGTGCTTCGGCCCCTGAATGTAATACCTCCTTGCAGTACAATTTCATACAGCCGGCACGCTACCCGCGTGATCGCTGCTATTCATGTTCGCTTGATCAAGGTGACATCCTTGTGTGGGGAGTTACGTCGATGAACCAAGAACCCTGTGTCACGCCCACCGGCCGTGACGTCCCGAGCTCGCCGTTATCGATGGTCTTTACCGATGACCATCAACCGACGAATCGTGCCCACACTATCGAGGTGCGGGTCGACACCTTGGTCCTGGCCGACTCACCGCGACTCGCGGGTGAAGACTCCGCTCACATTCGCGCACTGGCGGAGGCGGTCGAAGCGCTGCCGCCGATCCTCGTGCATCGCCCGAGCATGCGGGTGATCGATGGTGCGCATCGAGTCGGTGCGGCCCGGTTACGCGGTGACAAAACGATCGCCGCGCGCTTCTTCGACGGGACCGAGATGGAGGCGTTCATCGTTGCCGTGCGCATGAACGTCACCCACGGCCTGCCGTTGTCGCTGGCAGATCGCAAGGCCGCGGCCGCCCGGATCATCCGTGAGCGGCCGGAATGGTCGGATCGGGCCATCGGTGTGACATCGGGACTGTCGCACAAGACAATTGGCGTGCTCCGGCGTTCGACTGGGCCGGATACCCAGTCGAACGTGCGCATCGGCAGGGACGGCCGACCGCGTTCATCGAGCACCGAAGAGGGGCGCAGGCTCGCCAGCGAGATGATTGCGCGCTCACCGCAGGCCCCGCTGCGCGAAGTTGCCGAGGCGGCGGGCGTTTCGCTCGGAACCGCGCACGACGTGCGGCAACGGCTGCGTCGTGGCGACGATCCGGTGCCTGCGCGGCAGCATCGCGGCACGCCGAGCGTTCCGCTCGGGAAGACGCCTGCCAAGCGACCGCAACCGGACCGGTTCGCCGACCGCACCCAGATCAAAGACCCCAAGGTGGTGATCCAGCGGCTCAGGGCTGATCCCTCGCTGCGGTTCACCGAGTCCGGTCGGGCACTACTACGCAGGCTCGACCTGTGTGCCGGTGCGAACACCGGGCTGGAGGAAGTCGTGGATGCGCTTCCCGCACACAATGTCTGGCTGATCATTCAGCTGGCATATTGGTTCGCCGAGGACTGGCGGCGGATCGCGGCGCATCTCGAGCACCGGAAAGATTGACGAGCGGATATTCGATCGCGGGCCGCCCGCAGGGGTGGCGGCCCGCTCGGAATCACTGGCGAGAACATGTCGACGACGAACCCGATGGCTCGACCAAAAAACATGCGAGGCAACAGTGTTCAAAGTTCCGATGCTTTTGTGGCTGTGCTGGATCCCTTACGGTGTGCACAACATCTACTGAGGTTTCCCACGAGAAGGGGAGGCTCGAATGCGCTCGCGGTGGCAACCATTCGCGGCTGAGCTCAGGGCTGTCTTCGCTGCGGCGATATTCCTGATCGTCACGGTGGTCGTCGTCGCGGCGTACTCTGCGGGGCAGCAGCTTCCCGCGCTGTGGACCCTGGTCGACGCAGGTTGGGCAGTATGCGTCGACGCGGCAGCGGATTTCGGGCGGTAAATGATCCCAGCGGCGAGTTGACCCGAGCGGTGCAGAATCCCCGCGCGGTGTGGCGGGATGTCTTCGGTCGCAGACGATCCCGCGCCGTCAGTGAGACCGAGGTCTCGCTCAGTGAGATCGCATGCATTGAACACGCGATGCGGGACGTTCGGTCCGATACGATTACCGCGTACCCGACATGAATTGCCTTGCACGGCAATTATTTTCGTTGAAAGCGGCCTAACTGACACTGCTGTGCGCCGCCACACAGATCGCCGCTGCGCTCGACGAGTTCGACAATGACGAGGGGAATGGTTTCCCAATGCGGATATCTGGATCTATCGCAGTATCGGCGCTGGCATTGATGGGGTTGGTGACCGCGGGGTCGGCGAACCAACTCGGCCCGCCGAAAACGCCCCAGACCCCGTGGGCCAATGCGGCCGGTCCGGCGGTGCAGGTGCACGACAGATTCGCCGACATGATCCCGGTGAGCTTCAAACAATCGTTGACTTCGGACACGGTCACCCGGCCCGTGGACGGTGCGCCACCACCGGATGGGTCGGTCGGCAAGCTCGCGGTGCCGGGTGACGGACCGCTCGGCATCCCGGAAATCGTCCTCGCGGCGTACCGCAACGCAGAGCTGGCAATGCAAACCTCGGCGCCGAACTGCGCCGTGCCATGGCACTTGCTTGCCGGCATCGGCGAAGTGGAGTCGAATCACGCCGCGAACGGCCGCACCGATGTCAACGGCACCACCCCGACCGCAATTTACGGTCCGGCACTGGACGGCACGCTGCCGGGCAACGAGATCATCAAGGCCTCCGACGGCAGCGCTGTACGCGCTGTCGGGCCGATGCAGTTCCTCCCGAGCACCTGGTCGATGTACGCCGCCGACGGCAACGTGGACGGTGCCAAAGACCCGAACAATGTCTTCGACGCGGCGCTCGCGGCGGCCAAGTACCTGTGTTCGGGCGGGCTCGACATGCGTAACCACGATCAGTCGATGCGAGCGGTGTTGCGCTACAACAATTCCAAGTCCTACGCCGCGCTGGTGTTCGCCTGGTCCGAGGCGTACAAGAACCGCGGTGCAGGCATTCAGGCGCCGAACCCGCCCGATCTGCTTGCCGCGATGCCCTGGGGGACCGGGTCGAGCATGATCGTGTCCGAGCCGGTGGCCGAGGGAGACCCGAATACGCCGCCCGCCGAGGAAAACGCGCCGATCCCCGAGACGACCACCGATGTGCCGAGCGACCCGGTCACAACGACTCCCGACGCGCCGATCACGACCGAGGCGACGACCGACGGCAATGGACTGCGGATCGAGCTGTACGTCAATGTCTCCGGCCTGGGCAAGGTCCTGTGCGGCATCTTCTGTCCGTCGTCGTCGGATCCCGCATGGCCGAACGAACCGCAGCCCCCGGTGATCATCACCACGACAGTCACCGCGCCCTATCCGACCGAGCCGCCGGTCACGACGACGACTATCGCACCGACCACGACCGTGCCGCCGGTGACCACGACCAGCCCCGCGCCGACCACGACCGTGCCACCGGTGACCACGACCCAACCGCCGGTTACCACAACGGAATCCAGCACGGCGAACCCGACACCGTCGTCCGCTTCGGTGCCGCCGGCGCCGACGCAGGTCACTACGGCTGTGCCGCAGCCGATCCCGGCACCGGTGACCACCACGAAGCCGAAGCCTGAGCCGACAACCGCGCCGCAGAGTCCGGCCAAGCCGAAGCCGGAGCAGCCTGCCCCGGTGCCGCCGACAACCGAGCGCACACCGGCCCAACCTTCGGTCAAGACACCGGGACCCGCGCCGAAGGTGCCGACGCAATCCTCGGTTGCCCCGGTGCCACCGAAACCGGCTCAGCCCACCACAACTCAGCCGGTGCCCAAGCCGCAGCAGCCGATTCCGGCGGTGCCGCAGGTCCCGACGGTGCCTAAGCCGCAGCAGCCGAACCCGGCCGTGCCCAAGCCGCAACAGCCGAACCCGGCGGTGCCGCAGGTCCCGGCCGTGCCTAAGCCGCAACAGCCGAACCCGGCGGTGCCGCAGGTCCCGGCGGTGCCTAAGCCGCAGCAGCCGGCCCCGGCCGCTCCGCAGCCGGCGAAACCTGCGGTGCCGACCATCCCTTCGGCGAACCAGAAACCGGCCCAACCGCCCGCGCCCGCCCAGGTGAAGCCGGTCAAGCCGACGCTGACACCGTGACCTGACAGCCGGTCGCACGCCGTCCAGCTGAGAACACGGCTCCTTCGGACGAAGGAGCCGTGTTCGTGTGTCCGGCAACGATCTTCCGGACCGTTACCCGATGCTCGGCAGCTGCCGAGCATCGGGTAAACGAAAGCGGAACTGCCCGAAGCGATCCGCGCTCACACCGAGATCGAGGCGAGGTCGATGCCGCGCATCGGCGTTGCCGTCACATCCCGCACCCGCTGCGTCCACACCGCGTGTCCGTGGCCGGACCACAGCGGCACGATCGGAAGATCGCGGAGCAGTTGGTTCTCGGTGAGCCGGTACAGCTGAGCGCTTTCCGCTGCCGAGCCCGCGGCATCGGCGGCGGCCAGCAGCTGGGCGAAGCCTTCGTCGGTGTATCCGGCGGTCTTCGCGAGCGCGGTGAGTAGTTCGTGCGGGCCCGCTGTGCTCAGCGAGCGGGTCGTCAGGAAGGGGCCGTCGACGGTTTCGTTCGCGGCGCCCTCGCGTGGCCTCGCGGTCAGGTCCACCGCGAGCGCGGTGCGGATCTGGTGGGCGAAGGGTGCGGCCCAACGCTCTTGTCTCGCATCGAAGTACATGGTGACCGGACCGGTGAAGTCGACCTGTCCGAGCAGCGACTTCGCGGCCGCCTCGTCATGGGTACACGGTCGGCAGGTGCCGGAGCGTTCTCCCGGTGCTACGCCGGGTGACAGCATCGAGCGCGCCGGGTCGACCTGGTGGGCGAGCGGGCCCGCCGCCATTGCTGCGCGGTCCACCGCCATGGCGAACGCGTGCCGCGCGGCCGCGTCCTCGAAACGCTTGTCGGACACCGGGAAGACCAGATAGTCGGCCTCCGGCAGCGGCCACATCGCGTGCCGGTCGGCGAAGTCGTGATGCATCGCGTCGTGCCGACCGTCGGGCACCTCGGTGGCCAGGTCGAGCGAGCCCGCCTCGACCTGGTCGTACTGTGCGGTGGGATCGCCTACCCGCAACCGGATTTCGCGTGCCTTCCCGGCCGCTTCGCCGACCCGGACGAGTCGCCCGCCTGAACCGGAGTGCCATGGCTCCGCCATCCGGAATGGTCCGTTGCCAATGGGATTCGCGGAGAAACCGGTCCAGTCCCTTGAAGCGAGTACCGATGCGGGCAAGGGGAGCAGCGCCGGTGCGGCCAGCACCGCAGGCACCTGACCGAAGGGCCGATCCAGCACGATCCGGATGGTGTAGTCGTCGGGCGCGCTGATCTCCTTGGCCCGCAACACTTCGGTGAGTGCGCCGGAACCGGCCCAGCGCTCGCCCGCGACCGTCCGCCAGGTATCCACATAGGACTTCGCGGTGACGGGCGTCCCATCGTGGAACTGTCCGTCGGCGCGGAGTTTGATCTCCCAGGTCATTTGGTCGGCACTGGTGACCGACTCCGCGGCCCGTGGCGTGCGCTGCCCGGTCGCCGCGTCGTAGTCGAGCAGCGGCGTCCACAGCGCGCCGACGAGCAGCTGTCCGGTCTGGTCGCGCAGGTCGGCGGGCAGCAGGCTGGCCGGATCGCGGACGCCGACCGTGAGCACGCCGGGCGTCGGCGGCTCCGGCGTCGTGGCGCAGCCTGCGATGCCGAGCAGGAGTGCGGCGAGCGCGGCGATGAGTCGGGCGGTGTGGTGGCGTGGATTACCAGACATAGCAACATCATTGACCCGTGCCTGCACGAATTACACAGCTATGCGCGGTATTACGCGGCCACCGCTATGAAAGTGTGTTCAGCGCTGCGAGGTATCGCGCCGAAGCGGTGTTGACACTTACAGTGAGGCATCCCTGCTACCAGGACTCCCTGGTCATACAGGTGATCACGCCCGCTGGGAGGTAGTCGTGCGTCACTGGTTGTTCCGGACGTCCCTGCTGTTGGCCACGGTGCTGGCCACCGCCGCCGCTACCGCCGTGCCTGCGGCCGCCTGCGGAGAGGAGGACGGCCCGCACGGCATGGCCGCTCAGCCCACCGGTTCGCCGGGCGCGGAGAAGAACGTCAAGGCGGTCGGCAACGTCCCGGACGCCAAGGGCGCGATCGCACTGCAGTTCCTCCAGTACGGTAACCGCGATGTCATGGTGGTCTCCGGCCAGTTCGGCGTGAAGACCTACGACCTCACCGCGAACCCGGCGAAGCCGAAGCTGATCGGCCAGCTCAACCTGCCCGGCATGTGGGAAACCGAGGACACCGAGGTCGATCCCGTGCGCAAGCGCGTCTTCCTCGCCCGCGACCCACGCGCGTTCGGCGGCAACGTCCGCACCGGCGAGTCCGGCATCTATGTCGTCGATCTGGCCGATCCGGCGAAGCCGTCCGTCATGAGCTACGTCAAGGTCCCCGCAGGCCACACCACCACCTGCATCAACGACTGCCAGTTCCTGTGGACCGGCGGCCCGGCGAAGGCGGACAGCCAGCCCGCGGAATGGGGCGGTCGCCCGATCTGGGTCACCGACATCAGGAATCCGCGTCAGCCGAAGGTCAATCCCAACCCGATCGAGCTGGCCCGCAACGACGGCAAGACCGACTACGTGCACGACGTCCAGGTGGACGAGACGGGTGTGGCCTGGGCCTCCGGTCGCGGTGGCGTGCGCGGATATTGGACAGCAGGCATGCACAAGGACCCGGTGACCGGCAAGCTCCGCCTGGCAACGCCGACCGATCCGGTGCCCTATGCGGGCGGCGGCATCAAGGAGACGGCGGCCCCCTCCAAGTTCATGCACAACAGCTTCCGCCCGATCGGTAACCGCGCGAAGGACGGCGGTGACACCGGCCACTGGGGCGATGGAAACCTGCTCTACGCCACCGAGGAGAGCTTCGTCGACGGCTGCGCAGGCGACGGCGTGCTCGTCATCGCCTCGCTGACAGGTTCCTACGGCGGCGAAGGCTGGCGGTCCACGCCGCAGAAACCCTTCCGGCTCAACACCATCGGTACCTGGAGTGTCGCTGGACAGGAAGGAAGCGACCCGGCGTCCGCCGACTGCTCGGCGCACTACTTCGACGTGCGCGACAAGGTCCTCGTCCAGTCGTTCTATGCCCAAGGCACCAGATTCCTGGATGTCAGCGATCCGACCAACCCCAAGCAGATCGCGTACTACCGCCCCGCCGACGCCGCCGCGTGGGCCCCGTACTGGCACCGCGGGTTCGCCTACGTAGCCGACAACAACCGGGGAATCGACATCCTCCAGCTCAACGCTCGATGATCGTTTGATGACGCGCACCAGGATGCGTTGGTCAACGGAGTCTGCCACCCTGACGGGGTTTGTCGGTCCGCGAGGAAGCGAAGCACGGTGAGCAGTCGAGACGAAGCACAGCCAAGCACCAACGCAGAATTCGAGCTGGCCATGGCCTGGCTGCGCGCCGTCGCGGCGGCCGGTCTGTCCGCCGAAGCCGCACACGAGGCCGCACAGGCCAGCCTCGTTCGGCTAATGCGTGACCTCGATACCGCATGGAGCGAGGCCGAGCAGATCGTCGCGACGGCCGACGATCCGCGGCTGGTCGCGGAACTCGAAACGTTCGCCGAGTCCTTCCACGCCGCCCGCGCCGAACGCACCAAGGAGTCGGCGGCCGAGCGTTCGTAGCCGGCTACTCGGTCGAGGCGGAGCCTGCCTCGACCGGCCCGCGACGCGCGGTCGCGAGGGCAGCGAATCGGATTCCGCCGTGGTCTACCGTGTAGCTGGCAGCTGTTCAGTGGGCGGAAAGGGATACCGGTGGTGGTCGGCGGATGAGTACGCGCAATCCGGCGCCGACGGTCCGGACCACGCTGAATCGCGACTACATTGCCGCCGTTGCGGTCTCGGTGGTCGACGCGCAAGGCATGGACGGGTTCTCGATGCGCAAGCTCGGTGCCGCGCTCGGCGCCGACCCGATGGCGGTCTACCGCCACTACACCGATCAGCAGGACCTCTTCGACGGCATCGCTGCGTACATGTTCGCCGAGCTGGACATGGAAAGCCTGCCGTGGCAGGAGGACTGGCGTGAACTGCTGCGTGCGTACGCCGATCGGCTGCGCTCCACCTTGCGCAAGCACCCGAATGCGGTGCCGATCTTCGCCACCCGCCAGGTGCACAGCCCGTCGGCCGTCGAGACCGGCGCATGGATGGTCGAAACCCTCCAGGCAGCAGGCTTTTCCCCGGCGGTCGCGCCTCAGCTGACCCGCTGTCTGCGCGAGTACGTGATCGGTCACATCCTCAGCCGGGCGATCGCCACCGTCACCGCGGAGCGCACGGGGGAGGCGCCGCTCGCGGGCCTGGACGCCGACCACTTCCAGCTCGGCCTCACCGCGCTGCTCGACGGGTTCGGCAACCTCCGAACTGTCTAGGTGTGACGCCCGAAATCCATGCCGAGGATCGGCACCCTTTTTGTTTTCCCGCACACGAATTGGCGTGCCCCATCGGGTCCGAAAAATCAACAGGTATGGGGCTCCAGAATATTGGACTTGAACGCTCGAAATGCGGAATGAACGCTTGACAATCGGGCGGAACTGACATCGACAATCTGCCCTGCACTGCCAATAAGATTGCGGCCGTATGGAATTCGATGAGAGACACCGGGCTGGCATCGATTGATAATGGTTCGATCACCCATTGGTCATCTGTGCGTAAGTGCGGGCGATTTGTATTCAGCGATGCCGTCCGATAACCGGACGGGCCTTGTTGGATCGAAGGAGAAAGCATGCCGCTAGTCGGATGCAAACCCGTGCGAGCTCTTGCCGCCCTTGCCGCCACCGCGGTGCTCGGCGTCGCTCTTCCGCAGTCCGCGCAGGCCGCCCCTGCCCCGGCTGCGCCAGGGCTGAAGGTGTTGACGTACAACGTCTTCCTGTTCAGCACGACCCTGTACCCGAATTGGGGGCAGGCGCACCGCGCCAAGGCCATCGTGGCGGCCGACTTCTTCCAGGGCAACGATGTCGTCGTGCTGCAGGAGGCGCTCGACAACGACACCTCGAACTCGCTGAAAGCCGATGCGGCACGGCAGTATCCGCACCAGACGCCGGTCGTCGGGCGCAGCAAGGACGGCTGGGACGCCACCGGTGGCAAGTGGTCCGACAACACCGCGGAGGACGGCGGCGTCACCGTGCTCAGCAAGTGGCCGATCGTGCGCAAGGAACAGATCCTCTTCAACAACGGCTGTGGCGCGGATTGGTTGGCCAACAAGGGCTTTGCCTACGTGGTGCTGAACGTCAACGGCGCCAAGGTGCACGTCGTCGGCACGCACGCGCAGTCCACCGACAGCCGGTGCCGCGCGGGCGAGGCCGTGTCGGACCGCGCCAAGCAGTTCCGCCAGATCGCGGAGTTCTTGGACGCCAAGAAGATCCCCGCGGCCGAGCAGGTCATGGTGGTCGGCGATCTGAACGTCGACTCGCACAGCGCGGAATACCCGACGATGCTGGAGAACGCCGGCCTGGAGCCCGCCAACCAGCGCACCGGTCACCCGTACTCCTTCGACACGAAGGAGAACTCCATCGCCGCGTACCGCTACCCGGACGACGCCCGCGAGGACCTCGACTACGTCCTGCACCGCAAGGGGCATGCGCGCCCTGCGAACTGGCAGAACCGGGTGATCAAGGAAAAGTCCGCCCCGTGGACCGTCACCAGCTGGGGCAAGGACTACACCTACACCAACCTCTCCGACCACTACCCGGTGGTCTCCGGCTGATCCGACGCCATTGACCACAGCACCTGCGCCGCCGCCACGGCGCAGGTGCCGTGACGGCGGTTGTTAACACTTACCCCCATGCCGGACGATTGCTGTACTACAAGTGGCGAGGAATCAATCGTCGTCACGGGCCACGGCGGAGGAATGCCGGTGAGCAGCAGCGTGCAGCCAGGGGCAACATTCGCCGGCTACGCGATAGAGAGACTGATCGGTCGCGGTGGTGCCGGAAGCGTCTATCTAGCACAGCATCCGAGGCTGCCGAGGAAGATCGCGCTCAAAGTGTTGAGCGACATGTTCGGCGGTGACGCCGACAGCCGCGTTCGTTTCGAGCGCGAGGCCGACACTGCCGCCCGGCTCGAGCACCCGAACATCGTCTCCATTCTCGATCGCGGTCACACCGACGGCCTGAGCTGGATAGCGATGCAGTTCATCGACGGCACCGATGCGCTCGCCGCGCTCCGGGACGGGCCGATCGCGGCCCCGAGGGCCGTCCGGATCACCCGGGAGATCGCGAAGGCGTTGGACCATGCGCACGAGCGTGGCATTCTGCACCGCGATATCAAGCCGTCGAACATCTTGCTCGAACGGCCGACGTCAGACGAACCCGAACGCGTGTTCCTCGCGGATTTCGGCATCGCGAAGCTGTCCGAGGGTCCCCGCGAACTGACTCAGGAAGGCGAGATCGTCGGCAGCCTCAGCTACGCGGCGCCCGAGCAGTTGGAAGGAACCGAACTCGATCGGCGCGTCGATGTCTACGCGCTCGGCTGCGCGCTGTTCCACATGTTGACCGGTGTAGTCCCGTACAACTACCGCACTCCCGGTGCCCTGATCCGCGCACACCTACTCGGCGGGGTCCCGCGACTGGGCGAGCATCCCTTTGGGGGCCAAGGACTCCAGGCGTTCGACGCGGTCATTGCACGAGCCCTGGCGAAGAACAGAGACGACCGATTCCCCACGTGCGGTGAGCTTGCCGCTGCCGCGGAGGCGGCGCTGGATCAGGCCTTGCCTGAGCTGCCGACGATGGCCGGGATTACGCTCGAGAGATCCATTCCGACGGCTTCCCCACCGATCGACGACAGTCCCACGTTCGTGCCAGGTCAGTCTCAGTGGCCGACAGTTCAACCATTGGGAACAAGCACCTCGGCAGATCTCGCCGGACAGGTGATCGGGGGCCGCTATCACCTGCTCGAGCACATGGCGCGTGGCTTGTCCGGCGATCTGTACAAAGCCTATGACGACATTCTGGGTGAGTTGGTTGCCGTCAAACTCGTGCAGGCCGTCGACGCGGACACGAAGAAGCGTCTGCAACGCGGCGGACGCGTGTGGTTGAAGCTGACGCCACATCCCAATGTCGTCGAAGTCATGGATGTGCAGAACCGTCTCGGTAGCGATCCGCCCTACATCGTCAGCAAGATCGTCGACGGCATCGATCTCGCCGAGCTGGCCAAGAACCGGGACCTGCGCCTCGACGAGTCCGTGTGGATCGTGATCCAGGTCTGCGCGGCGCTCAAACACATCCACGAGAGCGGCATCGTCCATCGGGAGATCAAGCCGAGCAATATTCTGGTCGCAGGCAAGAATCTGCTTGTCACCGTGCTGGATTCGGGCATTGCCCGACACGAGAATCCGGCGGTCGACTCGTTCACGAAGACCGGCATATTCGTCGGCGACCTTGCCTACGCGGCGCCGGAGCAAATGCAGGAGGGCCGCCAGGTCGGTCGACGCGCCGACATCTATGCGGTGGTTGCCGTGCTCTACGAACTCGTGACCGGAACGCGGTTGCCCTTCCCGGTCCCGACCGGGTGGGAACCGGACCAGCGTTTGCTCACTGAGCTGCCCGATCGGTTGCGCTCAGCGCTGACTCGTGGTCTGTGCCAGGATCCGAAGGGCCGGTTCACCAGTGTCGACGAACTGCACGACTGCCTTGCGCCCTTGTCGAAACGCGCACCGCAGCTGCTGGTGCGCGGCCCCGCAGTCGTTGCCCTGCACGGGATTCGGACGCACGCGGCATGGCAGCGGTCGTTGACGGAGGTGGCAGGCCGCGCCGGCATCGGCACCCATGTGGATCTGTGGAACTTCGGCTATTTCTCGATTCTGCGATTTCTGATGCCGTGGGCCCGCCTTGCCAAGGTCCGCTGGTTCAGAGAGATCTATCAGCGGGAATTCGGCAACACCGCAACGGCCGCACACGAGATGCCGTCGATCGTCGCACACAGCTTCGGCACCTACATCCTCGGCAACGCGTTGATCCGCTATCCGTACTTGCGTTTTCGCAAGGTGCTGCTCTGCGGGTCCATCCTGCCGACGAACTTTCCCTGGGATCTCCTCATCGAACGCGGGCAAGTGCAGGCGGTGCGCAACGAATACGGCAGTGAAGATGTGTGGACCAGGGCGGTCAGCTGGTTCGTCTCCGGCACCGGGCCGTCGGGGCTTGCCGGGTTCACGGCGAACAACGCACGACTTCAGCAAGAGAAGTTCACGTTCGCGCACAGCGAGTACTTCGAACGCGGACACATGATCAGCAGGTGGTTGCCGTTCCTGACCGCGCACGTCGAAGAGCGGCCGATGCAGGAGACCGCGGCTCCGCCGCCACCGGCAGGCAACCGGCCGTGGGGGTTGTACATCGCCTACGCGGTGCTGGTCGGCTGTTGCGCGCTGGTGATCGCCGCCTTCGCCGTTTAGCGCAGCGCCCGTCGCCTGGCTACTCGCTAGCATGAGGTGTGCGAACGGACGGTGGCTACATCCGCGAGGTGCTGCTCGGGGCGGGGGAGCGGCCGGATGAGTATCCGTTCACCCTGCCCGTGGTCGAGCAGCTGGCGCGGGTGGGCGGGTTGACGTTGGCGCCGGGGGTGACGTTCCTGGTCGGCGAGAACGGCAGCGGGAAATCGACGCTGGTCGAGGCGATGGCGGTGGCGGCGGGGATGAATCCGGAAGGGGGGAGCCAGCACTATCGGTTCGCGACGCGCGCGAGTGAGTCCTCGCTCGGCGCCCACCTGGTGCTGAAGTGGGGCATCACCAAGCCGCGGAGCCGGTTCTTTCTGCGGGCCGAGTCGTACTACAACGTGGCCACCGAAACCGAGGCGCTCGGGCCCGAGCAGCTTGCGGTGTTCGACGGGGTGTCGCCGCATGAGCGTTCGCACGGTGAATCGTTCGTCGACCTGATGCGCGTGCGGTTCTTCCCCGGTGGGCTGTATCTGCTCGACGAGCCGGAGGCGGCGTTGTCGGTGCGCGGCTGCATGGCCGTGCTCGCTCGATTAGCGGAACTGGTCGAGCAGCGGTGTCAGATCGTGGTGGCGACGCACTCGCCGATCCTGCTCGCGTTGCCGGGGGCGACGATCTACGAAATCGCCGAGGACGGCGCGATCGTGGCGGTCGACTACGACGAGGCGCTCCCGGTGCGGTTGACCAGAGACTTTCTCGCCGAACCGGATCGGTATCTCCGGCACCTGTTCGACGACGAGTGAGCGTCAGGTGTCGTGTCGCAGGACGACACGGTATTCCCATGCGTCCCAGAGGGGATGGGCGGCGGGGTTGCGGTGGTCGGTCCGAATTTCCTTGCCGTCGAGTTCCATTCGTTCGACGGTGAGTCCGGTGCCTTCGAGCAGCAGCAGGAGATCGGCGGGGGTGTAGCAGCGGCCGGACTGGTCGATGGCCCGTGCTTCGTCGCCGACCGGCCACCAGCGGTCGTTGAACCGATTCGCCACGGGGTCATAGTCGTTCGAGTTCGCGAGGTCGATGACGTAGCGGTCGTATTCGAGTTCGCCTGCGATGCGTGCCCACTTCCACGGGCTGAACACATCGAGGATCATCCGGCCGCCCGGTCGCAACCATTCGCGGCTGACCCGGCGCAGCAGGGTGCGCTGTTCGGCGTCGGTGCCGATGCCGAAGCCGTTCCAGTAGACGACACAGTCGACCTGCTCGTCGAGATCGACTGTGTAGAAATCACCGTGGACGATCCGCAGGTTCGCGACCTGCTCGGCGCGGGCGGCGGCGCGCTGCGCGCGGGTCGAGCTGAGCTCGACCGCCACCACGGAGTAGCCGAGGTCGGCCATCGCGGCGGCGGTGGTGCCGTCGCCTGCACCGAGTTCGAGGATGCGCTGGACGTTCGGACCCGCCAGCCGGGAGATCGATTCGGCGCGTTGGCGGTCCGACTCCTGGGGTTGCAGTGGTCCCCACCAGTCGGCTGCGGTGTCGAAGAACGGCTTTACCCATTCCATGTGTGCACTCCGGACGGTCGTCGGCGAGATGCGTTGATCACGAGAAGGATCCTGCCGTAGCCCGGCGGGCGCGGGAAATGATTTTCCGGTCGGTCCGCTCCGAACGCCGCCCTCCTCGACCTCGGCCTGGATCCTCGTAGTCTTTGGCAGATAACGGTTTTCACCTTCTCGGCGCAACGCCTCCGCAATACTCTGGACGTTGTATAGTATTTTCATGCTCCGTGAACGAGCCATCCCTGGCTTGCCCTGCTCCGATCTCGAGGAACTCCTCACCTTCTACACCGCGCTCGGTTTCGAGGTGACCTATCGCCAGGAGCGCCCGAATCCATGGGCCTCCGTCTGCCGAGGCGGCATTGATCTGCACTTCTTCGGCATGCCAGCGTTCGACCCCGCCAACTCCTATGGCACCTGCGTGGTGTTGGTTCCGGATACGATCGCGCTCCACGCGGCCTTCGCGGCCGGGTTGCGTGCCGGGTACGGAAAGGTGCCGGTGTCCGGGATTCCGCGAATGACTCGGCCGCGCAAGAAGTCTGGTGCCGGTGGTGGATTCACCGTTGTCGATCCGGGTGGGAACTGGATACGCATCAGTTCGTTCGGCGATGACGAACCGGCGCCGGTGGGCAGGCTGGCGCGCGTGGTGGCCACTGCCGCCAGGCAGGGTGACTCGCACGGTGATGAGGCCAGGGCGATCAGCGTGCTCGAGAACGGCCTCCTTCGCCATGCCGACGCACCACCGGTCGAGCAGCTTCCTGCGCTGGTCTATCTGGCCGAACTGCGTCAGCGCACCGGCGATCGCGCGGGCGCTGTCGAACTGATCGGTCAACTGCGCGGGATCGAACTGTCCAGTGCCGAGCGAGAACTCGTCGCCACCGAGCTCGCGACCATTGCCGAGATCGCCGCCGACCTCGGTATCTGATCCCGAATCGGTTGGGTCGGCGACCGCTGCCGCCCGCGCCGTCGGCCCGAACGTTCGTAGTCCCCTGGCGAGCAGGGGGCGTCGATTTGTCGGAAAGCAGGTCTGGGCGGCGGCGTGAAAAGTATTGTGGGAGTGTCGATCACGTCGCCAGGAAACAAACCGGGGCGACGGATTTCTCCGAGCAACGTCGCCACCGTGCCGCCGCGTAAGGAACTGCCATGGACGACGATCTGACATTCGATGGACCGGACGCGCCCGAGGGTGACGCCTTTTTCGATCCGCCCGAGGATCTCTCCGGTGGCGCGGTCGGTGACGCGATCTATCTTCGGCCGCTGGACAATCCGGAAGCCGAGCTGACGCACGGGCGGAACTGGCTGGTGCTGTATCGGTCGAACAGTGTCGACGGCGAGGTCATCGCGGTCTCGGGAATCATTGCGCTGCCCCATGATCGGCCGACCGACCCGGCGGGCTATCCACTGGTGACTTGGGCGCACGGCACCGTCGGCGTCTGTCATCTGTGCGCGCCGTCCCGCGACACCGTCGATCGCGGTGCGCACTTGATGAACAAGTATCCCCAGCCGCTGCTCAACCACTTCCTCGATCAGGGCTGGGCCGTGGCGATGACCGACTACGAGGGTCTCGGTGTCACCGGACGGCGCCACCCGTACCTGCTCGGTCGATCCGAGGCGTACGGCGTGCTGGATATCGTCGAGACCACCCGCAGGCTCTTCCCCGAGGTGATCTCGCCGAAGTTCGCGATCGTCGGGCATTCTCAGGGCGGGCAGGCAGCGCTGTTCTCTGCACACCACGCCAAGGATCGGGTCGAAGGGCTCGTCGGAGTGGCCGCGGTGGCACCGGCCAACCATCCCAAAGCCATTGTCCGCGCGGGTGCTTTGGTGCCGACGTTCGGGGATGGTGGATTCGCCTTCACCCCATTGTTCCTGTCCGGTGCGATCATCGGCGACACCACGATCGGCGTGGACAACGTCTTGTCGAACAAGGCGCGCGGTGTCTGGCCCGATGTTCTGAGCATGTGCCGGGCCGATCTGAGCAAGGACGAATCATGGGGCGGCGTACGGGGAATCGAGCAATTTCGCAAAACCCTGCCGGGCGCGCAACCCGCCTATTCCTTCCCCGGCAACCCGAACGACGATCAGCAGCGCTTCGTCGACCAGTTGGAGCTGATGAATCCCAACGTCGAAATCGACGTGCCTATCCGCATTTCGCAGTCCGCCGACGATGTCCGGGTCAAGGCCGAAACCACCGAGGTCGACCTGCTCGGGATAAAGATCATCATCCCCGGCGTCGATGTGTTGGCCAACGAAGAACTGGTGGCGACGAACACAGACAACAAGCCCCTCTACGTGCGCTATCCGAAGGGCGATGTCCAGATCCCGAACCCCGACCCCGGCGATCTCGGCGCCCACTTCGCCACCCTCACCCACGACCGCGACGACCTCACGGGTTGGGTCGGCGACCGCTTCCGCGACTGACGCACCCCGCCATCACGATCGCTCCGGACGTGCTGCGGCCCGTGCCGATCCGGGCGCTGACGTGGGTGGCGACGATCGACCATGCCGCATTCGACCTGCCGTGAGCTGTTACGGAAAGTTTGCTGAACGGTGTTCAATGCGATGTCTCGATTTGTGGGGTTCGTGTCCTTGTGGACGTTGAGTGGGTCGATGAGACTTGGCGGTATGGAATTGGTTGGCGACGTCGTCGTTGCGGTGGCGGACGGTGTGATGCTGGTCGATGTCGCCGGGCCGGTGCAGGTGTTCGATTGGGCCGGGCATCGGGTTCGGTTCGCTTCGCCCGATGGGGAGGCGGTGCGGACGAACGTCGGTGTTCCGCTCGGGGTGAGTTGTGCGATCGGTGATGTGGACGGGGCGGTCGACACGTTGCTGGTGCCGGGGTATCCGCACCAGCAGGACGTGTCGGCGGAGTTGGTTGCTGCGGTGCGGACGGTCAGCGTGGGGGCGCGGCGGGTGGCTTCGGTGTGCACCGGCGCAATGGTGCTTGCCGAGGCCGGGTTGTTGCGCGGACGACGGGCTACTACCCATTGGTTGATGTGTGAGCAACTGGCGCAACGGTTTCCGGACGTTCAGGTGGATGCCGATGCCATCTATGTGCGGGACGGGCGGGTGACAACGTCTGCCGGGGTGACCGCGGGCATCGATATGGCATTGGCGCTTGTCGAGGACGATCATGGTGCGGCGGTGGCGCGTTCCTTGGCGAAAACCCTCGTCGTCTTTCTGCGGCGGCCCGGCGGGCAGTCGCAGTTCAGCGTGCGCGAGAGTGCCGGGTTGGCGCGTAGCGCCGGGCTGCGGCGAGCGGTGGACGCGGTGGTCACGGACCTGTCGGCCGACCACAGCCTGCCTGCGATGGCGCAGCGCGCCGCGCTGAGCGAGCGCCATTTGAGCAGGTTGTTCCAGCAGGAGATCGGGATGACGCCCGCGCAGTACGTCAAACAGGTTCGGGTGGAGGCGGCGCAGGCGCTGCTGGAGGCGGGTGACCAGCCGATCGCCACGGTCGCACGGCGCAGTGGTTTCGGTTCCGAGGAAACGTTGCGCCGCACCTTCCTCGAAGCGCTCAGCACCACGCCGAGTGATTACCGCAAGCGGTTTCGCACGGCCGCTCGCTGAACTATTTCTCGTCGCAAGTCATTAGTTGGGAGTAGAAGCATGCCTATATCCAGCCGCACCGGTGACAATCTTGCCGGAGCTGCCACGGTGGATACCGTCGTATCAGCGGTGGCACACTCTGATTCACTGGCATTGCCGTCGAATCCGTTGGTGAACAAAGCAACTGCCCTGATGGTCGAGACGCTGCCGCCTTTCCTCTGCAATCACAGCGTGCGCGGGTTCCTGTTCGGCCGGGCCATCGCGCAGCAGCGCGGCCTGCAGCCAGGCATCGACTACGACGAAGAAACCATGTACCTGATCTGCGTCCTGCACGACCTCGGCCTCGCGGAAAACGCCACCGGCGACTTGCCGTTCGAGATCGACGGCGCTGACGTCGCCGCCCGATTCCTCGAGGACAACGGCGTCACCGACGCGCGAGTGGACACGATCTGGGACGCGGTCGCCGCGCACACCATCGGCTTCATCGAATCCCCTGTCTTCCAGCGCCGCAGGCCCCCGGAGATCCGAATCGCCGTTCAGGGCATCGGCATCGACGTCGGCGGCGCCCCGACAGACCTGCCGCCTGGTTACGCCGACCTGGTGCACGCCAGCTACCCGCGTCTCGGCGGCACCCGCGCGCTCACCGCCAGCATCGCCGCCCAGGCCATCGCCAACCCGCGTAAGGCTCCGCCTGTCAGCCTGGCCGCCGAGATCCTGCGCGCGATCCATCCCGACCGTCCGCTTCCCGGCTGGGACACCTTCACCGACGCCAGCGGTTGGCAGGACTGACGTCGGCTCGGGGAAGCTGAGCATCGCGCGCATCGAGAAGTGCGACGACAAGGTCAATGCCGTGGTCGTGCGGGATTTCGACCGAGCCGAGGCGGTCGCGGCGCAGGGACGGGTCCCATCGCAGACAACTTAGCCTGTACTTTCTTTATGCAAGCATGTAAACGGAAAGGTCGCCCGGCCCGGGGCGCTGGGTTCAGGAGGTCGCCCCATGGCACATACCGTCGCGGCCGCTGCCGTGCCCGTTCCATCGGGCCTGGCGCAGTTGGCCCGGCTGTTGCGGTCGGTGCGTGCGGTTCTCGTGCTTGCGGGACTACTGCAGGTGGTTGCCGCGGTCGCGACAGTCGCCTCGTTCGTCGGACTGAGTCAGATTCTCATCGATCTGATCCGGGACGGCGCACCCGCCGCGATCCCGGGCTGGGTCTGGGTCGTGGTGATCGCCCAGTTCGTGGTGCCCGCGGCGCATGGTGTGTCGTTCGCGCTGAGTTTCGCGGCGAGCAGGCGGGTCGAGTTCACGGCGCGGCAGGACGTCGTCGCGCATCTGCAACGGATTCCGCTCGGCTGGTTCACCGAGCACGGTTCCGCTCGGGTGCGCAAGGCGGTCGGCTCCGACATCGGCTCGCTCACCGGTCTGGTCGGCGAGACGATCCCGATGCTTGCGCGCTTCGTGACCACCACGGTGCTCGCCACCGGATACCTGGTGGTGGTCGACTGGCGGATGGCGTTGCTCGTGCTCGCGCCCGCGGTGACGGCGACGGTGCTGCTGACCAGGCACGGCCGCGACCGCTCCGCCGAGGACGCCGAGTTCGAGGACGCGGCACGGGTGTTGACCGCGAGGACCACCGAACTCGCCCAGGGCATCTCGGTGTTCAAGATGTTCGGCCGCGCCGAGCGCGGTACCGCCCGGTTCGATGCGGCCGCGGACCAGTACGCCGCGGCCTACCTGCGCGCCGAGGCGGTCGAAGCCCGGCGCACCCGCGCGACCTCGATCCTGTCCTCGTGGCTCGTCACCATCGTCGGCACCGCGGTGATCGGCACCGTGTTCACCGCGGCGGGCTGGATCGACGGTGTCGACGTCGTGCCGTTCCTGCTGCTGTCGTGGATCGTCTCCCGCGGTGTGTGGTCGCTGCCGCTGGTGCTGCTCGTGCTGCGGCGGGCCCGCGCGGTCGCGGCAGGCATCGGCGAGATCTTCGCGGAGCGGGCGCTCCCGACCACCACGCGGGCGGCCGCACCGGTCGACGCCGCGCCCGCGGTCGAGTTCGCGGACGTGCGATTCGGCTACCGGCCCGACACTCCGGTGTTGCGTGGCATCGATCTGCGGCTCGCACCGGGGACGGTGACCGCCCTGGTCGGCGCGTCCGGATCGGGCAAATCGACGCTCGCACGGTTGCTGCCGCGCTTCTGGGATGTCGACGGTGGCGCGATCCGGGTGTGCGGCCGCGATATTCGTGATTATCCACCCGAGCAGCTCTATCGGATGATCGCGCTCGTCTTCCAGGACCCGGACCTGCTGCGCCGTTCGATCGCGGACAACATTCGGCTCGGTCGGCCGGACGCCGATGCCGCGGCCGTCGCCGCGGCCGCCCGCGTGGCCTGCATCGACACCAGGATCGAGGAACTGCCCCGCGGCTACGCCTCGGTGGTGGGGGAGGACGCACTGCTCTCCGGCGGCGAAGCCCAACGCGTCGCGATCGCCAGGGCGATCCTCGCGGACGCGCCGATCCTGGTCTTGGACGAGGCGACCGCGTCCGCCGATCCGGAGTCGGCGGCGCGGATCCAGGACGCGCTGTCGAACCTGATGGCGGACAAGACAATTCTGGTGATCGCGCATCAACTCGCCAGCATCGTCGATGCCGACCGGATCGTGCTGCTCGACCGGGGCCGCATCGATGAGGTCGGCACCCACGCCGAGTTGCTCGCTTCGAACGGACGGTATGCGCAGATGTGGGCCGCGGCCAACGGCGCGGCACCACATGATGTGAAGGCGGCCGCACGATGATCCGAATCTCCGACGGGGTTGTCGCGGAACCAGTGCGGCGCAGGCTGCGCCGGTGCTTCGGGCTCGTCGCTGCGGCGGCGCTCGTCGAGGGCGGGTGTTTCGTCGTGCTCGTTCCGCTACTCGGCGCACTGCTCGAGCAGCGTTTCGCGGCGGCAGGCTGGTTGGCGGCGGCGCTGGTCGGGCTGCTGGTGGTTGCGGTCGCCGCAGGCCGGTCGGCCTCGGCCCGCCAGCGCGCGGTGACCAGCGCGATCGTTGCCTCGTTGCAGCATCGGCTGGCCGAGCAGGTGGTCCGGCTACCGCTCGGCTGGTTCGGACCTGCCCGCACCGATGCGTTGACCCGGCTGACCAACGAGGCCGCCAGAATGCTGGCTGCCGCACTCAATGGTGTTGTCGCGGTGAATATTCGAGCGGTGACGTTGTCCGCGGTTGTGTGGTTGACCTTGGTCGTCGTCGACCCGGTGACCGGCGTGGTGGCCACGGCGGGCCTCGGTTTGCTTGTGGTGCTGTTCTTCTCGGCGGCTCGGCTGCTGCGTGGTGTGACGGCAGCGGAGAACGCCGCAACCGAACAGATCAACGGTGAACTACTCGAATTCGCCAGGCAGCAATCGGTGCTGCGGGCCTACGGGCGCGCCGGTCAGGCGAACGCCGAGTTGACCGCGGCACTGACCAAGGTGCGGTCGGCGGCCGCTGCGTATTTCCGCGGCGCCATCATCGGCTCGGTCGCGTTCCAGCTCGGCACCGCCGTGTTCCTGTCCTCGGTGCTGATCACCGCGTTGCTCCGTGCGGCGACGATCGGCGTCGTGAGTGCGCTGACGGTGATCGTGCTCGCCGCCTTGCTCGTCGACGCGACGGCCGCGCTCGGCCGCACCGGCAGCGTCATCTGGGCCGCCGAACGCACCATCGCCGAGATTGCCGAGATCATCGAGACGCCGGTGCTTCCCGAACCCGACGTCTCGGCGACCACCGACGATGCGTCGATTGTCTTCCGGGACGTGGTGTTCGGCTATGCACCAGGTGACCCGGTGCTCGACGGTGTCTCGTTCGAGGTGCCGCAGGGTTCGGTGTGTGCGGTCGTCGGCCCCTCCGGGTCGGGCAAGACCACGCTCGCCCGGCTGGCCGCCCGTTTCCGTGATGTCGACAGCGGATCGATCACGGTGGGCGGCACCGATATTCGTGAACTCCGTGCGGCCGACCTGATGGCGCGGGTGTCGATGGTGTTCCAGGACGTGTTCCTGTTCGATGCGACGATCCGGGAGAACGTGCTGCTCGCGCGCCCCGACGCCACGCCGGAGCAGCTGGCCGAGGTGGCGCGGCTGGCCAGGGTCGACGAGATCGTCGACCGGCTGCCGCACGGCTGGGACACCAGGGTCGGCGAGGTCGGCTCCGCGCTGTCCGGCGGTGAGCGGCAACGGATCTCGTTCGCCCGCGCGCTGCTCAAGGACGCGGACGTGGTGCTGCTCGACGAGGCGACGTCGGCGCTGGATGCCGAGAACGCGGCCGCGATCCGGTCCGCGACCACGGCGCTCACCCACGATCGCACGGTCCTTGTCATCGCGCACCGGCTGGAGACGGTGCGCACCGCCGACCGCATCGTCTTCCTCGAGCACGGCCGCATCGCCGAGACCGGTACGCACACCGAGCTACTCGCCCTCGGCGGCAGGTATGCGAGCTTCTGGCACGAACAAGAACGGGCACAACGGTGGACGATCGGCGCGGGGATCCCGGTATGACGCAGGAGCGGAACAGCACTGCGACAGCGGAACACCACGCGATCGCCGCGGCATCCCCTGGCGCACCCGTCGAGAAAGACAGTGCGGCAACGGCGCCCGTGGGGACCGTCACCTCGACCACCGCGCGCACGACCGGGCTGCTCGTCGTCCTCGGCATCCTGGTGGTGGCGTGTGTGCTCAGCCTGACCATCGGCACACGCGATATCCCGCTGCCCACCGTGTGGGACTCGCTGTGGCATTTCGACGGCTCGGCGGATCAGCTGGTGGTGCGGTCGCTGCGGGTGCCGCGGACCATCCTCGGACTGCTCGTCGGCATGGCAGTCGGGGTGTCCGGGGCGCTGATCCAGGCGATGACCCGAAATCCCTTGGCGGACCCCGGCATTCTCGGGGTCAACGCGGGCGCGGCGTTCTTCGTCGCGCTCGCCGTCACGCTGTTCGGGTTCACCAGCATCTGGTCCTACGTCTGGTTCGCGTTCCTCGGTGCGGTGGTCGTCACCGTTGCGGTGTATGCGCTCGGCTCGCTCGGTCGCGGCGGCACCACCCCGATCCGGATCACGCTCGCAGGTGTGGCGATCGGCGCCGTCCTGAGCGGCGTCACCACCGGGCTCATGTTGCTCGATCCGGCCACCTTCGATCAGCTGCGCAGCTGGAATGCCGGCTCGACGGCAGGCGCCGATATGGACGTCGTGTGGGCGGTCGCCGGGTTCGTCGGTGCGGGGCTCGCGGTCGCGGTGGCTATCGCGCGGCCGCTCAACGCGATTGCGCTCGGTGACGACATGGCCCGCGCGCTCGGCGCCGATATCGCGGGCACCCGCAGGCTCGGCGTGCTCGCGGTGACGCTGCTGTGCGGTGCGGCAACGGCGGCGGCGGGACCGATCGGCTTTGTCGGGTTGATGATTCCGCATGTCGCCCGCTGGATTGTCGGCCCGGATCAGCGCTGGATCCTGCCGTACGCGGTGTTCGGCGCACCCGCGCTGTTGCTGATCGCCGATGTGGTCGGGCGGCTGGTGGTCCGCCCGGCGGAGCTGCAGGTCGGCATCGTCACCGCGTTCGTCGGTGCGCCGGTGCTGATCGTGCTGGTCCGGCGCAAGAAGGTGAGCGGACTGTGACACGAGGCACCGCAATAGATTTCGGCCGTCGGGTCGCCGTGGTCCGGATCAACGACCGCTTCTCGGCCCGGATCGGTCTGCGCGTGCTGACCGTGGTCCTGGTGCTGCTCGGGGTGACCGCCGCGGTCGCGGTGCTCGCACTCGGCACCGGGGAGTACACCATCGCGCCGGGCGAGGTGCTGCGCGCGATCTTCGGAACGGCCTCGCGCAAGGTCGAGTTGGTGGTCTATCAGTGGCGGATGCCTCGGGTGCTGCTGGCGATCATGCTCGGCGCCGCGCTCGGCGCGAGCGGCGCCATCTTCCAGTCGCTGACCAGGAACCCGCTCGGCAGCCCTGACATCATCGGGTTCAACACCGGCTCCTATACCGGAGCACTGGTGGTCATCCTGTTCACCAACGGCGGCTACTACCAGACCGCGCTGGGTGCGATGGTCGGCGGAATCGCCACGGCGGCAGTGGTATACGTGCTCGCCTTCCGGCACGGCGTCCAGGGCTTCCGGCTGATCATCGTCGGCATCGCGATCAGCGCGATGCTGCATTCGATGAATGTCTGGCTGATCATCAAGGTCGACTTGGCCGCCGCGATGACGGCGGCGGTGTGGGGGTCCGGCTCGCTCTCCGGACTGCACTGGGAGCAGGTCGTCCCGGTGGCCGTGGCGTTGCCGGTGCTGCTGACTTGCGCGGTGCTGCTTGCCTATCGGATACCGGTGCTCGATCTGGGGGACGACGCCGCGCGGGCGCTCGGTATCAGGACCGAGCCGACTCGACTCGGCCTGGTCATGGTCGGGGTCGGCCTCACGGCCCTCGCGACGGCGGCGGCGGGGCCGATCGCGTTCGTTTCGCTGGCCGCGCCACAGCTGGCGCGCCGGTTGACCAAGACGTCGTCCGTCGCGGTGCTGCCTGCCGCGGCGATGGGCGCGCTGCTGCTGGTTACCGCCGATCTGCTGGCCCAGCGCGTGTTTTCCCCGACCCAGCTGCCGGTCGGGGTGGTCACGGTATCCATCGGCGGTGGGTATTTCGTCTGGCTGCTTGCCAGGGAGGTGCGACGATGAATTCGGCTCCATCGAGACTGTCCGCGAACGACATCACGATCGGCTACGACAAACGGGTGATCAGCGCGGATTTGACCGTCGCGATCCCCGACGGCGCGTTCACCGTGATCGTCGGCCCGAACGCGTGCGGGAAATCGACACTGCTGCGGGCCTTGTCGCGCCTGCTTGCGCCCACCGCGGGTCAGGTGCTGCTCGACGGCAAGGCGATATCGTCCTATCCGGCGAAGGAGGTCGCCAGGCGGCTCGGCTTGCTGCCGCAGACATCGGTTGCCCCCGAAGGGATTTCGGTCGGCGATCTGGTCGCGCGTGGTCGCTATCCGCATCAGAAGCTGATCAGGCAGTGGTCGACCGCGGATGAGGCGGCGGTGGTCGCGGCGATGGCGGCGACCGGGGTCACCGAGCTGTCGGCGCGGCTGGTCGACGAGCTGTCCGGCGGGCAGCGCCAACGCGTGTGGGTGGCGATGGTGCTCGCGCAGCAGACGCCGCTGATGCTGCTCGACGAGCCGACGACCTTCCTCGACATCGCCCATCAGATCGAATTGCTTGAGCTCTTCGCCGATCTCAACCGCGACCACGGTCACACCCTCGTCGCGGTGCTGCACGACCTCAACCACGCGTGCCGCTACGCCGATCACCTCATCGCGATGAAAGACGGCGCCGTTGTCGCCGAAGGCGCACCGGCGCAGGTGATCACGGCCGAGCTGGTCGAGTCCGTCTTCGGTCTGCGCTGCCGGATCATCGACGACCCGGAATCCGGTACGCCACTGGTGATTCCGCGGGTACGCGAGCGGGAAAGACAGCGCGTCAGCGAAACCTCGACATGGAAGGAACTGTTGTGAACCACGTACGAACGCCAGACCTGGACACGGTGAGCCTGGTGCTGCATCCGCTGCACCCGCGCACCCTCGAGGTGCTCGACTCGCAGCGGCTCACCCCGCGGATGCAGCGGATCGTGCTCGGCGGCGCGGAGTTGGAGGCGGACTTCCCGTTCGTGCCGATGGCTCCCGACGACCATCTGAAGCTGTTCTTCCCCGATCCGGCGACCGGCGAGCTGATCATGCCGGTCATGGGTCCGACCGGGATGCAACCGCGCCCCGACGGGCGGCGACCGGAGTTCCGCGACTACACGATTCGCGCCTTCGACGCCGAAAAGCGGGCGCTGACCATCGATTTCGTGCTGCACACGCACGGCGTCGGTGGAACATGGGCGGCCACTGCCCGCCCCGGCGACCGGATCGGCGCGGTCGGTCCCCGTGGTTCCCATATCTATCCGGTCGGCTACGACTGCTATCTGCTGGTGGCCGACGAGACCGCGCTGCCTGCGCTGAGCCGCTGGCTCGAAGAGCTGCCCGTCGGCAAAGAGGTGACCGCGTTGATCGAGGTCCGTGACGCCGCGGACGAGATCGCGCTGCCCGAGTGGGCGCGGGTGCGGTACCTGCATCGCAACGATGCCGCGCCGGGCAGCACCAGCTTGCTCGCGGACGCGGTCCGTGCGCTCGAGCCGCCGAGCGGGCGGCTGTTCGCCTGGGCCGCAGGGGAGGCCGATTCGCTCAAGCCGATCCGTCGCTACCTGGTCGACGAGCTGAAGCTGCCCAAGACCCAGTTCAAGATCGATGGGTACTGGCGGCGCGGCACGGTGAATCTGGACCACCACGCCGAAGACGACTGACCCGACTTATTAGCCTATACAGAACTACAGCGTCTCGGGTAGCAACTTCACTGAAAGTTAGTGTAGCCTAACTCCGGTACCGGGGTCCGGCACACTGCCGTTCAGCCCATCGAATTACCCAGTGGGAGAGAGTGAATGCTTCGGACGCTCGTCAACGGAAAGATCCACCGCGCTACCGTCACGCAGGCCGATCTGCACTACGTCGGGTCGATCACCATTGACGCGGACCTGATGCGGGCAAGCGATCTGGTCGAGGGCGAACGGGTGCAGGTCGTCGATGTCACCAATGGCGCCCGGCTGGAGACCTACGTGATCACCGGGGCCGCAGGCTCGGGCGTGATCGGCATCAACGGCGCGGCGGCACATCTGGTGCACCCTGGCGACCTGGTGATCATCATGTCCTTCCTGCAACTCGATGCCGCCGAGGTGCTGACCCATCAGCCCAAGGTCGTGCACGTCGACGCCGACAACGCGATCGTCGCGCTCGGCAACGACCCGGCACAGCCCGTGCCGGGTGCGGTCGGCCAACTCTCCTCCCGTTGAGCACACCGCGCACCGATCGATATCCAGAGAAACGAGCAGACGCCATGGCCGAGGATGCCACCACCACCGTCGACCGCGAGACGGTGATCGCCGATATCGCCGCCATGCTGGGGATCGCCCCGGCCGAGCTGACCGAGGAGACCAATCTGCTCGACGCCGGGATGGATTCGGTCCGGCTGATGTCGCTCGTCGAGCGGTGGCGGGCCGGCGGCGCGGCGCACGCCGACTTCGTCACGCTGGCCTCCGATCCGGTCCTCGGCGTGTGGCTCGACGTGCTCGCTCCGTGAGTTGTTGGTTCCCAGCAGTTTTGGTTTGACAGATTCGAGGTATGACAGATGGGCGTAGTCGAAACGGTCGACGTGGTTGTCGTCGGCGGCGGGCCTGGTGGTTCGACCGTCGCGACCTTGCTTGCCCAGAGCGGCCGGTCGGTCGTGCTGCTGGAGCAGGAGCAGTTCCCGCGCTATCAGATCGGTGAATCGCTGCTGCCCGCAACGATTCACGGCGTCTGCCGGCTGCTCGGCGTCGACAAGGACATCGAGGCGGCAGGCTTCATGCACAAGCGTGGCGGCAGCTTCCGGTGGGGCACCAGCCCGGTGCCGTGGAACTTCCTCTTCGCCATTTCTCCCGAGTTCTCCGGACCTTCGTCGTTCGCGTACCAGGTCGAACGGATGAAGTTCGACGAGATCCTGCTGCGGCACTCGGCCAAGTCGGGAGTGGACGTCCGCGAACAGGCCAGGGTCACCGAGGTGGTCAACGATGCGACCGGCCGCGTCTGCGGCGTTGTCTACACCGATGCCGAGGGCAACACCCGGCGGATCGAGGCGCGCTACGTCGTCGACGCCAGCGGCAACAAGACCAGGCTCACCAAGCACAGCGGCGCCGAGCGGGTCTACGCGGACTTCTTCCAGAACGTGGCCCTGTTCGGCTACTTCACCGGCGGAAAGCGCCTGCCCGCACCGGATTCGGGCAATATCCTGTGCGCGGCATTCGACGAGGGCTGGATGTGGTACATCCCGCTCACCGACGAACTCACCAGCGTCGGCGCGGTCATCGCCAAGGAGCACGCCGCGAAGGTGCAGGGTGATCAGGAAGCGGCGTTGCGGCGCTTCATCGGCCGCTGCACCATCGTCGAGGACATGCTCGCGGACGCGACCAGGGTGACCGAGGGCACCTACGGTGAGATCCGCACCCGCAAGGACTACTCCTACGCCAACACCAAGTTCTGGGGCAACGGCATGGTGCTGGTCGGCGACGCCGCGTGCTTCATCGACCCGGTGTTCTCGACCGGCGTCCACTTGGCCACGTATTCGGCGGTGCTGGCGGCGCGTTCGATCAACAGCGTGCTGTCCGGCGAGCTCACCGAGGACCGTGCGTTCGGCGAGTTCGAGGGCCGCTACCGGCGCGAGTACGCGGTGTTCTACGAGTTCCTCTCGGCCTTCTACGACATGGAACAGTCCGAGGACTCCTACTTCTGGCGCGCACGCAAGGTCACCAAGATGGATCGCGACGATGTCGCCGCGTTCGTTTCCCTTGTCGCGGGCGGCTTCTCGGGCGAGAGCGCGCTCACCGACCCGGAGGCGCTGATCGGCAAGTTCCGGGCCTCGACCGAGGCGCTCACCACCGCAACCACGAAAACCGGTGGCATGGACACCGATTCGGGGCAGCGGATGGGCCACCTGTTCAACGCTCCGGTGGTCCGCTCGGTGATGGAGGAGATGAACGCGCTGCAGGCGCGCGGTCTCAGCGGTACGGCGACGGTCGAGCCGCCGCTGCTCGACGGCGGTCTGGTGCCCTCGGCCGACGGATTGTCCTGGGCCGAGCCTGTTCCGGTGTCGACAACACGATGAGCAGCTGAAGAAAAGTCGCGGGTGACAGCATCAAAGGCCGGGCTCGGTAACCATGAATGGTTACCGGGCCCGGCCTTTCGTGCGGGTGGACGCCGCCGTCAGAGGTCCCAGTCGGCCTCGAACTCGTCGATCTCGTCCTGGGTGAGCCCGCTGACCACGGTGTCGGACGGAGTCAGTCCTGCGGTGTCGCTCTCGGCGAGGTAGGTGGACAGACCGGTCAACGCGCGCAACCAGTTCCGGTGCAGTTCCGCGACGGTGTCGGCGGCGAGCAGCTCGGCAGGCCACGACCATTCCGCGCGGATCAGGTTTCCTGCCGTGCTCGGCACCGTCATCGCGTTGATGACCAGCGCATGGCTGCACGGCATCGACGGGTCACGCCGAACCTGTAGGGGGCGGTCCGGGTCGGCCGGCGTCCACGGGTGCGGATCGACCGAACTCGTGCCCATCCTGCCCAGATAGTTGAACAGGACCTCCGGTCGGTCGCCGTCGAGCGCGGCGAGGCGGTCGGCGGGATCGAGTTCGGCGAGAACGGAATAGCCGATCCCGTTGTCGGGCGCCGCACGCAGGCGTTCCTTGGCCAGCTTGAGGGCGCTGCCCGCGGCGGCGCCGCCCTGCATCGCGTGGCGCACGTCGAGGTCGCCGAGCGCGACCCGCACCGGATAGAAGCTGGTGAACCAGCCGACCGTGCGGGAAAGGTCGGCGCCGACGGCAACGGTTTCTTCGCGGCCGTGACCTTCGATATCGAAGACGAAGTCGGTATCGCCCGTGGTGCTGGCCACGGCCACGGCCAGCGCGGCAACCAGGCCGTCCTGCACGCCGGCGTTGAACCGCCGTGGCAGCTCGCCCAGCAGACGTTCGGTGATCTCGGCGGGCACCTCGACGGTCATGGTCTCGGCGGTGGCCGCGAGGTCGCGTCGCTCGTCCAGCGCTCTGGCGGCGAGCGCGTGTGTGCCAGAGCGGCGGGCGGTCTCCCGCCAGTAGGGGAGCTGGGCGTCGAAATGCCCGGTGCGGCCGAGCTCTTCGAGCGACTGGGCCCAGCGCCGGAACGAAGTCGGCACCGGCGGCAGCGCGAGGGGCGACCCGGCGGCCGCGAGGTCGTAGGCGGCCGCAAGGTCGTCGAGGAGCACCCGCCACGAGACGCCGTCGACGGCGATGTGGTGCACGAGCACGCCGAGCCGGGGGAGTGCGCCGGAACGATAGCGCAGCAGGATGATGCGGAACACCGACCCGGCGGCGAGGTCGAGCTCGTCGGCGAGTCGATCGAGCACGGTCCGCTCGTCTCCTGGCGCGTCGAGCAGCTGCTCGGAAACCACTGGCGCATGGTCGACCTCGTCGGGGGCCGCCACCGTCAACAGTTCGCCACGCAAGCTCGCGCGCAGCATGTCGTGCGTATCCAGCAGCGTGGCAACGGCTTCGGTGAGCGTCGCCAGCTGGACCGCCGCAGGCGCGTGCAGCACCATCGCCTGGGAGAAACGGTCGAGCCGCCCACCGTGCGCCATGACCCTGGCAATGATCGGGGTGCGTGGCAGCTCGCCGATGCCGTAGCCCGCGGGCTCGAGCACCGTCGCCGCGACGGTCGACCGGCCACGCGCCGCGAGCGCGGCGGGTGTGCGGCACTCGAACACATCGCGCGGAGTGGTCCCGAGGCCGAGTTGTTTCAGCTTGGTGGACAACCGGATCGAGACGATGCTGTCGCCACCGAGGCTGAAGAAGTCGTCGTCGGGACCGACGGCGGCAAGGTCGAGCAGGTCGGCGAACACCGAGCAGATGGCGCGCACCAGGTCGTCGGCGATCGGCGCGCCCGCATCGCCGTTCGCGAGTTGCGGCTCGGGAAGTGCCGTCCTGTCGACCTTTCCGTTGGGGCTCAACGGAAGTTCGGTGATGCCGACGAAGGCCGCCGGGATCATGTAGTCGGGCAGCTCGTCCGCCAGCGCGCGGCGCAGCGCATCGATGGTCGGTGCGGCCCACTCGGTGTCGCGGCGGACCAGGTATGCCACCAGCCTCGGCGCCCCGTTCGGACCGGTGCGCACATCGGCGACGACCCGATCGGCGTCGATGTGGTTGGCGACCGCGGACTCCACCTCGCCGAGTTCGACACGGAAGCCCCTGATCTGGACCTGATCGTCGCCACGGCCGAGGTATTCGAGCTGCCCGTCGGCCTGCCAGCGCGCCAGATCGCCGGTCCGGTAGAGCCTTTCGCCCGCCTCGAAGGGATTCGCGACGAAACGCTGTGCCGTGAGGCCGTGTCGCCCGTGATAGCCACGTGCCAGTTGCGGGCCACCGATGTAGAGCTCGCCGATGTGCCCGATGCCGCAGGGCGCCAGGAACGCATCGAGCACGTAGAGCCTGCCGCCGTAGGTCGGGCGGCCGATGGTCGGCGTCGGCGCGTCGGCGACCACCGCGAAACCGGAATCGACGCTCGCCTCGGTCGGCCCGTACAGATTGAAGGCGGTGAGCGCGCTGTCCTCGTGCATGCGGGTCCAGAAGCTCGCGGACACCGCTTCGCCGCCGACCGCGAGCCGGGCGGGCCGGTGCGCGCCGCTGTCGAGCAGACCGTGGTCGAGGTACTGCTCCATCAGCACGGGCACCGCGTCGATGTAATCGATGCGCTGTGCGCCTACGTATTCCACCACCGCGGCTGCGTCGAGCGCGGCGTCGCGCTCGAGTGCGTGCAGTTCGTTGCCGTCGAGCATCCACAGGAGTGGGCCGATCGAGGAATCGAAGGCGAAGCTGTAGGTGCTGAGCACGCGCAGCGGTCGCTGCGCCGTCGTGTCGATCGTGTAATGCCGGTGCGAGCGAAGGAGATTGCGTGGACCGCGGTGCGCGACGACGACACCTTTGGGGCGCCCGGTCGATCCGGACGTGTAGATCACGTAGGCGCTGTTGTCCGCGTGCAACCGGCCGCCGCGCTCCTCGGCGGTCAGCGGCTCCTGCGACAGCCCATCGAGATCGGCGTCGACATCGGAGCGGGTGAGCACACTCGCCGCGGCGTCCTCGAGAATGTGGCGGACCCGCTCGGCCGGGTAGGCCGGATCGACCGGCACATACGCGGCGCCTGCCTTCCAGGTGGCCAGCATCGCCACGACCATGGCCGTGCTGCTCGGCATGTGCAGTGCCACCCGATCGTCGATCCGCACCCCGTCTCGGATCAGCTTGCGTGCCAACCGGTTCGACCGCAGGTCGAGCTCGGCGAAGGTCAGCGACTCGCCCGCGACGACGATCGCGGTCGACCGTGGGCGGCGGCGCACCGAGGCCGCGAAGATATCGAGCAGGGTCGCGTCGTCGGCGGGGCCGACCTCGGCACCGCTCCACCGGTCGCGCAGCAGGTCGAGCTCGTCGGCCGCGGCGAGCGGCAACCGGCGCACGACGCTGCCCGGCTGCTCGGGTGCGACGAACGCGCGCATGAACCGGCGGATCGACACGAGGTGCCGTTCGAGTTCCTCGGCGCTGTAGCGATCGGCATCCGCGTCGCACTGCACCCGCAGATCGCCGTCCGGGGTCGCCGAGATGGTGGCGGACATGTCCTGCACGGGTCCGCGGCACAGCGACCGGATGGTGGCGCGCAACGGACCGAAGCGGATCTCGTCACCGAAGGGCTTGACGTTGACCACCGGGCCGATCCGGTCGCTGAATCCGCTCGCCAGCCGGGTGCCGTCGCCGATCGGCACGCCGCGGAACCGTTGGTGCGGTTGGATATCGGCCATCGCCTCATGCGCCTGCTCGACCAGCTCGTTCGGTAGGGCGGACGGCCCGACGTGCATGGCGAGCGGCAGCAGGTTGACCACCATGGTCGGTACCTTGGCGGCCACCGATCCGAGCCGGTTCATCATCGGCAGGCCGATGGTGATGTCGGGCCGGGCGAGGTGCCTGGCCACATAGGCGGCGAACGCGGCGATCATCACCGTGCCCCACGCGGTGCCCGTTTCGTCGGCGAGGCGGTTGGCGTCCGCGAATGCGTCGGTGCCGAGGGTGATCTCACCGACGCGGCTGCGCTGCGCCAGCCGTTCCGCGCCGGGCTGGAGCACCACGCCAGGACCGATCGATCGGAGGTGCTCGGACCAGAAGTCGGCGTCGGCGCGGTGCGCCGGCGAATCGAGGTACTGCTGCTCCTCGTCGAGCAGTTCGCGCGGATCGGCGAAGCCGCCGCGTGGTTCGCGCCCGGCGGCCAGCGCCGTGTAGATCAGGCCTGCCCGGCGGAACAGCAGGTTGACCCCGTATCCGTCGAGCAGCACATGGTGGGTGCGCAGGTACCAGAGGTGCCGATCCGGCGCGAGCCGAATCAGCTCCTGGCGCACCGGCGGTCCGGTGGTGACGTCGTGCACGACGGCGACATCGTCGGCGACCAGGCGGCGGAAACTGGCCATCGGGTCGGTCTCGGCGGACAGATCGAGCAGCGGGCCGAGCGGTGCGGGCGGTGTGCCCGGCCGCTGGCCGAACAGCTCGGCGCCCGGCTCCACCCGCATGGACAGCGCGGTCGCCTCGGCCATGGTCCGATCGGCGGCGCGGCGGAAGAGCGCGAGATCTAGCTCGCCCTCGATCTCCACCGCCGTGGCGATATTGAAGATCGGGTTGGCCGGTTGCAGCTGTTGCGCGAACCAGAGCGCGGCCTGTGCGCTGGACAGCGGCAGCCGATCGGTCGCGGTCTCGGCCGGGGCGGGCGCGACGATACTGCCGGTCATCGGGTGAGCTCCTGTGCCAGTTCGGGGCCGTAGCAATCGACCACGGCGCGATCTACCAACTGGGCGTGCGTGGCGTCGACGTCGATGACGCGGATGTGCCCGTCCACGAACCGCGCCCACTGCCTGGCCGCGTCCGCGGTCAACACCTCGGCCTGCGGTGCGGCCACGGTGGCCCGCACGAACAACACATCGCCCGCGTAGACCGGGTACTGCGCCGCGGTCATCACCTCGAGGCTCCACGCGCTGCTGCGGATGACGGCCTTGATGGTCGAGGCGTCGACGTTGGCCAGGAAATGCTGCGAACCACGGATCCGCTCGACGGCGTCGATGATCGAGAGCGTGCCGAGATCCGCTGGGGCGACCGGGATGCCGAGGGACAGCAGCGCCGCGCTCGCCGGGGCCAACTCGGCATTGCGGTCCAAGTACCGTTGCGGCACTTCGGCGGCCGTGTCGAGCAGCACCAGCGCGGGCACGTCGTGCCCGCGCGCTTGGAGTTCGGCCGCGACCGCCACCGCGACGTTGCCGCCGAACGACCAGCCGACCAGGCGGTACCGGTCGGCAGGCGCCGTCGCGACGAGCAGGTCGGCATACCTGCGTGCCAATTCCCTTATGTCGGTCGGCACGTCGCGATCACCCGCGAGGAACGGTGCTTGGATGGCGAGCACCGGGGACGCCTCAGGGAGGTATCGGGTGAGTTGGGTGTACTGCCACCCCAAACCGGTGCCGGGCGGCAGACAGCAGACCGGATCGCCGCCCGTGCCGTTGCGCAGTGTGAGGATCGGCGCGGTCATCCGCGCGGTGCTGCCTTCGGCATCCGCACGGTCGAGCTGCGCGGCCAGCGCGGACGGACTGGGATGGGTGAACAGATCGGCGATCGCGACATCCAGCTCGAGCCGATCGCGCAGCGCCCTGCGCAGGGTCATGATCAGCAGCGAGTGCCCGCCGAGGTCGAAGAAGCTGTCGTCGACGCCGATCGGGCGCTCGAGGACGTCGCCGAAGATATCGCACAGCCGCTGTTCGAGCAGCGATCCCGGTGCGCGCCCTGCGGCGCCCTCCGGCACAGGGACCGGCAGTGCCGCGCTGTCGAGTTTGCCGTTCACCGTCATCGGGATCGTGGTGATGGCGGTGACCGCGGCCGGAATCATGTACGTGGGCAACAGATCCGCCAGTTGTCCCGGCACGGTTGCCGCGGTGTCCGGATCGGCGTCGGGCGTGAGCACGACGTACGCGAGCAGCCGGAGCGCGGACGCCGACCGGTCGGCGATCACCACGGCCCGCTCGATACCGGCCAATCGGCCGATGGCCGAGGCGATCTCGTTCGGCTCGACGCGGTAGCCGCGGATCTTGACCTGGTCGTCGCCGCGGCCGTGGAACTCGAGATTGCCCGCGCGGTCGAGCCGGACCAGGTCGCCGGTGCGGTACATCCGGCCGCCCGGCACCGCGGGATCGGCGACGAAACGTTCGGCGGTCAACCCGGAGCGGTCGAGATAGCCACGGGCCAAACCGATTCCGCTGACATACAACTCGCCGATCGAGCCGGTCGGCACCGGCCGCAACCAGCTGTCCAGGAGGTAGGCGTCGGTGTTGAAGATCGGTCGGCCGACGGTCGGTGTCGCGCTGTCCGCGGTGCCGCCGCCGAGGGTGTTGATCGTGTACTCGGTGGGGCCGTACAGGTTGTAGCCGAAGGTGTCGTCGGTGTCGCGCAACAGATTCCACACGCCGTCGCCGACCGCCTCGCCGCCGAGCAGCACCAGCGCAGGCCGGTGCCTGCCCGCGCCGCGTTCGAGCAGTCCCTCGGCGATGAGGTGTTCGGCATAGGTCGGGGTGACGTTGAGAACGTCGATCCGGTGCGTATCGCAGTAGCGGACCAGCTCGCCGGGGTCGCGGCGCAATTGTTCGTCGCAGACGTGCACGGTGTGCCCGAAGGCGAGCCAGAGCAGCTCCTCCCACGACATGTCGAAGGCGAACGACACGGTGTGCGCGATGTTCAGTTGCCGACCGCCCGCGAGTTCGATGGCAGGAACGAAGATTTCGCGCTCGTGATTGCGCTGCATGTTGGTCAGCCCGGCATACGGCGTCACCACGCCCTTCGGTGCACCGGTCGAACCGGAGGTGAAGATGACGTAGGCGGGATAGTTCAGCCGCGCCGGATTGTGCCTGCCGAACGCGCCGAGTTCGGTGTCGGTCAACGCGGTCGCGGCGGTGGCGGCGAGCCGTGCCGCCACGTCGGGGCTGTCCAGGACGAGCTCGGGAATCTCGCGATCGGCGAAGCGGTGTGCGGTCGCGGCGGTGGTCACCAGGACCACGGGTGCGGCCGCGTCGAGAACGGTGTGCAGCCGATCATCCGGGTGCTCCAATTCGAGCGGGACGTACCCCGCACCGGTGCGCAGCACCGCGAACAACGCGACAACCATCTCGATGGTGCGAGGAATCGCCAGTGCCACAAATGCTTCCGGCGCGGCGCCGGCCGACTGCATGACCCGGGCCAGCCGATTGATCTCCGCGTCGAGTTCGGCGAAGCTGAGCCTGCGGTCGCCGAGCACGAGCGCGGGCGCCTCCGGCGTGGCCAGCGCCTGCGCGGCGAGCAGGTCGGCGATGCTCTCGGTGCCGACCGCACACGCGTGCCCGGTGACCACGTCGCCGCGCAGGCTACCGACGTCCAGCGCGGCCAGCGGCGTCGTCATGGCCTGCTCGACGGTCGCGATCCTGGTGAGCAGGCCGACGAACTCGTCGAGGAACTGGTGTGCGCGCGCCGTGTCGATCAGATCGGGGCGTGACTCGAGCTTGACGGTCAGCGTCGGGCCCGGCGTGACGACCACGGTGAGCGGATAGTGCGTGTGATCCATGCTGGAGCCGCCGACAATGCCGTGTTCGGCACCGAGTTTCGCGTCATCGATGAAGTTCTGCAGGACGAACAGCACGTCGAAAAGCTGTCGATGCCCGGCCGCCTCGGTGATCTGGGCCAGCGGAAGGAACTCGTGCTCCATCCGGTCGAGCCGCTCGTGGTGCGTCTGGCGCAGCAGCTGGGCGAGAGTGTCTGCGGGGCGCAGGCGGGTACGCACCGGGATGGTGTTGAGGAACATGCCGATGGCGCTGTCGACCTCGGGGATCTCCGGCGGGCGCCCGGCGACGGTGTTGCCGAACACGATGTCGCCGCGCCCGAGGTAGCGCGAGATCGTCAGCGCCAGTGCGGCATTGAGCACGGTGTTCACCGTCACTGCGTGCTGCAAGGCCCGCTGCTCCAGCGCGCTGGAATCGGCGGCGGACAGCGTCACCGTGCGCACCTGCGGTGTCACCGGCACGTCGAGTGATGCGTTCGGGGCGATCAGGCACGGCTCGGTCAGATCGGCGAAGGCCGAGCGCCAGTACGCCGTTGCCGCGACCGAGTCCTGGCCGCGCAGCCAGGTCAGGTAGGCAGGGAAGGCTTGGTGCGGGCTGGTGTCCTGGGTGGAATCGCCGTAGTACGAGAGCAATTGGGCGATGAACGGCCCGTTGGACCAGCCGTCCCACAGCAGGAACTGCCGGTTGACGGCCAGCACGTCGCCGCCGTCGGCGCGGCGGATCAGCGTCGCGCGCCACAGCGGTGGCTCGGCCAGGTCGAAGCCGGTCGCACGGTCCAGCGCCAAGGTATCCGCCAGGGCCCGAGCGCCGTCGTCGCCGCCGAGCTCGGACAGATCGACCACGCGCAGTGGCACTTCCGGCGCCCGCGCGATGATCTGCACCGGGTCGGACAGCCCGCTGTCCACGACGCCTGCGCGCAGGCTCGGGTGCTTGCGCAGCAATGCGCCGCAGGCGGCGCGCAGCGCGTCGACATCGAGGGCATGGTCGAACTCGAGGGTGAACTGGGCGGTGTAGATGTCCGCGGTGGGCAAGGACGAGCCCGCGGCATAGCGAGATTGGAAGTACAACCCGTACTGGAGCGGCGAGAGCGGCCAGATATCTTCCAGCGCAGCAGAGGTCGCGGCCTGCACGGCGATGATCTCGCGCACCGACAGGTCGATCCTGGTGAGATCGGCGGGCACGAGCCCGGCCTGATTCGACGCGTCGGCCAGGTGGTGGACGGCGTGCTCCCACGCACTCGCGAACGTGTCGACGATCGCTGCCGCTGCGTCGATGGTTACCGCGAGCCGGAGCCCGGACGTGGTCTGTGCGACCACGGCGGTGAGCGCTAGCGGACTTTGCGAGCGAGTCGGCGCATGCACGGCGACTTCCGCGCCGAGCGCACGGTGGTCGAGCACCGACAGGGTGATGTCGCCGATGACGTTGTCGCCCATGGCAATCGCGGTCTGCGGGTTCAGGTGGCGCAGCAGCGCATAGTCGACGCCGTTCATCGGCTGCGCCCGCAACTGCTGAGTGGCGTCGGTGAGCGCGAGCACCGCGTCGGCATGGGAGGTGAGCGCGACCGGCGCGGTGACCTGGAATCGGCCGACCAGCCCGGAGCGGTCGATGCTCCTGCCGTCGCGCACGAGATCAACGACCACGGTCGCGTCCGGCCGTGCGGCGGTCTGCGCGGTGGCGATCGAAATGGCCGCCAGTAGTACGGATTCGAGGGAGATCGCCGACGTGGCGAGCGCGTCGGCGAACCGGTCGAGCGGAATGTCCAGGCGCACCAGCGTCGGCGACGAGCTTGCTCGGTCACCGAACGGTCGCGTCGAGGCGGTGCGGGCGCGCTGCCACTCCGGTAGCAGCGCAACAATATTCGGGTCCGTCGCGGCAGCGCTCGCCCACTCGGCGTAGTCGCCCAGGCTGCCTGCGATCGGGTCGTCCTCGACCCGGCGCAGCGATGCGTCGAGCTCACCGCACAGGATCGGGAGCGTGTACGGGTCGGCGGCGAACGGATGGACGGCCAGCGTGAGTGTCCCGGGCCGGTCCGGTTCGCCGGGGGTCCACGCGGCGGCGACCACGATCGCGTCCTCGGCGGACAGCAGCTCTCGTGGGTCGGTGTCGGCGGAACGCACGTCCGCGGTGATCGCGCCGACCGGGAGCACCTCGAGGTCCCACAGGTCGTCGACGATGGCGACGGCGCGCAAGCGCAGAGCGTCGTGGCGATCGATGAGTGCCTGCACGGCCGCGCCGACCTCGGGTGCGCCGAGTCCGGGTGGGGTCGGCATCGACAGGGTCAGGAATTCGTCGAGTCCCGGTCCGGTGCCGTTGCGGCGCAACAACTCCTCGATGCCGGGCAATGGCGGCAGCGGACCGTGGCTCGGATCGGTGCGGACGATCGCGGCGCGGCCATCTGTCGGATTCTGCGTCAATTTCTCCACTTCCGTTCAGCTTTCCGCGGTGCCCGCGTTGCGGTCCGCGCGACACCGCGCCGCCGGATGATCCGGTCGGCGCGGTGGCACAGGGTCGGTCGGTCCGGTTGCCGGATCAGGCCGCGGTCGTGTACCGCTGCACCGCATTTCGTACGTCTTCGAGCTGGAAGTTCGCGGATTCGAAGGTGTAGGTGTACGGCGTGCGGATCGGGAAGAGGTTCCCGGCCTTGACCGCGGGCAGCGCCTTGAACACCGGCGAATCGAGCAGCGCCTTGGTGCGCTGGGTCGGCTGACCTTGGGTGTCTGCCTCGAAGAAGATGGCGTTCGCGGTGGCGAGACGCGGGATGTCTTCCATCGAGATCTGCTGCTGGTATCGGGCCGGGTTGGGATCGGCCCCGGTGAAGTAGGTGAAGCCGGATTTGGTCAACCGCTCGTAGGTGAGCGCCTTGTTCGTCGCGATCTGGAAGTTGCCCGCCTGCGCGGAGCCCTCGGCATAGACCACCTGCCCGATCTTGGCGAGCTTGTCCTTGTTGGCCGCCGCGATATCGGTCCACGCCTTGTCCAGGTCGGTGAGCCGCTGCGTGGCATCGGAGCCCTTGCCGACAACGTCGGCCAGTTTTGCGTAGTTCGCCCAGACCGCGGGCGGATCGGGGACCTCGAGCGCGACGGTCGGTGCGATGTCCTGCAACGCCTTCAGGTCGAGGTTCTTGATGCCTGGCCTGGTCATGGTGACGATCAGGTCGGGGTTCAGCTCGACGATCTTCTCCAGATTCACCGAGCTGTTGGGGCCGCCGACGGTCGGGACGTCTTTCACCTTCGCCAGCGCGGTCGGGCTCGCGTTGTCCTTCAGGTCGTCGAACATGCCGACCGGGGTGATGCCGATATCGACGAGCAGGGTGCCGACCAGCCAGCCTGCCAGCACCCGCTTGGGCTGGGCGGGTACCTGGACATCGCCGAGCACCGTGCCCGAGATGACGCGCGTCGCGGACGCCGAGCTCTCCGAACCGGATTCGGAATTTCCCCCGCAGCCGGCGACCAGGGTGGTGACGGCGAGCACGGCGACCAGCGCGCGAGCACTCGGGCCGAAACGGAGGCGGGGCACAAGCCTACTCATATATCTTCCATTCATGGGGTCAATTCAGGTTAGGCTTATCTAACCTGACGCGGTCGCCTTTGTCAGATCCGTGGTCTCCAGCAGTGCCTGAGCCCACAGCTCCGCGATGACCGCCAGCTCTGTGTGCCGAATAACCTTGGGCAGGAAGGTGAACCGCGCGCGGAGCACCGTCTTCCCGGCGACCGCCTCGGCGCGAATGTTGATCTCGAGTGGATACTCGACCGCGAGGTCGGCGTTCGGCGCCACCGAGACCGCCCGTGACTCGGGAGCAACCCGCCAGTCCTGCGCTGCACCGAACTCCACCCGGCCCAGGTAGTTGAACAGCACCTGCGGCTGCGGGAGCGCGGCGAGAACGCGGGCGGCGCGCGGGTTTCCGTAGCGGAGCAGCCCGAACCCGATGCCGCCGTCGGGTGCCGCCGCCATCGCCGCCGCGGTCGCGAACACGGTGCTCTCGATGTCCTCGTGCGCGGGCAGCCGGACCGGGGTGACATTGGTGAGCCAGCCGACGGTTCTGGTGAGATCGAGTCCGCCTAGTCCGTCCCTGCCGTGCCGCTCCACGTCGACGACCAGTGCGTGATCCGCGCTGCCCGTGCGGGCCCGCCACCGGGTGACCGCGACGCGCAACGCGGCGAGCAGGAGATCGGTGGTCGGTATCGGGCGAGCCGGGGCGAGCACCGCCGCCGCGACCGCGTCGCCGACCTCGATGTCGAGGTGGGACAGTTCGCCCATGACGCCGGAATCATGCGGTCCGGCAACAAGATCCGCTCCCGGCGCGAGCACGTCGCGCCAGTGCGCGAGTTCACGCAGCCGCGGCGCCGACTGCGCCTGCGTCACCATCGCTTGTGCATAGCTGCGTAGTGACACCGGGACCGGGTCGAGCGTGCCGCCTGCGCCCGCCGTGGCCAGGTCCTCGAGCAGGATCCGCCAGGACGCGCCGTCGACCACCAGGTGGTGCGCGACGACGACGAGGAAACCGCTGGCGTCTGCGCCCCGGTCGACGTGGACGAACTGCACGACGATGCCCGCGTCCGGATCGAGTCGATCGGCGGCCGCGTCGGCGAGTTCGGCCAGCGTCTCCGCGATCGGCGCCGCGGCCGCGGTCGCGTCGTGCACCAGCGCCTCGATCGGCACCGTGCCCGCCGGATCGGTGCGCAATGTCCACACCTGGTCCTGTACCCGGGTCAGCCGCAGTCGCAGCGCATCGTGCCGCGCGACCAGCGCGGTGGCGACCGACTGCACCGCCGTCAAGCCGGTCGCCGGTGGAATACGAACCACGACAGTCTGATTCAGCCGGGAGCTCGGACCGCGCCGCTGCGCCAGCCTGCTGACGATCGGCGTGAGCGGTACGTCGCCGACGGTGTCGTCGTGGACGATCGTCTGTGCCACCGTCGCCGCGGCCGCCATCGCGCGCACCGTGCGATGCTCGAAAACCTCGCGGGCGGAGAGCTCGAGCCCGCGTTTGCGCAGTCGGCCGACCAGGCTGAGCGCGACGATGCTGTCACCGCCGAGCGCGAAGAAGTCGCTGTCCGGACCGACGCGCTCCACACCGGTGATCTCGGAAACCGCTGCTGCCACCAGGGTTTCCCGGTCGTCCATCGGCTCTTCCGCAGTGACCGTCGACGGTTCGGGGGTCAGCGCGGCCAGCGCACGGCGGTCCAGCTTGCCGTTGGCCGTCACCGGGAGCGCGTCGACCGCGAGGACGGCGGCCGGGATCATGTGCGCAGGAAGCCTGTTGGCCAGCTCCGCGGTGATCCGGGTGACGTCGAGGGTGGCACCTGCCGAGGGCACCACATAGCCCACGATGTTGTGTCTGCCTGTGCGGTACGTGTGGACCAGCGCCGCCGCTTGCACGACCTCGGCGCAGTCGAGCAGTGCGGCTTCGATCTCGCCGAGCTCGATGCGCTGCCCGCGGATCTTCACCTGATTGTCGCCGCGGCCCGCGTACTCGAGCAGGCCGGTCGGACTCCAGCGGCCGATATCGCCGGTGCGATACAGCCGGGATCCGTTCGCCGCGAACGGATTCGCGACGAAATGGGCCGAGGTCAGCGCCGCACGCCCGAGATAGCCGCGCGCGAGCTGCACGCCCGCGAGGTAGATGTCGCCGTATCCGCCGACCGGCAGCGGCGCCAGATCGCGGTCGAGCACGTAGATCTGGGTGTTCCACACCGGGGCGCCGATCGGGACGATCGAGCCAGCCTCTGGCTTGACCGGTGTCGCGGTGACATCGACCGCCGCTTCGGTGGGGCCGTAGAGATTGTGCAGCTGCGCGGTGAGGCGGTCATGGAATCGGTCGCGCAGCGCAGGACTCAATGCTTCGCCGCTGCACAGCACCCGGGTGAGCTCGGGGAGCGGATGGTCGGCCACCGCCGGTTCGGCCAGGAACGCGCCGAGCATCGACGGCACGAAATGCACGGTGCTGACCCGGGTTCGGCGGATCAGCTCCGCCAGATACGCCGGATCGCGATGCCCGTCCGGCTCGGCGATCACGACGGTCGCGCCGACGGCCAACGGCCAGAACAACTCCCAGACCGAGACGTCGAAGGTGATCGGCGTCTTGTGCAGTACCCGTTCGTCCGGGCGCAGGCCGTACTCGTGCTGCATCCACAGCAGGCGATTCACGATCGCGGCGTGCGACACCACGACGCCCTTGGGCTGTCCGGTCGAACCGGACGTGTAGATCACATACGCGGCTCTGGACGGCGGAAGGGCGGTCGCGTCGGCCGTGGCGGGTGCCGGAGCCACGGCAGTGCCGAGCGCCGAGCCGTTCGGATCGACAAGCAGGACAGGGACATCCCCGTTGGGTGGCTCGGTAGCGGAGTCGAGCGGCAGGTCGGTGATGAGCAATCCTGGCCGTGCGTCCGCGAAAAGATACCGGAGGCGTTCGGCGGGATAGCTCCGGTCCACCGGGAGATACGCTGCGCCACAGCGGTGTACCGCGAGCACGGCGACGAACAGGGCGAACGAACGCTCCAGTGCCACCGCGACGATGTCGTCGGCGCCGATGCCACGTGCGGCGAGCTGATCGGCCAGTGCGGTGACCGCGCTGTCCAGCTCCCGATAGCTGAGCCGCTCGTCGCCGAACAGCAACGCGATGCGATCGGCATTCGCGTGGCAGCCACGGCTGATCAGGCCGGGCAGATCGAGGTTCGGGTCGACCTGCGCGTGGGTGTTGTTCCACTCGTGCAGGATTCGGTGCCGCTCGGGCGGCGCGGTCACCGGTATCGATCGCAGCGGAGTGCCGGAGTCGGCGGTGACCGCATCGATGACGAGCAGCAGCCGATCCGCAACAGCACGCACTGTCGCGCGGTCGAACAGCGCGGTCGAATACTCGATCCGCACCGAAATCCCTTGCCGGTCGGCTTGTTCCAGGAAATCGAAGGTGAGGTCGAACTTGGCCGACCGGACCGGGGCATGCCGCACCTCTGCGGTGAGGCCTGCGAAATCGGGAACGGTGATCGGCGTGCGGTACTGGACCATGGTCTGGAACAGCGGGGTACGCCCTGGTACGCGCGGCTGTCCGATCAGCTCCGCCACCGCGTCGAACGGCAGGTCCTGGTGGTCGAACGCCGCGAGATCCGCAGCCCTGACGCGCCGTAGCACCTCGGCGAAGTCGGGATTGCCGTGGAGATCGACGCGCAGCGCGACGGTGTTGGTGAAGAGCCCGACGATGGATTCCATGCCGGGCCCGGCCCGGCCGGACACCGGGGTGCCGACGACGAGGTCGCGCGCGCCGGTGACCTTCGCGAGCAGCACGCCGAGCAATGCGTGCGCCACCATGAACCCGGTCGCGCCTGCGTCGCGGCCGAGTCGGGCGAGGTCGTCGGCGCGGGCCGCATCGATCCGGAATTCGACTGCGTCGCCGCCGAAGTCGGCTCGCTCCGGCCGCGGCCGATCGTAAGGCAGGCCGAGCTCTTCCGGTGCGTCTGCCAGGGTGTCCCGCCAGAACGCGCGTTGCGCGGCCAATGGACCGGCCTCGGCGTTCCCGACGAGGTCGCGTTGCCAGACGGCGTAGTCGGCATAGCCGGGGGAGGGCTGCTGCCAGGCCGGTGCGCCGCCGAGCACGCGCTCGCGATACGCGGTGGCCAGGTCGCGGAAGATGATCGGGGTCGACCACTCGTCCCCGGCGACATGGTGCATGCAGATCAGCAGCGTGTGCTGATCCGGCCCGGTGCGCAGCAGCGCGGCCCGGATCGGTGGTTCGCGGTCGAGCCGGAACGGCTGTGCGGCAAGCTCTGCCACGTCGGCGACGACGGTGTCGGGCGTGCTGTTGCGCTGGCTGAACGCGAGTGGTTGCCCAGGCGGGAGGATCTGCTGCACCGGTTCGCCGTCGGTCTCGACGATGAGCGTGCGCAGCGCGGCATGCCGGTCGACGACGTCGGTCAGCGCCGCGGCAAGACAGGTGGCGTCCAGCGGTCCGCTGAGCGCGAGTACGAACGAGAGGTTGTAGGGAACCGAGCCGCCGACGATCTGCTCCACGGCCAAGAGCCTGCGCTGCGCCGAGGAGAGCTCGATGGTCGCTCCGTGCGAGCGTGCCTCCAGCGCAGGCAGTTTCGGCGCGCTGCCCGGGTTCACTGCCAGTTCGTTCGCCAGCTCCGCGACGGTGGGATGGTCGAAGATCATGCGCACGGAGACCGTATGTCCCAGCTCGGCCTGAACCCGGATGGCCACGCGGGCCGCGAGCAGCGAATGCCCGCCACGGGCGAAGAAGTCGTCCTCCACGCCGAAGTCCGTGACCGCGAGCACCTCGGCCACGATCGCGCACAGCTCGCGTTCCAGCTCGGTGCGCGGTGCCACGGACGCTGTCGCCGTTGCCGTTCGGCCCGCGAGCGCCCGCCGGTCCACTTTGCCGCCGGGCAGCCGGGGGATCTCCGCGATGATCTCCACGGCGGGAACCAGATAGGGCGGCAGTCGATCAGCCAGGGTGCGCCGGACAGCGCCGGGATCGAGATCCGGGCCGACGACGAACGCGCGCAACGCGATAGCGCCGGTGGCGTCGGTCACCGCGACCGTCGCGCTGCCATGCACACCGGGGACGGTGGCCAGCGCGGCATCGACCTCACCCGGTTCGACCCGGTTGCCCCGGATCTTCACCTGCTGATCGGCCCTGCCGAGATAGTCGAGGACACCGTCCGCCCGCCAGCGCACCAAATCGCCGGTGGCATACCGGACTACACCACCGTGACCCGCGACGAAGCGGGCCGCGGTGGCGCCGGGATTGCGGTGATAGCCCCTGGCCACCTGGGGTCCACGGACATACAGTTCGCCGACGGCGCCCGGTGCGACCTGGCGCAGGTACCGGTCGAGGACTTCGAGATCCACACCGGGAACCGGGGCGCCGACGGCGACATCGTCCGGCCCGAGATCATGCCAGGTGACATCGCCCGCGACCTCGGAAGAACCGTAGGAGTTGATGATTCGGTTGTTCGGATTGCCCGCGCGCAGCTGCGTCACCAGCGCGGGGTTGGTCGGTTCGCCGCTGAGCACCCAGGTCGACACCCGCTCGGCCAGCGCGGGATGGTTGGCGATCAGTTCCGCAGCGAGCGTCGGCACCGCGGTCAGCTGAGTGACCTGCTCGTCGACGACGAGCCGGGCGAGTGCGGCGGTGTCCCGCGATTCCGCGTCGGTGGCCAGCACGACAAGCGCGCCTGCGGCGAGGCCTGCCAGCAGTTCGGTGCTGCCGTCGATGAAGGCGAACGAGCTTTTGCTGAGCCGGATCTCGGGTTGTGTCGAATGCCACTGCGCGACCGCCCATTCGATACGCCGATGCAGCGCGGCGCGGGTGCCGAGCACGCCCTTCGGGCGACCGGTCGAACCGGAGGTGTAGACGAGGTAAGCCGGATGCCTGGGATCGAAGTCCGCGCTCGGCGGCGTGGTGGTGGTTTCCGGCAGCGCTGCCGGGGCGATCATCGGGACATCCGCGTCGAGCGCGCCGATGACGAGCACCGGTGCGCTGTCGGTGAGGATGTGCGCGATCCGCTCGCGCGGGTAGCCGAGGTCGATCGGCACGTACACGGCGCCGACCCGCAGGACGGCCAGCATCGCCGCCGCGAACTGGCCGCCGCGCGGCAGGGCGATCACCACACGGTCCTCGGGACCGACGCCGCGGTCCCGTAGGGCGGCGGCGAGCCGGGCGGTGGCGGTCGCGAGTTCGGCGTAGGTCCATTCGATTCCGGCGCTGCGGATGGCGACCGCCGCCGGATCGGCCGCGTGGTCATCGATCACGGCGGTGACGGCACGGACCTGGTCGGACAGGTGGCTCCCGGCCTGCCAGCGGGCCAGCGTCGCGCGCGCTGCGTCGTCGCACAGGTCGAGCAGGCTGAGCGGCGTCTTCGGCTGATCCGTGATCAGCTCCAGCAACGCGGTGAATTGCCTTGCGATGGCCGCGATCTCGGACGCGTCGAACACTGTCGAGTGGTAGAAGAGGTGGATCGTGAGCCTCGGCTCGAGAATCACCGTGACGGTCAGCGGGTAATGCGTCGAGTCGCGCGGTTGCACCGAGGTGATCTCGAGCCCGGCCGCCGCGGTGACTGCGGCCAGGGCATCGCGAGCGTCGGGGTAACTCTCGAAGACCAGCAGGGTGTCGAAGAGCTCACCGTGCCCGGCGACCCGCTGAATCGCGGGCAGGCCGAGGTGCTGGTGATCCATGGTGGCGGTGTTCGTTTCGTGCGTCCTGCGGACGACATCGGCCAGGCAGTCCTGCGGCGAGGTGCGCACTCTGACCACCGCGGTGCCGAGGAACATGCCGATCATCGACTCGACACCGTCGAGGTCGGGGCTGCGCCCGGAGACGGTGGCGCCGAAGAGCGCGTCGGTCGCGTCGACCGCGTGCCCGAGGACAAGGCCCCACGCCGCGGACACGATCGAGTTGACGGTGACACCGAGGTCGCGGGCGCGTTCACCGAGCCGCGCGCCGATGTCGGCGGACAGTTGGAGCGTATGGCGTTGCGGGCGTGCTGCTTTGCGCGTCGCGCCGACGGGCGCGAGCATGGTCGGTCCGGAGACGTCCGCCAGCGCGGCTCGCCACGCCGCCGCCGCGCCGTCCCGGTCTTGGTCCTGGAGCCAGCGCAGGAAGTCGCGATACGGCCGAGGAGCGGGGAGCGCGGCCTGGTCGGTGCTCGTGTACATGGTGAACAGCTCACGCACGAACAGGGGCGAGGACCAGCCGTCGAGCAGCATGTGGTGGTTGGTGAGCAACAGCCGGAACCGGTGGTGGCCCAGCGTTGCCATGGTGAAGCGAAGCAGCGGCGGGGTGGCCAGATCGAAGCGGTTGCCTCGATCGGCGTCGAGGATCGCGGCCCATCTGCGATCCTGGTCCTCGTGCGCGAGAGTGCTGAGATCTATTGACCGCCAAGGGATGTCGACCAGTGAGGGGATCAATGCCACCGGCTCACCGCTCTTGCGCGCACGAAAACAGGCGCGCAGGTTGGGATGTCGGTCGAGCACGGCCTGCGCGGCCGCGCGCAGCCGTTCGCCGTCGAGCGGGCCGGTGATGTCGAGGGTGGCCTGCACCGTGTAGACGTCGACGTTCTCGTCCAGTGTGCTGACGAACAGCAGCCCCTCCTGCAGCGGAGTCAGCGGCATGATGTCGGTGATCCGGCTGCGTGGCGTCTCGGTCATGCGATCGGCCCGAGCTGAGCGGCCGAGCGGCGGTCGGGATACACGGCAGACCTGGCCGTGCAACCAGGCATCAGTTCGTCCAACGTCCAGACCTTCCAGAGCGGGTGAGATTAGGCAAACTATTAGTTTAGGCTAAACTTACCTGCGTGTCGGCCCCGGCCGGTAACCCCCATGCGATGATCTGTTCATCCCATGAATGTGGGCCTCGCCACACCTCGCTCAAATTTCTTAGGTTTGCCTTACCTCTATGTCAAGATGTCCTGAAATGTGGGTTCCGTTCGAGGGTTTGGGGGTGTTGGGCAGTGTCGAGGACGGTGCGGGTCGCGAGTGCCGTGGTGGCTGCGGCTGCCACGTTCCCTGATCGTGCGGCGATCAGCGACGGCGACTGCCTGCACGACTACGCGTCCCTGTCCGATGCTGTGGAGTACTTCGCCGCCGACCTCGTCGAGGCAGGTGTGCAACCCGGCGCGCGGGTCGGGATCTACGTCGGATCCGGATACGAGGCGTTGCTCGCGGTGCTCGCGGTGGAGCAGATCGCGGCCGTCGCTGCACCCCTTGACATTTCCGAGGCACCGGAGTTCACCCGTCGCCAGATCGCCGATATCGGCATCGATCACCTCATCGGACATCGCGAGCACGAGCACCTCGTGGTGGACGTCGCCGACGAGATGGATACGTTCGGACCGACCATGACCTCGATCGCGGGCGACTACACCCTGGCTCGGTCGGGGCGCGGTCCGCTCGCGCCGGGCAGCAGTGGTGGCGCCGTGTTCGGACTGCAGAACGGCGCGGGTCTGCTCGAGGTCGGCAGCGAGGCGCTGATGTCGGCAGCGCACGAGATGCGCGCCGACATCGGGACGACGCCGGACGACGTGGTTGCGGTCACCGAACCACTCACGACTCGGGTGGTGCTCACCTCGTGTCTCGCGACATTGCTTGCCGGTGCGTGCCTTTCGGTGCGTCGGCACGGCGGCGCGAATCCGGTTCGCGTTGCTGAGCAATTGGACTGTGACGAGGCATCGATCCTGCTGTGCTCGAACGACCGGCTCACCGCATTGCGTTCGGCCGGGGTGCGGGCGCACGGTTCGTTGCGCGTGCTCGAGCTCGCGCAGGAACGCTTCGGTGCCGATCGCCAGGACGGGTGCGACCCCGACGGCGGCGAAAGACGCTACGGGACACCACTGTTGTCCGAGAGCGCGGTTCCGGTGCGCTACAGCCGGGATCCCGGGCCGTGGTTGTGCTCCCGGTAGGTCGGCTCACTCCGTGAGGAGATCGGCCAGCTCGTCCTCTTTGCGTGCGCGCAGGGTGTCGACGAGCGTCGCGATGCTCGCCGACGGCGGAAGCCACAGTGCCTCCGCCAATGTCGCGATCACCTCTTGCGTGCTCATCGGCGGGGCGGCGGCGTGACCGATCGCGGCCAGTGCCGTGTGCAGCGGGTCGGACGCGACCAGCGTCGGCGCCGGGACCACGTCGAATTGTGCGCTGCTTTCGGCGTCGGGTGCGAACTCGAGAAAGACCTCGTCACCGGAACGCAATCCCAGATCATCGATGAACCGCTTGATGGTGCCCGCGCGGGCCTGCACCCCCACCCAGATGATCGACTGGGGGCCGAGCCTGCTCGTCAGTTCCAGTGCATGGCCGGGGCCTGCCCCGATCAGCCCGGCCAGGGCGGACGGCAGGTTGAACGCGGAACCCTTGAGGTGCGGGGGTGCGAGAGTGGTTCGCCAGCGCAGCAATTCGCCGTCGCGGTACAGGTGGCGGGTCTTGGTCGGCGACTTGCGCGGCCGATAGGACTGCTCGCGCCGGGTGACGATCCCGTCGACGGTCGCGTATTCGCCGGTGGCGGCGTATGTGCGCACGCTGAACTCTTTGACGTCGAAGGTTTCGGTGAGCTCGGCGACCAGATCGTCGAGCGCGATCCGGCCCCCGTTGCGGTCGAGCACCTCGCCGATCTGGCGGTGGATCGGGAGATAACGCGGGGTGCCCCATCGGGCGAGGGCCCAGCGGTTGCGGTCGGCCTTGACGAATCGCTTGTCCGAAACCATCGCGTTGCGGACGCTGGACACCGATCTGGCCGGGCGCATCGACGCATGAATTTCGTTGAACGTCAACGGTTTTCCGGATAGCGCCAAGATGGCGGCGACGCTGTCCGGTACCGAACCGGTCCGGCTGAGCACGTGCTCGCCGAGCACGCGGTACCCGCAATACGTGAGCCACGCGCCCGCTTCCGAGACCGGAATGCCGAGGGCGGCAGCGAGAGTGGCGATCTCGGCGACCCCTTCGTCGCCTGCCTCCTGCGCCATCAGCTCCTGGCTCCGGTGGCGGGCGGCGTCCATGGTCTCCGCGACCACCCAGCCGTCGACGATGTCCACCCGATCGTCCAGCTTGGCCAGCGCGAACCACAGTGGCACCGCGGCGGCGGGCAGCATCGCGTCGAGACCGGGGTCGGCGGCGCTCAGCCTGGCCAGGGCGGCCACCGGCGTCGCGGTGCGGACCAGTGCGTCGGCGGCGTGGCGCAGCGCCGGTGCGGTGTGGAACGCGGTGTGCATGCGCGCGCGCAGGCGATGGTCGAGCTGATTGACGCGTTCGCGGGAGACACCGAGCGCCGCACCGCATTCCGCGAGGGTGCTGCGCCGGTCGGTGAGGATGCGCGCGGTGAGCAGATAGCGGTCGCGCTCGTCGAGGGTTGCGGTGATGCGCTCGAACTCCGCGACCGCCGCAGGCGTCGACGCATCGGCGGTGATGCCTGCGCCGATCAGGGCGGCGACGATCTCGGTGACCAGCGCGGGTCCGACGCCGGGCAGCGCGCCGAGATCGGCAACGGTGTACTCGCCCAGCGAAGCCGTGCCGTGCAGTGCGGTCTGTGCGCGTGCGGAGAGCGCGAGTTCGGCCGGATCGGCGGTCGCGTAGGGAAAGGCAGAGGCGAAGGGAGTGTGCCGATGGTTGGTGCGGAAAACCACGGCAAGACGACGGGACACCTCGGCGAGCTGTGCGGTGGGGACGGCCGCGCCTGCGGCCGTGGACATCCACGCGTTCGGCAGCAACTCGCCTTCGCCGAGCAGTGGCGGGCCGTCACGGTGTTCGGCGAGCCAAGGCAATATCTCGAGCCAGGTCCGTCGCGTCAGATCGCGGATCGCGGAATGGGGAAACCCACTCACCTAACTTTTCTCCTGCCAGTTCTGCGTTGACTTTCAAAAGTATAGGCTAAGTCTTTCCCTTAACTGGGCAGGCGGGGTGAAGCGCGAAATGTCCGATATCGGAATCTGGCAGAATTTGTGGACTACCAACCGTTTTCGGTGGATTCGCCGGTCAAATCCGGACATGACACGATTCCGCGGCGATTCGCCGTTCACTTTCTGTGCTGCGCTCGATGTCGCGCGGTAGGCCGCACGCAGGCCCTGCGTCGCACAGCGTTCTCGGCCGCTGTGCGACGCAGGATGCGACTCAGCGCGGGCGGTGGTGGGTATAGGCCAAACGGGCGGTCGAGGTGGCCGGGTCGACGGTGTAGGCGTCGAGGGTCAGCGCGGTGCCGCGGATCTTGGCGACCATGAAGCCGAGACTGGAAAAGTCTTGCCAGAAGGACGGATTGGTGACTTTCGAGGAGCCGTCGCCCTTCTTGGCGGCCGCGCCGCAGATGATTTGCTGGGTGCCTTTGGATTTGAGCGCGGTGTCCAGGATCTGCAAGGTGTGGTCGTGGCCGGAAAGGATGTAGTCCGCACGGCCGACAACAACCTGTTCGAACAGTTCCTGGAGGTGTTTACCGCTCATGTAGTCGCCGGTGGTGACACCGTCGTAGGCGCCCGCGTTTCCGTGCTTACCGTTATTGCGGTACGGGTGATGGGTCAGCACGATCTTCCAGGTGGCGCGGGAGGCGCCGAGCGCGCGGTCCAGCCATTGGCGCTGCTGGCGCATGTAGGGGCCGTCCCAGGCGTAGTTCGGGTCGGTCTGCATCACGGTCGAGGCGACGGGAACCGTGTCCAGTGCAAAGAATTCGACAAGCGGTGTACCCGACGCAGGCAGTGCGACCTGGTAGTACCGCGACGGCATGTACCAGCGGCGCGAGCGCTGGTGATAGCCCACCTCGTGGTCGCCCTTGCTCGGGTTGCCGCCGCTGCCGGGAAAGATGCCGCTGCAATCGTGGTTGCCGAGCACCATCAACCACGGCACGTCGATGCCGGCGTTGGGCTGTTCGAACTTGGTCGAGAACTCGTCGTCGTCAACGCTTTCCGCGCCGTCCTCGTAGATGTTGTCGCCGAGCCCGACCGCCAATTCGATCCGCTCGGCCTGATAGATCTGCTTCGCCGCGGCGGCCACCGCCCGCTGCCCCGCTTCGCCTGTCCCGGCGTCGCCGGTGATGAGCACATTGAGATCCGAGCCGGTCGGCATCGGAAACTTGGTGTCCGCGTTGGCCATACCCGGCACCACCAAGCTGCCCGCGAGCACCCCCGCGCCGACGAGCAGACCGCGTCTGGAGATCACCGGATGGTCGTTCCTGTCATGCATCAACTAACTCCCCTGCGTCCGATTGATAAGGCGGGGACAACGTTTAACGGGACCGAACCAACGCCGAGCGGTAAACATCGGACGAATCCGCATCATCCGGACGAACAGGAGGTAGCGGGCAGAACTCACGGGTTCGTTTCGCGCCCGGAAACCGAGCAGGCGTGCCGCGTTGGTGCGCCGAGCCGAGCGTCGGTGCTGGTGGAAGGCCCGGAAAAGGGGGTGGGGCACCCGTCCGGAAACCGAGTTGAAACACCAACCTTTCACCGGAAGAATAAGAGCCGCAAGACATTCCGAGGCATGCGTCGAGACGGGTCCGGCGGCCCGTCCACGGAGAGTTTGCCCGAGAATTCGGCAACCACCTTGCCGGGTGCGGCGCGGGCTTTCCGCAGATGGCCCGCGCCGCTCGGAAGGGTGCTCGCTGTTACTTGCGGCCGATGCCGCCGTACATCACCATCTGGGTCTTGGGGAGGTCGCCCTCGAGCCATTGCTGGGCGGGCACCACGCCGGGGCTGAGTGCCTCGAAACCGTCGAGGAACGCCACTATTTGGTCGGGTCGTCGGTAGATGACCTGAGACGGGCTCTTGTTGGTGTCTTCGTGCGAGCGGCTCTTGAACTCGGAGTTCGTCTCGTCGGAGGTATGGGTGAAGATCAGTTGGCTGCCCGGCGCCATCGCGTCGCGGAAGGCGGCCACGATGTCGTACGGCTTCTCGTCGTCCATCACGTAATGGAGCACGCCGACGAGGAGGACGGCGACCGGTTCGCTGAAATCGATGAGAGATTCGGCTTTGAGCTGGTCGATGATCTCGTGCGGGCGGCGGATGTCGGCTTCCATGGCGCTGAGGCCAGGAGCGTTGGCCAGCAATGCGTCACAGTGGGCGCGCACGACCGGGTCGTTGTCGATGTACACCACGGTGGCCGACGGATCGACCTTGCGGGCGACCTCGTGCACGTTGGGTGAGGTGGGGATGCCTGCGCCGAGGTCGATGAACTGACGGATGCCCGCTTCCGCGGCCCGCCGCACCGCCATCACCAGGAACTTACGGATGAACCACGCCAGGGTCCTGGTGTCGGGTGCGACGGCTAGCATGCGGTGGGCGACCTCGCGGTCGACGTCGTAATTGTCCTTGCCACCCAACATGTAGTCGTAGATCCGAGCCGAGCTCGGCACATTGGGGTTCAGTCCTGGTGCTCGGTCCATTCCTGACAAGGTTTCCTCCCGGTCCTCGGCCACAATCGTAGCGATCTTCCCGGACCGTCGTCGCGGCATTTCACCTGAGAATCAGCAATGGATGCGTGGTCCGGCGCCGCCGAGGTGGACATCAGCCACCGGTGGTGAGCGTACTTGCCCTTACCATCAGTGCGTCGGCCACCGGGCGGGGTCGGCGGCCGAGGCCGCACGCGGTGGCGACGCCATCGACCGGCCTGCCCATGGCCTGCTCGATGTGCTGCAAAGTCTGAAACTGTTCTGCCTCACTTGGGATGTCGTGCACCAGGCCCGCGTAGAAGCTGGTGCCCGCGCTCAGCGACAGTCCCGCGAGCGGTGCGTAGAACTCGGGGTCGGGCGCCGGTGGTCGGTCGCCCGCCGCGAACGGCCCATGGATGAACTCCAGGGTGCGGCCGGCTGGCCAGTGTCGCACAACGGAATTGGCCAGATCGACCAGCGGCTGTGCATTCCGCATCGTGGCTCGTGACTTGTTGTTCAAGCTGCCGAGGCACAGATGCACGCCGAAGCGCGTTCCCTCCGGTGCGGCCGCGGCCACCTCGCCGATTCCTTTGCTCATCTTCAGGATTCGGTCGGCGAGCCGGTGCCGAGGCTGTGTCTTCGACATCACCACCAGTTCTGCGGTGGCTTCCAGTTGGATGACGACTTCGTCGCCGACCAACCGGCGGACGCCGGTTATTTCGCGAACGGTGGCGTCGACGAATGCTTTTCGGTGAAACATCAGCCCGGCCGGACCCATCGCGATGAACGCCAATGTGAACGGGGTCGGCATGCCGATTTGGAGTGCGAGGCCCGGCACGTCGCGTCCGGCGCGTAGCTTCTTGAAAATGGGCAGCGCTTCCTCGGCCTCGCGCAGATACCCGAAATCCATCAGGTCGCCGGTGAGCTTCTTGCCGCGCGCCACCCGATAGATGGTGCGGTCCTTGCTCGTTTCCCAATCTCCGGGTTTCTTCGATTCCAGGGCGCCCTGCGTTACCAGATCTTCGATTATGGGTTTGATGTAGAACTCGTAGCGGCGTGTCTCCCCGGTCGGCAGTGTCCTCAGCAGCGGTCCCGCACTGTCGAGCATCGCTTGCATCGCGTCTGCTGTGCTCTCGGCCGGAAAACTTCCCACGAAGTGCACCGCTCGCGTACCCATGTGTCGCATCCTAGACCCACCGATTGCTGTTCGTGCACATCTGAGAGTTCCGCTGCGGCGTTGCGGCTGGAAGCGCGCGCGCACGCTCCGGTTACCGGATGATGGCTGCGAATCATGGTGTCCAGTAGCATCATTGGCCGAATTATGTTCGAGGCTCCAGCTGTCGATACCCCTGTGCTCACGCGCGGAGGCCTGCCGCCGATGCTTGCCTGTCCGAGGTGGCCGGCCGGGCGTGCGAGCGTTCGAGAGTGTCGCGGGTGCCGTCGATCCCGACGCTCGCGAGGCTGATTTCGCCAAAATTGTTCTGCCGATGAAAAGTTAAACACCGGTCGTGCAACTTATTTTCGGTTTCTTTTGCGCAACAATGTATCTGATCTAGGTGAAGTTGTTGCGTGCTGTTCTGTTTGCAAGCTAATCTCCCCGCACCAAAAGATCGAACGAGAATGCCGCACAGGCATTCCCGTGTTTCTCCGAGGGGAGATCCTCGTCATGCGAGTCTCTATCCGAGCAATTGTCGTGTCATTTATTTTGCTTTTCGCGCCTGCGGTGGCGCATGCCGATCCAGCGCCACCCGGCGGCTGCACGGCAGTTTCTTTCCCGCAACCCCTGTTAGGAAATCTGGCCGCGACGCTGTGTATGCCGACAACGGCGACGAACGCGGTCATCGTGATGATGCCGGGATCCAATTACAACCACACCTATTGGGACTTCCCTTATGCCCCGCAGACCTACAGCTTCAGGCGGGCGATGAACGACGCAGGGTATGCGACCCTGGTGGTCGATCGGTTCGGCACCGGTGCCAGCAGCAGGCCGCTGAGCACACTGGTCACCGCGACTGCTTCGGTGGTCGCGCTGCACAATCTCGTCGGCGCCCTGCGGCAGGGATTGGCAGGGTCGCAACCTTTCGGCAAAGTCATCACCGCCGGGCACTCACTCAGTTCCGGCATCGCGGTGAACGAGGCGAGCGCCCACCACGACGTGGATGGCGTTCTGCTCACTGGCTTTTCACATTCTCTGAACCTGGTCGGCGTGACGGCGGTCGTTGCCACCTATCAGCCCGCCGCGGCGGATCCGAAGTTCGCGGGAAAGGGTTATGACCCGGGCTACTTGACGACGCGGCCAGGCACCCGCGCCTTCGATTTCCACGGCACCGGCGTCGATCCCCAGGTGATCGCGACCGACGAGGCAACCAAGGATGTCTTCGCGCTGACCGAGTATCCCGACGGGCTGACCTCCACCGTTCCGCCGATCACCAACACCATCAACGTCCCGGTCATGGTGGTGAACGGTAGCCAGGATCGGTTGTGTCTCAACGCCTGTGCGACAACGGCAGCCTTGCAAGCCGCGGAGGCGCCGTTCTTCAGCGCGGCCGCCAGGTTGCGCACGTTCGTGCTGCCCGGCAGCGGGCATTCGGTCAATCTCGCACCGAACACCGCGGACTATCAAGCCGCCGTTCGTGATTGGCTGAGCTCGACCGTGTTGCACTGACGCTTCGCGTCGAATCCTGCGGTCAGAGCAGGTTGTCGGGATCCCGCGTCGGGCCGTTGATCGGCTCGACGCGGGGGTCTGCGAAGACCTCGACATTGCCGTTGCCCCCGGTGGACATGCGGGCGGCGGCGGCGTCGGTGACCCGCAAGGCGTAGAGGCCTTGGTCGGGATCGACGGCGACCAAGCCGAAGGCGGTGTCGACGTCGTCGGCGGTGAGTTCCAACTCCCGTAATGCGGTGGCCAAGGTGGCGTTTCGCGGGAGCCGAACGGTGAGCAACGGCATGCGCACCACGTTACGCGCGGCTCGACGTCCGTTTCAGTTCCCCGAGGACCGCCGCGGTGTCGACGACGCCGTATCCGTAGTCGTAGTTGTAGCCGCCCGCCTGGCCGCTCGCGGTGCGCTGCAGCAGCGACCGCAGCTGTGCGGGCGGCAACGTGGTGGCCGACCAGGTGGTGCGGATCGCGGCGACCAGGCCCGCCGCGACCGGGCACGCGGCCGAGGTGCCGGTGTCCGGTTCGGTCGCGCCGAACGCGGTCGACCCGAGAAAGTGGGTGTAGCCGCACACATCCGGCTTGCGGTCGGCCAACCGGCCAGGGCCCTGGGAGGAGTAGCCGACCCACTGGCCCGCGGTGTCGACGCCGCCGATGGACAGCACGGCCGGATGCGAGTTGGCCCCGGTGATCGGCCGGTCCGGAAACGCGCAGCGGCCGTCCGGGCAGCTTCGCCCGCAGTTGCCCGCGGCGAAAACGATGTCGGCGCCCGCGGACTCCAGCGAACCGACGATCACGTTGAACGGGTGCGATGGATTGTCCGAGTAGTTACCGGGTTTCCCGACCGGGAAGTCCCAACTCGGCGAGAACGAACCCCAGCTGTTGCTGATCACCAGCGCGCGGGACGCGGCAGGCTGATCGGTGAGCACCGTGCGCAGATGCGCGTAACCCGCAAGGGCATCGGAGAGCAGTCCGTCCATGACGCTGCCGCCCTGTCGCCTGCTCTGCAGCACGGGGATGTCGATCAACGCGGCGCGCGGCGCGCCGATGAGCGCGTCGAACGCGCACATCGAGCCGTGCGCCACGGGGAATTCGCCCGGCGTTCCGGTCACCCCCGGCGGATTCCAGCTGCGTGCCTTGTCGATGGTCACCTCGCCGCCGCGCACCCGCTTGACGTGTGCGGCGTTGATGCCGGTGTCGACGATGGCCAGCGCAACGCCCGTGCCGTCCAGGCCGGCCGCGGTCAGGTCGTCGGTGCGCAGCAGCGTCTCGACATCGCGCCAGGTGCCGACCGCGGGAGTGTCGCCGCAGGTGAGGTTGGTTTGGATCACCGGGTCCGCGAAAATCCCTGTGACACTACGAGATCGAGCCAGTTGCAGGACGCCGGTCGCGACGTCGTCGTCGGCGATCTCGCCGCGCACCACCACCGAAGCGTCGGTGGCGGCCAGCGAGTACGACGCCCGACTGGTATCGGTCACGGCGGGAACGGGTTTCGGCACCGCGACCGGAGCGTAGTCGTGGTCGAGCACGACCCCTGGCAGATGACCGGCAACATCGGCCGATGCGACCTCGACTGCGGGGTCGGCCACTGCGGTGATCAGATCGGCAGGCGGACGAAGCTGAATCAATACGCGCATGCACGACATACTGCCGTGGCGGACGAGGTTTCGCTGCTACAGGGTAGTTAACCGTCTCAGATTGCGACAAAAGGGTGCGCTCGTCGCCGAGCGCACCCCTCGGGTCACGGTCAGTCGGCCTTGATCTCGCTGCGGTCGCCGCTCCACAGCGTGTGGTACTTGCCTGCGACGTCGATGCGCTCATAGGTGTGCGCACCGAAGTAGTCGCGCTGGGCCTGGGTGAGCGCGGCGGGCAGCCGCTTGGCGCGCAGACCGTCGTAGTAGGCCAGCGACGAGGCGAACGCGGGCACCGGGATGCCGAGCTGCACCGCGGTCGCCACGACTCGGCGCCAGCTGTCGATGGCGTTCTCGATCGCCTCCTGGAAGAACGGCGCCAGGATCAGGCTCGGCAGCTGCGGGTCGGCCGCGTAGGCCTCCTTGATCCGGTTGAGGAAGCGGGCCCGGATGATGCAGCCGCCACGCCAGATGGTGGCGAGGTCGCCCGGCTTCAGGTTCCAGTCGTATTCGACGCTCGCGGCGGCGATCTGGTCGAAGCCCTGGGCGTAGGCGACCACCTTGGACGCGTAGAGCGCGCGCTCGATGTCGTCGGTGAACTGCTCGACGTCGGCCGGCTTGTCGGCGAGACGGCCCGCCGCGAGGCCGACGGCGGCCTTACGCTGCGCGGTGGCGCCGGACAATGCGCGGGCGAACACCGCCTCGGCGATGCCGGTCACCGGGACGCCGAGATCCAACGCCGCCTTGACGGTCCAGCGGCCGGTGCCCTTCTGCTCGGCCGCGTCCAGGATCACGTCGACAAGGGGCTTGCCGGTCTTCGCGTCGACCTGGTTGAGCACCTCGGCGGTGATCTCGACCAGGTAGCTCTCCAACTCGCCCTGGTTCCAGTGCGTGAACACGTCGGCGATCTGCTTGGCGTCGAAGCCGAGTGCGTCGCGGAACAGGTGGTAGGCCTCGCCGATCAGCTGCATATCGGCGTACTCGATGCCGTTGTGCACCATCTTGACGAAGTGGCCTGATCCGTCCGGCCCGATGTGGGTGCAGCACGGGGTTCCGTCGACCTGTGCGGCGATCGACTCGAGCAGCGGGCCGAGCACCTCGTAGGACTCCTTCGGCCCACCGGGCATGATGGCGGGCCCGTTCAGCGCGCCCTCCTCGCCACCGGAGATGCCTGCGCCGACGAAGTGCAGGCCGCGCTCGCGCAGCGACTTCTCCCTGCGGATGGTGTCGGTGAAGAGGGCGTTGCCGCCGTCGATGATGATGTCGCCCTCGTCCATCGCGGCGGCGAGCTCCTCGATCACGGCGTCGGTCGGCTCGCCCGCCTTGACCATGATCAGCACCCGGCGTGGCGTCTGCAGCGCGGCGACGAATTCCTCGATCGTCTCGGTGCGCACGAAGTCGCCTTCGGCGCCGTGCGCGGCGAGCAGTGCGTCGGTCTTGGCGATGCTGCGGTTGTGCAGTGCCACGGTGTGTCCGTGGCGGGCGAAGTTGCGCGCGATATTGCTGCCCATCACTGCGAGGCCGGTGACCCCGATGTGGGCGCGTGCGCTCGATCCCGCCGATGACGTCATGCTGAAGGGCCTTTCACTCGGCGCGGACTCGACCGCGCTCCACCGACTGTCGACAACCGAGCGCACAGCTGATCGCCCGAGCAAGTGGTCCACACCGTCGCCGCGGGTCGCGCGGGTCGGGTAGGTCCGCTTGTGCCGCAAGAGAACCGTCGTCCAACCTACAGGTGCGCCCGTCGGCGTATTCGGCCCCGGTTCGTTGACCATTGCCTTTGCTCCCGCGGTCGCGGTCGGGCACCGTTCTGGACGGCAGCGTTCACCTTGTCTCTGAAATTAAGTTAGGCTAACCTCATGCGTTGCGCTCGAGGTGCGCACAGTCGACCCGGGTCGGTCGATGGATCTCCATAGAACGCAAGGGATGTCACGCAATGCCGAAGATCTGCGCGGCCGGATGAACCGGACCGCCCATCTCACACGGATCGCCGAAGTGCTCGACGGCACGGCGGGCGCGAAGGTGCCCTACCCGATCGGACTGCGCGAGGTCACCGTGCTCGACGCACGCATGATCGGGTCCGGGCTGCGGCGGCTCACCTTCGGCGGGCCAGGCTTGGACGGCTTCGAAAGCCACGTGCCCACCGAGCACGTCCGGCTGGTCTATCCGGATTCCGACGGCACGCTGCGGCTGCCGGAACAGGTCGACCTCAAGCTGAAATGGCCACGCCCGCTGCCGATCTCGCGGGAGTACACGGTCCGGCGCTTCGATCCGGTCGCCGGCGAGCTCGACATCGATTTCGCGCTGCACCCCGGCGGCCACGCGGCGAGCTGGGCCGCGGCTGCCACACCGGGAGCGACCGTGCACATCGCAGGGCCGCCCGGCGGGCTGGTTGTACCGCTCACCTACGACCGCTACCTGCTGGCAGGCGATATCACCGCGCTGCCCGCGATCGCGCGGTGGCTGGAGGCGCTGCCGTCGGACGCGCGGGGATGGGCGTTCCTCGAGGTGGTCGACGCCGCCGAGGAGCTCGATCTCGTTGCACCCGAGGGCATCGAGGTCCGCTGGCTGCATCGGGGGAGCGTGCCCGCCGGATCGTCGGACCTGCTCGAGCAGGCAGTGCGCGGTGTGCCGCTGCCGGAGGGCGAGCGGGTCTATGCGTGGATCGCCGCCGAGGCAGGCGTGGTGCGGCCGCTGCGGCGCTGGGTGCGTGAGGTGCTGCGGGCCGAACCAGGCGGCGCCGAGGTGACCGCCTACTGGAAGCGCGGGCACGCGGACTTCGACGAGGACGAGGAGGGTGGCGCCGCATGAGGCTGCCGAGAACGCTTGTCCCCGTTGGGCTGTCGACGCTCGACGCCATCGCGACGACGATCGGATGACCGTGCTGCGACGTCTGGTCATCGATATCTCGCCACTGCGGGAGAGCAGGGCCTTCCGTTTCATCTTTGTGGCACGGCTGATTTCGCTGCTCGGCATCGGTCTGCTCATGGTGGCGCTGCCGTATCAGGTCTACCAGCTCACCCACTCCAGCCTGCACGTCGCTGGCGTGTCGGTGACGACCGCGCTGTCGATGTTCGTCGGCAGCCTGTCCGGTGGCGTGCTCGCCGATCGCCATGATCGGCGGCGCACCATTCAGCTGGCCCGCTCGCTCGCCGGGCTCGGCTTCCTGATCCTCGGCGCGAACGCGCTGCTGGCACATCCACTGCTGCCGGTGATCTACGGCGCCGCCGTGCTCGACGGCGTGGCAGGCGGGGTGAGCAGCTCGGCGTTGATGGCGCTGACGCCCGCGCTGGTCGGCCGGGAACGGCTGGCTGCCGCAGGCGCTTTGATCACGCTGACCACGGAACTCGGCACCGTCGTGACGCCGAGCGTGGCAGGCGTGATCATCGCCACCGGTGGGGTTTCGGTGACCTACTTCGTCGCGGCGGCCGCCACCGCGGTCACCGTGACGCTGTTCCAGGAGGTCGGCGCGCATCCGCCAACCGGGTCGGTGCACGAGCCGCCGCTGCGGGCCCTGCTCACCGGAATGCGTTTCGCCGTCACGCATCAGATGGTCCGTGGGGCGCTGCTCGTCGGGCTGGCCGTCATGCTGGTGAGTGGACCGATGGTGCTGCTGCCCGCATACAACGACACCGTGCTCGGCGCCGGATCCGGTGTGCTCGGCCTGCTGTACGGCGCACCCGCCGCTGGCGCGCTGATCGGTTTGTTCACCAGTGGCTGGACCGGGCGCGTCCGGCGCAACGGCAGGGCGCTGCTGCTGTCGGTGGCGCTGCTTCCGGTCGCGTTGATCGTCGTCGGGGCAGGCGGCACCACGGTGCTCGCGGTGCTCGGGCTCGCTGGATTCGGGCTCGGCCGTGCGGTGAACGACACCTTCCGTTTCGCGCTGCTGCAGCAGCACACCCCCGACGAGTTGCGCGGCCGGGTGTCGAGTCTGTGGCTGGTGCAAGCGGTTTCGGGCACCGCCGTCGGATCGCTGGTGGCCGGGCTGCTCGGCAACTTCTTCCGCGCGGACACGGCGCTGTTCATCTACGGCTGTGCTGCGGCAGTGCTCGGTGTGCTGCTGTGTGCGGTACTGCGTCCGGTCTGGACGAGCACTGTCCACACCGCCGAGCCGGTCGCGGATCGCGGCAAGTGAACCGCCGCTGATTGCCGTGCGCGGCCGGTTGCCCGGCCGCGCACGGCAATTCGTCGTCAGGACTGGCTGACGCGCGCGCTCAGCTCCGCCCGCAGCGAACGGCGGCTGATCTTGCCGACGCCGGTCTCGGGGAAGCTGTCGACCACCTCGAGCAGATCGGGGATCTTCCAGGTCGCCACGCCGCGCTCCCTGACGAACTTGCGGATCTGTCCGAGCGCGGGCGGGGTGGTCGGATCGGCAGCGAGCACGAACACGCAGCTGCGTTCGCCGAGATGCTCGTCCGGCACCGCGACCACGATCGCGTCCCGAATCAGCGGATGGTCCAACAGATGTGCCTCGATCTCCTCGGCCGAGATCTTCTCGCCGCCGCGGTTGACGCGATCACCGAGCCTGCCCTTCACCACCAGGTTGCCGTCCGGGCGCAGCGCGACGACGTCGCCGGTGCGATACCACCCGTCCTCGGTGAACGATGACGCGTTCGCCTCGGGATTGCGGTAGTAGCCGCGAATCGTGTACGGCCCCTTGGTGATCAGCAGGCCATCGACGCCGGGCGGCACCGGATCGCCGTTCTCGTCGACCACCGCGATCCGGTCGTGCGGTGACATCGGGCGGCCCTGGGTGGCCAGGGTCACGTCGTCGGGATCGTCGAGCCTGGTGTAGCAGACCAGACCCTCGGCCATGCCGAAGACCTGCTGGAGTTGCACCCCGAGCGCTGGTCCGATGCGCCGGGCCAGCTCGTCCGGGCAGCGGGCGCCGCCGACGAGCAGCACCCGCAGGCTCGAAAGGTCGTACGCCTTGCTGTTTTCCGCGCGTTCGACCCACAGCCTGGCCAGCGGTGGCACCAGCCCGGTGATGGTGACCTTGAACTGCTGGATGGCGGTGAAGGCGGTGGTCGGTGAGGGATCGATGGCCAGCGCCACCGTGCCGCCTGCCCACAGCGCGCCGAGAATGCCGGGCGAGCTCATCGGGAAGTTGTGTGCCACCGGCAAAGCCGCGAGATAGACGCTGTTGCTGTCCAGCCCGCAGAGCTCGGCGCTGCGGCGCACGCTGTACAGGTAGTCGTCGTGGGTGCGCGGGATGAGCTTCGGCGTCCCGGTGCTGCCGCCGGAGAGCTGCAGGAACGCGACATCGGATGCGGCAACCGCAGGCAGCTCCTTCGGCACCCGCCGCAGTGCGTCGAGTGCATGCGTGCCGCCCGGCAGTCCCGGCTTTCCCCGGTCCGGAACGATGATCAGGTGCCGCAGGTCCGGCGCGTGATCGCGGAGGATCGCGGCGAGGGTGGCGTGGTTGAACGTCTGGTGGTGGTGGCAGGTCACCATGGCGACCGCGCCGCTCGCCTTGGCGATCGGGATCAGCTCGGACTGCCGATGCGCGGGCAGGCAGAAGACCGGCAGCGCGCCTGCGTAGAAGAGGCCGAAGAGCACCTCGACGAACTCGGCGATATTGGGCAGTTGCACCAGAACCCGGTCACCAGGACCGATTCCGAAGTCGATGAACCCGGCGGCGAGTGAGCGCGCGCGGGCGTCGAGCTCGGCGTAGGTCCAGCGGTGTCGGTCGTCCAGCACTGCGATGGCATCCGGCGAAGTCGTCGCGCGGGCGGTCAGCATGTCGCCGAAGGTCTCGCCGGACCAGTACCCGAGCGCGCGGTATTCCGTGGCTTCGGTTGCAGGCCAAGGAGTTAGGTCTGATTGAGACTGCACTGTCGAGCTCCTATGCTTGGAACGAGAGTTTTACTTTCGCGCAGAATTAAGGTTAGGCTAAGCATATGCTTAGTTACCCTGAAGGGGGAGGGGCCGTCATCGTGACGGGCGCCGCAGGGGGCATCGGCCGGGCGGCCGCAGAGATCTTCGCGGCCAGGTCGACAGCTCCGGTGGTGCTGTGGGATCACGATCCGGCGGTGCACCGCACTGCGGCCGATATCCGGGCGACCGCAGCAGGATGCACAACGCACGCGGACCAGGTCGACGTCACCGATGCCGACTCGGTGGACCGTGCGTTCGCCGCGGTGGCCGAGCGGTTCGGTCGCATCGAGTCCGTCGTGCATGCGGCGGGTGTGCTGGAAACCGGCGAGGTATCGGAATTGACCGGTGCCCAATGGGATCGGTGCCTCGCGGTGAACGCCACGGGGACCATGCACGTGACCCGCAGGGCCGCCGCGGTGCTCGCCGCGGCAGGCGGCGGATCGATCGTGGTCGTCACCTCCAACGCGGCAACAACGCCGCGCGTCGGCATGGCCGCGTACGGCGCGTCCAAAGCGGCGGCAACGGCATTCGCCATGGCGCTCGGGCTCGAAGTGGCCGCGGCGGGCGTCCGGGTGAACGTGGTGTCGCCAGGCTCCACCGACACCCCCATGCTGCGCGGCATGTTCGCCGAGGGCGGGGTCGAACTCCCCGAGGCCGCTCGTGACCGGGTCCTCGCCGGTGACCTCGGCAGCTTCCGCCTCGGCATTCCGCTGCGCCGGGTCGGGCAGCCCGAGGACGTCGCCGAATCCATCTACTTCCTGACGTCCGACCGTGCTCGGCACATCACCATGCACAACCTGCGCGTCGACGGGGGCGCGACCTTCGATGCCTGACTCGACCGTTTCGTCTGCCAGAACAGGAGATCACCGTTGGCCATCCCGCCGATAGCCCCGTACTCGCTACCGACGCGCGCGGACATCGCGTCGAATCAGGTGGCGTGGTCGCTGGATCCGTCGCGCGCCGCGCTGCTCATCCACGACATGCAGCGGTACTTCATCGACGCGTATGAGTCCGATCGCGACCCGATCCTGACCGCAACCGCGAACATCCAGCGCCTGCGCAAGCAGTGCGCGGACGCGGGCATCCCGGTGATCTACACCATGCAACCCGGCGACCAGCACCCCTCTCGGCGCGGCATTCTCGCCGATTTCTGGGGCAGCGGACTCGCCAACGGACCCGCCACCGAGGTCATCGCCCAACTGTCCCCGGGCCCCGGCGATATCCAGGTCACCAAGTGGCGCTACTCCGCGTTCCAGCGGACCGACCTGCGCGAGCTGCTGAACCACTACAACCGCGATCAGCTCGTCATCACCGGCGTATACGCCCACATGGGCTGCATGCTCAGTGCCGCAGACGCGTTCATGAACGACATCAAGCCGTTCGTCGTGCTGGACGCCACCGCGGATTTCGGCCGCGACGAGCACGTGATGGCGATGAACTACGTTGCCCGCCGCTGCGGCGCGGTGACAACGACCGACGCGCTCGAAAACGCGCTGCAGCACTCGAATGCGGCCTGAGATGACCGAGGTCGCCACCGACGAGATCGTCGACGTCGCCGGAATCGGTTTCGGGCCGTCGAATCTGGCCCTGGCCATTGCGCTGGAGGAACACAACCAGAGCCTCCCGCCCGCGCAGCGGCTGACCGCACGGTTCGTCGAGGCCAAGGAGCGCTTCGCCTGGCATCCCGGGATGCTGCTGCCCGGCGCGACGATGCAGATCTCGTTCCTCAAAGATCTTGCTACGCAGCGCAATGCGCGCAGCCGGTACAGCTTCCTGAACTATCTGCAGGAACACGAGCGGCTGACCGACTTCATCAACCTGCAGACCTTCCGCCCGACCCGCCTCGAGTTCCAGGACTATCTGCGGTGGGCGGCGCGGACGGTGTCCGCCGCGGTCGACTACGGCACCACGGCTGTCGAAGTGACCGCGGCCGGTGAGTGTTTCGAGATTCGGCTCGAAGGCCGCGCCAGCGGCGTGTTGCGAGCGCGGAATATCGTGGTGGCAGTTGGTCTTTCGGCTCGGCTGCCGGAGGGTGTGACGGCGTCGGCACGGGTGTTCCACAGCCACCATCTGCTGCCGCAGCTCGAAGCGCTTCCGCCGTTGCGGCACAACAGGTTTGTGGTGATCGGGGCAGGGCAGAGCGCCGCGGAGGTGGTCGGGCACCTGCACCAGGGTTACCAAGATGCTTGTGTCCATGCGGTTTTCGGCAAGTACGGACTCAGTCCGGCGACCGACAGCCCGTATGCGAACCGGATCTTCGACCCCGCCGCGGTCGACGACTTCTACGCCGCGTCACCGGAGTTGCGCAGGCAGTTGATGAGCTACCACCGCGGCACCAACTATTCGGCGGTGGAGCCGGGGCTGATCGATCAGCTGTACGCGCACGAGTACGCCGAGCGGGTGGCGGGCAACCGGCGCCTGTTCATGCACGGCGCCTCGACCGTCGCGATGGTCGAGGAGTCGAACGGCGAGGTGCGCGTCGATGTGACGCACGGCCCGACCGGCCTCACCGAGACATTGCAGTGTGATGCTGTGGTGTGCGCCACGGGCTTTCGGCCCGGCGATGTCCGTGCCGTGCTCGGCGAGGTCGCCGCCTCGGTGGCCTTCGAGGCCGAAGGCGCACAGGTGACACGGGACTACCGGCTGGTGCCCACCGCACCGCTGCCGGGTGATATCTATCTGCAGGGCAGTGTCGAGCACACCCACGGGTTGTCGTCGTCGCTGCTGTCCAACATTGCCGTGCGTACCGGGGAAATCGTGCGGTCGGTCGCCCGTTCGGCGGCCGCCGCTCGAGTCGATCGCTCCGGTGATCGGGCAGGGAGGTAGCGCCGCGCACGAGGCATGCGCTGCCACCGGCGCCACTGCCGACACCTCGTTGCCGAGCCGGGCATTCGAGGCGATGACGCACGTCACAGGCCGTTCGACCGGCGAAAACGACGGTGTTGAAAGTTTAGGACTGCCTACCCTAAGCTCGCCGCGTCCCGACCACACCAACAAAGGATTTACAGAATGTCGATGAGGAACCTAGCCGCGACAGCCATCACGCTGATCGCAGCGCTCGGTGTTGCCGCGGGCACCGCTGGCGCTGACCCGGCCGCCGACCAGGGCGCGGTCAACTTCACCGCCGAGGCCGTCGACACGACGTCCGTGATCAAGACCGATGCGGGCTCGATGGTCGTCGAAGACGGCGTGTTCAAGATCAAGGCCGCCAACGGAACCACCGTGGCAGGCAGCGAACTCAAGTTCCGGGTCGACGAGTTCGAGTTCCCGATCGTCGCAGACATCTCGGGCCGCACGGCGTCGCTGACTCCGCAGTTCGACATGGCACACGCGACCTACAAGCCGGTCGCCCTGCCCTTCGAGGACAGCGCACCGTGGAAGACCCCGTACGACCGTGAGCAGGCCGCCTGGTCCCGCATGACCGGCACCATCAGCCTCGGCGCGGCCATGGGCACCCTGATCGGTGGCCTCGGCGGCGCGGCCGTCGGCTGCGTGCTCGGCGGTGTGATGTCCACCATCGCGGCGATGGCGACCATCATCGGCCTGTTCGGCGCCTTCCTCCCCGCCGCGGCGGTCGGCTGCCTCTTCGGCATCGTCTCCGTCGGCGCGCTCGGCACCGTGGCAGGCCAGATCCTGGTGACCGCACCGGTGGCGATCGGCGCGGCGATCCAGTACTTCACCACGATCAACCAGCCGTTCAACCCGCCGGCCGCCCCGGCCAAGTAAAACCGGTGTGCCGCTGCATGTTCAGTAGGTAACACCCAGAAACTGCCTAGTGGCAGGCAAACGGTTCGGCGGGGTCACGCGTTCGGAGGCAAAACCCCGCCGAGCCGTCTTTTTCGTCGATAGTGGTTGGGGCCCTTATCGATTCAGCTGTTCGGCGGGGTGGTCGTGCAGGTGGGGCGCTGCGTATTGGTCGGGTCGAGCGTGTTGAGCACGAGCTGAGCGACCACCCTGTCGTAGGGCAGCAGCAAGTGGTCGGTCAGGTTGTTGGCGCAGTACTCCTGGATGAGATGGTTGGTGACCTTCGGCGCCTGCAGGAACCCGCTCGAGTACGGCACGATGTACTCGTCGTGGCGGGTGATGATGTTGGTGTAGTTGACGCCGGGCACGGCGGCGCTGCCCTCGTTGAGCTTGCGCAGGAAATCCGAGCCCGCCTGAATCTGCGAGCAGGAAGCGCACACCGGCTCGACGACGGACCGCGGTGGCGGCGTCAGGCCCAAGCGGCCGACGAACGCGGTGAACAAGGACGCGAACGCGGGCGAGGTCGTGCCGTTCCAGCCGGGGCCGATCGACACGATCCTGGCGACCTTGTCCGCGCCGCCGAGCACCTTGGTGTAGTAGGCGGAGACCAAGCTGCCTTGCGAGTGCGCGACGAGGTCGACCTCTTGCGCGCCGGTCGTGGTCCGCACCCGGTCGACGAACTCGCGCAGTTGCTGGGCGCTCTGCTCGATCGGGGTCAACCCGCCGAGTTCGCCGAGGGGGCCGGGCATGTCGGGGAGGGTGCCGTAGGTCGGCGCGAACACGCAGTAGCCGTTGTTCGCCAGCAAGGGGGCCATGGCCCCCCAATCCAGCCGCACCGTCTCCGGCCCACCGTGCACGAGCACCACCGGATTGGGATGCTCCGGCGATGGCGCACACGACCAGTCGTTGGCGCCGGGCGGCGGCGAGCCGGGATGATCGTTCTCGAAGGCCACCGCATCGCTGAACATGTAGGAGACTGGAAGCGGAGCCCGCGATCCGCCCGGATCGCCCGCCGCGGCAGGCGATGTCAGCACTCCGACGATGATCGCGGCAACGGTTACGCAGACCCTGGGGGTTAGGCGCATATGGACCCCTTTCTGGTCCAGAGTCCAGACCACGGATGTTGCCGGACCATGGCCGCAGAAAAACAGACCGGTTGCTATCTTGTTGATTTCGTGTCTGCCGTGCTTCAGGTGGTTGTCCGGACTCCCGTGTGTATCAGCACATACGCGGTCGCGGCTTCGAGTTAACAAGGGCTACACAGTGTTTGAGGTAGGACGAAGGGTGCGCCAGTGAGTGAACGGGAAGAACAGCTCGCCAGGCTGGCCCGCGGCTGGGACGAGGCGGTCACCGGATACGAGTCCTACTACGTCCCCCGGTTCGCGCCATGGGTGCGCGACGGAGTCAACGCGGTGATCGCCGCGGCGATACCAGAAGGGCCGGTGCTCGTCCCGTGCTGCGGCACGTTCCCGGAGCTGGACGCGCTGGTCGCGCAGTTTCCCGACCGCGAGATCGTCGGCATCGACCTGTCCGCGGGCATGGTCCGGCGGGCCAGGGAACGTGCGGCGGGCCACCCGCGGGTGCGCGTCGTCGAAGGTGATGCCTCCACCCTCGATCCCCGCTGGACGGGCCGGTGCGCCGCGGTGGTGTCGATCTTCGGCCTGCAGCAACTGCCCGAGCCGGATGTGGCGCTGCGCTCGTGGACGGCGGCACTGCGGCCCGGTGGCAGGCTGTCTGTTGTCTTCTGGCCGAGCAACACCGAATCCGAAGGCCCGTTCGCGCTGCTGTCCGAGGTGCTGCGCGCACGGATACCGGCGGGCGACCAGTCATGGGAGCATCGGCTGGTCGACTCGATGACCGCGGCAGGCGCCGCCACCGCGCGGGACGAACTGCGCACGCACCCGATGACCCACCCCGACGCCGCCACCTGTTTCCACGCGCACACCAGATCGGGTCCGTTACGCGCGCTGGCCGATGCACGCGGCTCCCTCTTCATCGATCAGCTGCGCAACGACTTCCTCCACCGCGCCCCAGCAGGCCCGTGGACCCACCACCCGCGCGCACGCCACCTCGTCGCCGACGTCGCGGACGGGGTTCGGCCCGAAACGCTATAGGGCAGAACGGGTTCGAAAGCCACGGCGCAGCAGCGTGCTGCCGACGCCGATCACCCAGACGGTGGCGAGGCCGGTGCAGGGGAGTGCCACCTGCGTCGCCGAGCACTCAGTTCGCGGCGAGCGGGCCGTTCGCGCCGAAGGCGATATCGGCGAACCGCGTACCGATGCGGCGGTGCGTCGCGGTGTCCGGGTGCAGCTCGTCGGGCAGCGGCAGTTCGGCGTAGTCCTGTTCCCCGTACAGCGTGCGGCCGTCCAGGTAGTGCAGGTTCGAGTCCTCGGCCGCACGCTGTTTGACGATGCGGGCGAGCTCGTCGCGGATGACGTTGAGCGTCAGCTTTCCGGCCGCGCGCTCGGCCGGGTCGCCGGTGGCGCGGAATCGCACACGGGTGCCGTCGAATTCGAGGGCGCCCGGACCGGGGGTGTCCTCGTGGATCGGGCAGAGCACGGGGGAGACGACCAGCAGCGGCGTGCTCGGATGGCCGTCGCGGATGGTGTCGAGGAAGCCGTGCACCGCGGGGGTGAAGGCGCGCAACCGCAGCACGTCGGTGTTGGTCAGGTTGATGCCGATCTTCAGGCTGATCCGATCCGCGGGGATGTCGCGGATGGTGCGGGCGACGAACGGGTCGAGCAGGCTGTTGCCGCGCAGGCTCAGGTTGATCAGCTCGACACCGCCGCGGGCCGCGGCAACGGCGGGCCAGCTCGCGGTCGGGCGGTCGGCGTTGGCGCCGTGGCTGATCGAGCTGCCGTGGTGCAGCCAGACGAGGCGTCCCCGGTCCGCTGCCTGCTCGACGGCTGCGTCGCTGCGTAAGGCGACCAACTCGGTGATCTCCGTGTGCGGCAACCAGATCTCGACATCCTTCGGTGCGGCGGACAGGCCGGCGAACCGGACGGTGCCGACCGAGCCAGGCTCGGTGACCGTGGACTGGGTGGCCATGTCGACGAGGTGACGGGTGCCGCCCGGCACGTGGCCGTGTCCACTCGGCTGTCCGTCCACCAGCAGTTCGTACAGGCCGGGCGCGGGCTCGGGGGCGCCCCGGTAGACGGTCCGGGTCGGCAAGGCGTCCAGCTCGATGACGGTCGCCGCGGTCCGGAACGCCAGTCGCACGCCGGTGGGCTGTGCCTCGACCATCCGCAGATAGTCGTCGGGGAACTGCTTGCGGGCCCAGGCGGGCAGCCGGTGCGGCAGGACGCCGGTGGCGGTGTGTTCCAGGTCGGTGGCGCCGTGCAGGAGCGTGGAAGTGATGGGAGTGGTGATCAATTCGACGCGGGTGAGTCCGGTGACCGTCGCGTGCACGTTCCCCTCGATGCGGCCGAAGGCGTCGGCCGGCAAGTCGGCACTGGTCATGGTCGAGTCCAATCGTGCAGGGGCGGCGGTTATTCCACCTCGGGTGATGCGATCCACAGTAATGGGGGTGTGGCTATCAGTTGGCAACGGTCGGCGGGCCTCGGTCCTGGGGAAATGCACAAGCATCCTGGTCTGTCGGCCAATTCGCGGTGTGCCCGCGATTGCTCGATGCGGTGAATTTCGACGGAGCCCGCCGTGATCGGCGCGTTAACAACGGGAGTCGCACGGCGTAGCAATGGACCGTTTGGGCCGTCGCTATTACTCTGACCGAGCGACACCGTCGGTAATGACAAAACTCGGGAGTGTGCCAGGCTCGGATATCACCGGTATTCACAGGAAAACTCTGACGGAAACAGACAATTCGACGCCTGCCACGCGATCAGCGGCCGGGCGGATCGATACGTGCCGAGGCCGAGGTTGGCGAAGTGCCACACCGAAAGTGCCTGGCCTGAGGCTTGTTCGGCTCGACAGACAGTCCAGGATGGGTGAGCTGGCCATCCGGGACCCCGCGCAACGCGGACCAATGCAATTCATATAGAACATGCAGATGTCGACGGCGCTGTCGAACCGGCTCGGCCATTTCTAATTACGAGTTAAGTTCCGCTTAACGGCCGCGCGTTTGAAATGTAGACACCATAGAATTCCCGCGATGCAGTGGAGGTAGGACACCAGTGGGCAGAAGACTTTTCCGGCAGGCGAGCAGTGGCAGGAAATTCCGGTCGCTGCGCGCCGCGTTGGGCGTGCTGACGATGGGCGCGGTCATGGTCTCCGCGGGCACGGTGACCGCCAGTGCCCAGCCGGTCTGGCCGAATCCGGACCCGGACCCGTTCTACGCGGCGCCCGCCGACATCGGCAGCAAATCCAACGGTGACGTGCTCAGTGTCCGTCCGATGCCGGGACTGTGGTTCTTCCCCGGCGCCAAGGTCACCCTGGTCAAGTTCCGCTCGACCAACTCGGCGGGCAAGCCGATCGCCGCGACCACCACGGTGCTCACGCCGCTGCTGCACCGCGCCGACGCGCCGCTGCTGAGCTTCCAGCACATCATCAACGGGCTCGGCACCCAGTGCGCCATCTCGCACGGCCTCTACGCCAACGACCCGAACTTCATCGTTCCGTTCGCGCCTGCGTTGAACGTTGCGCTGCAGCGTGGTTGGAGCGTCGCGCTGCCCGATCACCTCGGCCCCAACAGCGCCTACGGTGCGGCGAAGCTGGGCGGCAAGATCACCCTCGACGGCATCCGTGCCGCACAGCGACTGCCGGAACTCAGCCTCGGCAAGAGCCCGGTCGCGCTGTCCGGCTACTCCGGTGGCGGCATGGCGACCGCATGGGCGGCCGCGCTCGCGCCGAAGTACGCGCCGGAACTGAACATCGTCGGTTCCGCCCAGGGTGGTGTCCCGATGAACCTGACCACGATGGGTTGGGCGATCGGCCACAACAAGCACCCGGCGTTCGGTCTCGGCATGGCCGCCGTGGTCGGCCTGGAGCGCGAATACCCCGACCGGTTGCCGATGAGCAGCGCGTTGAACGATCGTGGCATCGCCGCGGTCAACGCCATCGCCAACTCCTGCACCAATGACCTGCTCGCGAAGGGCGTCGGCCACGACCTCGACGAGTACGCGAAAGACTTTGTGCTCGCCAACGACCCGAAGGCATGGGCGGTCGCGGACGAGAACAGCGTCGAGCTCTACGACGGTATTCCGCAGACGCCGATCTTCGAATGGCACTCGCCGCAGGACAACGTCATCCCGCTCGACGCGATCGTCAGCACGAACCGTCGGTACTGCAACGCCGGTGTGAAGGTGCAGGCCGAGCTCTACCCGACACCCGACCACCTGACCGCCGCCGAGCTCGGCATTCCGTCGATGCTCAACTGGCTCGACGGACGGTTCCGCGGGGTGCCCGCGCCGAGCAACTGCTAGCACCTACTCGGCTCTGATTCCGGCGCGGCCGGTCGACGCTCTCGTTGCGTCGGCCGGCCGCGGTGCGTTTCGCGGTCGAACAGTCCGCTCGCACACGCGGATTCGACTATCGAGTGGTGAGCGCGATGACTTCCGCGGCATCGACCAGCAGTGCGTCGGGGGCCTGCTTGCCGGTGATCGCGAGATAGGAGTCGACCAGCCGGTTGCCGACGGCGTAGCCCGCTCCGGTCGGCAGGCCGACCGGGTTGCCGCCGAACTTGGCCGCGATCGCGTCACCGAGCACGTACGAGGCGAAATTCTCCATCCCCCGGATATCAAGCCCCGCAACAACTTTGTCGTACACCGCGTCGTCGTGCAGCGACGGCGTCCCGATCCTGGCGTAACCGAGATCGCCGTGCAGATGCCGGGCGAACGCGTCCGCGAGCCCCTCGCTGACGACGTGCTCGCCGACCGTCACCGTCGCCGGATCCCACCGCACGTTGCTGTAGCGCAGGTTGTGGTTCAGCTCGTGCGCGGCCGTCGCCTCCAGCCGCGCCAGGTTCTCCGCGCTCGGCCAGAACGCGAACCACAGGTATCCCGACATGCCGCCACTCGCGGTCATGCCGAGCGCCACGTCCATGAAGTGCGCATCGGAGTTGTCCCCCAACACGATCAGCGCCGTGATGTCGGGAACCACGATGTCCGGCGTCGCCGCCAACTGCACCGCGAGCGCCGCGTTCAGCGCCCCCTCGATCCGCTCCCAGGCTCCTGCCTCGTGCAGCGTCGTCAGCCCGGCCAGCGCGCCCTCGACCTCCCGATCGACCCGGAACCCACTGCTCATGTGATGCACCTGCACCAAGTCCTGCGCGCCAGGCATGTACTTGTACATGTCCGCGATCGGCTCGAGCATCGCCTGCAGGAGCGCGGGGCGATCGGCAAGCGGCGCCGTCAGGATGGCGCGCATCGAGCTATAGCTGTCCAACACCGTGATCGTCACGCCCGAAACGCTAATCCCTGACGCACGGTCAAGGTCAACCCATTTACTGCGTGTCCAACCAGGGTCGAGGGCACCTGCCAGCCGACACGGTGGGTCAGCCTTCGCCCGCTGCGATGTAGCCCATTCCCTGGAAATAGGCGAGACAGGGTGTTACTGTAAACGTGTGTCACATTAAACATTGAGTCGGATATGAGGTAGACGTCATGGCAACTCAGTCGGCAACGGCGCCGTCGAGCACCGCGAAACAGGGCACCTACGCGGCCATCTTGACGACACTGTCGGAAGGGTCGGTGAACAAGCACTTCGACCCGTATATCGATATTGACTGGGAGTCGCCCGAGTGGGCGATCATCCCGAACGATCCGCGCTGGATCCTCCCCGCCTCCGCCGATCCGCTCGGCGCGCATCCCTGGTACCTGGCGCTGCCCGAGGACCGCAAGATCGAGATCGGGATGTGGCGGCAGGCCAATATCGCGAAGGTGGGGCTGCAGTTCGAGCAGCTGCTCATCGGTGGGGTGATGAACTACCTGTTCGCCAAGGTGCCCAACGGATCTCGCGAATTCCGTTACCTCAACCACGAGGTCGCCGAAGAGATCAACCACACCCAGATGTTCCAAGAGATGGTGAACCGCATCGGCGCGGACGTGCCTGGCATGGGCTCGGTGATGCGGCTGCTCGGATCGCTGGTGCCGCTGCTCGGCCGCTACTTCCCGACGACCTTCTTCGTCGCCGTCCTCGCGGGCGAGGAGCCGATCGACCACGTGCAGAAGTCGATGTTGCGCGGCGGTGAGACCGTGCACCCGATCATGCGCGACGTGATGCGCATTCACATCGCCGAGGAAGCACGGCACATCTCCTTCGCACACGAATACCTGCGTCACCGGGTCCCCGAACTGGGCTTCGTCCAGCGAAGCACCCTGTCGCTCGCCTATCCCATCATCATGTTCATCGCCTGCGACCTGATCGTGAAGCCGCCGCGCTCGCTGTTCAGCGAGTTCGACATTCCGCGTCACATCCGCCGAGAGTTGTTCTGGCGCAGCCCAGAAGCTCGCGCTCGCCGCCGCGACTACTTCGGCGAAGCCCGCATGCTCGCCACCGACATCGGCCTGATGAACCCGGTGGCCAAACTCCTCTGGCGCACCCTCCGCATCGACGGCAGCCTCGCCCGCTACCGCGGCGAACCCATCCGCACCGCCGCCTGACCCACCCCCACCCTGAGCACGGCCGCACCCCTCGGCGGCCGTGCTCAGTTGTCTGCACTCCACACCATGTCGCGCCGAATCGTGGGGGTGTTTCGGCCTGGGCCGAATGTTGGTGCGTCCGTCGACTCTTCGTTCATAGGCTGGCTGAGCAGCGACAATGAGGAGTACGGACATGGTGAAGGATGTGGCGGTGCCTGGCCAGGGTGGCCTTGCGGTGGCGGTGGCGCGGATGGTCGATCGGCTCGTGGCGGAATGGACGGCGGGGCAGCAGCGGTTGACATCGACACGGTCCCGTAGCGGCGACGCTGCGGCGACGAGCCTGCGGGAGCGGCCGAACGCCGAGGATCTGTTGATGCGGGTGGATCCGTTGATCGCAGTTCGGTGGCGCGGTTCGTGGTGAGCGCGCGTACGTTGAGACGGTATCGGGTGACGATGATGCGGGGCGATCGATGAAGCGAATCTTTTTGACACCGGAGGATTTGCTGCGTGTGCGGATCGGTGCGCCGCTCGGCGCTCTCGGCGAGACGATGCTGGCCAGCCGGATCGTGCAGCGCAAGAACGTGGCTGGGTTCTCCGGCTGGCGCAACCAGGTGCGTGCGTCGATTCCCGCCGACTTCGGTGTGCTCGCCGACATTCTGCCCGTCGACGACGGGTTCCTCGATCTGATCACGCCGACCCGCGGTGCACGCTCGATGTCCGCGGGAATCGAGGCGTTGCATCTCGCCTCCCGCATCGAACTGCGCAACGAGGTCGACAACGTCATCCGGCACCGCGCCGAACTCGGCCGCACGCCGATGCCGAACTGGATCGAGGAACTGTCCGGTCGGGACGGCGCGGCACGCCAGCAGGTCGCGTCCGCCGTCGAATCGTTCCACGCGGTGGCCTTCGGCGGCCGGTGGGCGCACATTCAGGCGTACCTCGAAGCGGCCGCCGAACGGATGGCGCGCACCATGGCCACCGAAGGCGTCGAGCAGATGTTCGCGGGGCTGCACCCGCACGTGCGGTGGCGAGCACCCATCCTCGAAGTGCGACGGCATATGGCATGCCACAACGAAAACCCCGAGGGCAGTGGGCTGATCATCATCCCCTCGCTGTTCGCCTGGCCCGAACCGCTCACGCTGCACTCGACCGTCGACAAGGACTTGCCGCTGACCCTGGTCGTTCCGGTCTTGCGCGATATCGGCGATTTCGCCGCGGTCTGGGGTCCGCGCCCGACCAACGAGGCGTTGACCGCCCTGCTCGGCCGGACCAGGGCGGGTGCACTCCAGGTGATCGCGGAAGGCTGCAGCACGACCGAACTTGCACGGCGACTTGGTGTTTCACCGGCGACGGCCAGCGAGCACGCGTCGATCCTGCGCGAAGCCGGACTCGTCGACAGCTGGCGGCATCGCAATGCGATGCGGCACGAGGTGACGACGCTCGGCTCCGCATTGCTCGACGGCGATCTCGGCAGCAGTGCGCGGATCGCCTGACGTCTCGACGGCGGCCTCGGCAGTGGCTGATGCCTCGTCCGAAAACCGCGTGAGTTCTGGGTGGCGATGATCTAGCGTTCGGTCAATGGATCGAGTTGTCGGGGCCGGTGATCGAAGGGCCCTTGCGGCTGCTGCCGTCACCGTGGTGCTGTGGGCGTCCGCCTTCGTGTTCATTCGTGCTGCGGGAGCAGACTTCTCGCCGGGTGCGCTGGCGTTCGGTCGACTGCTGACCGCGTCGGTCGCGCTGGTGGTGATCCTGATCGTCACCGGGGAGGGGATGCCCGCGCGTGGTGCGTGGCGCGGCATTCTCATTTCGGGCGTGCTGTGGTTCGGGGTGTACATGGTGGCGTTGAACTGGGGTGAGCGCTACCTGGACGCGGGCACCGCGGCGATGGTGATCAACATCGGGCCGGTGCTGATCGCACTGCTTGGCGGGCTTGTGCTCGGCGAAGGCTTTCCGTCGCGGCTGATGGCGGGAATTGCCGTGTCCTTCGGCGGCGCGATCGTGGTCGGGCTGTCGAACTCCGGTGGCGGCAGCGCGGCGATCCTGGGTGTCGTGCTCTGTCTCACCGCCGCCGCGGCATGGGCGATCGCGGTGGTTGCCCAAAAGCCAACGCTCGCCCACGCATCGGCGCTTCAGGTAACCACCGGCGGTTGCGTCGTCGGCACCATCGCGTGCGTCCCCTTCGCGGGCCAGCTGGTCAGCGAAGCAGCCGTTGCCCCGCTCTCGTCGACCCTGAGCGTCATCTACCTGGGCGTATTCCCCACCGCGCTGGCGTTCACCACCTGGGCCTACGCTCTCGCCCGCACCACCGCAGGCAAAATGGGCGTCACGACGTACGTGGTCCCCGCCCTCGTAGTCCTGATGTCCTGGATCGCCCTCCGCGAAGTCCCCACCCCGCTGGCCGTAGTGGGCGGCCTGCTGTGTCTGGCAGGCGTAGCCATCACCCGCTCCCGCCCCACCGAACCCGAAGACGCCCCACCCCCGCGCATCCCCAACCGCACCTGACCCGCCGTCGGCCGCGCTCGCCTGCCCGGCGCTGAGCCACCCTGTCGCGAGTGGCACATGGCTGCGGCGAAGTGCGAGAAGAGCTCTCCATGGTGTGCCACTCGTTGGCGGCGAGGCTGGGGGAGATGGGTCGCCTACCATGGGCGCTGCTGACGACCTCGAGTCGGCGGATCTTGTGCGAACCGATGGGAAGAGGCGGGCGTGATAGGGGATCGGGAGGCGCGCAGCGGTCGGGTGGGTACGCGGCGGCGTTGGGTGCGCGGGTTGCTCAGGGCGGGGGTCCTCGCGGTGACCGGCCTTGTGGTGCTGGTGGTGGGGGCCAACGTTCGGCTGTGGATGTTGTCGAACGGGCATCGGTTCGAGGTCGGGGCGGCGCCCTCGGTCCCGGTGGTGATCGTGCCCGGCGCGAAGGTGGGGCCGGATAGTAAGCCGATGGCGTACCTGCGTGGGCGGCTGGACGTGGCGATCGAGCTGCTGCGAGCCGGGAAGGCGCGCGAGATTCTGGTCTCCGGTGATGCGGCGGGTACCTCGGGTGATGAAATCGCCTCGATGACAAAGTATCTCGCGGATCATGGGGTCGACCCCGCGCTCGTCCGCACCGACGGCGCCGGGCTGTCCACTCGCGCGACCTGCGAGCGGGCCAGGGAACTGTTCGGCGTCGAACGCGCGATCATCGTCACCCAGCACCGGCATGTGCCCCGCGCCGTCGCGCTGTGCCGCGCCGCGGGCATCGATGCCGACGGAGTCACCGCCTACTGCGAGTGCCGCTGGACAACGCTGGTACGCAACAACATTCGCGAATGGCTCGCGGCCCCCAAGGCTGTCGTCGCACTCCTCCTCGACTAACCCCAACGTTCACAGCAGGGGTGCGAACCTCGGCCGTGCGCACGATCTGCCTGCTGGTCTGGTGGGATCACAGAGGGTTCCTACTATTCACAGCGGCTGGAACGTTTGTGAATAGTTGACGGGGTTTGTGGGAGCTAGACCCCTCGGCGCGCGACCATCGCCTCGCAGAGCGACACCCGTGCCCGTAGGCATGGGTGTCGCTCTGAGTTGGTGCGAATCGTCAGTTGTCCGGCGGGAACTGGCCGTTCGCCTGGACCTTCGTTCCGGTCAAGGTGAAGGAGACGGTGTTCGGCCCGCCGGACGGGCAGCACAGCGCATCTTCGGGCTTCACCCAGCGATACTGCACTCGCACACTGTCTTTGGCGGTCTTCGCGAGCATCGTGGTGTAGCCGTAGGGCTTGGAAGTCGCGGTGCCGAGGTATTTGCCGTCGGTGAAGAACAGGACGTGGTAGGCCGGGTGGCTACCTTTCCAGTCCACCAGCATCCAGGACAAGACGCCGTCGCAGCCCGAGTCGATCGGATCGGTGCTTGCCGTCTCGATCACCCAGGGGTAGCCCTCTTTGTTCGGCGCGAGGCGGGCGAGCGCGGAGGTGGCGAGTTCGGAATTCAGGTCGAAGCACAAGCCGTGGCCGCTCCCGTAGGGACCCTTGCTCGGCGCGGGACCGGGAGCTGGCGCGGGACCGGGAGCCGGCGCGGGTTCGTCCTTGGTGACCGGAACGCTCGCGGGCGGCGGTCCGGACTGGTTCGGATTGGGTTGCGCTTGCGGCGGATCAGTGGGCTGGTCGGTGGCGTTGCCCGGCGTCGGCGCGGCCGAAGGGATCGGCGTTCTGGTCGCCTGCGGCGAGGTGGTGCTCGAACCGCACCCGCTTGCGCCGATGACGACGCTCGCGGCCAGTGCGGCGAATGCCCATGGCTTGATGTTCATAGAACCCCCGGATGTCGATGTGGGTGGTTACCGGCTCCGAACGACCATGTCCTCCCACATAGTCCGCGAAGCCGGTGCGGACAACTGGAGATCGGACGAATTATTTGGCGTGTTACACAGTCGCACGCAACCGACGAGGCGCTGAAATATCGGCCCCTAATGCTGGGGGCAGCCGTATGCACGGGAAACACCGTCGTCCTCGCCGCAGGGACAGCAAGGCCACCCGACCCCGCGAATCCCACTCGAACAGGATTCATCGGCTCTCTGTCCGGGTGTCGGGTTGATTCGGCGTGCCCTGCTGAGAAAAATGCTGATCGCCGAGCATGAGCGGCGACCAGAGTTCGGGTAGCGAGGGATGGACGTCCATGCGGTTGGTCTGTGCGTATCGAAGGGGTCCGGCACGGCGGCGACGGTTCCCGGTGCTGCTGTCCACGATGCTGGTCGCCGCGTCGGTGGTCGCGGTCCTGGCCTACGAGCACGACGCCGAAGGCGCGGGCGGCACGCCCGCCGAGCCGGCCTGGCCGGTGCCCGGATCGCCGATGCCCGATCCGCCAGGCTTCGACGCCGCCTTCCGAAGCCGCATCGCACAGGCCGACGCGTACGCGAGCAGCCGACCCGGGTTCACCGGAATAGTGGTGCGGGACCGCAGGACTGGCGCCGTGTGGCGCAATGCCCATGCGGCGGTACCGATCTCGGCCTGCTCGACGCCGAAACTGGCGATGGCGGTCGATCTGTTGCTGCGCGACGACGCAGGCGCGATCATGTTGACCGCCGAGGACCGCGACCTGATGCACCGGATGCTGCATTCCAGCGACAACGACGCCGCGACGACCCTGTGGGAGCGGTACGGCGGCGAGCGGACCTACGCGCCGCGGTTCCGCTCGTTCGGCATGGCGAACATGTACTTCTCCGCAGGGCATCCGGACGCGTGGGGCTGGATGATGGTGACGGCCACCGATCTCGAACAGCTGATGAACTTCGCGTTGGAGAAGCTGCCCGCACGACATCGGCAGTATCTGGTCTCGGAGATGCGTTCGGTGGATGGGGACGCCTCGCTCGACCACGACCAGCGGTGGGGTGTGTGGGGCGCGGGCCCGGAGGCGTTGCCCGGCAACAAGAACGGCTGGGCTGACGACAACGACGACGGATCGTGGCTGATGAACTCGGTCGGCTTCGTCGGCCCGCGCGAGCAGTACACGGTCGCCATCATGAACAACACCCAGGTGATCGACGACGGCTACCAGGTCGGCAAGAAGACCGTCACCAGGATCAGCGAAATCCTGTTCAAAGGTTTCTTCGTATGAGCTCCGCCGACTATCTCGCCGGCGTAGATGTCACGGCCGGTACGGCGGTGCGACGCCCCAACCCCAGTGCGGCATAGGCGCTTCCAGCGGCGGCGTGGCATCGGGCTGGGAGTTGGCGTGCGCCAGCCGGGTGCCCCATTCGATGTAGGAGGCGAAGGCGGCGCGGAATTCGGGATCGTCGGGCAGGCCGACCTCGTCGGCGGCGTCCATGAGCAGATTGACCCACCGGCGGCGTTGCGGCTCGGTGATCGCCTTGCCGAGATGCTGGCGGACCATGTGCGCATAGCCGCCGCGTTCGGTGCTGTAGGCGGCAGGCCCGCCGAAGACCTCGGCCAGCCACATCGCGACGTATTTCGGGTGTCCCGGGTCCATGCCGCGGAACAGGGGGCCGACCAGGTCGTCTTTCAGCACCTCCCGATAGAACACTTCGGTGAGTGCCTCGAAAGCCTCAGTGCCACCGGCCCATTCGTACAGGGTGGGTGTCGCCTCGGCGCCGACAGTTGCCTCCGTCATGAAAACTCCGATCCGAACGGCATGGCAGTATTCGATCTTGTGCCAGCATAATCGGCGCCGCCGGATGGGTCTTGTCGATTTCCGGAGGGCCCCGCTCGATGGTGCGCTGAGTGGGGCTCAGGTCCGGGAGTGCTTACTCAGTTCCACTGGGATTGGCTGCGTGCCCGGAGCTCGGATCCGTTGTTCGCCATGACCTCGAGCTCGTCGAGGAACTTCTCCACGGCGTCGGACTTGACCTGTGGCGAGTTGACCTGCTCGCGCACGTTCTCGGTGGTGTGGCTCAGCACCGAGGCGGAGAAGTCGGCCTTGAGGTCGCGGATCAGCTGCCTGCGCATCAGCTCGATCTGGTCGCGGCCTTGCTTGCGTACCCGATCGACCTCGGCGTTGGCGGCCTCACGCATCTGCACGACGATGTTCTCGGCGTCTGCCTTGGCATCGTCGAGCAGTTGCGCGAGTTCGGTTTTCGCCTCTGCCAGCCCGTTCTCGTAGACCTCTTTGGCCTTGGCCAGCCGGTCCGCGGCCTGGCTGTTGTCGTCCAGCTGCTTCTGGATGTCGCCCTGGGCCTTCGCCATCCCTCGTTTGAGGAACGGCCTGAGGTATTTGACGAAGAGCCAGATGATGACCCCGAAGGCGAAGAGCTGGCTGAAGAACACCTCCGGCTCGAACTTGATCTGGTAAACGCCCTCGGCAAGGATCTCGGTGCTAGGAATCATGACGATGCCCGTCCTGTCTGATGGCCAGGGCTGGTGCCTGCCCGCCGATCATCGATGCCGACCACCCGGTTGGACAGCGACTGCGCGATCGGTTCGACGGTTTCGCGCAGCTCGGCGGCGACCTGGTCGGCCTGCGCCCGCAGCTGCGCCTCGGCTTCCGCGACGATGGCGTCGGCCTCTCGCTGTGCCTCCCCGCGCATCTGCTCGAGAATCTCGCGTCCCTCGGCCCGTGCCTGGTTCCTGATGGCAGCGGCCTCGGCCCGCGTCTGCTCGATTGCTTTCCGATGCTTGGCTTCGGCTTCAGCGAAAAGTTGTCGTGCCTCTTTGGTGTTCGACAACGTTTCGGCGGCCCGCTCTTCGCGTTCCGCCAAAACCTTGCGAATCGGCGGAACAACGAAGAACCAGATGACACCGAGCACGATCAGGAAGAGCAACAGCTCGACGAGGAAGGTGCCGTTGGGGATGAGGAAGTTCCCCTCGGCCACCACATCTGTTCTCGCTGACATGCCCGGATTACTTGCCGGGAGTCGCGAATACGAACAGCGCCATGAACGCTAGATTGATGAAGTACGCCGCCTCGACCAGACCGACGGTCAGGAAGAAGCTGGTCCGCAACCGAGGCTCCAACTCAGGCTGGCGCGCGGTGGCATTGATCAATGCGGCACCCGCGAGACCGTCGCCGATGCCTGCGCCGATCGCGCCGCCTGCCATGATGATGCCGCCGCCGATAAGTGCGCCTTGAACGATGGCGGCGGTTGTTGGGTCAGCCATTTTCACTTCCTGTTCTTGTAAGTGGTGTGTTCCCGACCGGCAGCGCCGCTCAGTGTTTTTCGTGCTCCAGCGACATCGACTGGCTGAAGTACAGAACGGTCAGCAGGGCGAAGATGAATGCCTGAATGAGGCCGACGAACAAGTCGAAGATCTTCCAGACGGCATTCGGACCCCAGCTGACCCAGAAGGGGAACAGCGTGATCACGGAGAGCATCACGCCGCCTGCGAACATGTTTCCGAACAATCGCAGCGACAGCGACAGCGGCTTGGCGACTTCTTCGATGACGTTGATGAACACCATCGGCCCCCACCCGGTGTGGCCCTTCAGTAGCGCCTTCACGTGTCCGAACGGCCCGCGGCGGTAGACGCCTGCGGCCTGATAGGCGATGAAGACGAACAATGCGAGCGCGTAGGTGAAGTTGACGTCCGACGCGGGTGGGAAGATCAATTCACCCTCGCCGAGCTGGAACGGCAATACCGACAGCCAGTTCGACAGCAGGATGAAGACGAAGAGGGTGACTCCCAGCGGCAGTGCGAAGGGCGCGACCTTCATGCCGATCGCGCTTTCCACCTGGTCGCGCATCTGCTTCGTCACGAACTCGAAGAACAGCTGGACGCCGTTCGGCACCCCCGAGGTGAGCTTGACCCGCAGGTAGAAGGCCAACCCGAGGACGATCAGCGCGGCAACGACCGTGGAGACGATCGTGTCGACGTTGAAGTCCATGCCGAAGACGTGGGCGACCGCGTGGTGGCCGACCTTGATCTTCGGTTCCTCGGCGGCTGGGGCTTCTTGTGCGAGCAAGGTCAACTGGGCAAACGAAATGGCAGAGATCGTCATGGCGTTTGGCGAAGCCCTTTCAATTCAGGCACAACAGTATTGAAGACCAAGGCAACTTGAAAAAGGGCCAAGCCGAAGAAGATCCCGACCCCGTTGGGTCGTGCCAGGATCGCGATCAGGATCGCGACCGCGGTAATGCAGACCAGCCGCGCCAGGGACGAACCGACCAGGCGCTGCTTGCTCGGCGTTTCCGCGTCGGCGATTTTGGTGATGGCCCACAACGTGATCTGCGCATTGAGCCAGCCGACCACGAGTCCGGCAAAGATGAACGTGCCGAGCAGGAGCCGATCGATCATGCCGGTTACTGCCAACGCCAGCACACCCAGAGCGATCGCCGCAATAGCCGCGCGACGTATCTGGAGTCTGTTCACGTCCACACCGACACCACCCTCGCCTATTGTCCCCACCTCGTAGTGGGGTGCGTGATTGATCGATAGCATACACACCTGGACCACCTTGCGTAGCAAGGTTTTTGATCTTCGTTCACTTGATCTTGATAAGGTTACTGGTCATCACCTGGTTACCAAAACTTCCGGTTCTCAGCTGACATCCAGAGCAGGTTCGGCGCTATTTCCCGCGACGAGTTGGCCTTTCAACTAATGGTCTGACGTGGGCGAAGTCCGCGCCCATTGAAACAACTCGGCCGCGCTCGATGAAGCTGCCGACGGGAGCACTAGGGTAGCGCCTCGCGGCCGGAACGCAAGGGCAACACAGCGGCATTCATCGATGACTTCGGAGATGACATGTCACCGCCTGTTCCGACTTGTGATTAATGTCCGATTTGTCCAAATTATTGTGTCTGATTATTTGCTACTTATCGTTTGGCTGATCTGTCGAACCGGACAAATCGCATGCACGCATACTGAATTCACCCGCGTTGGTTGCCCGACGCGGTCTCCGCAGGACAGTAAGGGGACGTCATGGTTCGTACCGGTCGACTCAGCGCGCTGGCAGCGATCATCGCCACGTCGGCGATCATGACCGGATGCGCCACCGCGACCACGGATCCGCCTGCAGGCCCCGCAGATCCGTCGTATCCGGCCCAATCTGCCGATGCCTCACCGGATGTGGTGGTCGCGGTCCGGATCGCCGGTGGTGCGGTCACACCGGCGAACACCAGGGCCGAGGCCGAGGTCGGTCAGCCGATCGTTCTGCGCGTGGACAGTGACGTCGCCGACGAGCTGCACGTGCACGCCGAGCCGGCGCGGACCTTCACGGTCGAACCCAAGAGCGGACAGGAGTTCCGCTTCGTCGTCAGCGTGCCGGGGCGGGTCGAAGTCGAACTGCACAACGCAGGGACGACGGTGGTCACCGTGCTGATCCGCCCGTAACCCGCCGTTGCCGATCTACCAGCTACGCAGGAACGTACGGTTCGCCGTCGGCCTTGGGTGGCCGCACCTGCCCCACCGCGCCCGCCACCGCGATCACGGTCAGCAGGTACGGCGTCATCTGCAGCACCTCGGTCGGGATGGGCGTCGCGAGCACCTGCAGCTGACCCTGCAGCGCCTTGGTGAAGCCGAAAAACAGTGCGGCACAGGCTGCGCCGAGCGGATGCCAGCGGCCCATGATCACCGCGGCCAACGCGATGAACCCGTTGCCTGCGGTCATCTCCTTGGTGAAGCCGCCGGTGGAGCCGATGGTGAAGTAGGCACCACCGAGCCCGGCCACCGCACCGGCGATCAACACGGCCTGATACCGGACCCGCAGCACCTTGATGCCGACGGTGGCTGCGGCCCGCGGATGCTCGCCGATCGCCCGCACTCGCAGTCCCCAGCGCGTCCGATACAGCACGAAGCCGATCAGCGCGACCGCGACGACCATCGCGTACACCAGCGCGGTCTGATCGAACACGGTCGGACCGATGACCGGAATCGACGAAAGCACCGGAATCGCGATGGGCTGCAACGTGCCTGGATTGTTGAACCGGGCAGGCCCGTCGGAAAGACCGGCGAGTTGATCGAACAGGAAGCCGGTGATGCCGGTGGCGAACACGACGAGCACAACCCCGAGCACGATCTGGTTGACCAGGTAGCGGATCGAGAACAGCGCAAGCAGCCAGGCGACGAACACCCCGGCGATGACCGCGGCCACCGCCCCGACGAAGAAGCTGCCGCTCACCGTCGCGATGATGGCGGCCGCGAACGCGCCTGCCAGCAACTGCCCCTCGATGGCGATATTGATGACACCGGCCCGCTCGCACAGCACACCGGCCAGCGCACCGAGGATCAGCGGTGTCGACAGCGCCAGCGTGCCCTGAATCTGGTTGGTGAGCGGGAAGATCTTGCCCGAGGCCGCCCAGCAGACGAAGGTCACCACGAACGCGAAGCCGAACACGGTGTACAACAGCCAGGCCCACCGCCCGGACAGTCCGCGCCACAGCTGTGCGACCGCGATCGCCAATGCGAGCACCGAAAGCAGCAGTGCGGCAGGCTTGGCGGGCACATAGATATCGGACGGGCCGGTGGCCTCCGGCGCAGCCAGGCGGAAGTCGACCGTGCCCGATCGGGTGGCCAGCGCGAGGAGCAACGCGGTGATCGCGAAGACGAGCAGCAGGATCCCGAGCCGTAACCGCCTGCTGCGCTTCTCCGGTGATTCGAGGTCGCGGGCGGCGACCGAGGATGGTGTCGCCATCAGTTCCACCCTTTCGCGAGCACGGCGTCCGCGCGTTCGGCTTTGATCCGGAACACGGTGCGCACCACGGCAGGCGCCGCGACCAGCACGACGATCACCGCCTGCAGCACGGTCACCAGGGTGAGCGGCGTTCCGGTTGCGGCCTGCATCTCGTTGCCGCCCGCGTTCAACGCGCCGAAGAGCAGCGCCGCGTACACGGTGCCGATCGGGCTGCCGCGACCGAGCAGGGCGACGGTGATGCCGTCGAAGCCGAACGAGCCTGCGATGCCGTTGGTCAGCGGCAGCGCGGTGCCGAGAACCTGCTGGGCGCCTGCCAATCCGGCGAGTCCGCCCGCGAGGAGCATTGCCAGCGCGTACGCCCTGCCGACGCTCATGCCCGCGGTGCGGGCCGCGTCGTGGTTGGCGCCGACGGCACGCAGCTGGAAGCCGAGCGTCGATCGGGACAGCAACCACCACACGAGCACGGCCGCGCCGACCGCGACCAGCAGCCCGAGATGCAGGCGGGTGTCGCCGAAGCGGGGGAGTTGCGCGGTCTCGTCGACCACCGGGCTGATCGGCTCGTTGCGGCCGGGGCGCTGCAGCGACGAGGTGGTGAGCAGCCAGGTGAGCGCGTACAACGCGATGTAGTTGCCCATGATGGTGGTGATGACCTCGTGGGCGCCGGTGCGCGCCTTCAACAATCCGGCGATCCCGCCCCACAACGCGCCGCCTGCGACGCCTGCCAGCAGGGCGACCAGCACGTGCAGCACCGGTGGCAGGTGCAACGCGAAGCCGACCCAGCCTGCGAACAGCGCTCCTACGATCAGCTGGCCTTGCGCGCCGATGTTGAACAGGCCGGTCCGGAACGCGAGGGTGACGGCAAGCCCGGTGCAGATCAGTGGCGTTGCGGCGACCAGGGTTTCGGCGATCTGCTGGGTGCCGCCGAACGCGCCGAGGAACAGCGCACGGTACGCGTCGCCGACCGCGGTGCCCGCCGTCGAGACGGTATCCATCGGCCGCGCGAAGAAGTAGCCGAGCGCCGCAGTGACATTCGGGTCGCTCACGATGATGAGCACCGCGCCGACCAGCAGCGCGAGCAGCACCGCGAGCGCGCTGACCGTCGTCTCGCGCACCCAAGCCCGATCGAGCAAGCCCGCCGCCCGGCCGCCGCCCTTCGTCGGCTCGCTACGCGATGCGTCAGTCATCGATCCCTCTCTGGGGTAGCGCCAGCCATCATCAGGCCGAGTTGGTCGCGCGGGGTGTCCGGGCCGACGATCCCGACGATCCGGCCTCGGTACATGACGATGATCCGGTCCGACAGTGCGTAGATCTCGTCGAGCTCGGTGGAGACGATCAGCACCGCGGTCCCCTGATCACGTTCGCGGACAATGCGTTTGTGCACGAACTCGATCGACCCGACGTCGAGCCCTCTGGTCGGCTGCCCGGCGATCAGCACCTCGAGCGGCCGGGACAGCTGCCTGGCGAGCACCACCTTCTGCTGGTTGCCGCCGGACAGGGTGCGCACCGGATCGTTGATCGAGCGGGTGCGGATGTCGAACTCCTCGATCCGCTGTTCGGCATTGCGTCGCACCGCAGTAGGGGACAGCACGCCGTTCCTGGAGAACTCCGGACGATCGATGAGATCGAGGACCAGGTTCTCGGCGACGCTGAAGGTGTCGATGATGCCGTCGTGCGAACGGTCTTCGGGCACATACCCGATGCCGGCTTGCAGGTGCTGGCGCGGTGTCCGCCCGACCACCTCCCAGCCGCCGACCGTGATGGTGCCGCCCACCGGGGTCCGCAAGCCGAGCAGCGCGTTGACCAGTTCCGACTGTCCGTTGCCGACTACGCCTGCGATGCCGACGATTTCGCCGCCGTCGACCCGGAACGACACGCTGTCGACGACCACGGCGCCCGCCGCGTCGACCACGGTGAGATCGGAGACGACGAGGGTGGGTCCGGTCGGCTGCGCCGGCGTCTTGGCGACGACGAGCTCGACCGATCGACCGACCATCAGCTCGGCGAGCTCGGCCTCCGGGGTGCTCGGCGCGACCGTGCCGACCACCTTGCCGCGCCGGATGACGGTGATCCGATCGGCGATCCTGGTGACTTCCTTGAGTTTGTGGGTGATGAAAATGATCGACGTGCCGTTCGCGGCGATCGCGCGCAGCACCTCGATCAGCTCATCGATCTCCTGCGGGGTGAGCACGGCGGTCGGCTCGTCCATGATCAGCACTTCGACGTTGTTGGCCAGCGCCTTCAGGATCTCCACCCGCTGCTGTTCACCGACCGAGAGGTCCGCGACCAGCGCGTCCGGCTGCACCGGAAACCCGTATCGCTCGGACAGTTCACGCACCCGCTTGCGCGCGGCGCCGCGATCGAGCACGGCGAAGCCCTTGGTCGGTTCCCGGCCGAGGATGATGTTCTCCGCCACCGTGAACACCGGAACAAGCATGAAATGCTGATGCACCATGCCGATCCCCGCGTTGATCGCGTCGCTGGGTGAGACGCAGGTGATCGCCGTGTCGTCCAGCAGGATCTCGCCCTCGTCCGGCTGCAGCAGGCCGTAGAGCATGTTCATCAACGTGCTCTTGCCCGCACCGTTTTCGCCGAGCAGGCAATGGATCTCGCCGGGTTCGACGACGAGATCGATGTGGTCGTTGGCCAGTAAGGTGCCGAATCGCTTGGTGAGACCGCGTAATTCGAGCCGCATATCGCTCCCGTGGTTGACGGCCGCGGCTACTTGGCTGCGGGCTGGGCCTTCGATGCCAGCGTGATCTTTCCGCTCGCGATATCGGTGGTCAGCGCGGTGATCTCGGCCTTCAGCTCGGCCGGGATGGCGGCGTCGAATTCGTGGTACGGCGCAAGCCCGACGCCGTCGTTCGCCAGCGTGCCAACATAGGCCTCGTTGCTGAACTGCTTGTGGAAGGCATCGGTCACCGCCTTCTGCACCGCGACGTCCATCGCCTTCTCGACGCTGGTGAGCAGCGACGAGCAGTACTCCGCCGCGCTGACACAGCCGTCGGTGTCGACCCAGATCGCGGTGACCTTGCCACCGGAGGAGCGCGCCGCCTCCAGCGCGCCGAGCCCCGCCGGACCGGCCACCGGAAGCACGATGTCGGCGCCCTGGCTGATCAGATCGTTGGCCTTGGTCTTGCCGATGTTCTTGTCCTGGAAGTCATTGGTGATCACGCCCTGCTGGGTGGCCTCGTCCCAGCCGAGGAGTTGCACCTGCTTGTTCTTCGCCTTGTTGTAGTAGGCGATGCCCTCGGCGAAGCCGTCCATGAAGATCGCGACGGTGGGGATGTTGATCCCGCCGAAGGTGCCGACCTTGCCCGTCTTCGTCTGTGCCGCGGCCAGATAGCCTGCCAGGAACGCGGGTTGGGCGGCGTTGAAGGTCAGGCCCTGCAGGTTCTTCAGCGGCGGGTTCTTCGCGGTGTCGGTGTAGGCGTAGTCGACGATCGCGAAGTTGATGTCCGGGTTGGCCTTCGCGGCGGCGTAGGTCGCGTCGCCCTGCTTGAACCCGATGGTGACGATGATGTTGCACTTCTGCCGGACCATCGTGTTGATGTTGGTCGGATAGTCGTTGTCGGACTTGGATTCCAGCTGCGCCTTCGAGATGCCAAGCGCCGCGACCGCATCGGTGATGCCCTTGAACGAGGTCTGGTTGAACGACTTGTCGTCGAACTTGCCGGAGTCCGACACCATGCAGGCCTTGAAGTCCTTGGCGCCGGGTTCGCCGTTCTTGCCATGCTCGGACGGCGGACTGCCGCACGCGCCGACGGCAAGCACGAGAACTCCTGCTGCGGTGAGGGTGCGCAGCGACCTGCCCATTTTTGCCTCCTGAAACGCGATATCCCGCAACCCGACTCACCGACCTGCCGAGCGACTGCAGTGGTGGGAGGAGTTTAGGACGCGGGCGCGATCTTGGCGCGGTTTCCGGGCGAAACGGGCATCCGATGCCGGTCCGTCGGTCGGCTATCCGGACTCGGGGCGCAGCACGAGGACGGTGATCTCGCTCGGCGCGAAGACGCGCAGTTGCGGACCCCAGAACCCGGTGCCCCGGCTGGTGTAGAGCTTGGTGTGCTCACCGTGCGTGCTCAGTCCGGCGACCACCGGCTGATCGAGGCGGACCAGGTAGTGGAACGGCCAGATCTGGCCGCCGTGCGTGTGGCCGGAGATCTGTAGTGCCACACCGGCGGCCGCCGCGCCGGTGATCTGCTTGGGCTGGTGGGCCAGCAGCACCACCGGGGCCTGCGGGTCGGCGCCTGCCAGCGCGGTGGGCAGGTCGGGGCCGTGGCCGGGCAGGCCGACACCGGTCGGATCGTCGATGCCCGCGATCACCAGCCGGTCTGCGCCGCGGGTCAGTGTCTCGTGCTGGTTGTGCAGCGGCTGCCAGCCGATCGAGGCCATATGGTCGATCCAGCCCTGCGCGTCGCCGAAGTACTCGTGGTTGCCGGTGATGTAGAACCGGCCGAGCGGCGCTTCGACCTTGCCGAGCGGGTCGACCTGCGGGTGCCGCTTCGCCACCGAGCCGTCCGCGAGATCGCCCGCGTGACAGGCGATATCGGGCCGTTGCGCGTTGACGACCGCCACCACTCGCTCCGACCAGCGCAGCCGATTCAGCGCGGCGAAATGAGTGTCGGTGACGACCACCAGGCGCAGGCCGTCGAAGGCGACGCCGAGGCCGCGGATCGGCACCTCGACCGTGCGCACCCGTGGCACCCGCCGCGCCTCGACCACACCCCAGACCACCAGGACCGCCGAGATCGCAAGCACGCCAACCGCCACGACGCGCGAGCGTGCCGGATCGTCCACGCCACCGACGGCGAGACCGAGCCCGGCAATGGTGCCGAGCACCGACCAACTGAAGAACACCCACAGCACGCCGAGGAGCGTGTCGCCGACGATGGACGCGGCATCGGACTGGGCAGGCCCGTGCCCGAGGAACATCGACGCGGGCAACGCCACGAATCCGGCAAGGAACAGCGCGGTCCCGAGCCAGAACAGCGGCCCGGTCCCCGCCGTGGGCGCGCCGACCAGCGTCCACCACGGCAGCGCGAACAGGATCGCGGGAATCGCCAGGAACAGGGCGGAACGGACAACGTATTTCAAGAGACCATCCTCGTAGGCGCGGGAGTTGCGGCGCACGGTCCCTCCGCCCGGCGCGGGCTCCTCCGACGGTACTCGCGCCGCCACGCTTACTCGCGGACGCACCCGCTCGATCAGCCGAGTCGGGCCGGATCGAGCCGTGCTCGTCGAGGTGGTCGATCGCTTCCTGGCGGGCTGAGCACTGGCGCGTTCGGTACCGGGCGGCGCGAAATGCCCTGGGGTGCTACCTTCGGTTACAGTTACTGTGCAGCAATTGGCACGTGTTCCATTGGCGTTGTGCACAACCGTCCGGAGGCAAGGTGCCGCCGTCGGTGTCGACATGAGGCGGTGGCTCCATGACGGATATGCGCTCGACCTTTCAGTCCTGGTGGCGTGACCGGGTCGACTACCGCTGGCTGATCGAGACCTTCGAATCCCGCTCGGCGCTCGTGCCGATGAAGATCATGGTCGGCTCCGGCGGGATCGTGATGGTGTCCATCGTGCTGCTCGCGCTGGCGTCGAACTCGGGACAGTCCGGGACGCTCGGGGTGACCCAGGCGATCACCACGGCGGCGCTGGCGGCGGTGTGGGGGTTGCGCTGGTGGCTCGGTCCGTGGCCGGGCGAGCGCGAATCGCTGATGTGGATCGCCGTGGTCGACGTCGCCGTCCTCGCCAACAACATCATGGTGACCGACCGGCTGCTCGGCGCGCTCGGGATCGTGCTGCTGGTGAGCACCGGCGGGTACGTGACGATCTTCCACGGTCCGCGGATACTCGCGCTGCATGTCGGCTTCTCCGTGTTCTCGATCCTGCTGGTCGCCGTGCTGATGGTGATCGGGTGGCCGGGGCACAACCCGCACGCGACCGGCGATATCGCGCTCGGCGCCGGGGTCGTGATGGCCAACTTCGTCGTGGCCGCCGTCGTGCTGCCCGCCGTGCAGTTCTCCCACTGGTTGATGCGCTTGGACGCGCTGTCGGATCCGCTGACCATGCTGCTGAACCGGCGCGGCCTCGAATCCCACCTGTCGCACTACTCGTGCACGGACGCCGACAACGAGCTCTTCGTCGTGCTCGTCGATCTGGACCAGTTCAAAACCGTCAACGACACCATCGGCCACTCGGTCGGCGACGACGTGCTGGTGCGGACGGCCGACTGCCTGCGCGCCACCGCCCCCGCGAGCACGGTCATCGCCCGCACCGGCGGCGACGAGTTCGTGGTCTTCGGCTGCCTGCGCGGCGAGAAGGTCGGCGTGGTGGCCGAGCAGCTGCGGGCCGCCGTCGAGTCGATCCCCGATATGCCCACCGTCATCACCGCCAGTGTCGGCGCCGCGGTCTTCGATCCGGCGCGCGATCTCGCACCGGACGCCGGATCGACGTTCTGCCATGTGTTCCGGCGCGCGGACCGGGCGATGTATCGGGCCAAGCAACTGGGTGGCAACGCCGTCGTCGTCGCGTGGGCAACCATGCGTGACGAATCGGTAGCCGCCAACCACTGCACCACCGTCGTCCGCGAGGTCAGGTTCCCGCACTTCCCCGCGACGCAAGGTGTCACGAGCACCGAGGTGCGGTGATCAGCGCCCGGATCGGCGCGGTCGAACGCCTGTTACGGGCGGGTCAGGCGGGCGCCCCACCGGGTGGTCACGCTGCCGCCGGGGGTCAGCCGGATCAGCTGGTCGCCGGATCGGAAAGCGTTGGGCGGACAGGTCATCGGTTCGGCGGCCAGGCCGGTCCTGCGGTGCGCTGGCGCGAGGGTGTCGCCGGTGAAGAGTTGAAGAACCTGGTAGGAGTCGTCGAGCCAGAGTTCGGCCGTGGCCTGGTCGGTGCCGCGCAGCCGGACCCAGGCGTGGCCGTCGGCATCTCGGGACAGGTCGGTGAAGGGATGATCGATCGTCAGGTCGTCGAGTCGCCGCGGGGAGCTGAAATCGAACGGGGACCCGGCGACCGGTTCGGTGCCGATCGGGAGTTGACGGTCGGGGTCGGTCACGATCCGGGTGGCGGCATCGAACTGGAGGGTCGCCGCATCGATCGGGCCGTCGCCGGGGGACAGGTAGGGATGGTGGCCGCAGCCGTACGGCGCGGCGGTGTCGCCCAGGTTGGTGGCGGACGTGGTGACGGTCAGTCCCGCGTCGGACAGCGCATAGCGGATGGCGATATCGAGGTGGAACGGGTAGCCCTTGCGCGGGTGCAGGGTGGTGCGCATGGTGACCTCGTCCTGCCGCAGGTCGGTCGCGCGCCACGGCCGCCAGCGCAGCAGGCCGTGGATGGCGGTGCGCTGCGCCGGTTCGGTGAGCGGGAGCTGGTGCTCGACCCCGTCGAAGCGATACATGCCGTCCGCCAAGCGGTTCGGCCACGGGATCAGCGCGGCGCCGCGGCCGCCGTCCGACATCGCGTCGACGGCGTAGGGCTCCAGCACATCTCGCTCACCGACCCTGAACTCGCGGATCCCGCCGCCGACCTCGACGACCACGGCACGCAATGCCCCATGAGCGATCGAGAACTGCTGTCCGGACGGCGGGAGAGACATACGTGCGCCTTTCTGCGGGGGATGCCGCCCAAGTACATCGCATGGGTCGGGCGGCGGCATCAGGGGATGCGCGCCACCGCACCGAGCATGGCGACCGCCTCGGCCCTCGGATGCGCCCGCCACTCGCCGGGCCGCCACGCGGTCACCGAGCCGATGCCGGGCGAGACGAGGTCGAACCCGTCGAAGAAGCGCGCGAATTCCGCGGTGCTGCGCAGCCGGAACGGCACGCCGCTGCGCTTGTTCGCCGCGTTGGTCTCGGCGAGCTCGTCCGCGGACATGTAGTCGCTGGTGGCGTGCGTCATCACCAGGTGGCTGCCGGAGGGGAGCGCGTCGCACAGGGTGCGCACCAACTCGTAGGGCTTGTCCTCGTCGACGATGAAGTGCAGGACGGCGACGAGCATCAATGCCACCGGTTTGCCGAGATCGAGCACCCTGGCCAGTTCCGGGTTGGCGAGGATGCGGCCAGGGTCGCGAATATCCGCGTCGAGATACGCCGTCGCGCCCTCGGGCGAGCTGTTCAACAGCTCGTTGGCGTGCACGAGCACGATCGGGTCGTTGTCCACGTAGACAATGCGCGACTCGGGCGCGATGCTTTGTGCGATCTCGTGCACATTGCCCGCGGTGGGCAGGCCCGCACCGATATCGAGGAACTGCCGCACTCCCGCATCGGCGAGGTAGGCCACCGCGCGACGCAGGAAATTGCGGTTTTCCAGCGCGGCGAGCCGTATGGTCGGAAATGCCTCGGCGACCACCTCGGCCGATTCCCGATCGGCCGGGAAGTTGTCCTTGCCGCCGAGCCAGTAATCGTACCGGCGTGCCGGGTGCGGTTTCGACACATCGATCCGCGCGACTGGATCCGAGTTCACAACGCCCTCAATTCATTTCGACTATTGTCATCATGTCAGTTCGAGTTGTGAACCGGTAACGATGGTCCCGTTGCGGCGGCAGGAAGGCCTCCCATGCAATTGCAGTACAGCCCATACGATTTCGATGTTCACAACGATCCGTACCCGTATTACGCGCGGCTGCGTGCGGAGGCGCCGGTCTTCCGTAACGATACCGACGACTTCTGGGCACTGTCGCGTCATGCCGATATCCACGCCGCGTTGAGCGACGCCGACCGGTTCTCCAGCGCGAACGGCGCCATCCGGATGGAGCCCGCATTCTGGGGGCCGCAGGCCGAGCAGATGTTCTCTTTCGTGGCGATGGACGCGCCACGGCATACCAGGATGCGCAAGCTGGTGGTGCGCGCGTTCACCCAGCGCCGGGTGCAGGCGCTGGAGCCGCGGCTGCGCGAGATCGCGAGAGGGTTGCTCGCACCGTTGCTCGAGCGCGGCAGCTTCGATCTGATGACCGAATTCGCGGGCCCGTACCCGACCGAGGTGATCGCCGAGCTGGTCGGCGTCCCCGCGGCCGACCGCGACATGCTGCGCAAGCTCGGCATGGAAATCATGTACAACGACGAGCAGTCCACCGACCTGCGCCCGGAGGCGATCCAGGCGATCGGCGCGATGATCGGGTACTACACCGAGCTGACCATCGCGCGCAGCAAGGACCGCACCGACGACCTGCTGTCCGGCCTGCTCGACGCGGCGGACGGGGACGACCGGCTCACGCCGGAGGAAATCGTCAGCGTGCTGATCCTGCTGGTCGGCGCGGGCATCGAGACCACCATGCTGACCCTCGGCAACCTGTGGCACACCGCGTGGCGGCATCCCGATCAGCGCCGCAAGGCGTTCGACGGGCAGATCGACGCCTGGATCGCCGAGGGCATGCGCTACGAACCGTCGACGCAGAGCATGTTGCGCACGGCTACCGAGGAATTCGAGTTGCACGGCGTGCCGGTGCCTGCGGGCGCGCGGATGCTGTTGCTCGTCGGCTCCGCGAACCGCGATCCCGCGGTCTTCGCCGACCCCGACACCTTCGATCTGGACCGGGACACCCGCCGGTCCCTCAGCTTCGGCCACGGTCCGCACCACTGCCTCGGCATCAACCTCGGGCAGCTGGAGTTACGCGTCGCGTTGCAGGAAATCGTCGCGAAGGTCGCCGACTACGAGATCGATCCGGCCGGCGTGCGCCGCCTGCACTCGTCCAACAACCGGGGCTTTCTCGCGCTGCCCACGACGGTGACGGCCCGCTGAGCGGACCGAACACACACGCCTCCGGCCGTCCTCCCGATACAAAGGTCGACAGAGGAGGGCACCATGACTCGTTATTGGCCCATGACTCGGGACACCTGCGCCATCGGCTCGCCGTTCGGCCCGCGCGAGGGCGGATTCCACGCCGGGCAGGACTTTCCGGCGCCGGACGGCACGCCGATCTACGCCTGTGCGGGCGGCACCGTGCTCTTTCTCGGTGCCGCAGGCGGCTACGGACAGTGGATCGTCATCGACCATCCGAGCGCCGAGGGCGGCGGCGTCAGCGAATACGGGCACATGTGGGACGCGGGCGCGACCGGATTGTCGGTCGGTGACCGGGTCGAGGCCGGGCAGCTGATCGCCTACGTCGGCAGCAACGGCGGCTCCACCGGCCCGCACCTGCATCTGAGCGTCATGCCGCACGGCTACGACCCGGGCAGCAAGATCGACCCGCTGTTCTGGCTGCGCGGCGCCGCCTATCCCGGCGACTTCCTGTGGGCGCTCGGCGAGGGCGAACAGCGCGAACTGCTCGACCGCACCAGGGAGATCTGGACGCAACTGCAGGGACCGGACGGCCTCGGCTGGCCGCAGCTCGGCCGGAACGCGCAGGGGCGCAACCGTTCCTTCGTCGACGCCCTTGCCGAGGTGCAGCACTCGGAACACCTGGGTTGACCATGCCGCCCACGGCGGGCATGGTTGGCCGATGGGCAGTGAAGAGGTCCGCGCCGGGGTGACGCTGACCAATCTCGACAAGCCACTGTTCGACGGTGCCGAGGCGACCAAGCGCGATCTGGTCGACTATCTCGAGGCCGTCGGCGAGCGGATGGTGCGGCAGCTGCGGGATCGTCCGCTCTCGGTGGTGCGGGTCCGGCCTGGGCAGGAACCGTTCATGCAGAAGAACCTGCCCAAGTACACCCCGGATTGGCTGCACCGGGTGACGGTATGGGCCGAGAGTTCGCGTCGCGAAGTGACGTACGCGCTGTGCGACGACGTGCGCACGCTGCTCTGGTTCGGCAATCAGCGCGCGATCGAGTACCACACGACGCTGCTGCTCGCCGACCACAGCACGGGGCCGACGCATCTCGTCCTTGATCTCGATCCGCCTGCCGAGCAGCCGTTCCGGCAGGCGGTGCTCGCCGCGAAGCTGATCCGGGCGGCACTGCACAACGACGGGCTCGACGGTGCGGTGAAAACCAGTGGGGCCAAAGGGGTACACGTCTTCGTGCCGCTGCGGCCTGGTGCCGCGATCGAGGACGTGGCGGCCGCAACCCGCGCGATCGCCGCAAGGGCCGAGCGCATCGACCCCGACCTCGCCACCACCGCTTTCATCCGAGATGACCGTGCGGGCAAGGTCTTTCTCGATTCCACCAGGGCGGGCGGCGGGACGGTCGTCGCGACCTACAGTCCGCGAATTCGTCCCGGCACGCCGGTGTCGTTTCCGGTGGCGTGGTCGGATCTCGACAATGTCGGTCCCCGCGATTTCACCGTGCGCACCGCGGCAGCCCTGCTCGGCGACCGTGACCCGTGGGCGGTCGAGATGCCTGCCCCGTACGCGTTGCCCGCCGACCTCGTCGAGGAGGGCCACACCATTCCCATTGCCCGCGTGCAGGCGATGCACGAGGGCAAACGCCGGGCTCGGGCGCGCCGGGCGAGCGCCGAATCCGAGTAGCGGTCTCAGATCGTCAGCGGCAGCATCGGGATCGAGTCCTCGCCGAAGTCGACGGGCGGGGCAGGCATGAGCTGCAGGTCGCGTTCCTCGGTCCACGCGTAGTGGCGCAGGGTGTTGAACTGGGCGACGAAGTGATCGCGCCAGGTCTGCGCGCCGAAGTTCATCGCGGTGTTGACCTGGAGCCAGCCGGAGGTGCTGAAGTTGACCGAGCCCTCCCAGCACTGTGGGCCGCTCGGGGTGTCCACGACCAGGCCCTTGGTGTGACAGATGTATTTGCGGCCGCTGGTGCTGGTGCCGATGGTGACCTCGACGCCGGCATCGATGAGCCGGGTCACGACAGGCTGCTGGGTCTTGCCCGAGGACTGGGTGTGATCCAGGTAGAGGTGCAGTGGCACGCCGCGCCGGTGCGCGGCGATCAACGTGTCGGCGGCATCGGTCAGCGTGAAACCGTAGGCGATGAGCCAGGTTTCGCCGGGCCCGGCGACCAGCTCCAGAAATCGGCGCTCGACTTCCGCGTGGTCGTCCGGCATCAGGTAGCACGTCATCGGACCATCGATCACGAAGGGCATGCCTGCACCGTACCGGCGTGAGCTGCGACAACGAGGCAGGCCGCGCGGCTACTCGCGGACTGCGGCGCGGACGAATCCGTCGGCATCGTCGAGCAGCTTGCGTGCCTCGACCACATCCACACCGGCCAGCTGCATGACGATCGCGGTCTTCGCGTTCCCCTCGGCGGCCGCCAGCAGCGTTGCCGCGGTGGCGGAGTCGACGCCGGTGGCGTCGGCGATGATGCGGCAGGCGCGGTCGACGAGTTTGGCGTTGGTCGGCTTCATATCCACCATGCGGTTGCCGTACACCTTGCCCGATCGCACCATGGTCGCGGTCGAGAGCATGTTGCAGACCATCTTCTGCGCCGTGCCTGCTTTCAGGCGGGTCGAGCCGGTCACTACCTCGGGGCCCGTTTCGATTTCGATGCCGACGTCGGCGTGCGTGCTCAGCTCGGCGTGCCGATTGCAGGAGACCCCGATGGTGGTGGCGCCGACGGAGCGGCCGTGCCGCAGTGCGCCGATCGCGTAGGGCGTCCGTCCGCTCGCGGCCAAGGCGACGACGACATCGGCGGCGTTGCATCCGATGGCGTGCAGGTCTTTTGCCGCAAGCGTCTGGTCGTCCTCGGCCCCCTCGACCGCCTGGGCGAACGCATCATTGCCGCCCGCGATCAGGCCGAGCACCTCGCCGGGATCGGTGCCGAAGGTCGGCGGGCATTCCACCGCGTCGAGCACCCCGAGCCTGCCGCTGGTGCCCGCGCCGACGTAGATCAGCCTGCCGCCGCGCTGCCGGGCGGCCACGATCTGCTCCACCGCGCGGGCGATCTCCGGAATCGCCTGCGCCACCGCCGAAGCCACGCCGGCGTCCTCGGCGTTCATGGCGCGCAGCATCGCCTCGACCGGCATGGCGTCCAGCGCGGCGGTCCGTGGGTTGGCTTCCTCGGTGCTGAGTGCCCCGATCTCCGTCATGCTCGCCTCCTGTGTCCCTGCGTGAATGCGTGCTGGGTAGGCCGAACAAGCGATCCGCTCATAGGGCCCGTCGTACCGGGCGGGAGCTCCTGCGGTCCGCCACTGCGTCATAGGTGCGGCGCAGTGCGGCCGCCGCGGATGGCCTGCGCTGCAGGACACCGACATAGAGTGCGTCGACGATGAGCAGCTGGCTCATCCTGCTCGCCATCGCGGCCGAGCGGAAGCCGTCTTCGCGTCCGGCCACCAGCACCGTGTGCGTCGCGGCCCGCGCCAGCCTGGACTGCGCGCCCGCCGTCACGGCGACGGTGGTCGCCCGCCTGCCTGCCGCGTGCTCGATGGCGTCGACGACACCGGCGGTCTCGCCGGAATGCGAGAAGGCGATGACAACGTCCCCGGCCTCGAGCAGGCTGCCGCGGACGATCGCGTCGTCCTCGGAGGTGCAGGCGCCGCACCACATTCCGATGCGCGTCAGCTTCTGTGCCATGTCCATCGCGACCAGCCCGGAGGCGCCGATCCCGATGAGCTCGACGCGGCGCGCGTGCGCGAGCGCCTCGACGACCGCGGCCATGGTCGACGGATCGGCGAGGTCCGCGGTCGCCACCATGCCCTCGGTTTCGAACGCGGTGAGCTTGTACAACACCTTGGCCAGCGGGTCGTCGGCGTTGATATCGGTGGCGAACACGGGGGACCCGTCGTGTTTGCTGGTGGCGGCCAGCGCCAGCCGCAGCTGCGGATAGCCTTCGTAGCCAAGCGCTTTGGCCAGCCGGACGACCGCGGACGTGCTGGTCGAGGCCCGCTCGGCGAGCTCGTTCACGGTCAACTGGGCCGCGCCGGTCGGATCGTCGCGGATCACGTGCGCCACGCGCAGCCCCGTCGGGGTGAGCCGCGGGATCGCGGCGAGCAGGCGCGTGCGAACGTCGTCAACCTCGGTCATGGTGCACCACCCTGAGTTGTCGTAGTGGTGCGCTCGGCACGGGCGGTAGCTCGAGCCGGGACGCACCAGGTGTGATCGAACCGAGCACCGTCGCCCGTGTCGCGCCGGTGCTGTATTCAGTCACCGGCACAGGACCGCATTGATCGCGCAGCATCCCGAGCAGGGTGGGATTGCGGGCGGTCAGGGCGGTCACAGTGGTGACGATATCGCCGGTCGGCGTGGGTGTGTTCTTGAACATGGGCTCGAGGTATTCCCAGTTGAACAGCTCTTTGCCGGTCAACCCGACGACGCGCATCAGCGTCTCGTCACTGGGCCACCGCCCCGACCGGCTCCGGCGGGGTCGGTTCCGGCGCCGGATGGAACCTGCTGGTGACACCGCCGACCACGAGAGTGACGAGCACCCCGATCGGCACGAGCCACTGTGCGGCAATGCCCTTTTCGTCCACCGTGCCCGCGACGGTGACGTCGATCTTGACCACGCGCACCACGAACGTCATCACGAGCACCGTCACCACGAACGCGACGATCGCGTCGAACTGGTTCGCGCGCTTGACAAGTCGCCCGAGCAGGAACGCGCCGAGCAGCGCGCCGTAGGTGTAACCGGCGATGGTGAGCGCGGTGATGTAGACATTTTGGGTGGTGGCACTGAATCCCATGGCGCACAACGCCATCAGCACCGCCCACACCAGCGTCATATAGCGCGCCAGCTTGAGCAGCGAAGCATCCGAGATGTCGCGGCGCGCGAAGCTCCGAATGATGTCCGCGACGGTCGAATTCGACATCGAGTTGAGCGCCGAGGACAGCGAGCCCATCGCGGCGCCGAGAATGCCTGCCACCAGCAGCCCGGAGATCACCACCGGCAACCCGTGCAGGATGAAGTTCGGGTACAGGTTGTCGGTGGTGGACAGGCCGAGCTCCTTCGGGCTCTTGCCGCCGTTGTAGGACCACAGCAGCGCGCCGACCAGCGAGAAGGCGGCGAACTGGATGGCGACGAAGATGCCGGAGCCGATCATCGCCTTCTGGCTGTCACGCAGCGACCTGGTCGCCAGGATGCGTTGCACGATCAGCTGATCGGAGCCGTGCGAGGCCATCGCGAAGATCGCGCCGCCGATGATCGCGGTCGGCAGCGCGAAGGTGTTGGTGAGAATATGTGCCAGGCCGAAGTCGGTGTCGAAGATCCGGAACTTGCCGTTCGCCAACGCATCCGACCAGCCTGCGGCGCCGACGTGGCCGGTGAGCACGCAGATCGCGATGATCGCGCCGGACAGATACAGGCCCATCTGGATGGCGTCGGTCCAGATCACCGCCTTGATGCCGCCGAGGTAGGTGTACACGACGGTCACCAGCGTCAGCGCGATGATGATGACGTCGTAGCCGAGATCGATGCCGAACTCGCTGAGCAGCAACTTGATCGGGATGGCGGAGGCGAACAGACGCACACCCTCGGCGAGCAGCCTGGTGAAAACAAATGTCACCGACGCGACGCCCTGCAGGTAGCGGCCGAACCGCAGGTCGAGGTACTGATAGGCGCTGACGAACCCGCCGCGCTTGTAGAGCGGGATCAGCGCGGTGGCAACCAGGGTGCGGCCGATGATGTAGCCGATGGCCAGCTCCACATTGCCGAAGGCCTGGTCGGAGTACGCGCCGCCGGGGATCGAGATGACGGTGAGCACGCTGGTCTCGGTCGCCACCACCGAGAAACACACGGTCCACCATGGCATTCGGCCTTCGCCGACGAAGTAGTCGCTGCTGGATTTCTGTTTGCCGGACAGTCGAAGGCCGATCCAGGCGATGACGATCAGGTACACGACTATGACGGCGACGTTGAGTGCGTTCATCGCAGCTCCTCGGTGACGCGGCTGACTCGATGCAAGTTAGTGTCAGATACGTCACAAGGGCTGTCAATGATTGTCAGAGAATTCGTACCACCATTTCCTCCAGCACCGTGCCTGCGTCGAGCGCGAGCAGTGCCGCGCCGTCGATCGGCTCGCCGAGCGGAGCGCGGGGATCGGTGCGCTGCGCGATCGCTCGGCGGAGCGGATCCAGCAGTGGCGCACCGAGATTGGTGAGCCCGCCGGTGATCGCGAACGGTGCGGGCGACGGGATGCCGGATCGGTCGATGGTGGCAAGGACCGTGCGCGCGAGCGCGTGCCCGGCCGCGGTCATGATGGCGGCGGCCGTGTCGTCGGTGGCGGCGGCCGCGGCGACAATCGGTGCGAACCGGGCCGCAAGGAGTGCCGGATTCTCGTGCTGGCCAAGATGTTTCGGTAGATCGTCGAGCGCGACACCGTAGTGTGCACTCGCCTCGGCGGCCAACGCGGTGTGTGCTGCGCGACCGTCGTGGCAGCGCAGTGCGGCACGCAGCCCCTCGACACCGATCCATGCGCCGCCGCCTTCGTCCCCGAGGAGCGAGCCCCAGCCGTCGGTCCTGGTGAAGCGCCCCGCCGCGTCGACAGCGGTGGCCACGGCTCCCGTTCCGGCGGCGAGGACTACGCCGGGCGCTCCGCCGAGCGCGCCCGCGTGTGCGGTCACCGCATCGGAGGTGACGGCAATGCCGTGTGCGCCGGGGAGATCGGTGAGTCGCCTGGCGAGTTGCGCGGCGGCATCCGGCGCGGCCGCAGCGCCCGCCGCACCGATGGACAGTGTGAATGTCGTAGTCGGCGTAGTTATCTGAGCGACGACGTCGCGAATCGCGCGTTCCGCCGCTGCGACACCGCCCGCGTTGGCCAAGCCTGGCGCGCCTGGCGCGTCGGCGGACCGCGTCTGCTGTCCGTCGAGCCGTAGGGAACCGCGGCAGCCGGTTTTGCCGAGGTCGATCGCGAGTACCTGATCGGTCATGCCGATCATCCTGGTGGCTGCCGCGATTCCCGGTCAGGCCGGCCCGAGTGTGGTGGGCGGCCTGTGCACCGAGGTGGTCGGTCGACGCCTCTGGTGCGGTCGGTGAATTACGGTGTGGCGTAACCGATCAGGGCGCCGATGCCCGCGCCGATCGGGACGGTGACCAGCGCGCCGACCCCGCCGAGGAAGAAGCCGATCACCGCGCCGATGCCCGCACCGATGAGCGCGCCGATGCCTGCGTTGTACTGCTTGCGCGCGATGGTGTCTTCCTGCTCACCGACGAGTTGTGCCAGGTGCGAGCTGGTTTCCGGGGCGCCGATCGGGGTCAGCCGTAGCATGCGTCCCGCATTGCCGATCTGGGGTTGTAGCCCGAAGGTCCTGCCTTCAGCGGTGAAGGACGTCGGTAGCGTCAGGACGACGTTGCCTGCGGCGTCGCTCAGGGTGACGGCCGCGCCGTCCATCCGCACCGCGAACAAGCCCGCGTCGACGGTGGTGATCACCCCGCTGCCGTCGGTTGCCGTGGTGTATCCGATTCCATGATCGACGCCATAGGCGCTGACCAGCGACGATGGTTGTTGTGCTGGTTGGGCGTTGACGACACCCGCGGTGATTCCGGTGGCGCCTACGGCCAGAAGGGCGGTGGCAAATCCTTTGACTTTCATCGTGTTTCCCCACATGTTCTGTCGGCCACGACAGCCGATATTCCGCGTGAAGCCGGATCAGGCCACTTCCATTCTCACCCCGTGACCTGCGCAAAGTGATCGATTCCGCGAACTCCGCGCAACCGGCATTGCTGTCGCAACGCTGACAACCCGCGGCGCGACCGGCGGGAGAAGTCGATCTCATGACAGCGCTCGCCGGAATCGTTACTGTCCGAGGACATTCAAGGATGGATCGTGTCGGCATGTGCTGGTGACCTCACGCGTGTCGCGGGTTCCTCCTTCTCGACCTCGGGAGAACGCAGTGAGATTCACAAGAGCTGGTGCGTTGACGGCGGCGCTGCTACTAGCGGCGACGCTCGGGCTTTCGGCCTGTTCGTCGGACGACGCGGCGACCGCGGACGTGGTCACGACGAACATCACCGAACCGCAGAACCCCTTGTGGCCCGCCAATATCAACGACAACAACGGCAGCAGGATCCTCGACCGGTTGTTCGCTGGGCTGAAGTACTACGACGCCGACGGTGTCGCCCATGACGACATGGCCGAGAAGATCGAGACGACCGACCGCAAGAACTACCGGATCACCATCAAGCCGAACTGGAAGTTCACCGACGGCACCCCGGTCACCGCGAAATCGTATGTCGACGCGTGGAACTACGCGGCGTTGAGCACCAACGCGCAGTTGCAGAGCTATGTATTCGCCGCGATCGTCGGGTATGACGCGGTGTCGGTGGAGAAGCCGACCGCACAGACGATGTCGGGCCTGAAGGTGGTCGATGACCGGACCTTCACCGTCGAGCTGAAGGCGCCGTCCATCGACTTCGAGCTCGGCCTCGCCTACACGCCGTTCTATCCGCTGCCGGAAGTGGCGTTCAAGGACATCAAGGCCTTCGGCGAGAACCCGATCGGCAACGGCCCGTACAAGTTCGCCCGCACCGGTGCCTGGGAGCACAACGTCAAGGTCGACCTGGTGCCGAACCCGGACTACCGGGGCGGCCGGCCTGCGAAGAACAAGGGCCTGCGGTTCGTGATGTACCAGTCCTTCGACACCGCCTACCAGGACCTGTTGGCCGGCAACCTGGACGCGCTCGACACCATTCCGGACAGCGCGCTCTCTAGCTATCAGAAGGACCTGGGCGACCGGGCGATGACCAAGCCGACCGCGCAGAACCAGCACGTCAGCAGCCAGACCAACATCCCGCACTTCGCCGGGGACGAAGGCGTGCTGCGGCGCAAGGCGTTGTCGATGGCGATCAACCGAGAGCAGATCTGCGAGAACATCTTCCACGGCACCAGGGTCCCGTCCAAGGACTTCACCGCGATCACGTTGCCCGGCTTCAACGGCAACCTGCCCGGCTCCGAGGTGCTGAAGTACAACCCGACCGAAGCCAAGAAGCTGTGGGCCCAAGCCGACGCGATCTCGCCGTGGTCGGGCACCTACGAGATCGCCTACAACTCCGACGGCGGCCACCAGGCCTGGATCGAGGCGGTGGCCAACAGCATCAAGAACGTCTTGGGCATCGAGGCCATCGGTTCGGCCTACCCGACGTTCAAGGACATCAGGACCGCGATCACCAACAAGACGATCGGCAAGGCGTTCCGCTACGGCTGGCAGGGCGACTACCCGACGATGCTGCAATTCCTGACGGCGGAGTACTACAGCTTCGCTGGCACCAACAACACCGGCTACAACAAGCCGGAGTTCGACAAGCTGCTCGACGACGCGCTGGCCGCGCCGTCGCTCGACGAGTCCTACAAGATCGTCGCGCAGGCCCAGGCGATGCTCTTCCGGGACATGCCCGACATCCCCGTGCTCGACTTCGTGGCATCGGCAGGCCGGTCGGAGAAGGTGAAGAATGTCGAACTCACCTGGAACGGCCAGTTCGACTACGAGAACATCGAGAAGTAGCCGATCGCCCACCGCGCCCCCGACATTCGGCGGCGCGGTGGGCACAGGTGCGCCTGCCGTCGCGGCGCGCCGCGGTCCGGGTAGGCTGACCCGTCGATCGGGCACGCAGCAGCTGAGGGCGGTGGCGGAATGAGCGAACAGGTATCCGAATCCATGACGGAGACAACAACGGTCGCTGTCGAGGTGCCTGCGGCGCCGGAACAGCTGACGATGCTGCGGGCACTCGCCGAGACGGTGCTGCTGATCGCGGACTTCGGGCTCGACGAGGTGACCGATATCCGGCTCGCCCTCGACGAGATCGCGACCGTGCTGATGGGCGAAGCCGTGCCTGGCTCGACCATCTCCTGCGCGTTCACCTACCGCGACGGCGTGCTGAACGCGCAGATCCGCGCGGTGAGCGACACCGAGGACGAGGTCGGCGCCAGCGGATTCGGCTGGCACATCGTGCAGACCCTGACCGATACGGTCACCGCGACCAAGGCGCCGTTCGACGCCGCGGCCGCCGGCTACCCGACCGTCGTCGAGTTCGTCTGGGCCCGGGGTGGCCTCGATGAACAATGACCAGTCGAAGGCGGGCACCGAGGCGCGCCGACGGGGCGGTGACAGCTACGACAACATCGAGCCGCTGTTCCGCGAGCTTGCCGCGCTCGACGCCGACGACCCGCAGCGCGCGGTGGTGCGCGACGAGCTGATCAGCCGGTGTCTGCCGCTGGCCGAACACATCGCCCGCAAGTTCACCGGGCGCGGCGAGAACTTCGACGACCTGCTGCAGATCGCCAGGGTCGGCATGGTGGCCGCCGTCGACCGGTTCGACGTCTCGCACGGTTCGCCGTTCCTCGCGTTCGCGGTCCCGACCATCATGGGCGAGGTGCGCAGGCACTTCAGGGATTACACCTGGTCGGTGCGGGTTCCTCGGCGGCTCAAGGAGATTCAGCAGACCATCGCCCCGGCGATCGAGACGCTCGCCCAGCGGCTCGGCCGGATGCCCAAGGCACGCGAGATCGCCGAGGAACTCGGCGCCGACCTGGTCGAGGTCACCCAGGCGTTGATCGCCCGCAACGCCTACCAGACCTCCTCGATCGAAGCGGGCCTCGACAGCGACGACGACACCGCGCCGCGCTCGCCGCTGGACACTCTCGGCGCCGAGGCGCCGGAGTATCAGACGGTCGAGGACTACCTCGCGGTGCGACCGCTCATCGAGGCGCTGCCGGAACGCGAACGACAAGTGCTGGTCATGCGGTTCTTCGAGGCGAAGACCCAGGACCAGATCGCCGCGCACCTCGGTGTCTCGCAGATGCAGGTGTCGCGCATCTTGGCCAAGACCCTCAATACGTTGCGGGAACAGGCGATGCGCGACTGACCCGGTGCGGGGCGCGGTCGTCCTCGGCGAATCGGGCTACGGTGGCGTGGACAGCCGACCGACGAACGGGGTAAGTCTTGAGCAGCGACAACGCGACGCGGCTAGCGGTGCTGATCGACGCCGACAACGCCCAGCCCGGCATCGCCGACGGGTTGCTCGCGGAGGTGGCCAAGTACGGAACGGCGCATGTGAAGCGGGCCTACGGTGACTGGACGAGCACGAACCTGAAGGGCTGGAAGGATCAGCTGCTCGCGCAGTCGATTCAGCCGATCCAGCAGTTCGGCTACACCACCGGCAAGAACGCCACCGACTCGGCGATGATCATCGATGCGATGGATCTGCTGTACACCGGCAACCTGGACGGCTTCGTGATCGTGTCCAGCGACAGCGATTTCACGCGCTTGGCCAGCCGCCTGCGCGAATCCGGGCGCACCGTCTACGGATTCGGCCAGCACAAGACCCCGAAGCCGTTCGTCGCCGCGTGCGACAAGTTCATCTATACCGAGAACCTCACCGGCACAACGGAAGAATCGCCGACCACGACGCGGCGCACGACGGCCAACCAGCTGAAGGGCGACGCCAAGCTGACGAACCTGTTGCGCAACGCCGTCGACGCCGCATCCGACGATTCCGGCTGGGCCACGCTGTCCAGCGTCGGCTCCATCATCAACAAGCAGCGCCCCGACTTCGATCCGCGCACCTACGGCTTCAGCAAGCTCGGCGAACTGTTCAGCGCCACCACCCTTTTCGACCTGGACACGCGCAGTCCTGGCGAAGGTAAGCAAGCTATTACCTACGTGCGCGACATCCGTACCCGTCCGGCGACGAAGTGAACCGCAGCCGTGGCTCCGCCGCGGTGCACGCACCTACTTCGGTGCGATGACCTCGAGCTCGCGCAGGTCGGGACGTGCCGCCGGATCGTGCGCGGTGACGTCGAGGCGGAGGTAGCGGGCGGTCGTCGGAGTCGCGGGTGCACCGGTTGGGTCGAGGGTGAGCGTCGTCCAGGCGCGGTTGTCCGATGAGCTCGCGACCGTGCTCGGAACAGGGCTCGACCAGTGCGGAAGTATCCGGCCGACAACGGTTTCGGCGCCGAGGTCGACGGTGAGCGTGCCGTGCGCCGCGTCCGGCGCCCAGCCGGTGGCGGTGCTGCCGTCGACCGCGGCCTCGGCGTAGCGGCCCGGTTCCGCCGAGCTCGCGGTGACCGGCTTGCAGCGGGCGAGGTTGTCGGTGGCCGCCAGGTCGGGGCGCCGGGTCTGGACGGTGAGCGGTTTGTCTCGGCTGAGCTCCTTGGTGCCAGCAGGCGTGCTCACGTGCATCGCCGCACCGTCTTTCAGGGTGATCCGCGTCTCCTTCGGGCCGATGTCGGCGTCGAAAGTGCGTCCCTGCCAGTGCATGCCACGCAGGCGCAGCCCTGAGCCCAGCTCCGACGGCAGCATCGGATCGACGCGAACCTCGTCGGCGCGCAGTCGCAGCCCGAGCAGTCCGTTGGTGAAGGTCTGCAGGAATCCGCCCGCCGCGGTCGTGAAGGTGAAGGCCGGTGCACCGGCCAACGGATCATGCACACCCGCCTTGTCGCCGCGTGCCTCCGCGAACTGACCGAACGGGGCGCGCTCGAAGGGACGAACGGCCCGGTCGAGATAGGTGTTGGCCGCACAGCCTGGCAGGCCGAGTGCCGCGGCGGCGATGGCGTGCACCGAGTCGGTCATCGCGGGGCCGTCGGGGTCGGTGCGCTCGGCGTAGTAGGCCAAGGTATTGGCCGAAACCTCCTGCGACATAGGCCAATCCAAGGGGTAGAGCAGCAGCACCGTGTCTGCCTGTTTGATCGGTGTTCCCTGATACCCGTCGTACTGGGCGAATACCTGCCTGGTGGCGTCGAACGGTATCCGCAGGTGGTCGGCGATCGTGGTCCATGCGGGCGGGACCGGTTCGCCGAGGATCTCGGCGGCGTTCGCGGCGTTGCGGAGTGCGAGCGCGGCGACCGCGTTGGTGTACGCCCCGTCCTTGACGCCGTTGCTGTATTCGTCCGGACCCGCGATGTTGTCGATCGAATAACTGCCGTCCGCGTTCGGGGTCACCCGGGAGGTCCAGAATTCGGCGAGGTTCCGCATGATCGGCCAACTGCGGGTGCGCAGATAGTCGGTGTCGCCGGTGCCGAGGTAGTACTGCCAGGCCGCAAGGGAAATATCGCCCTGCAAGTGGATCTGGATCAGGCAGTGCGGTGGATCCCAGCTGTGGCATTCGGCAAGGGCGCCACGGCTTTCGCTGGTCCACGGGTAGAAGGCGCCGCGGAAGCCGAGCTGTCGGGCGTTCGCCTGCGCGGCAGGCAGCGTCTTGTATCGGTACTCCACCACGGATTTCGCGAGTTGCGGCGACAGCTGGAGTAGCACGGGGAACATGAAGATGTCCGCGTCCCAGAAGATCGCGCCCGCGTAGTTGTCGCTGCTGAGCCCGACCGGTGAAATGCTGTTGTCCTGTTGGGAATTCGTGGCCGAGTACAGCGAATAGAGCGCCCCGCGCGCCCACGACTGCAGCTCCGGCGCGCCGGGGATCTCGATATCGCCCTGCCACAACGATCGCCACGCCCGCGCCGAGTCCGCGAGCAGGCCCGGCCAGCCCTTTCTTGCCGCGCGCTCGGCGGCCTCGACAGCCGCGGTCGCCGGGTCCGGTGCGGTCAACGTCGTGTCGACGCCGACGAATTTGGTTACCTCGTAGGACTTTCCGGCCTGCACCGCGATCGCGGCCTGCTGGCGGACGGTGTGCTCGGGTGCGGCGGTGGGCTGTGCCTGACTGCTCAACACCGAGGCGACCGCGCCGTCGACACCGGTTCCTTCGGTGCGAAAGCCGACGCGGATGCCGTTGTCGTCGGCCGCGCTGTCGGTCCGCGTCAACCGGCGGGCACCGGCGCCGTCGAGCAGATCGGTCACCGTCAGCTCGCCGGACCATCGGGGGACGACGGTGAGATGGACTGCGCCGACATGCTGTTCGGTCCGATCCGCGATGACGTCGTACACCAGATCGGTGACCTTGCCGTCACGGCTGGTCCAGGTGAGCGCGGTGCGCACCAGGCCGCAGCGCAGATACCGCGTCTGGCGGAAGTCGGTGATCCGATCAGCAGGAGTGCCGACGCCATAGGTGTCGTCGCCGACGCCGACGGTGAGCGTCGACCAGTTCGGGATCGCCGCGGCGACCTCACGGTCGTCGGCGACGCCGGGGGCATGCCCGTACAGCCCCGCGACGAACGCACCGTCGTAGCGGGGGGTGTACAGCGGCCAGCCGGTCGGCTCGCCGGTCTCGGCGTAGCCCATCCCGCGCGGCGGCACCCGCAGCCCGAGATAGCCGTTGCCGACGAAGGGATGCGCGTCGAACGCGGCGTCCACGTCGGTGTGCGACGCCATCCAGCCGGGCGCGGACGAGTCGTCGTCACCGGGGCAGACCGGCGCCGCCCCGGCGCGGTCGGCCTGCCGGACCGCGAACAGCACGCCGAAGGCCACCACCGCCAGCGCGACGACGAAGGCGATGCTCACCAGGACCTTGGTGCGAGAAGCCAAACCGTACCTCCATGTGCCGCATGGATGATCGTGTCGTGCTCGGATATCGGAACCCGAGTCGATGCAAGCACGACCCGGGATCGCCGACCAGTAGTCATCCTATGATCGAGCGCGGAGCCCGAGGCGTCGCCTGTCCCCACGAGTGGCGACCGGGGTCATGTTGCCGACGACGAGGAGCCGATTCCTGATGCCAGCCATGCCCGCCGACCCGACCGCGCTGCATCCGATGCCAGGGCAGACCAGGGTGGTGCTGCTGCGACCCTTGATCACCTCGCCGCTGATCGAGGTCGGCGAGTTCTCCTATTACGACGACCCCGCCGAGCCGACCGCGTTCGAGACCAACAACGTGCTGTACCACTACGGGCCGGAGAAGCTGATCATCGGGAAGTTCTGCGCGCTCGGCGAGGGCGTGCGCTTCATCATGAACGGCGCCAACCATCGCATGGACGGTCCGTCGACCTTCCCCTTCCCGATCATGGGCGGTTCCTGGTCCGACCACTTCGATCTGCTCACCGGCCTGCCCGGCCGAGGAGACACCGTGATCGGCAACGACGTGTGGTTCGGTTACCGCACCACGGTGATGCCCGGTGTGCGGATCGGCGACGGTGCGATCGTCGCGTCGGGTTCCGTTGTCGTCGACGATGTTCCCGACTACGGCATCGTCGGCGGCAATCCGGCGAAGCTGATCCGCCGTCGCTACTCCGACGAGGACATCAGCACGTTGCTCGAGCTGGCCTGGTGGGACTGGCCGATCGAGCATCTCACCGCGCACCTGCGCACGCTCATGTCCGGCAGCGTCGACGAGTTGGCGGCCGTTGCGCCGTAACCGAATTCGTCGTCGCGGCGGTTACGGAGTCGCGGTGCGGGCGTTCGGGTCGAACCCGCCGGGGATTTCGTAGATCACGCCGGTGAAGGTGGCGCCGAAGAGGCGGCCTGCGGAGAAGCCCGCCGTGCCTCGGCCGTAGCTGAGCACGCTGGTCAGCGGGTTGCCGACGCCGAGAACGCAGTACTTGTTCGGTGCGTCGATCCGGATGACCTGGCCTGCCGTGTTGAACGGAACCACCGGGCGGTCCAGGGAATCCAGCGTCAGCCCGTCCGGTGCGTCGAGTGCGTCGCCGCCGCCGAGGTCGAGCAGCGATTGCGGCGCACCGGGATTGGCGGTGGGAATTCGGCTCACCCCTGGGTTGACGAATGTCCTTCCGACATAGAGGTATTCGTCGTTCCTGTCGAGTACCGCGCCGTTCGCGCTCGGGAACGACGTCCAATCGGCCTGGACAACGCGATTCGGGTAGACGCGGCCGATCAGATTGCCGAAGTCGTTGGTGGCGTAGACGGTTCCGTCCTGCGCGACATCCAAGCCGTTGGCGGCGCTGAGCCCGGCGGCGAACGGTGTCATCGCACCGCTGTCCGGATCGAGTTCGACGATCCCGGCGTGCCGCTGGGTGTCGCCGGAGAAGACCCTGGCGTCCGCGCCGTAGCCGACGAGCAGGGTGCCCGTCGGCGTCCAGGCGAGCGCGCCGGCGCCACCGCTCGGCACGCTCGCGATGGGCACCGGGACCGCGCCGGGCGCGTCGATCCGATACACCCGCCCGCTCTGCAGGTCCGTTGTATAGGCCCGACCCCGTGCGTCGACGGTCAGCCCTTCCAGCGCTCCTGGCAACGTCGCGGCCACGATCGTCGGTTGGCCTGCTCCCGCGCACACCGGCGCGGCCTGCGCCGTCGGCGCGGTCACCGCCGACAAGGCGGCGAACGTCAGCGTCGCCACGGTGAGCGCCGTCTTCTCCATACTGTTCATTGCGCACCTCGGCTGTGTCCGATGAGGCGAATCGCGGCGGTCGCGCGAATCGCGGGGAGCGGGCGGGAAACCCCGTGCAGTATGCGCCAGTCCAGGCCGGATGCCTGCCATCTCGATGGTGTTGGCGTGCCTCAGAGGATCAGCGCCACACCGTGATTGCGCACGGCGGCGCAGGGGTTACGCTTCGGAACGGTCCCCGAGGTGGCGGACCCGAGGTGCTGGTCGCCGCCGGCGTGAAGGGACTGGTGCGCTATGAACGACGAGAACGAGATGCCGCCGTTCGCGGAGATCATCAACGGGGCACTGGAATTCACCATCCCGGTCGCGCACAAGATGGGGGTGTCCGCGGTCGAGGTGCGGCCCGGCTTCGCGGCGACCACGGTGCCGATCGAGGGCAACGGCAACCACTTCGGGGTGATGTACGCGGGCGTGCTGTTCACCGTCGCGGAGATCCTCGGCGGGGCGATCTCGATCGCCTCCTTCGACAACTCGGCGTACTACCCGCTGGTGAAGGACCTGCACGTGTTCTTCCGCAAGCCTGCCAAGACCGATGTGCGCGCCGAAGCGAGCCTGCCCGCGGCGGAGATCGCCAGGATCGCCGACGAGGCCGCCGCCAACGGAAAGTCCGACTTCACCCTGCGGGCCGTGGTCACCGACGCCGACGGTGTGGTGGTCGCGGAGACCGAGGGGCTCTACCAGCTGCGCGCCCACGGCAAGTAGGGGCGTTTTCGGCCCGCAACGGCCCGCTGCGGGCCGGATTCTCCGGTGCGGAGTGCGCACCATGAAACTGTCATTTCGGGCACCCGGGCGTGTCCGGTACGCGTCATGTATTCGCGTGCGATCAACGGCACAATTGCGGAGTGATCTCGGCCACATAACGAAGCGATAACTTAGTGTTTAAGTATCGCTTTCTCGCTGCGTAGTGCAGCTAAACAGCCTTCTCTCCAGTATTGGTTGAGGCAATTCGTCCTTGATTGGCGCGTGATTGGTAGCCATTTCTCAGCTACCGTCCTCATTCAGCTCGGATCCATGCCGGGCCAGAACTCGAATCGTTGAATGCCGGTGACCCTGTCCCGCGGTTCGAGGCTCCCAGACCTTCCTGGGGACAGGAACGCGACGCCGCGTGCGTCACGTTGGTGGGCGCAGGCAGAAAACCGGACATCCCATGATGCGTACTCGTTTGTTCAGCACCCGTGTCCTCGGCTTCACCGCTGCGCTTGGCGCCCTCGTCGCGATCCCGTTCAGCCTGGCCACCGCTACCGCGTCCGCGCACAACTGGGACGCCGTCGCACAGTGCGAGAGCGGCGGCAACTGGGGGATCGAGACCGGCAACGGCTTCTCCGGCGGCCTGCAGTTCACCCAGAGCACCTGGGAGGCCAACGGCGGTGTCGGCAGCCCGAGCAACGCGAGCCGGGCCGAGCAGATCCGCGTCGCGGAGAGTGTGCTCGCCACCCAGGGCGCCGGCGCATGGCCGGTGTGCGGCGCCTACCTCTGACCTGTGAGGTGCCCGGCGGCTGCCGCTGCCATGCCGCAGTCGCCGGGCAATTTCAGGGCGATTGGATTCATCCTGATAAATGAGACTTGCTCTTGCCTTGTCGACTTCGATGTGCTTTCCAATTTCTATTGCCACATCGATGACTATCGAGCGAGCGTTCAGATATTTCGTCCCATCATTCGGAACTAGAACACGTTTCGGTCTCGTGTCGTGAAATGCCTGCGGGCGGTGGTGTCGCTCACTAGCCTGTTGCCACCCCGGCTACTCGTACTCGCCTCGCCATTAGAGCCAGACGAGATGCCGTGGCTAGAAAGGCATCTCGATCATGAGCTCGACCACAACGGCGGCACCGCCGACCATTCTCACCGGGTTATGGCAGCGCAAGCTTCCGCACTATCCCGATACCCCCGCCCGCTCCTGGTACCTGGCCGTCGTGGTCATCACCTCGATCGCGCTCTATTACCAGCTGTTCGTCACCGGCGCGGTGGGCAACGAACTGATCGCCTACTTCGACCTGTCGTTCGCCTACTTCGTCTGGATCTTCATCATCGGCGCCGCGTTCGGTGCGGCCGCCTCGGTGCTCGCCGGGGTGCTCGACCGGTGGGGCCGGGCCAATATCGTCGCCTACGGCGTGGTGATCGTCTCGCTGCTCACCCTGGTCGCGGTGCCTGCGACCACGACGAAGGAGCAGTACCTCGTCGTCTACTGTCTGGTGAGCATCGTCGAGGGCGCGGTGCTGGTGGCGACACCCGCGCTGATCAGGGACTTCTCCCCGCAGCTGGGCCGCGCGTCCGCGATGGGCTTCTGGACCCTCGGCCCGGTCATCGGCGCACTGGTCACCACCGCGATCTCCACCAGGACGCTCGACGCGCACCCCGACTGGCAGTACCACTACCGGCTGTGCGGAGTGATCTGCCTGGCCATCTCGGTGATCGCGGTGGTCGGACTGCGCGAGCTGAGCCCGCAGTTGCGTGACCAGATCATGGTTTCGCTGCGCGACCGGGCCTTGATCGAGGCGCGCGCCCGCGGCCTCGACGTGCGGCAGCTGGAACAGGGGCAGTGGCGACAGATGCTGCGGCTCAACATCGTCGGATCGGCGTTGGCGATCAGCCTGTTCCTTGCCTTCTTCTACACGATCGTGTCGTTCCTCCCGGTCTACATGGCGACGAACTTCGGCTTCAGTCCGGCCAAGGCCAACGCGCTCGGCAACTGGTACTGGACGGCCAACGCGATCGCGCTCGTCCTGGCAGGCATCGCCTCGGACTATCTGAAGGTGCGCAAACCGTTCATGGTCGTCGGCGCGGTGATCAGCATCGTCGGGATGTACCTGTTCATCGGCTACACCGACGAGCCTGCGACCGGGTACTACACGTTCGCGTGGGTGTTCGCCGTCATCGCCGTCGGCACCGGCATCGCCTACTCCACCTGGATGGCCAGCTTCACCGAGACCGTCGAGGAGCGGAATCCGGCGGCGACCGCGGTGGGTCTCGCGGTGTGGGGCGGCACCTTGCGCAGCGTTGTCACCGTGGTGTTGTTCGGGTTACTTGTCGTGGTCAACGCGGCGGGCCCGCTCGTCAATCACGGTCACCGGCTGCAGGAGATCCAGGCGACATACGGGCCGCAGCTCGCGACGATTCAGCAGGTCGGACCGGAAACCCTTGCGGCACTTGGCAAGAACCCGAACGACCAGGCCGCCCAGCTGGCCGCGCTCACCAGGCTGACCGGTGCCACACCCGCCGAGATCCAGACAACCGCCGGGCTCACCACCCGCTATCCCGAGGAACTCGCCACGCTGCAGGCCATCGAACCGGCCACCCAGGCGGCGCTCGCGGCGGATCCGCGCGACGCGATGGCCGGGCTCGCGGCCGTCGGTCAGGTCGCCAAGAAGTTCGGGACGTCGCCGGACCAGGCGATCGCGCGGCTCACCGCAGTGCAGCAGATACCGCCCGCCGAGTTCGCCGTCGCCACCACCGTCGGCCCGAAGCTGGAAAAGGCCGGGGCCCAACTGCAAGCGGTGGGCACCATTCCCGCGGCGGATCAGGAATACCTGGCCGCGCACGGGAACGAGGTGCAGCAAGCCAAGGCCGATTCCCCGAAGCAGTGGGAACGGTGGTGGTGGATCTGCCTGCTCGCCCAGGTCGCCTTCCTGCCGTTCATCTTCCTGATGGCCGGGCACTGGAGTCCGAAGAAGGCCGCCGCCGAGGCCGAAGCGCACGATCGGCAGGTGCAGCAGGAGCTCGCGGCGTTGACGCCGCAGCCTGCCGAGCGATAGGCGGGTTATTCGACGCCGAGGGCAACCTCGGTCGACTTGATCAACACCTTCACCGGGACGCCGTCGGCGAGTTCGAGATCGTCGGCGGCGGCGCGGGTGATCGACGAGGTGACCTCGTCGCCGCCGGCCAGGCGGACCCGGACGACGGCCATGGCCTCGCCGCGGGTCACCGAAACGACAGTGCCATCCAGTTGGTTGCGGGTGCTCAGTCGCATGTCGGCGAGCATACGCACGCCTGGTTCCGGCGCGGGGATTTGCGGGCGGTGTCTACCGGGGGATGGCCGACGGCAGCGGATGGTCCGGTTCGAGGGCGGGCAAACCGTCCAGGCTGGTCGCGTTGTCGCCGGCGATGCGTCGTGCGAAGTCGTCGTCGGTGCGTCTGGCATGCAAGGAGTCGAGGACCGGGCGTTCGTCGACGAGCTCCAGATAGGGCACCGAGTAGCCGCAGGAATCGGCGATCCGGTCGATGTCGACGATGACGGCGGCGCGGATACCGGGATGCTGCAGGCCGAAATGCGGTCGGAGGTCGTCGAATTCGGCGGAGTCCGGCCGCGCCACCCGGCCGGTGCCGAAGAGACGCAAGATCTTCGAGGTGCGGGCGAACGAGCAGAACATGATCGTGATGCGCCCGTTCTCGCGCAGGTGGGCGATGGTTTCCGCGCCGCTGCCGTACAGATCGAGGTAGGCGACGGTGTGGTCGTCCAGGATGGCGAAGGTGTCGCGATAACCCTTGGGGGACAGGTTGACCCGGCCGCCGTCGGAGGGTGCGGTGGCTACGAAGAACATCGATTGCTCGCCGATGAACTTGCGCAATGCGTCATCGAGATGCGAGAAGACCTTCGCCATCGTGGCCCCTTCCCTGGTCGTCCATGCAGGGACGTCAATTCGAGGGTAACGCCGCCGCCGGACCGCGCTGTGCGGCTGAGGCCCAGATCACTTGCTTGTCCTGGCGCTAGGCGCGCCAGAGTTGTTCGCCTGCGCGGGAGATGACGATGTTCGGGATCACCGCGTTGCGCGAAAGGCGGGTGATCGCCAGCACCATCTCGGCGATGTCACCCGTGGTGAGCATCGCGGACTGGTCGAGGACGTCGCGTTTCCACGCGGTCATGTCGGTGTCGACGTAGCCCGGCGAGATAGCGGTCGCGGTGACACCGTTGGCCGACTCCTCCAGGGAGACGGTTTCGCAGAGCGAGATCAACGCCGCCTTGGTTGCGCCGTAGGCGGCCAGGCCCGCCTCGCCGATGACGCCGGTGATGGACGCCAGCGCAACGATTTTCGCGCCGCGCCGCGGATCGGCCGCCGCGCTCTTGCGCAGCAGCGGAAGGGCGGCCTGGATGAGGGTGATGGGGGCGCGGAAGTTGACGTCGAGCATCCGCTCATAGGTCTTCGATGGCATGTCGGCGACCGTGCCCGCCGTGCCGGTGCCCGCGCTCAGCACGAGGGCGTCCAGACCGGCGAAGCGCTCGGCATGTGCTTGGACGAGGGCACGGACCTGGTCGAGATCGTTCATCTGGGCGACAACGGGATACACCTCGGCGCCCGTCTGCTCGCGCAGTCTGGCCGCGGTGTCGGTCAGCGCGTCCTGGTTCCGCGCGGCGATGGTCAGGTGATAGCCCTCCTCGGCGAGGCGGCGGGCGACCTCGGCGCCGATGCCGCGGGAGCCGCCGGTGACGAGGGCGCTGCGGATGCTCATGCGAGGCTTTCCGATCCGGCGTCGAGGAGCAGCGGCACGGCGGCGCCGATCTGGGCGAAGCCGTCGCCCACCGTCTTGCCCGCGAGGAAGCGTTGATGGATGCCCTCGGCGATGACCGCGAGTTTGAAGTAGCCGAGTGCGCGATAGAACGGGAGTTGGTCAAGGGGGTAACCCGTTGCGGTGGCGTAGCGTTCGGCGACCTCGTCGACGGACAGGAAGCCGGGGTTCGCGCTCGGTGCGTGCCGGACGCCGAGCACCGGCTCGCAGCGGGCATCCCAATAGACCTGGAGCAGGCCGAGATCGGCGAGCGGGTCGCCGAGCGTCGCCATCTCCCAGTCGACGACGGCCGCGATGCTGCCGAAGTCGTTGCGGGCCACGATCGTGTTGTCCAGCCGGTAGTCGCCGTGCACGATGGTCTCGCCCGCCTGCTCCGGTATGGACCTGCCCAGCGCGTCGGTCAGCCGGTCGAGGGAGTCGAGTTCGCGAGTGGCGACCCGGTCCCATTGGCCGCGCCAGCGTTTCACCTGGCGGGCCAGATAGCCTGCGGGACGGCCGAACTCGGCGAGGCCGACGGCGGTGTAATCCACCGCGTGCAGTGCGGCCAGCGTGTCGACCAGTGCCTCGGAGCAGGCTCTGGCCTGCTCGACGGTGAGGGCGGCGGTCTGGTCGCCGTCCTGCAGGACATGGCCGTCCACGAAGGAAACGACCGCGAACGGCACGCCGATCACCGCAGTGTCCTCACACAAGGCGATCGCCTGTGCGACAGGGACATTCGTGCCTTGCAAGGCGGCGACGATGCGATATTCGCGAGCCATGTCGTGTGCGGTCGGCGTGAGCGGGCCCAGCGGTGGGCGGCGCAGCACCCAGTCGTGCACGCCGTCGCCGATCCGGTAGGTGAGGTTGGACTTGCCGCCCTTCAACAGTGCCGCGGTCAGCGGTCCTGCGGTGCCGGGCACTTCGGCGTCGAAATACCGTTGCAGCGCCGGGAGATCGAGCCCGGCCAGTGCCGCGGTCATCGGATCGCCCTGACCGTGCTTCGCTTCGGAGTGCGGATCATCCGAGGCGCTCGATGATGGTGGCGTTCGCCAATCCGCCTGCCTCGCACATGGTTTGCAGGCCGTAGCGGGCGCCGGTCTGTTCGAGGTGGTTGACCATGGTGGCCAGGATACGAGTGCCCGACGCGCCGAGCGGATGGCCGAGGGCGATCGCGCCGCCGCGCGGGTTCAGTTTGGCAGGGTCGGCGCCGATTTCGTGCTGCCACACGAGCGGGACCGGGGCGAACGCCTCGTTCACCTCGTAGGCGTCGATGTCATCGATGCTCAATCCCGCCCGTGCCAAGACTTTGCGGGTGGCCGGAATGACCGCGGTCAGCATGAGCAGTGGATCGTCGCCGACCACCGAGAACGCGTGGAACCGAGCCCGCGGCCGCAGGCCGAGCTTGGTCGCCGCCTCCTCACTCATGATCAGCGCGGCCGAGGCGCCGTCGGTCAGCGGCGACGAATTCCCCGGCGTGATCGACCATTCGATCTCCGGGAACCGGCTGCTGAACTGCTCATCGACGAACGCGGGCCGCAAACCCGCCAGGCCTTCGGCGGTCGTGTTCGGCCGGATGGTCTCGTCCGCGGTCAGCGTGCCAGCGGCCACCAGCTCCTTGTCGAACCCGCCTGCCGCCGCGGTCGCCGCGGCGAGCCGATGCGACCGCGCCGCGAACTCGTCGAGCGCCGCCCGATCGAACTTCCACCGCGCACTGATCACCTCCGCCGCAATCCCTTGCTGCACAAGACCGTCCGGATACCGCTGCGCCAGCGGCCCCTGATTCGGATCCTTGCCCTGCGCATTGGAGAACATCGGCGCCCGGCTCATCGACTCCACCCCGCAGGCGATCGCGATGTCGTACGCCCCCGACAGCACTCCTTGCGCAGCGAAATGCGCCGCCTGCTGACTGGACCCGCACTGCCGATCCACCGTCGTCGCAGGCACCGACTCCGGAAACCCCGCCGCCAACGCCGCCGTCCGACTGATGTTGAACGCCTGTTCCCCACTCTGCGTCACACACCCCCCGACCACATCGTCCACCAACGCCGGATCGAGCCCATTCCGCGCCACCAACTCGCCCAACACCCCCGCCAGCAAGGTCGCCGGATGCACCCCCGACAACCCACCCCCGACCTTGCCCTTCCCGGACGGTGTACGAACAACATCGACGATGACGGCGGACCGCATAGCCCTCTCCGATCAGCTAAGTTAGTAGAGATTCTCCACTAAGTTAACACGGATTCACCCAATGTCGACCCAATCCCCAAGGTCCGGCAACTATCGCCGGAACATCCAGAGTCCGATCAGTCGCCGAAGACGGCTTCGACAGTTTCCGCAGAGATCGCTGCGTGAATCCAAGCTTCGAGCCGGTCGGTGTCCACACATGAGCGGATGCGTGCGCGGACCTCATCCGAGACGAGGAAGCCTCGAGCGGCGAGGATGTGCTCGAGTATCTTCGCGGCCTCGCGCACCTTTCCTTCGGCACGGCCTTGATCGAGCAACCCGTCGACGAATTCGTCTCGATAGGCAGGGCTGGCCATGAGCTCCTCCAGCTCAGTCGAGGAAGACAGCTTCGATGGTGTCGGCCGACACCGCTCTGTCGGCCCATGTCTCGAGCTGTTTGGTCTCCGAACAGGATTGGATGCGTGCGCGCAGGTGACCTGAAACGACGAAGCCGCGAGCGTTGAGGATGCGTATGAGCATCTTGGCCTCGCCTGTGAGCTCTCCTTCGGCTCGGCCTTGGTCGAGTAACCCGTCGACGAATTCGTCTCGATAGGCAGGGCTGGCCATGAGCTCCTCCAAGGCTTCCTTGGCCGCTTCCGAGGCGGCTTGATGGACAAATCGAGTGTAGGTGGTGCGGGTTTCGGGATCGAGAGTGGCGAGTTGGTCGAGGACCATGCGGCGGGTGGCGTCTTGGTGCAGGTCGAAGGCTTGGGTGACGGCGGACAGGACGGTGAGTTCGGCGGCGACGGGAGCGAAGGCAGGGTTGGTGGGGTCGGGGGTGTTGTCCGGGCCGATCACAATGGGGGCGAGGTCGAAGCCGGGGTGGCCGGTGCGGATGGTGCGGCGGCAGGCGCGGGCGGTGGCCGGGTTCGAGGCGATGACGACGAGGACCGCGTCGCAGTCGTGTTGGGATTGGGCGACCGCGACGTAGGCAGGCCAGGCTCGGCGTTTGCCAGGTTTCGGTGAGTCCGACTGGGATTCGGTGATGATCGCGAGTTTGCCGCCGTCGGTGCCGCGCAACAGGGTGACAGCGTCGGCGCGGAATTCGGGTGGTTCGCACGTGCTGAGGTTGCTGTCCGTGACGGTGGCGGTCGCGCCGACGGGTAGCTCGATGCCGGTGTCCGCCAGCAGCACCGCAGCCAATTCGGGTCTGTAACGCAGCAATTCGAGGGGTAGCTCGTGACGGATTTTCGGCATGGCTGGGAGATTGCCAGCAGGCTCCGACAGATTGTGGGGGCCAGTGCAATTCGTGTGCGATGAGTGCCGTGTTTCGTGCCAAAGTCCGGCGTGTCTCGCACATCTGTTGGGCACTGTGTGTCGCTAAGTTGCCGGGAGGGTGAACTACGCGGGATAGGTGTGGGTTTCGGTGGCTTTTACGGCGGCCCACAGTTCGGTGCCGGGGCGGAGTTCGAGGTCGGCGACGGTTGCGGGGGTGACGTCGGCGAGGACGGGTGGGGTGCCGTCGAGGCGGAGGCGGATGGTGTGTGCGTGTTGTTCGATGCCTGCGATGGTGACCGGCCAGGTGTTGCGTTGGCTGCCGGTGGGGCGGTCGGGGTGCAGGCTGACGGCGGTGGGGGCGAAGGCGATGTGCACGGGACCCGTTGCGGGTTCGGCGGCGGTGAGGGTGCCGCCTGCGTCCAGCTCGATGGTGGTGCCGGTGGCGGTGCCGCGATAGAGGTTGAGGCCGACCAGGTTTGCCACGTAGTCGGAGCGCGGGCGGCGGGCGACCTCGCTCGGCGGACCCTCCTGGGTGATGCGGCCGTGCTCGAGAATGACGAGGCGGTCGGCAAGCACCATCGCGTCGAGTGGGTCGTGGGTGACCAGCACGGTGTGGCCGGGGTAGTCGGCGAGATGGTGTGCGAGGTCGGAGCGCACGCGCACGCGGGTGCTCGCATCGAGGGCGGCCAGTGGCTCGTCCAACAGCAGCAGGGCAGGGTCGGTGGCGAGGGCGCGCGCCAGGGCGACGCGTTGGGCTTGACCGCCGGACAGCGTCTGCGGCTTGGCGTGCACGTGATCGGCGAGACCGACCCGATCGAGCCACTCGGCGGCGACGGCACGGGCCGCGCCGCGGCGACGGCCGCGAGCGCGCAGCCCGAACGCGACGTTGTCCAACGCGCTCAGGTGACCGAAAAGCAGGTAGTCCTGAAAGACGACGCCGACTTCGCGCCGCTCGGCGGGGACGAACACCTTCGGCGGTGCGTCCCAGGTCTTTTCGCCGATCCGCAGCGTACCGCCGCTGAGCGGGGTCAGCCCGGCCAGCGTTCGCAGTGCGGTGGTCTTGCCCGCCCCGTTCGGCCCGAGCAGGGCGACGACTTCGCCAGGCGCGACCGACAATTCGATGCTCAACTCGAAATGCCCACGACTGACCCGAAGTTCGGCTTCCAGCGTCACACCGCCCCCCGAATCCACCGCTCACGCAACGCGACCAACACCACAACCGACACTGTCAGCAGCACCAAACTGAGCACGATCGCATCTTCGGGATCGGATTCCAGCGCCAGGTACACCGCCAACGGCATGGTGGTCGTCTTCCCCGGAAAGTTGCCGGCGAACGTGATGGTGGCGCCGAATTCGCCGAGCGCCCGCGCCCAGCAGAGCACCCCGCCCGCCACCACGCCTGGCAGCACCGAGGGCAGCGTCACCCGTCGGAACGTCAACCAGCGCGACGCACCGAGTGTCGCCGCCGCCTCCTCGAACCGCGGATCCGCCGCCCGCAGCGCCCCTTCCACCGAGATCACCAGAAACGGCAGCGCCACAAAGGCTTCCGCGACAACCACGCCTGCGGTCGTGAAGGGCAGCGACACCCCGAACCATTCGTACAGGTACCGCCCGATCAGCCCGCGTCTGCCGAGCACGAGCAGCAGCGCAACACCACCGACCACGGGCGGAAGCACCAACGGCACGGTCACCAAGGCCCGCAGCACCCCGCGCCCGGGCAGGTCGCCGCGCGCGAGCAACCACGCCAGCGGCACCCCGAAGATCAGGCAGAGCACCGTCGCGAGGCTTGCGCACACCAGCGAAAGCCGAAGCGCCTGACCGACTTCGGCGTTGATCAGCCGATCGGGCAGCCCGCGCCACGGCGCTCGCAGTAGTAGGCCGACGAGCGGGACGAGCAGAAAAGCCAAGGCGCACAGCGCAGGCAGCATGAGCACGAGCGGTCGCCGCCCGCGTACTGCCCGCCGCCGCGGCGTCACGGAGCGTCGAATCCCGCCTTGGTGAACACCGCCCGTGCCTGCGCCGACTTCACGAAATCGACGAACGCCACGGCCGCGGCCGCGTTCGGCGCGTGCGCCAGCGGCGCGACCGGATAGTCGTTGATCGCCTTGCCCGCCTCGGCGAAGTCGATGCCCTCGACCTGGTCGCCCGCGGACAGCACGTCGGTCCGGTACACCAGCGCGGCGTCGACCTCGCCGAGCTTGACCTTGGTCAGCACCGCCTTCACGTCGGCCTCCCTGGTGTCGGGCTGCGGGGTGACGCCCGCGGCCTCGAACACCGTCTTGGCGGCGGCACCGCACGGCACCTGCTCGGCGCACAACGCGATCTTCGGTTCGGCCTTGCCGAAGTCGGCGAGTCCGGTGATGTGGCCGGGATTGCCCTTGGGTACCGCGATTTCCAGCCGGTTGCGCACGAAGGTGACCGGCGTGCCGGTCACCTCACCCTTGTCCTTGACCTGCTGCATGTTCTTCGGCGCCGCCGAGGCGAAGACGTCGGCGGGGGCGCCCTGGTTGATCTGTTCGGCGAGTGCGGAACTCGCGCCGAAGCTGTAGACCACCTTGACGCCGGGGTGCGCGGCTTCGAACTGCTTGCCGAGCTCGGTGAACGTCTCGGTCAACGAGGCCGCGGCGAAAACCGTCACGGTGCCGCCGATCTGGTCCGTGCCGGTCGGCGCCGTCTTGTCGTCGGCGCCGCAGCCGACCAGGGTCAGCGCGGCGGCACCGGCCACGGCGACTGCACACAGCGAACGAATCATGGTCGACCTCATCAACTTTCCGGAATTTCTACGACGACGTGTGTCGATTTGACCGAGGCGATGGCCACGCTGCCCACTTCGAGCCCGAGCTCGTCGACCGATTCCCTGCTGAGCAGCGACACCAGCCGGAACGGCCCGGCCTGCAGCTCGACCTGCGCCATCACGGTGTCCTTGACGACTCGCGTGACGATGCCGCGCATCCGATTGCGCGCGGAGGCGGCGATGGTGACGCCGGTCTCCGGGGTTTCCGCGGTGGCCTGGAGGAATTCGGCCAACTCGCGGCCGCGCACGCCTTTGCGGCCGTTGCCGAGTTGGACCGCGGTCAACCGACCCTGGTCGATCCACCGCCGCACGGTGTCGTCGCTGACGCCTGCCAGCGCCGCCACCTCACTGATCCGCAAATCCGACACGATGGGCAGTTTATTGCCGTGTCTGCGGAAAGCAAGTGGGTGTTTCCTCCGAGTTCGCGGCGTCAGGCCGGGCCCGGGTCGGTGGATCGCACAACCGTTTCCTCCGTTATGCGACCACGGTGTTCGGTGTGGCGCAGACCGCCGGTGAACTGCCTCACAGCGGCTTCGACCGCGCTGACCAGCACTAGATTGGAAGGCGTTTGCAGTCCCACTCTGATGGAGGAATTTCGGTGCAGCTGCTCGATCTGGGTTCGTCCGCTTTGAATCTCGCGAACGTCGTCACGTCCATTGCCGCCAACATCACCTACCTGTTGCAGGCCTGGCACGTCATCTAGGTGCCGTCCTGACCCGGCGGCCCAGCGATGTGCGCATCGGCCGCCGGGTACAGGCGATGAATGGTCAGCGCCGCCGCGAGCATCCTGGAGTCGTGCGGTTCGGTCGGATCGATGCCGGTGAGCTCGGCGACCCGGCGCAGGCGATAGCTGAACGTATTCGGGTGGACGTGAATTTCCGCGGCCGCCGCCTTTCGATCGGAACCGTGCCGTAGCTGCGCGTCCAACGCGGCCATCAGGTGGGGACTGCCCAGGATCGGCGTTATCCGTTCGGCCAGCCGATCCCGCGCGGGTCCCGGTCTGGTCAGCTGATATTCGAGCAGCAGATCATCCAGGCGATAGACGCCCGTCGGGCGGCCGAGCAGGCGCGCGAGCTCAGCGAGGTCGGTGGCGTCCCGCGCCGTCTGCGGCACGGCTTCGCGTGCCGCCGAACGATATTCGGCAACGAACACCGCAACCCCGAACTGCTCGGCGAGCTCGGCGGCCAGCTGCGCGGAGCGTCGCTCGTCGACCTCGGTCTCCAGCACGGTCGGCAGCAACGCGATTCCGGTCGCGCCGTCGAAGGTGGCCAGCGCGGTCGTGCCTGCGAGGCCGTCGAGTGCGCGCTGCAGGATCCGGATGCGTCGCCTGCTGATCAGCGTGCCCGCGGTACCGGGGTGCTCCTCGTGCCGAACGTGGATGGCCAGCACGGTATATCGCTCGGCCAGCGCGGTATCGGCGCGGGCGGCGAGCTCTTCGGCGGGTAGCCCGCCGAGCAATGCGGCGCATAGCGCGCGCCTTGCTTCCCGTTCGGCGTTGAAGATCGATTGTTCGACCTCGGTGTAGGTCTCGACCACCGTGACGTTGATGTGCGTCAGCAGGTCGAGCAGTCGGCCGCCGACCACGATCAACTCGTCCATCTCGGCGGGGGTGGCCAGTTCGGTCGCCTCCCGCAGCACCGAGCGCGCGGAGCCGTGGATGGCTTCGATCAACAGCGGCAACGGAATTCGGTCCTCGGCGTGCCGTTGCGCCACCGGAACGACGAATACCGCGACCTCGGCTCTGGTCAGTTCCCGCTGTTCGCCGATGGCGTGCAGCACGGCGCGCCCGCACGCGTAGATGGCGGGCAGCACCTCGGCGGTGAAGTGCCCCTCGGGCAAATCGGCGGCGGGCGGGGTCGCGCCGAGTCCTTCGGCGAGCATGCGCTCGGCGATCTGCGGCCAGCGGGCGAGCAGCCGGGTGACCAGCGACGCGTCGCGGGCAGGCGGGGAGAGCGCGAGGGACATGAGCCGATTGTTTCCACCGACAGGTTTTGTGGCAAGAAATCCGCAGTACCGGCCGGAACTTTGTCTCTGGCACCAACTTTGCTGGTGGATTCTGTGCTCCGGCGCGCAGTGACACCGGCCGACCGGCGGCCATAGATTCGACTGAGCGACGCCGAGACGGCCCTCGTCGGTGGGTCCGCGGGGGAGGCGTGACCACGCCGTTGGAGAGGAACGAACCCGATGAGTGCCGATCCCGTCCTGAGCGCGCACGCGCCGAAAGTCGAGCAATACGCCGCTTTTCCGCTGCTGCCCGAGGTGGATCCGTTCTATCTCGCGCCGCTCGGGCTCGACCAGCTGCCGCCGGGTGCGATCGTGCGCACCAGGCGGGTCGAGCTGGCGCTGTTCAGTGTTGTCGCACAGCGGATCTCGGCGTGGCAGCTGCTGTACCGCACCTGCGATCTCGACCGAGTCCCCGAGGTCGCGGTCACCACGGTGCTGCTGCCGTGGGGCGCCGATCCGACCGTGCCGCGCCCGCTGGTCTCGTTCCAGTGCGCGATCGACGCGGTCGCCTCGAAATGCCTGCCCTCCTACGCACTTCGGCTCGGTGCCAGGGCGGCCGGGTCGATTCCGCAGCTGGAGTTGCCGCTCATCACCAGCGCACTGGCGCGCGGCTGGGCGGTGTCGGTCCCCGATCACGGAGGGACCTTCGGTCGGTTCGGTGCCGCCCGTGAACCCGGCTACCGCGCGTTGGATGGGATTCGGGCGGCGCTGGCCTTCGCGCCGCTCGGTCTGGCCGCCGCCACACCCGTTGCGCTGTGGGGCTATTCGGGCGGTGGGCTGGCCACCGCATGGGCGGCCGAGCTGGCCGCCGAATATGCGCAGGAACTCGAGATCGTCGGCGCCGTCGCGGCCTCGCCGGTCGGTGATCCGGCTGCGGCCTTCGTGCGACTCAACGGTTCGATGTTCGCCGGTTTCGCCGCGGTCTTCACCGCAGGACTGCGCCGCGCCTATCCCGGCCTGGATCACCTGCTGCGTGCCGAGTTGGACGCCAACTATCTCGGCTGGTTGCAGGCCACCGAGGTGACCGCCACCTTCCCGCTGCTGTATCGGTTCGCCCGCCGCGATATCGACAAGCATTGCCGCGGTGGCCTTTCGGCACTCCTGGACGCGCCGGAACTCCAGCGCGTCCTCGCGGACATCCGGCCGGGTGGCCGCGCTCCCGCCATGCCCATGCTGATCCTGCAGGGGGTCTACGACGAGGTCATCGCCGTCGCCGATGTGGACGCGCAGGTGGCAAGGTACACCGCCGCAGGCACGCACGTCCGTTACTTGCGCGACCGCCTCAGCACCCACCTGCTCCTGCAGTTCTTGGCACTTCCGGTGATGGTCGACTGGCTCGCGGACCGTTTCGCGCAGCGCGAACTCGCCCCTGCGGGCACCGAGACCGTCTGGTCGCTGGCGTGCTCGCGACGGGCCGTGCCCGGCCATCTCGACTTCGCCGGACTGCTCGTCCGCATGCTGTTCGCGCGTCCCATCCGCGCACTGCGGCACTCGGCGCGCTGGCCCGCCGACATGCGGCGACTGCCGATTCGACTGGTCCGCAACCTGCTGGCGTGACGATATCGGTCTTCAGGTACGGAACGTGCGGCACAAACGTCCGGTCCGGTCGGTACGGTACCGCTCGAGACGGTAACTTGTTCGCTTCGATTCGGTAATTCCGTTGTCTCAGAGCGGAATCCGGTTGTTGGGGTGATCGGTAGTTGTTAGGGTGTCGCCAAGCCGAGGGAGGCGATGCTTGGTGTTCGTGGGGCGCACCGATCTACTCGATCTGATCGATACCTTGATCGAGGTTCCGGCGGCGGCCGCGTCCGAGACGCCGAAGCCGGTGCTGGTGGTGGAGGGCTGCGGTGGTTCCGGCCGTACCGCCGTGCTGAACCATGTCCTGGACAAATGGCAGGGGCACACGCCGTCGGTGCTGGTCCGTCCGCTGGAACGGCCCTTCGATCTCAACAATCCGGTGCGCACCGTGCTTGCCGCGATCATCCTCGGGCTCAGCATCGACATCCCCGGCTACGCCGTCGCGTTTCCGCGGACCCTGATCGCCCAGATCGTCATCGCGGAGGATTTCGACAGCCTCCCGCCGAATCAGCAACTCGACAGACTGCATCGGCTGCTCAATCAATACGAGCGCCGCGCGGCGCTCATCGGCTTCGTCCGGAACATGATCAACTTCACCGGTTCGCTCGCCACCAACATCAAGGTGCCCGGCGCCGACGTGATCGCGCCCGCGGTGGCCAACACGGTCTCCGACGCGATGGTCGGCCGTTTGATGGGCGGGCGGCTGCTCGGCCGATTCACCTGGGGTCCGAAGATCGCCTGGTTCGGGCATCAGGACCTCGGTCTCCGCGGGGTCGATGCCGAGCGGGCGCTGATCGGGCTGAGCAGCAACGCGCGCAGCATCGATCCGCGGACCCGCCGCAGTGTCGACGATGTGCTGGTCGGCGCGCTGCTCGCAGACCTGCGGCTCAGCGTCGCCAAGGTCAGGCGCCGGACGTCCAACGCGCTCGTGCTCATCGACGACGGCGACGCACCCGCGGCCGCGTCCTTCACCAGCGCCCTGCTGCGGGTGCGGCAGAACATCGCGGCCACCGGCGCCAGGCTGTCCGACCCGCTCACCGTGATCACCGCGAGTTCCGGTGTGCTGAGCGATGATCAGGCGGGCCAGCTGCCTGCGCCCGCGGTGTGGTCGGCGCCGTTCGCGCAGGCATCGAGCACGGCGTCTTGGGCGCGGGTGCGGCTGCCCGAGCTGAGCGAGAGCGACGTCCGGCTGATGGCCAAGGACGTCGATCCGTTCCAGTCCGAAAGCATCGGCGAGTCGATCTATCGGCTCACCCGTGGCCATGCGGCGGCGACCGAGTACCTGCTCCGCCGGATCAAGCTGGACCGGGAGCTGCTCGGTGATCTCGACGGCCTGCTGCGCAGCGCGGGGCCGGAGGCGGGCATCACCGCCGAGCAGTATCTGCTGCGGATCTTCGTCCGCGGGCTGAGCGTGAACAAGCTGGTCCGGCAGGAACTGGTGAACGGGCTCGTGACGGTGTCGGCGGCCCGGCGCAAAGCCGAGGCGCTCGGCCTCGTCACCCTGCTGCCCGCCGCGGTCGGACACGATTCGGCGCTGTTCAAGTCGCGCACGTTGTGGGCGCCTGCGGCACAGGGCGGCGCGGAGCAACTGCCCGCGCTGGCGCGGCTGCTCGGCCTGCGCGCGCTCGCCGCGCGCACGGACCAGACGCCGAACTGGGAGCGGGTATTCCGGCAGTTGTCCGACGGCGTCGGCGCCGGTGACGCGGCGAGCAGGCTGCATCACGCGCGCCTGCTGCACGGTCGCGACGCGGTGGTCGCTGAGCTCGCGGAGCACTTGGCGGAGCAGTCGTCCGCCGAGTGGTTGACGCTCTTCGACGCCATCGTCGAGACGGCAGATCCGGCCAGGCGCGACGCCGATCTGATCGACAGCGACGACCGGGCCCGCACCCCGCGCGAGCACATCGCGGTCCTGCTCGCCCTGGTGCCCGCGTTCGAGTCCGATATCCGGGTCACCGCGGCGGAACAGAAGTCGACGCTCTGTTCGCGGATCGCGCACAGCTACGAGCTGCTTGCCGACCACGCTCGCGACCGGACGCCGTTCCTGCTGCGTGCCAACAGGTATCGCAGGCTCGCGGACCAATTCCAGTGACCCGTTTCGGCGAAGGAGATCGATCGTGGCATCGCGCTATCGGCTATGGGTGATCCCGAGGCTGGACCGGCCGTTCCCGCGCCGGTGGACCGACTGGGTGCGGTTGGCCGTCGTGGTCGTGCTTGTGGTGCTCGCCGGTGCCGGGTTCGCCTCGGGCGAGCGGCTGCACCGTGCGTTCACCTGTAACGAGAGCTGGTTGCCCGACACCACCGCATGGCAGGCGGGCGATCGCTGCGTCGGATTGTCCGAGGGCCCTTACGCTTTCGACCTCGCGGCGTTCAAGCAGGTGCTCGGCGTGATCGACGCGCAGAATCGCGCGGCGGCCGACGAATGCCCCGGCAGCCCCGCGACCGTCGGTGTGCTGCTGACCATGACCGATCAGCTGGCAGGCAGCAGGGCCGTGCACGAGCTGGAGGGGATGGCGGCAGGCCAGCGCAGGGCGAACAGCACCGGATGCCTGCATCCGATGCGGCTCGTGATCGGGCAGATCGGTGACTACCAGCGCAACGGAGACCCGCTCGGCGTTGCCCGCGCGATGGCGGCGCGGGCGGACGTGGTCGCCGTCGCAGGCATCGGCCTCAGCCACCAGAGCACCGCGGAGGTTGCCGAAGTGCTTGCCGCGGAGGGGATTCCGATGGTGTCCGATGTGGTCACCGCAGAGGGATTCGACCAGGACGGTTCGAAGACGGACACCCCCGACTTCACGGGCTGCGACAAGGGCAACTCCTACGCGGACGGCATCGCCAGCGACTACATCTATCGCGTCGGATTCCGGGTTGCCGTCCAGGTGCAGGCGATCGGCGCCGTGGTCACCGGCAGGCCGGACTTCATCATGGTTCCGGTCGGCGGATCGGACCCGTACACCTGCACCACGCTGCCGTTCCTGCAACGCCAGTACGGCGGCAACCTGATCGAGGTCAAGTTCGACACCTCGGAGCCGAGCACCGTGCCGCAGACCGCGAAGCGGGTGTGCTCCACCGTGAAGGACGTGACGATCGCCTATATCGCCCGTGGCCGCGATCTGGGCAGGCTGCTCTACAGCCTCGACGAGGCCTACGCGAACGGTCAGTGCGCGGCGACTTCGGTCACCGTGGTCAGCACGTCCGACGGCAACCGACTGCGCACCGTCGAATCGGATCAGGCGCTTGAGGACCTGCGGACCAAGGCGCTGTCCTCGCAGACCTTCGCGGACGGCCGGGTGCGGCTGCTGTTCACGTTGGTCGCCGGCGCGGACGGACCGCAGGCGAGCAATCCCAACTGGACGGTGTTCGAGAAGGCGTACCGGGACGCGGGCTTCGATATCGCCCATGTCGGCGACGGGTGGGCGGTCAACGCCTACGACGCGGTGACCACCATCGACACCGCGCTGCGCAGCCTGCCCGCCACCAGCCCGGTGCGGCGCAGCCAGGTGAACGCGACCATCAGCGGCTTCTCCGCGCCGGACGCGGCGGTGCCCGGTGCAGGCGGCCCCATCATCTTCGACAACAGCGGCAACCGCACCGGCCAGACGCCGCGGGTCGTCCGGCTGTGCCCGGTCACCACCTCGGTGGATCGCCCGCCGTACGTGCCGACCGTCGAGGTGCGGCCTGGTGAGTCCATTCCCCAATGCGTGCGCTGAACTTTGTGTGTCCCACCATAAATGCCGCCGATTTGCTCTAGCGTGAGCACCGTTGGTGCCGAGAGGGGCTGTGGATGCGTAGCGGGATGTTGAGTCTGGCGCAGTTGCGTGAGCGGGTGGCGGCCGGGGAGATCGACACGGTGTTGGTCGCGATGACCGACATGCAGGGCCGGTTGCAGGGAAAGCGTTGCGCCGCACGCTATTTCCTGGACGAGGTGGTCGAGCACGCGACCGAGGCGTGCAATTATCTGCTCGCCGTGGACGTGGACATGACCACGGTCGACGGCTATGCGATGTCGTCGTGGGACACCGGCTACGGCGATTTCGTGCTCCGCCCCGACCTGAACACGTTGCGTGCGGTGCCGTGGTGGCCTGGTACCGCGCTGGTGCTGTGCGATGTCGAGCAGGTGGAGCCGGCAGGCAAGCCCGTCGCGATGTCGCCGCGGCAGGTGCTGCGGGCACAGCTGGCGCGGCTGGCCGAGCACGGGCTGCGCGCGTTCGTCGGCACCGAGCTCGAATTCCTGGTGTTCGACGACAGTTACGAGGCGGCATGGTCCTCGGGTTATCGCGACCTGCGTCCCGCCAACCAGTACAACGTCGACTATTCGATGCTCGGCACCGCGCGCATCGAGCCGCTGCTGCGCCGTATCCGCACCGAAATGGACGGCGCGGGTATGTATGTCGAGTCGGCCAAGGGTGAGTGCAACCCCGGCCAGCACGAGATCACGTTCCGCTACGACGATGCGCTGACCACCTGCGACAACCACAGCATCTACAAGACCGGCGCCAAGGAGATCGCCGCGCAGGAGCGGCGCAGCCTCACCTTCATGGCGAAATACAATGAGCGCGAAGGTAATTCGTGCCATATCCACATCAGCCTGCGCGGCGACGACGGCGCTGCGGTGCTCGCGGGCGACGAGGCGGACGGCTGGTCGCCGCTCATGCGGCATTTCGTCGCGGGCCAGCTCGACTGCCTGCGCGAGTTCACCTATCTGTTCGCGCCGAACATCAACTCCTACAAGCGATTCGTGCCGGGCAGCTTCGCGCCGACCGCCATCGCCTGGGGCGCCGACAACCGGACCTGCGCGCTGCGGGTGGTCGGGCACGGCGACTCGCTGCGGCTGGAGAACCGGGTGCCCGGCGGCGACGTGAACCCCTACCTCGCGGTGGCCGCCGCCATCGCGGCCGGCTTGCACGGCATCGAGCAGCGGCTCCCGTTGGAGCCGGAGTTCCACGGCAACGCCTATCGATCGGAGCGGCCACGGGTGCCGCACACACTGCGCGAGGCCGCGCAGCTCTTCGGGGACAGCAAGGTCGCGCGGAATGCGTTCGGTGATGATGTAGTGGAGCATTACCGCAACGCGGCGCAGGTCGAGCTGGTGGCCTTCGACGCCGCCGTCACCGATTGGGAGCGAGTTCGTGGATTCGAAAGACTCTGAGGTCCTACCGGACGCTGGGGTTTCTCATCCGCTGATCGGCCTGCCGACCTACGCCGAATCCGCACGCTTCGGCTCGTGGCAGGTCGACAGCGCGGTGCTGCACTTCAGCTATGTCCAGATGGTCGTGGAAGCGGGCGGCATCCCCGTGCTGCTGCCGCCGGTCGGGGTGGCCAGGCCCGAGTTGGTCGCGCGCCTGGACGGGCTGGTGCTGACCGGCGGCGCCGACGTTGGGCCGGATCGCTACGGCGCACCGGCGCACCCGCTCACCTACACCAGGCCTGATCGGGACGATTCGGAATTCCGGCTGTTCGAGCTGGCCCGAGCGGTGGACCTGCCGATCCTGGCGGTGTGCCGTGGGCTGCAGGTGGTGAACGTCGCCATGGGCGGCTCGCTGATCCAGCACCTGCCCGAGGTGGTCGGGCACGCTGAGCATTCGGGCACCGAAGGCGGCTTCACCACCACCCAGGTGACGACCGTGCCAGGCAGCCGGGTCGCCGCGATCGCCGGGGCGGACGTGAAGGCCAACTGTCATCATCATCAGGCGATCGACCGGCTGGCGAACGGCCTGATTGCCACCGCGCATGCGGCGGACGGCACCATCGAGGCCGCGGAAGCCCCCGATGGCCCGTTTCTCGTTGGCGTGCAATGGCATCCGGAGGTCGACGCGCTCGACCGGCGATTGACCCGCGCATTGGTCGCGGCGGCCGAAGACTATCGAAGGGAGCGTATGTCGTGACGACAACGCAGGTGGTGAACCCGGCGACCGAAGAGGTCGTGACAACGGTCGAGCTCACCGGCGAAGCCGAGACCGATGCCGCGATCGACCGCGCGCAGCGGGCGGCGGCGGCCTGGCGCGAGGTGGCGCCCGGTGATCGGGCCCGGTTGCTGCGCCGGTTCGCCGAGGCCGTCGACGCGGATCTGGAGCGGTTGGCGCAGTTGGAGGTGGCCAACTCCGGCCACACCATCGGCAACGCCCGCTGGGAGGCCGGCAACGTCCGCGATGTGCTGCACTATGCGGCAGGCATCCCGGAACGGCTGCTCGGCCAGCAGATTCCGGTCGCGGGCGGTGTCGACATCACCTTCCACGAACCGCTCGGCGTGGTCGGGGTGATCGTGCCGTGGAATTTCCCGATGCCGATCGCGGCGTGGGGTTTCGGGCCCGCGCTTGCCGCCGGAAACACGGTGGTGCTCAAGCCTGCTGAGCTCACGCCGCTGACCGCGATCCGGCTCGGCGAGCTCGCGCGCGAGGCGGGGCTGCCCGCGGACGTCTTCCAGGTGCTGCCGGGCAAGGGTTCGGTGGTCGGGCAGCGGTTCGTGACCCATCCCGCGGTGCGCAAGGTGGTGTTCACCGGCTCCACCGAGATCGGCACGCAGATCATGGCAGGCTGCGCGCAGCAGGTGAAGCGGGTGACGCTGGAACTCGGCGGCAAGAGCGCCAACATCGTGTTCGCCGACGCCGATCTGGAACGTGCCGCCGCCACCGCGCCGTACGGTGTGTTCGACAATGCGGGTCAGGACTGCTGCGCGCGATCGCGAATTCTGGTGCAGCGCAGTGTCTTCGATCGATTCCTCGAACTGCTGGAGCCCGCGGTGCGCGGGGTGCGGGTCGGCGATCCGGCGCTGGAGTCCACCGAAATGGGCCCGCTGATCTCTGCCGCGCACCGCGAGCGCGTCGCGACCTTCATCGAGCCGTCGACCAAGGTCGCGTTCACCGGCGAGCGCCCCGACGGGCCCGGATTCTGGTATGCGCCAACGGTTGTGCTGCCCGGCTCGCCGACCGACCGGGTGCTCACCGAGGAGGTGTTCGGGCCGGTGGTCGCGGTGCTCCCGTTCGAGGACGAGGCCGACGCCATCCGGATCGCCAACGACACCGAGTACGGGCTGTCCGGCTCGATCTGGACCTCCGACGTCGGCCGCGCGCTGCGGGTGTCCCGCGCGGTGGAGGCGGGCAACCTGTCGGTGAATTCGCATTCCTCCGTGCGGTATTGGACCCCGTTCGGTGGCTTCAAACACTCCGGGCTCGGCCGTGAGCTCGGCCCCGACGCGGCGCTCGCGTTCACCGACACCAAAAACGTCTTCATCGCCACGCAATGAACCAACACCGAACAGGAGATGCTTTGCAGCGCTTACAGGATCGAGTCGCCGTCGTCACCGGCGGCGGGAGCGGCATCGGCCTCGCTACGGTCCGCCGCTTCGCCGCCGAGGGCGCGAAGGTGGTCGTCGCCGATATCGACGCAACCACCGGTGAGGCGGCAGCCGCGGAGGTCGGCGGGCGGTACGTCAAGGTCGACGTCACCGACGAAGCACAGGTCGAAGCGCTGTTCCAGACCGCGGTGGACGTCTACGGCGGACTCGACATCGCGTTCAACAATGCGGGAATCTCACCGCCGGAGGATGATTCGATCCTCACCACCGGCATCGACGCCTGGCGGCGGGTCCAGGAGGTCAACCTGACCTCGGTCTACCTGTGCAGCAAGTACGCCATCCAGCACATGCTGGAACGCGGCAAAGGATCGGTCATCAACACCGCGTCCTTCGTTGCGGTGATGGGCGCGGCGACCTCCCAGATCTCCTACACCGCGTCGAAGGGCGGTGTGCTCGCCATGAGCCGCGAACTCGGAGTCCAGTTCGCCCGCAACGGAATCCGGGTCAACGCGCTGTGCCCCGGCCCGGTCAACACGCCCCTGCTGCAGGAGCTGTTCGCCAAGGACCCGGAGCGCGCCGCCCGGCGCCTGGTGCACATTCCCACCGGCCGATTCGCCGAGCCCGAGGAAATCGCCGCCGCCGTGGCGTTTCTCGCCAGCGACGACGCGTCGTTCATCACGGCAAGCCAGTTCCTGGTGGACGGTGGCATCTCCGGTGCGTATGTGACGCCGCTGTAGTCGCGGCTGGAGCGGCGTCGTCGCCGGGCACATCGGCCCGGCGACGACGCTGAACAGCTCCCGGTTCCGCTGCGATGCACTGGTCGAGTGATTCGGCAGTGACGGAGAGCGGAGACGCCGGGCGGTGCTGTGAACACGTCGATCGGATCGACCGACTGCTCACTCGCGGGGTTACACCACAGTGTGCCCAGCGATCATTCATGTGCTGGGCAGCTACGCGGCTGGCGCAGGGGCCGCTGGCTCCGGAGCTGCCGGCGCCGGAGCAGCCGGGGCCGGGGCAGGAGCAGCCGGGGCGCCGTTCAACATATTCCCCAGAATTCCCAGCTGTTCGTTCAGGCCTTTGAGGCCTTCCACCGCGCCGGGGTTGCCCGATGGTGCGGTAGCTCCCGCTCCGGCTCCGTTGCCGCCCATCGTGGATGGCGCGGCTGCCGAACTGTCGGGTGCTGTCGCAGTTCCGCCGGGAGCGGCCGGTGCGGCTGGTGCAGCCGGTGCGGCGGGTGCTGGTGCGGCGGGCGCCGGAGCAGCCGGAGCGGCCGGAGCCGGAGCAGCCGGTGCCGGAGCAGCCGGAGCGGCCCCTGGCTGAGCCGCTGCGTAACCGCAGGCAGCCGGTGGTTGCGCTGCTGCGAAACCGGTGAGTAGAAGTGACGCGGCTAGCCCTGCGGCAACCGCAGTTCCCTTCAGGTAATTCATGTGGGTAACCCCTTCTCTCGTCGAAGTGGTACGTCCGTACATGATGATCAAACGTTCAACACGTTAGTGGCTCACATCACGGTGGGCAGAAGAATCCGACGTAACTCGCCGAAAACTCCGGTCAGCTGCACCATGCGATGGCTGCGCGTCGTCGCCGAGCGCACGCTCGGCGACGACGTCGAACAGCCTCGGCTCAGTTGCCTGAACCCGGGATCGTCAGGCCGCCCGGCAGCGAAGGCATCCCGCCGCCACCCGGCAGTGCCGGCGTCCCATCGGTCTTCGGTGCGCCCTTCTCGTCGCACTTGCACTCCGGCGCGGCGCCTGCCTTACCGTCGGGCGAGGTTGTCGATGGATCGGTCGCGCCGCCGCTCGGGCCGGACTTTCCTGCGCCGCCGTTGTCGCCTTGGGTCGCGCCACCAGCGCCACCGGCGCCACCAGCGCCGCCATCTGCGGGTGCGGCAACAACGGTGCGGCCGTCGGTCACGAGATCAGTGTGGAACGCGTCGGCTCCTGCGACGCCGGCGAATAGCAGCGACGCGGCCATTCCTGCGATGGCCACGGTTCCCTTCATGTGTTTCATGTGTAGCCCCTTCTCTAGTGAAGTGGTACATGCGTACATGCTGATCAATCGTTCAACACGTTAGTGGCTCACATCACATTGAGCAAAATGGTCCGGTCTACTTTCTGATTTTTCTGAATGTTCGCCAGTGAAATTCGCTTGCTTGGCAGCCTTCGAAATCGACGCTCGATCGCGCTCAATTGCGGGAATCGAGTGGATATGGCTGCGGCCTCGGCCGAGGAAATGCGCGAAATGTCCTATTCGATAATTCGATCCCGGTGGCGTCGTCGCCGCGGGAAGGCGGCGACGACGCCGAGCAGCGATCGGGTCCGGGTGACGGGTCACCTGTCACCGCCTGGCGGGGCGGTTGCTGCCGTCGCGTCGGAGGCTGAGACCGTCAGCGAACGAGCCGGCGGGCCGATCGTCGGGTTGGTCGCAGGACCGCACCGAAGTGCGCCATGCCGGCGTCTAGTTGCCGTTGGGCACACCCGACTCGTCGGGTGTGGCCTTCTTCTGCTCGCCGGGCGTGGCTTTCTGGTCGCCGGGCGTGCTTTTCTTCTCGGTCTTGTCGCCAGCACCGTTCTTCGTGCTGTCGTCGCACTTCGGATCCGCCTGCTGCTTGGCGGCTCCTGGATTCGCGCTACCGGTGTCCAGGCCATCCATGCCCGGCAACTTGGGCAGCTCAGGCAGGACGCCGTTGCCACCTGCGGCGCCTTCGGTCTTCGGGCAGTCGATCGGCGCCTTGACCATCGTCAGGTCGGTCTGTGTGGCTCCAGCGACGCCGGCGAACAACAGTGCCGCGGTCAGCCCTGCGGCCGCTGCGGTTCCTATCTTGCCAATCATGTGTGTAGCCCCTTCTTTCATTGAAGTGGTACATGCGTACATGCTGATCAAACGTTCAACACGTTAATGCTGAACTGGGGGAATAGGCGGAACCTGCCGGTAGCGCAGGCAAGTCCACCGCCCGCCGCAGCGCCCGGATGTCACAGTCGCGTGGCCCGCGTCGTCATTTGGGTGAAGAGCTGTCGAGACGCCGGGGCGGCGAGCCCCGGTTCGGGTGAGAGGCGAAGACATGACTGCGACGATTCTGGTCACCGGCGGTACCGGCACCCTTGGCAGGCAGGTGGTGCCCTTGCTGGTGGACGCGGGCGCCAAGGTGCGCCTGCTGAGCCGCAACGCGCACGAATCGGCCGACGGCATCGACTACGTGACCGGTGATCTGCTGAAGGGCGATGGCGTTGCCGCCGCGGTCGGCGGGGCCGAGCTCGTGCTGCACCTCGCGGGCGGCCCGAAGGGCGACGACGTGGCCACCGGACACCTTGCTGATGCGGCCGCACGGGCCGGGGTGCGGCACCTTGTCTACATCTCGGTGATCGCGGCCGACCGGATCCCGCTCGGGTACTTCAAAGCCAAGGCCGATTCGGAGCAGATCATCGCCGAGTCGGGTATCCCGTTCACGACGCTGCGGGCGGCGCAGTTCCACGATCTCGCGTTCACCGCGGTGCGCACGCTGGCGAAGCTGCCGGTGGTCCCGAACCCCGGCGGCGTGCGCTTGCAGCCGGTCGATGTGCGCGACGTCGCGGCTCGGCTCGTCGAACTGACGCTGGACGAGCCGGCCGGGCCGGTGCCCGACCTGGCCGGGCCGACGGTGTACGGGCTCGATGAGCTGGTCCGTAGCTATCTGCAGGCGACGGGGAAACGGCGGCCGCTGCTGCCGGTGCGGCTGCCTGGCAAGGTGGGCAAGGTGTATCGAGCAGGCGCGAACCTGACCTTCGACGGCACGCAGCTCGGCACACGGACCTGGGAGCAGTTCCTCGCCGAGCGGCTCGGCTGACTCTCGGGTGTACGCCGGATTCGGCGGGCGATCTCATGCGCAGGAGTGAGGCGCGGATCAGCCCGGAGAGTGAGGCCACGGTGGCAGCGGGCGGCCCACACTGACTCCTTGTGAGGCTTATCAGTGCGGCCGCCCCGGCCTGGCGAGCCGTCGACGACGCGACCCGGCGGGTGATCGAACGGTTCGAACGCATCCCGCCCGGCGCCGTCGATCTCGTGCTGACCGCCGTGATCACCGTCGCCAGCGTCGGCCCCACCGTGCTGGCAGGCCACCCGTGGTGGGTGGTGCTGCTCGCGGTCGTCGCGTCGGCGCCGGTGCTGTGGCGGCGGCGCGCGCCGGTCGCGACGTTCCTGGTGGTCGGCCCGGCGCTCACCCTGCTCGCCTGCGTGCACGCCATGCCTGCCCTGCCGTACGGCACCGTGATCTGCGCGTACACCATTGCCGCGTACAGCCCGCCGGTGCGGCGCCGATTCGCCTTCCTGGCAGGTGCTTTCGGCATCCTGCTTTCCCTGGTCATCCCCAACGAGAGCCTGGACTCCTACGGGTACGCCGCCATGTCCTTTCTGACCGCATGGGCGCTCGGTACCGGTGTCCGGGCGCGGCGGGCCCAGATCGAGATGCTCCAGGAGCGCGCCCGCAGGCTGGAGGAAGAGCGGGTTGCCGCCCTGGATCGGGAACGGCTGTGCATCGCCAGGGACATGCACGACATCGTCACCCACTCGCTCGGTGCGATGATCGTGCAGGCCGAGGCAGGACCGCTGTTCACCCGCGCCGACCCGGATCGCGCGGACGCCACCTTCGCGAGCATTGCCGATACCGGCCGCGTTGCGGTGCAACAACTTCGGCGCAGCCTCGGCACGCTGCGCGACGCAGCCGCCGAACCGAGGCACCAACCGGGCATCGAGGCGATCGCCGACCTGGTCGACCGCACGCGACGCGGCGGGCTCGCGGCGACGCTGAACGAGGACGGCCCGCGCCGCGCGGTATCCGACGAGGTGGCGGTCACGGCGTACCGGGTGGTGCAGGAGGCGCTGACGAACACCGGCAAGCACGCGCGCGCCACGAGCGTGCGGGTTTCGCTTCGTTGGTCGGATCAGACACTGACGGTGCGAGTTTCGGACGACGGCTGCGGTCCGGCCACTCCACCGGGAGCGCACGCGGCTGACTGCGCCGGGTACGGGCTGCTCGGCATGCGCGAGCGGGTCACCGCCAGCGGCGGCAGGCTACGGCACGGTCCCTCGGCGCACGGGTTCGACGTGGCGGCCGAACTTCCACTCGGACAACGGAGTTGAGCGTGCGCGTGCTCGTGGTGGACGACCAGGACCTGTTCCGTGCCGGATTCGGCATGATCCTCGACGCGCAACCGGACCTCGCCGTGGTCGGCGAGGCCGCGGACGGGCTGGAAGCGATCGACAAGGCCGTCGCGCTCGCCCCCGATGTGGTGGTGATGGACGTCAGGATGCCACGCCTCGACGGCGTGGCGGCCACTCGGCGTATCTGCGCCGAAACCTCAGCGAAAGTGTTGGTGCTCACCATGTTCGACCTCGACGAGTATGTCTACGACGCCCTGCGGGCCGGCGCGAGCGGGTTCCTGCTCAAGGACGCGCGCCGCGAAGAACTGGCCGAAGCGGTCCGCGTCGTCGCCGCGGGCGAGGCGCTGCTCGCCCCGACGGTGACCCGCCGCCTGATCGCCGATCTCGCCGACCGTGGCAGGCCGCGGCCCGAACTGGCCCGTCGCCTAGGCGAACTCACCGAGCGTGAACGCGACACGTTGCGCCAGCTGGCGCGCGGATGTTCGAACGCGGAGATCGCGACGGCCATGACGGTCAGCGAGCACACCGTGAAAACCCATGTCAGCGCAGTCCTTTCGAAGCTTGGCCTGCGTGATCGGGTGCAAGCGGTGGTGTTCGCCTACGAGGCAGGTCTGGTCGTACCGGGCGGCCTCGCCTGACTCGCTCCTGCGGGGGAGCCGCGATTGGCTCGTTTCGGCGATGTGCTCGGGCGGACGGGAGCCGAATATCGAAGTGGTGAAACGCTTTGTCCTCGCCGCATCGGCGATCGTGCTCTCTGCTCTGCTGTGGTATTTCGGCACCGGGTTGCGTCCGGTGCCCGGGTTGGCCTTCCTCGCACCGTTACCGGTGTTGCTGCTCGTCCCTCGGGTGTCCGCGCGGACCGCGTTTCTCGCCGGTGCGCTGTCCTGGTTGGGCGGTGAGGTGCGCATCTGGTGCTACCTCACCGACACCGTGGCACAACCTGTCCCCGTTGCGGTCTTGCTGCTCGGTGGCAGCGCCGTGCTGTTCGGTTTGATCGCCGTGCTGATGCGTGCGTTGCTGGTGCGCGGGCGGCCAGGCCTCGCGGCGCTCGCGCTACCGGCCGGCTGGGTGAGCGCGGAATTCTTGATGTCGGTGGTCGGTCCGTTCGGCGCGTGGTGGAGCATCGCCTACAGCCAGGCGGACGTGCTGCCGCTGATGCAGACCGCTTCGCTCACCGGGGTATGGGGGATCACGTTCGTGCTGGTGCTGGCGCCCTCGGCGATCGCGGTGCTGTGTGCACCGGAAGTGACTCGGGTGCAACGCCTTCGGGTAGGCGCAGCGGCCGCCGCGGTGCTGGTTGCGATCGGTGCGTACGGCGGCTGGCGGCTGGCGGTCGCACCGGAGCGCGAGGCGGTCGCGGTCGGGCTCGTCGCGGTCGCGCAGCCGCCGAAGTACGTTCCGGTGGATTCGGCCGAGGGACGCGACATGGTCGCGCGGGTCGTCGTCGAGATCGACCGGCTCGCCGATCAGGGCGCGCAGGTGGTGGTGTTGCCGGAAAAGGCATGGCGCGCCGACGACTCCACCTTGTCGCTGCTGTCCGGACCACTGACCGAGGTCGCGACGCGACGCGCCATCCATGTGGTCGCCGGACTGGTCCTCACCACGGGCGGCATCAGCTACAACGCCGCGATCGACTATCCGTCCGGGGTGCGCTACGCCAAGCACCACCTGATCCCGGGGTTGGAGGACGAGCATCGGCCGGGCACCCAGTGGCAGAACGTCCCCGATCAGCCATGGGCATTGGCGGTCTGCTTCGACCTGGACTTCCCCGACCTGGTCCGGGCGAACCAGCGCAGTGGCGCGACCCTGCTCCTGGTCCCCGCCCTCGATTTCACCGTCGATCGTTGGTTGCACAGTCGGATGGCGGTGCTGCGCGGCGTCGAATTCGGGATGGGCGTCGCGCGGGCGCCGCAACTCGGCGAGCTGGTGGCCAGCGATGCCCGCGGGCGGGTGCTCGCCGCGGCGGTCACGGATCTGACGGTGACGCGGTCGGTGTTCGCTCGAATCCCACTGACGTCAGGCGACACGGTCTACGTCCGATTCGGGAACTGGTTCGGCTGGACCTGTGTGCTGCTGTTCGGCGTCGTGCTCGCCGGATCGGTGTGGCGGCGCCGCAGGGATTGACGGACGGCGTTCGTGGTGCGGGAACCGCGGATTCGCGGGGCCGTTACCTGACCGTGACACTCTTCACATTCGCCTACTCCGGTGCAGGTCGCGCCGTATGCCCGGCCGTCTCCCGACCCAGGGGTGGGGTTTGCGCCGCGAGAAACGTGGGTATCGGTCTATTTCGTGCCCGGTCTCTGGTGTCAGGACCCGGAGGAGGCACGAAACAGGGTCCGTCCGACGGGCTGGAGAGGAACGTGCACGTGACTGCCGAGGACTCCGAGAGTTTTCCACTACGGCGATCGGTCGCCGCTTCCGCGATGGGCAATGCCACCGAATGGTTCGACTACGGCGTCTACGCGGCGACGGCCACCTACCTGACCGACGCTTTCTTTCCCGGCGAACTCGGCACCCTCGGCACCATGCTCGGCTTTGCTGTCTCGTTCGTGTTGCGCCCGCTCGGCGGCATGGTGTGGGGTCCGCTCGGTGACCGGATCGGCCGAAAAGCGGTACTGGCCACCACGATTCTGTTGATGGCCGCCGCCACCGGTGCGATCGGCCTGTTGCCGACGCACGCCCAGATCGGCGTGCTCGCGCCGATCCTGCTCATCACGTTGCGTGTCGTGCAGGGCTTTTCGACCGGCGGCGAATACGGTGGCGCCGCAACCTATCTGGCCGAATGCGCGTCCGACAAGAAACGCGGGTTCCTCGGCAGCTTCCTCGAATTCGGCACGCTCGCAGGCTTTGTCGGCGGTTCGGCGACGGTGCTCGCCTGTCAGCTGGCGATCGGATCCGATGCGATGCACGACTGGGGCTGGCGGATCCCGTTCCTGCTCGCGGTCCCGCTCGGCCTGATCGGCTGGTACCTGCGCTCGGCCCTCGACGAGAGCCCGGTGTTCAGCGAGGTCGCCGAGGAGAAGCGCCCGCCGGGTGGCCTGCGCGAGCTGGTGACCACCTATCGGCGCGAGTTGCTCACCATGGCCGGGCTGGTTGTCGCCCTCAACGTGGTGAACTACACGCTGCTCACCTATCAGCCGACCTACCTGCAGAAGACCATCGGCATGGGGGAGTCGGACGCGACCGCGATGATGCTGATCGGTCAGCTGGTGATGATGCTGGTGCTGCCCTTCTTCGGCCGCCTGTCCGACCGGGTCGGGCGCAGGCCGCTGTGGTTGTTCTCGCTGGTCGGTCTCGCGGTCCTGGCCATCCCGATGTACTGGCTGATGGGACAGGGCACCGCGTGGGCCATCGTCGGATTCGTCGTGCTCGGCCTGCTGTACGTTCCGCAGTTGTCGACCATCAGCTCCACCTTCCCTGCGATCTTTCCGACGCACGTCCGCTATGCGGGATTCGCCCTCGCCTACAACGTGTCCACCGCGGCCTTCGGCGGCACCGCACCCCTGGTCAACGAGGCCGCCATCGAATCGACCGGCTGGTCCTTGTTTCCCGCGGCCTATATGGTCGGCGCCAGCCTGATCGGCTTCGTCGCCTGGTGCTTCCTGCGGGAGACCGCGGGCACCTCGCTGCGCGGCACCGAGGTCCCCGACGCGGGCGACGACGCGCCTACCCTCGTCCCCGCCGGAGCGGCAATCGCGCCCTAGCCAGGCGGTTCGGAAAAACTTTGCGGGCAGCGATGAGTTCTGTGACGGTGCTCCGTCCTATCTGGTGAACGCGCTACCAACCCGGCGCGACCGACCAGAAGGACCAGCAATGACCACCGCCGACCCCACCGCCCACTTCTCCGACGACGCCGCCTACCGCCCTGGCAAGATCCGCAACCGCGTCCTGTGGACCCTGCAGATCGTGCTCGGCCTGTTCTTCATCATCGCCTCCGGCGGGCCCAAGCTCGTCATCCCGAACACCTTGATGGACAATGCCCCCGAGAACCTGACCATCCCCCTCGGGCTGCTCATCTTCATCGGCGTCGTCGAGGTCGCAGGCGGTATCGGGCTGATGGTGCCACGACTGAGCGCCCTGGCCGCAGCAGGACTGTCGGTCCTGACCGTGCTCGCCGCAGCCACCCAGGCCTTCATCGCCGACAAGCCCGCGATGGGGATCTTCCCGCTGGTGCTCGCGGTGATCTTCGCCTGGATCGCCTACGAACGCCGCGCCACCCTCACCGACCTGCGCAACACGCTGTCGCGATGACACACCCTTGAGCACGACCGGCGATCGGTGGCCACCCCCACCGATCGCCATTCGTGCGTGTACCGGATCGATCGCTTGTCGGGGTTGGCGGCGATCGATCCAGCGGCTACCTGGTCCGCGCCTGCTCGGCGCAAGGACCAGGTAGCCGCCGTCGCGTATCACAATGCGGTACCGCCGTTTTCGAGCGACTATTCGCGCGGCTCGAGGAGCTTGGCCAGCACCGTGGTGTCGTGCAGATAGCGTTCGTACGGGAAGTCGGCCGCGAGCAGGGCGTTGCGCAGCTCGTCGTAGAGCGGTTTGCCGGTGGTGTGGAAGGCGTTGCGGCCTGCTTCGGTGGTGCTGACCAGTCGTCGCCGTCCGTGCGCGGGGTCGGGGTCGACCTGGACGAGTCCGGCTTCCTCCAGCGGGCGCAATGCCCGGCTGATCGCCGGATCGGACACCGAAAGCGCCTGCGCCAGTTGGTGTTGGGTCACCGGCTGGATTTCCTCCAGCGTCCCGAGCAGCCGCATCTGGCTGTAACTGAGCCCGCCTGCGTTGTCCACGCGCCGTCGTGTTGCTTCCCCGAGCAGGTACACCACTCGATGCAGCAAGTCCGCGAGTCCATCGTCCACTCGTCGAGCATACTCAAGTCTTACCTGGTTAAGACTGCGGGCTAGCCGTCGGTGTGCTGGGGCCAGGTCTCCTCGATGATCAGGGTGCCGGTGCGCAACGCGGTCGCGTGGTGCTCGGCGACCACGTCGGGCGGATAGGTGGGCCACAGGGTGATGGCGCCGGTGGCTTTGTCGATGGTGCTCACCGTGCCGCCGATGGGTAGTGGGCTTGGGGGAGTGCGGGATTCGGTGGGCGGCGGTGGCACGAAGATGGCGACGACGACGAAACAGCTGTCGAATTCGGTGATCCGGTTGGCGATGCCACGTCCGGCGTCGTCGTCGAAGGAGAGATAGCGCTCGGCGAGACGCTCTGCTTCGGCGAGGGTCACCGGTGTGGTGCACTCGGTCGGGTAGGCATGGATGTCCATCGTGTCGACGGCGGCCACCGGTGGTGGCGCCAGCTCCTTTCCGCAATCCTGGTGCCCCACTGTGCCGTACGCGCCCGGCGGTTGTTCGCGTTGTCCGGGATTTGCTGTCGGACGGCGGGGTTTGCCGGTTGATCGAAACCTGTCGGATGGTCGTTATTCATGGGTTGGTCGACAACACAGGTCAATCATTCACTGGTTGGTAGACAACACAGGTCAGTCGAATCGCACCGTGGCGAGCATGCGCCTGGCCAGCGTCTCCGGGTCGGCGCCTGCGGCCAGGCTCGAATTGTCCAGTGCGCCTTCCCGCCACAGTGCGGCGAAGCCGTGCACCAGCGACCAGGCGGCCAGCTGGGTCGCCTGTTGCTGTGCGAGATCGCCGGGACGGATGGCGGACACACCGGAGCGCAGCGCCGCCGCCGAGGCGAGCCTGGCCTCGTGCAGGCGCGGGTCGTCGGCGCGTAACAGGGTGTGCCGGAACATCACATCGAAATGGCCGGGGTGCTCGCGCGCGAATCGGATGTAGGCGACGGCGACTTCGCGGAAGTCGGGCCCTGCCGCCGTGAGCGCGGCGGCGAGCAGTTCGTATCCCTCGATGGCCAGCGCGGTCAGCACACCGGCGCGGTCGCCGAAGTGATGGGCCGGTGCCGCGTGCGAGACGCCCGCCCTGCGGGCCAGCTCGCGCAGGGACACCGAGTCGACGCCGTCGGTCGCGATCTGGTCGGCGGCCGCGGCCAGGATGGTGGCCCGCAGATCGCCGTGATGGTAACCGCTTTTCGCCATGCCTCGATGGTGCCCGATAATCTAGCCATTGACAAGTTGTCGTCATCGGCGCTAATCTTTCCACTGTCAAGATTGATGGAAACACAGTAGGAGACCCTGATGGCACCGCTGGTTGTACTCACTGTCATCGCCGCTCTGGCCAGGCTCATCGGCTGGCTCGCCGGACTCGAATGGCTCGACTCGTGGCCACACGCCGTCGCGATCGGCCTCGCGGCGATGTTCGTGCTGACCGCGAGCGCGCACTTCCTCTCGCCGCGCCGTGAGGCACTGGTGGCGATGGTGCCGCCCGCACTGCCCAAACCGGCCGCGCTCGTCACTATCACCGGCGTGCTCGAACTGGCAGGCGCGGTCGGACTGCTCATCCCGGCGACCTCGGCCGTCGCGGCCTCGGCACTGATCGCGATGATGGTCCTGATGTTCCCGGCCAATATCCGTGCGGCCAAGACGGATCTCGGCATCAAGACCATGCCGCTGCCGCTGCGCGCCGTCGTCCAGCTGATCTTCATCGGAGCACTCGCCCTTGTGCTCGTCGGCTGACGACATCCATGGGGTCGACGGCAAAGCCCGCCCGCGCAACGATTTACGGTGCCAGGGCGGGCTTTGCCGGGTGCGCTCAGGTCGCCGCGCGCGCCTTCGCGATGGTGCGCCGCATGAACGGCCGCGCCATATCCTCCGGCAGGTTCGCCCACGCGAGGAAGAACCTGGTCAGCGGATCCAGCGCGAGGTGATGCCGCCCACGCTCCAGCCCGCGCACGGCGGCCTCGGCGACGCGCTCGGCCGACATCGGCTCGATCGATCCGGTAATCGCCTTGGTCTCCACCGGTTTACGGACATTCTCCTTGGCCAGCCCCGGTGTGTCGGTGTCGGCCGGATAGATCACCGTCACCCCGATGCCTGCGGGTTCGGCCTCGTAGCGCAGGCACAGCGCGAACTGCCGAACGCTCGCCTTGGTCGGTCCGTAGCCGCTGTAACCGACGATACCGAGGAACGCGCTGGTCGAGCTCACGAGAAGGACCTTGCCGCGCGACCTTTCGACCATCCCGGGCAGCACGCAGCGCACCGCGTGCACCGCGCCGAGATAGTTGGCGCTCATCTGCACCTCGAACTCGCCCGCCTCGACATCGAGGAACCGGCCGGGCAGCGTGAGCCCCGCGCAGCAGGCGAGTGCCTCGCACGGCCCGTGCTTGCCCTCCAATTCCGCGATGGCCGAGGCGAGTTGGTCCCGGTGCGTGACATCGGCGACGGCCCAGTCGCCGCCGATCCGCTTGGCCGCGTCCCGCAACGGCACCTTGCGCCGCGCGATCACCGAGACCTGCGCGCCGCGCCTGGCGAACGCGGACGCAACGGCGGCACCGATCCCCTCCGAACCGCCGGTCACGATGACATGCTTACCGACCCACTGCGTTCCGTTGCGACCGGTCATCGCGCGACCCTCAGGTCCGGCTCGCGGTGACGATCTCCGCGATCCGATCACGCCACAGCAGGTAGGTCCCCGAGCTGCCGTCGGTGGGCAGGTCGAGCAGCGAATCGTTGATCAGCGCATCGGTTTCCGCGACCGAGTGCCCGCAGAACACCCGTGCCGCCGCCTCGCTGTGCTCGTTGCTGCTGTTGGTCTGCTGCCTGATCTTGGTGACCATTGCGCAGCCCAGCGAGACCTGTGGCCGGTATTGCCCGGCGACCTCCCAGAGTTCCTCCATGTCAATGGGTTCCACGCCGCCGGCGAAGGTCACCGCGATGCCGACCCCGCTCCACAGATCGGCGTGGCGCTGTTCGGCGAAGCCGCCGATGCGTTCGGCCACCGCCTTCGGCGTGCCGCCGCCGATGAACCACAGCGCCCTGCCGAGGCCGTTGTCCGCGATACGCTGCAGGTTGGCGCGATCGCCCATCCATCGCGGGTACCTGGTGTCGATGTGCTGGCCGTCCACGTAGCGCCGCTTCTGGAAGAACGCCTTGTAGAAGCCGTACCCGTCCACCGCCAGCCACTTGAACAGCGGATGTTGCGGAAAGAGCTTCTTCCAGCGCTGCTTCGGGATCTTCGCGAGCGCCAGCCCGACCCCGACGACCATGGTGAGGTCGTGCACCTTCGACTCGGGCCCGACGATCAGATCGTGGGCCCGGTGTCCGGGCGAGAGCGAGTCGATGGCGGTGAGCCCGACGGCCGCACCCTCATAGGCGAATCCGCGATACTTGGGCGGCACCTGCGCGAGCTGGGCGACCAATTCGGCGTTGTTCGAACTGCGCACCGCCTTGTCGATCCCGCCGACCAGGTTCATCGTCACCTGCTCCAGCTCGAGCGCGGCATGCGGGTTCGACTGTTCGAAGCTCTGCATCACCGTGCGCACGCTGGCCGGACTCGGAACAAATAAGGCCGCGCGCAGCGGGCCCAAAGGTGAAGGCATGACAGGGTTCTCCGTTTCTTCATGGGATGAAGGGCCGATAGCCGCCGTCGTAGAAGGCGAGCGCCCCCGCGGCGGCCAGCGCGGGATCTCGTTCGGCGTGCACGACCTCGCCGATGACGATGCTGTGGTCACCGCAGTCGTGGATCGTGTCGAGCTTGCATTCCAGCCCTGCCACCGTCCGCGCCAGCATCGGCGCGCCGGTGTGCGGGCCCTCGTGCCAGTCCACCTGCCGGAATTGTGCGGAGCCATCGGGTCTCGTGGAATCGGCGAAGTAGCGGGCCAGTGCCTCCTGCTGCGCCGTGAGCACCGAAATGGCGAACGCGCCCGCCTCCTGGATCGCCCGATGCAGCCTGGCGGTGTGCGCGACGCACACCAGGATCAGCGGGGGATCGAGCGAGACGGACGTGAACGCGTTGGCGGTCATCCCGTGTGGCCGTGGCCATCCGGTGGTGATCACCGTGACACCGGTGGTGAACGCGCCGAGCACGCGGCGCAGCTCGGCGCTGTCGGTCATGGGCGTGCCGCCTCCTTTTCGAGCTCGGCCGCATTCGGCGTTGCCTTCGCCGCGACAACCGCCGGCTCGGCGGGCGTGCTCGGCGTCGCCGGTTGCGGCTGCCACCATTCGGCGATTCCGCGTGCCCACCAATACATTCCGCGCGCACCGCAGACGATGACGAGCGCGAAGAACAGGCCGTAGGAGATGTGCAGCGCGGTGACGATGCCGTACACGATGCCGACCGAGGCACCGAACATCATCTGCTGCTTCTTGCCCGTCGGCGTCGTGCCGGGGTCGGTGACCATGTAGTTGGAGAACAGGACGAACGCGAGCCCGGTGATGACCGTGAACGAGGCGAAGACCGAGACTCCCGGCTCGAACAGTCCGCGCACCACCGCCTGCAACACGAAGGCCCCGACCCAGGCCAAGATCAGCGGCATCTTCAGCGTCAACTTGGCGTTGAGCATGGTGCCGGTGAACAGCAACACCACGATGATGAGCGCGTCCGCCGGACCGGAGATGTTCTCCACGAAGTGATACGGCGGCGCGACCGCGATCATCGGGAAGACCAGGATGGCCACCACGATGCCGAAGTTCGACGGGTTCATGAAGTGCCGCATCTTGCCGTTGATCTTGGCCCGCAACACCCACTTCGCGCCGACGGCAACGGTGACGCCGAAGATGACCGGCCACAGCTGATCATGCGCGAAGGTCAGGAAGTTGAACGCGAGACCGGTGATGTGCGCGGGCAGCAGGAACTCGAACATGCCGCGCGGCCCACGGCCCATGAAGGCGGGCTTGCGCTGATATGCCCAGGACGCAAGGACTTCCAGGCCGATCTCCACGGTGTACGCGGTGGCCAGTGCGATGAACGGCCACAGGAACGGCTGTTCGAAACCGAGCAGCGGGAAACCGATGAGATTGAAGATGGTGATCGAGATGGCGAAGTTGCGCAGCGCGAGATAGCGCTTGTCTTTCACGGGCGCAGGAGTTTCCACCCACTCCTTGGCGAACTCGGTGCCCGAGCGCTGCAACGCGACGATGCGTTCGGTCGTGCTCGTCGCATGCCCGTCGCCGTTGCCGTCGGCGACTTTTCCTTCGGCACTGTGGCTTCCGACGCCATCGGCGCTGCCGTTTCCGGTGGCGTCGACACTGGGTGGTGATCCGTCCGGTTGACCGTTGGTCGCACCGGGAGTCGGCTTGTCGTTGTCGCTCATCACTTGACCTCCTGAGCACTGGAAGTGAGGCTCATCGTGTGCCAGCCCGGTGTGAGCTGGATCGTCTGCTCGTGCGGTGCACCCTTGCTGTCGCGCCAGCACAGCTTGACCTCGAGCGGCGCCTTCGGATCGACGTCGCCGAGGCCGAGATGTACCTCGGTGGCACGCTTTCCGGTGTGGCCGCTGCCGCCGTCGAGGTGCGCGGTGTGCAGCTTGCCGTCCGGTGTGCGCACCTGCACCTGCGCGTCGATGGCAGGAACGCCGAGCGTGGGAAGTCCGGCGACGGTGGTGGGAGCCGAGCCGTCCTTGGCCGGTTTGACCAGCTTCAGCCCGAGGAACTGACCGTCCTTCGCCCCGTTGTTGCGGTAGAAGACCGGGTCCGCCCACTGCCTGGCGACGGCGAAGCTGAGCGCGCCGCTGCCGGTGGTGTCGCCGACCGCGATGCCGCGCGAGGGGATCGGGGCGTCCATGCCGAGCGCGTGGGTGAGGTTGGCGAACTTGCCGTCGTCACCCTGGCTGAAGAAGCCCATGGGATCGCTGCCGGACAGGTCATCGCCCTTGGCGATAACCGGCCATGCCACTGGGTATTTCACCAGATCGTCGTTGATGGTGCCCGCTTCCTGGATCTGCGGCCACCGGTTGGTGTCGCCCTTGATCATCCCGGTCGCCTGGATCACCTCGTTGCGGCCGTCGTTGTCGAAGTCGTCGATCTTGGCGTCCCAGCCCCAGGTCTGCCACGCCAATCCGACCTCGGGGGCCCGGTTCTTGAACGGTGCGACGCCGTCGTTGAGCTCGGCGGCGGCATCCTCGGTGTTCTTGGCCGTGTTGTACCAGGCGAAATGCCCTTCCATCAGCGCGAACCGTGCGGCGATATTGCTGACGAACAGGTCGGGCATGCCGTCACCGTTCAGGTCACCGAAGTCGGCGGCCATGCCTTTGTACGAATCATGGCCCATGACATAGGATTTCGGGTCGGTGATACCGCGCTCGCCCTCGGCGAAGCCGAAGCGGATGTCACCGGGCTTGGACCGGTTGACGAACATCCGGTCCTTGCCGAAGTCGTTGGACACGTACAGCTCTGGGAGCTGGTCGCCAGTGAGATCGGTGGCGGCCGCGGCGAGCACCCACCCGGAGGATTTGCCGATCGGGAACGGCTGGGCCACTTCTCGGTAGTCGACCGTTGGTTCGGGGCCCGCGGTGGCGCCGTTCAGCGTGAAGATGCGGTTACCACCGCCGTTGGCGGCGTTGGAGAACGAGTCGGTCATCCACAGCGCGAGGCGACCGTCCTGCTTCAACGCGTCCATGTCGGGGAAGTAGTTGCCGATGAAGATGTCGGTGGTGCCGTTGCCGTCGAAGTCGGCGATGGCGACGGCGGCGGTGATCCAGCGCTGCCCGTGGTACGTGCCATCCTCGGAATCGGGGACCGGAACCAGGTCGACCGGGCGGAATGCCTTGCCGTCCAGCGTCTTTGCGTCCGACCGCTGCAGGTAGACGATCGGCGTGCGGCCGTAGAAGTGCACGAGCAGGTCGGTCCGGCCGTCACTGTTGTAGTCGCCGGGCACGCACCCGGCGGGCACCGCGGCCTCGTCCATCCGCAGCGGCGCCGGGTCGAGGATGAACGGCGCGTACCGGCTGGTCTTGCTGTCCGGGGTGGGGGTGACGTACACCTTGTCCGCCCGGACGTCGACCATGCACAGATCGTCGGAGAGCCGGTTGCCGTCGATGTCGTTCATCGCGGCGGCCGCGCCGATCGAGGAGATCCACGCCGCAAGGTGCTCGTACGGGTACCGCACGTCGCGGATCGTGCGATCGCTGCGGACGCCGTCCGGCATCGCGATCGGCATCGGCGTGAAGTCGAACCGGCTGGCGATCGGACCGCCCGCGTCGTCGAAGGTGGGCAGCAGCGAGCTGCGCGCCGGGATGAACAAGGCGCCCATGATCAACAGGGCTACCGCTGGCACCACAGCTTTCCGGAGAACTGATCGACTGAGGGGGATTTTCACGAGTTCTCCTCCTGGAAGAAAGTGGATTGCTGTCCTGCCGTATCGGCGAGTCCGTCGAGCACCTCGCGCAGCGCCGCCAGCGCCTGGTCCAGTTGTTGTTCGGTGTGGCGGCAGTTGATGAAGAAGCGCAACCGCGCCTCACCGGCCGGCACCGTGGGATGGGAGATGGCGTTGACGCTGAAGTCGCGCTGCAACATGGCGACCGCGCCGAGCACCGCGGGTTCGTCGGCGCCGGTGATGATCGGCGTGATCGGGGTGCCCTCCGAAGTGCCTGTGTCGAAACCGCATTCGTTGGCCCTGCGATGGAAGTACGCGGCGTTGTGGCGCAGGGTGGCGACCCGGTCCGGCTCTTCCCGAAGCACGGCAAGGCTTTCCAGGGCTGCCGCGATGGCAGAGGGCGCAGGCGAGGCCGTGTACATGCTCAGCCCGCCTGCCACATACTTGAAACCGTCGATCAGTTCCCGGTTTCCGGCGAGGTAGCCGCCGACGCTGCCGATCGCCTTGGACAGCGTGCCCATCCAGACATCGACGGCGTCGCCGGGGAGATCGAACAGCTCGCGCACGCCGAGCCCGTTCGCGCCGAGCACGCCGAACGAATGCGCCTCGTCGATCATGATCGAGCAGTTGTATTTGCGGGCCATCTCGATGATTTCGGGCAGCCGGACCACATCGCCGTCCATGCTGTAGAGGCCCTCGATGAGCACGAGCGCCCGGTCGAAGCTGCGCCGCGACATCTTCAGGATCGCCTCGAGCGATTCCGGGTCGTTGTGCCGGAAGTTGACTCGCTTGCACCTGGCCCACTCGGTGCCCGCCACCATGCTGTTGTGGATCAGTGAGTCGCAGACCGCGAGATCGCGCTTGCCGAGCAGGAATCCGATCGCGGCGGCGTTGGTGAGATAGCCGCTCGCGGTCACGATCGCGGCGTCGGTGTCGTAGAGGCCTGCGATCTCGTGCTCCAGCTGGCCGTAGATCGGGAGCTCACCCGCGACGATGCGGACCGCGGCGGCGGAGGTGCCGTATTCGTCGATGGCGTCCTTGGCGGCCTGCTGCACGCGCGGTGACGCGGCCAGGTCCAGGTAGCCGAAGCTGCTGAAGTTGACCACGTCTCGACCCGCCATCCGGGTGACGGCTCCGCTGACGCCCTCGTGCGGCAGGTAATACGGGTTCTCCAGACCCATCTTGGTGACGAACTCGTCGAAGCGGCCGAAGCGTCGCGCGGCCTCGAGCACGCCGGGGTGGTCCTTGAAGGAGGTGGTCGCCCGGTCGGCGGCGGCCTTGCCGTTGTTGCCGACGTCGGCGGTATTCGCCTGCCCAGCAACGGCATTCCCGTCACCATTGGTGGCCGCGCCGCCGCTGTCCGCGCCGCCGTCGCCGTGTTTGGCCAGCAACGCGCGCGCCAGCTCGCGCGAATCGTTCTGATCGATGGTCATTCCGTCTCGCTCCTCGCCATTCGGTCTTCTTCCTGCGCAATCTGATCGGCGAGCCGGGCGCCGAGCCCGCGCAGCGTCATGCCGATCGCGGCGAGCACCGACATCTGCACGCCGAGTACCTTCGCCACCCTGGCGCCGAATTCCATGCCCATCAGCGAGTCCATGCCGAGCTCGGGCAGCGGGATATCCAGGTCGACCGTCTCCGCGGCGACGCCGAGGACCGAGACGAGCTGCTCGACAAGCAGATACGCCACGACCTCACCGCGCTGCTCGGGACCGAGCGCCAGAATCTCCGCACGCAGCGCGCCGACCCCCGAGGTGCCGCCCGCCGCGCTGACGAGCTCGCCGAACCGCGGCGTGCGCGCCGAAGGGCGGTGCACGGTGGCCCATTTGCCCCAGTCCACGTCGATCAGCGCGATCTGTGGAAGGTCGATGCGCAGGCATTCGCGCAGATGCTCGGTCGCGACGTCCATGGGCACCGACCGGTAGCCGGTGAGCTCGGCATAGCGCACGATGGCGTCGAAGTCGGCCATGCCGCCGCCGCGCATGAAACCCCAGTTCACCGCGAGGGCGGCGGCGCCGCGGGCGCGCCGTGCGCCCGCCAGCGCGTCGAGCACCGAATTGGCTGCGGCATAGCCTGTTTGCGGGTTGATGCCGACGAGGCTGCTCGCCGAGGAATACAGCACGAAGTGGTCGAGATCGATCCCAGCGGCAGTGAGGGCGTTGTCCAGGTGCAGTGCTCCCGCGACCTTCGGTCCGAAGATCGCCGCCAACGATTCGGCGGTGATCTGCGGAACCTCCAGATTGTTGACCACACCGGCCGCATGGAAGACACCGCGCAGTGGGTGATCCTCGGTGCCACTGCGCTCGATCAGCGCCGCCACCGCGTCGTAATCGGACACATCGACGCGTTCCTCGACCACGACGACACCTGCTTCGGTGAAGTCCGCCAAGGCTTCTCGGGCCTCGTCAGTGGCGGCGCCTTGCCTGCCGACCAGCACCAGCCTGCGCGCGCCCTCGCGCACCAGCCAGCGCGCGGTCGCGAGGCCGAAGGCGCCGAAGCCGCCGGTCACCAGGTAGGACCCGGTCGACTTGATCGGCGCCGCAGGCAGTTTCGCCCGTACCATGGGCGCTTCTCGACTGAGATCGAGCACGATTCGGCCGGTGTGGGTGGAGCGGACCACCGTCTCGAAGGCCTTGCTCGCCTCGTCCGGACCGAAGGCCGTGTAGGGCAAGGCCTGGTAGATCTCCTTGTCGAGTGCGTCGATCACCTTCCTCGCGTAGGCGCGCACCAGCTCCGGCCGGTTGGCCAGCGCCCGGTCGACATCGACGGCGAAGAACGACAGGTTGCGGTCGAACGGGCGCAGATCGATGGCGCCGCCGGTGTAGATGTCGGCCTTGCCGAGCTCGATGATCCGGCCGAATTCGGCAACCACCCGCAGGTTTTGATGCAGGATCTCGCCGGGCGACGAGCTGTACACCACGTCGACGCCGCGGCCGTCGGTGACCCGGAGCACGTCGTCGACGAAGCTCACCGACCGTGAGTGGAACACTTCGTGCGCACCGAGGTCGCGCGCGATCGCCCGGCGGTCCTCGGTGCCCGCGGTGGCGATCACCGTGGCGCCGATCCGCCGCGCGACCTGGATCGCTGCCATGCCCATTCCGCCGGCGGCGCCGTGGATGAGCACGGTCTCGCCAGGTCGCACCCTCGCCAGTTCCTCGAGCGTGAATTCGGCGGTGAGCAGCGGCAAGGCCGAGCTGCAATGGCAGGGGTCGAACTCGGCGGTCATCGTCAGCTGCATCGGCTGCGTCGCGCCGTCACCGACCGGGATGGTGAGGAACCGGCTCAACATCCCACGGCTGCACAGCGACATCAGGTCACCGGGCACCACCTCGGTGACGCCCGCGCCGACCCGCTCGACGACACCGGAGCCCTCCATGCCCAGCCCGGTGCCGAAATAGGTTCCCGTCAGCTCTTTTTCGGTGAGCACGCCGAGGATCTTGAGCGGATCCTTGTAGTTCAAACCGACCGCGTCCACCCGTATCTCGATTTCACCTGGACCGGGCGCGACCCGCTCGACCTCGCGCCAGGACAGTTCGGACAGCAGCCGGGACCGCGGAATCTCCAGGCGGAACGACGCTTCGGTGTCGGTGAGCGGTGCGGCGGCATCCCAGGTCGCCAGTTGGTCACGCAGCGTGTGCCGCAGCTGGATCGCCCAGCACGCACCGGCGCGCAGCGCGACCTCGTCGGCGCGTCCGGCGACGGTGTCGTCGGCGAGCACCTGCGCGACCACGTCTTCGGCGGGAGTGCCCGCCTCAGCGTCGATCAGTCGCCAACGCGCGTTGGGCAGTTCGTTGAGCAAGGCGCGGCGCGCGCCGGTCAGCGCCGCATGCGGGATGTTGACGAACCGGTCGACCGGCAGACAGAACGCGTGCTCGGTCACCACGACGGCGCGTACCTCGGGCGGGTTGTCGATGTACTCGCCGAGCAGCCTGCTGACCGCCTTGGCGACGAGCACGAGCCCGTACACGTTGTGCACCGGGTCGAGCTCCGAATTCGCCACCAGCACAACCCGGCTGCGCTCGTCGCGTTCGTGGGCGGCGCGCAGCAGCTCGAACAGCCGGTCCGCCTCGGTGCTGTCCTGGGCGTCGAGGGTGCGCAGCTCACTGGCGGCGCGCACGGCCGCCAGCTCCTTGGCCCGCTGCGACACCGTGCTGCCGAGGCCGATCACCATCAGGAACTCCGGTGCTGCGGCGAGATCGGTCTCGACGGTCGGCTCGACGTCGTCGACGATCGACCAGACCGGTTCGTAGAACACCTCATCCAATTGATCGAAGATGTCCTGGCGCCCCGAGATCTGGGCGAAGCGCACGCCCGACATGGTCAGCGCGACGTGGCCGGCGGAGTCGGCGAGGTGGATGTCGGCGAGCAGCGGGTCGCCGGGGCTCCGCGAAACGCGTACCCATGCTTCGTCTTCCGGCAGCGGTCCGACCCAGCGCACCGCCGCGACCGCGGCGGGCACCACGACGACGGGCTCGTCGCCTGCCGACTGCGCGGACAGCGCCGCGAAACATTGCAGGGCGGCGTCGATGACGGCGGGGTGGGCGAGATGTGGCAGGGCAGGAGCGACGGCAGGCGGCAACGTCGACAGATCGAGCCGTGCCAGCACGCCGTCCGCGCCGACCCGCGCGATGTCCACGAGGCGGAATGCCGGTCCGTACGCCAGGCCGTGCGCGGCGAGGCCGTCGTAGAGCATGGCCGCAGGGATCTCGATCGCATCGGGCGGCGGCGTGATGTCGATGGTCCGTTCATCCACATCCGCCTCGATCAGGCGGCCGTAAGCATTGAGGGTCCAGGTGGTTTCGGTCGCCGCTCTGGAGCGCACGGTGAACCGGTGGGTGGTCTCCTCCACGGAGATGCGCACCACCGGCACGTCGTGTTGCCCGACGATCAGTGGCGTCGCGAACTCGACCGACTCCAGGCCGAAGGCGGTGCGGCCGGTGCGCACCGCGATGGCGCTGAGCGCGGCGTCCAGGTAGGCGGCGCCAGGCAGCACCACCGACCCCTCCACCACGTGGTCGCGCAGCCACGGCAGGGCGGTGATCGACAGCTGCACATCCCATTCGGGCGCGGTGGCGTCGGTCCGTTCACCGAGCATGGCGTAACCGGCGGTGGCGCCTGCCCGGTCGCGCGCGGTAGCCGGATCCTCGGTCCACAGCAGCCGGCGCTGCCACGGGTAGCGAGGCAGGTCCAGATAGCCGACCGCGGCAGGGCCTGCCCCCGGCGCCCGCGAAACCTCCAACGCGCCTGCGCGATACAGGTCCGCGACGGTCCTGCGCAGGTTGTGCTCGTCCTCCGCGTCGCGCGACAGGGTGCTGATCGCCGCGCCGGAGACCCCGCGCTGCACGAGCGCCTCGCGGATGTTGCCGCTCAGCACCGGGTGCGGACCGACCTCGAGGAACGCGACGTGCTCTGCGTCGAGCAGGCCGCCGATGGCGGCCGCGAAGCGCACCGGCTGGCGCACATTGCGGCACCAGTACTCGCGTCCCCATTCGGTGCCGTCCAGTTCGGTGCCGGTCACCGTGGACCACAACGGGATTCGGGTTGCGCCGGGACGCAGACCGGCCAGCACCGACCGGAGCTCGTCGAGGATCGGGTCCATCAGATGGCTGTGATAGGGCACTTCGACGCGCAGTGGCTTCGCGAAAACACCTTCCTCGGTGAGGGTTTCGCGCAGCGCGCCGAGAGCGGCGAGATCGCCGGCCAGCGTGACCGCGGACGCGGAGTTGACCGCGGCGACGCAGACGCCGTCGACACCGGTCAGCCGCTCCAGCGCCTGCTCCTCGGGCAGGCCGACCGCGAGCATGCCGCCGCTGCCCGCGGTGGTGGCCTGCAGCCGGGACCGGTGGTAGCTGACCAACAGCGCGTCGTGCAGGGACAGCGCACCGGAGACGTAGGCCGCGGTCACCTCGCCGACACTGTGGCCGACCACCGCGGACGGTCGGATGCCGAGCTCGGCCAGCTCGGCGGTGAGCGCAGCCTGCACCAGGAAGTTCGCAGGCTGAGCGATCGCGGTGCCGGTGATCCGCGAATCCGCCTCGTCGCGAAGCAGTTCCGCCACGATCGACCATTCCGCGATCGGCCGGAAGACTGCGTCGATCTCGTGCGCGACCGCCGCGAAACGGCCGCCTGCCTGCAGCAGTCCGCGGCCCATGCCCCACCACTGCGGGCCCATGCCGCTGTAGACGAAGACCGGCTTCGGCCCGGCCTCGGACAGGGCGCGCGCCGGGTTCTGGCCACGTCCTTCGGCGAATTCGGCCAGCTGGGCGCGCAGATCGTCGCCGTCGCGGTAGGCGAAGGCGGCACGCAGCGGATGGTGCGCGCGCCGCGCCCAGATCGACTCGGTCACGGTCGACGGGTCGACCGTCTCGGCGATGGCACGCACCGACCCGGCGAGTTCGCGCAGCGCGACCTCGCTGCGCGCGGACAGGGCCAGCACCGGAAATGGTTGCGGCCGTGCGTCATCGACCGTGCTGAGGGTGGGCGCCTGCTCCATGATCACGTGCGCGTTGGTGCCGCCGTAGCCGAAGCTGTTGACCGCGATGGCAGTTCGTCCGTCGATGGTCGGCATCGGCTCCGGCGCCAGCGGAACCCGCAGGCGCAGGTCGTCGAAGGGGATCTCCGGGTTCGGGTTGTCCAGCCGCAGTTGCGGCGCGATGGTGCCGTGGTGCAGCGTCAACGCGGCCTTGATGACGCCTGCGACGCCTGCGGCGGCCTCGGTGTGGCCGATGTTGTTCTTGACCGAGCCGACCGGCAGCGTGTCCGTCCTGCCCTCGACGGCGCCGTAAACCGTGCCGAGCGCGGTCATTTCGAGCGGATCACCGACGGCGGTGCCGGTGCCGTGCGCCTCGACGTAGCCGATCTGATACGGCTCGATGCCCGCGATGCGGTGCACCCGGCGCGCGAGTGCCTGCTGGGCGACCGGGTTCGGCACCGGGATGGCCAGCGTGCGCCCGTCCTGGTTGACGCCGCTGCCGCGCACGACCGCATAGATCCGGTCGCCGTCGCGCTGGGCCACCTCGAGCGGTTTGACGATGATCGCGCCCGCGCCTTCGCCGCGTCCGTAGCCGTCGGCCGTCGCGTCGAAGGTCTTGCACCGGCCGTCGACGGAAAGGAAGCGGCCCTTGCACATCGAGATGAAAGCCTCGGGCCGCAGGATCGCGTTCGCGCCGCCGACGATGGCGGCCTCGCATTCGCCTGCCTCCAGCGCGAGCACCGCCTGATGCAGCGCGACAAGGGACGACGAGCAGGCCGTGTCGATGGTCATGGTCGGGCCGAGCAGGTCGAGCAGGAACGCGATGCGGGCCGAGAGCAGGGTGTGTGACGCGCTGGTCGGGCTGTGACTGTTGATCGAGGCTCTGGCCAGCGAGCCACTGCGCACCAAGGCGTTGTCGTTCATGAAGCCGCCGACGAACACGCCTACCTCGCGGCCGCTCACCTTGCCCGCCATGCCCGCGTCGTCGAGCGCCTCCCAGGCCACCTCGAGCAGCAGCCGCTGCTGCGGGTCCATGATGGCGGCCTCGCGCTGGGAGATCCCGAAGAACTCGGCGTCGAACTCCCACAGCGACTGGGTCAGGAATCCGCCGTGTCGCGTGTACATCCGGCCTGGCGCGTCCGGGTCGGGATCGTAGAACTTGGCCACGTTCCATCGGTCGGCAGGTACCTCGATGATGCCGTCGCCCTTGTGCAGGACCAGCTCCCAGAAACTGGCCGTATTGTCGATTCCGCCGGGAAATCGGCACCCGATACCGACAATTGCTATTGCAGGCATGCAAAGTCCTCTGGATGTCAGGACATCGAAATCAATGCGCGGGTAGGCTGTTTCGGTGCCGCGCGTTCGAATTGTCTTGGAGAGCACCGTAACCGTGCGCCTGCCGCATGTGTGATTTGGCCGCGTCGTCCGGTGTGAATTTGGTTCCGTGGTAGGAGGTCTTCGTCCAACCATGGTAGGAGAAAGCTGTGATCAGGGTCAATACGGTTACCCGAAACCGGTACGTAATCCCTTGTCGCAGCCACCTATTGGGTCGGCATCTGTGCAGCATGACGGCATTATTCTGCTGTTATTACAGGGTTATGGGATTGCGCATGCGTGGCATCACAGTGTTATTCGTCCACCATCACAGTGTTATTCACGTCGAATGACGTTGTTATACCGGAGCGCTGACGTAGTTATTGTCGAGATGGTTCGACCCTCAACGATTTTCGCGGCTAGAATGATTCGGCGAATGTGTTTCCGGCGAAAGGCGTTGGTCGTGGATCCGTACAGCACCGGGCAGTTCCGTATCGAGCCGGAAGCCGAGCCGATCGAGAGCGCGGCCTGGCTCGCCGAGTTCACCGAACGATATATCGCGGGGTGGAACACCGGCGACGGCGCCGCCGTCGCGAAATGTGCTGCCGAGGACACCATCTGGTACGACCCGTCGCTCGGGAAGCAAGCGGTCGGGCGGTCCGGCGTCGAGGAATTCGTCTCCGATACCGTGCGGTCTTTCCCGGATGTGGCCTATACCAACCCTTTTCCGCCACTGCTCGCCGCGGAGTCCAAGGCCGCGGTGGTGCCGTGGCGGATGACCGGCACCCACCTCGGCCTGATCGATCCACCCGGGTTCGCGGCCACCGGCAAGAAGATCGACCTGCTGGTGATCGACATCTGGCAGTTCAAGGGCGGCCTCATCTGGCGTAGTCAGGCGACCTGGGACCTGCAGGAGATGCTGTTGCAGCTCGGGTTGATGCCGCCGCGCGGTAGCACCGCCGAGCGCGCGATGGCGCGGGCTCAGCGGGTGCGTTCCCGGCTGCCGTTCTAGTCGGCCTGCTCGCGGTCGTCCTCGTCGGCCGCGAGCTCCTCGTCCTCGTCGGCGGTGTACCGCTCCATCGCCTGGATCACCGCGACGCCGATGTCGTCGAGCGTGGCCCCCATGCCGACGAGCAGGTTGACGATCGCGGGCACCAGCACCTCGAACAGGCCGTCGTCACCGAGGTGCCCGGCCATCTCCAGCTGGACGAAGCCGAACAGCCCCATCCAGAGCTGGGCGGCGGCCGAGCGGACATCCGGCGTGTCGATCAGCGCCGCCGCCTGTGCCCTCCGCACCGCGTCCACCACGTGGTCGAAGGTTTCCTGGTAGTGCTCGAACTCCGAGTTGTTCTCGGCGGCAAGCACATTGCCGCGATTGATTTTCATGTCGATGCGCTGGGATCCGGTGCCGAACATCAACTGGAACAGCTCGGGTCTGCGCTGTGCTTCGGCGCGGAACACCAACCCGAGGACGAGCAGGTCGGTGATCGGTTCCTCGGACGGCCCGAATTCGTCCATCCGCGCGGCAAGCAGGGCGAAGCCCGCCGAGCCCGCCGCGCGGATGAGACCAGGCATGCCGCCGAAGTTCGAGTAGACGGCCATCGTCGACACCCCGCACATGCTGGACACGCGGCGCACCGTCAGTGCGTGCAGGCCCTCGGTCGACACGACCTGGACGGTCGCGTCGATCAGCCGGTCGCGCAGTGCGATGGCCATGGCATCCGCTGATGCCGGCTGCGGCGCGGTTAGTTCGGTGATCCCCCCGGTGGTGCTTTCGCTCATCGCTTCCGTTCGGCAGGTCGCGGATCAGGCGACCACGCGTAGTTTCTCGGCGGTGCTTTCCTGGAATGGGCGGCACTGGGGCTGAGCCAGGGCAGCGCTGCCCGCGACGGTCGTGCGACTGGTGCTGATGCTGCCGGCCTGGTGCACGACGGTCGCCAATCCTGTACCCCGAGAAAGGATTCGCGTTGGATGGACGATCACGCGTTGACCGTGCCTCGTCCGGTATATCGGGAAGTGTGAGGTGATGTCGAGAACGGTGGCGGAAAATTCACGCCAGGCGTGCAGGCGATGTCTGCTGACGGTCGAGCGAGATTCGCTGTCGGATTGCTCGATCGATCTATCGAGATGTCGTTCGTCACGCACAGTCATCTCCGGTCCTTGCCGTACCAACAGCGGACGTTACGGGAAGAGTGGAGCCGCGTTCGCAGGCTACGAAGAGGAGTAGCGCCCGGTGGGGCGCATGTCGGAAGCCGAAATGTCGTCACTGAATCTCTTTGTGACAAAGTGTAACATCCACGCTGGGTACTCGAGATGCTTTGGCGCATTCCAGAATTCGCTTTTCACCCACCCTCGCTGTGACACCTGACAACGAGGTAGGCGACGAACCGTGGTCCGTCACAGCGGGTGAACCGATACGCCCTGCCCCCATGGCTTTGTTGCCGCGTTCGGTAGCTGCCGACAACTACCTGCTCCGCCTGCCGCTGCCGCGGCGGCCGTCCCTCACATCCTCTGCCGATCAACCCATTACCTGAATACTGGTCGGTAGCTTACCTGGAGCGATCACGATCCGTTCGCAGAACGAAAGATCTTGTGACAGAAGAGCGTCCGTCACCCTGGTGACGGACGCTTGCGGCATTGGCGAACTACAGCACCGCCTGGGTTTGGGTCACCTTGGCGACGAGCTTGCCCGCGTCGTCGCGAATCTCGGTCTCCACCACGATGAACGAGCGACCCGCGTGCAGCGGCGTCGACGTGGCGGTGGCGTAGCCCGCGCGGACCGCGCGGACGAAGTTCGTCTTGGACTCGACCGTGGTGGTGCCCTGCTTGCCCTCGGGCAGATTCAGGTACGCGCACACGGCGCCGTTCGCGTCCGCCAGCGACATCAGGACGCCGCCGTGCACGACACCGCCGAGCGTGCACAGGGATTCGTCCCATGCGATGCGGCTGCGCACCAGCGCGGGCCCGTGCTCGAGCACCTCGACACCGAGCCGCTCAGTGAAGGGCATGGACTGGTGGAAAAGCTTGGTGCCAACGTCATCGCTCATACTCGCGATCATGCCCGCCGCGCGGTGTCGTAGTCGATTACCCGTCAGGTAATAGTCACCGGTCCGGCCAGGGGTGCCTGAGGGCATGAGAAGACACCGCGACAAGGACGAGCACTGCGGTGAGACCGCTGAGGACCAGCACCGTCGTCGGCGAACTCCGGTCGACCACAACCCCGCCCGCCAGCGCGCCGAGCGACAACGTCGCCTGAAACGCGGCGGTGAACAGCACCGAGGCCGCCTCGGGCGCATCCGGTGCCGCCCTGACGAACCAGGCTTGGGTGGCCACCGGGACGGCGCCGTACCCGATGCCCCACACCACGAGCAGCACGAGCGCGCCTGGCTCCCACCGGCCGAGCACCGGCAGTAGCAGCGTCGCCGCCGCCACCATGGTCGCGGCGCAGCCGAGGGTGGTGTGCGGCCGCCGCACGACGGCAGCGCCGCCGAGGAAATTGCCGAGTATGCCTGCGGCGCCGTAGATCAGGAGCAGCAGGGTGATCATGCCCGGCCCGAGATGAGTCACCTGTTGGAGGAACGGCGTGACATAGGTATAGGCGCCGAAATGCGCAAGGACGACGAGAAAGGTTGCCAGCACGGCGAATCGGGTGTGCACCCCGCGAAGTAGCCCGCGCAGCAAGGACGCCCGGGTGACCCGGTGCACGGGCAGCGGCGGCAGGAACGCGGCAAGCATGCCGAGCACCACTGCGGCGAGCGCCGCGAGCACCACGAATGTGGTTCGCCAGCCTGCGATCTCGCCGAGCAGCGTGCCCGCAGGCACGCCGAGCACGGAGCCGAGCGGCACCGAGGAGAAGATCACCGCATTCGCCCGGCCCACCGAGTGCGCGGGCACCAGCCGTTCGGCAAGCCCGGCCGCGATCGACCAGAGGCCGCCGATGGTGACGCCGACCAGCACTCTGGACACCAGCACCACCGCATAGACGGGCGCGGCGGCCACCACCACATTGGCGAGCACGAGCAGAAACATGAACAGGCACAACATGGCTCGCCGGTCCATGCGCCCGGTGGCGACAGTCACCACAGGCGCGGCCACTGCGGCGATCAAGCCAGGCATGGTCATCATCAGCCCGGCCGTCCCGTCGGAGACGGCGAAGTCGGCGCCGATCGCGGTGAGCAGGCCGATCGGCAGGATCTCGGTGGTGACGACGGCGAAGATCGCGGTTGTCACTGCGGCCACGGCGAGCCAGCCGGTCAGTGAGCCGCCGGGTGGCGCGGGGGGAGAGGGCGCGAGAGTTGTGGTCACGCCGCCAGTTCAGCAAGCGGCGGGCGGCGCCTCCGGCGGATTTTCGCCGGGACCGTATCAAGGGCGAAAAGCCGCTCAGCGACGTCCGGCGCGCATCGGCGCGAGGAACTCGGCATTCGTCTCGGTCTTGCGGAGGCCCTCGAGCAGCAGGTCGATGGCCTGCTGGTCGTCCAGCGCGGCCAGGGTCTTGCGCAGCGTGTGCGTCGCGGCCAGTTCGTCGGGCGCGAGCAGCAGCTCGTCCTTGCGGGTGCTCGACTTGGCGATGTCGACCGCGGGGAACACCCGACGGCTCGCGGTCGCGCGATCCAGTTTGAGCTCGGCGTTGCCGGTGCCCTTGTACTCCTCGAAGATCACCGTGTCGGCCAGCGAGCCGGTCTCGACCAGCGCGGTGGCGATGATGGTGAGCGAGCCGCCGCCCTCGATATTGCGGGCGGCGCCGAGGAAGCGCTTGGGCGGGGCGAGGGCGGTGGCCTCGACACCACCCGACAGCACGCGGCCTGAGGCCGGGCTTGCGAGGTTGTAGGCGCGGGCGAGCCTGGTCAGCGAGTCGAGCAGCACCACGACGTCGCGGCCCATTTCGACCAGGCGCTTGGCGTGTTCGATGGCGAGCTCGGCGACCGCGATGTGGTCGCGGGCAGGCAGGTCGAAGGTGGCCGCGGCAACGTCGGCGGGCACCGCCCTGGTCAGGTCGGTGACCTCCTCGGGGCGTTCGCCGACGAGCACAAGCATCAGCTCGCATTCGGGGTTGTTCTTCGCGATGCCGTGCGCAATCGCTTGCAGCACAGAGGTTTTGCCTGCCTTCGGCGGCGCGACGATCAGTGCGCGCTGTCCCTTGCCGATCGGCATCACCAGGTCGGTGACCCGGGTGGTCATCGCGTGCTGTTCGGTTTCCAGCCGCAGGCGCTCGGTGGGGTAGATCGGCACCAGGTCGGCGAAGACGGGCCGGTGTGCGAGCTTGTCGGGCTGCTGTCCGTTGACGGTGTCGACGGCCAGCAGCGTTGCGGGTTTGTCGTTCTTGCCCGTCGGGTCGGCGGGCGCGGATCGCGTTGTGCCGGTGAGGAAGTCGCCGCGGCGCAGGCGGAGCTCGCGAACGAGGCGCTGCGGGACGGCGAGGTCGTGCTGACCGGGGAGGTAACCGTCGACGCGCAGAGTGCCGCGGTTGCCGGTGAAGTCGAGGATGCCGGTGACCGTTCGGGTCGCCGGTTGGTCTGTTCGACCGTCGGTTTCTTGGATTGTGTTGTTGTTCATGGGATTTCTTTCAGTGAGTGAGTTTCATGGGCCTGCAGAGTGCGGGTTTCATGGGATCGGCGAACGGCCGGGAAGACGGCGGCCACGGGCGCGCCGCTGAGTGGGATCCACTGGGTATTCCGGAACGGTTCTCGAGACCGGTTCGGTGGGGATCTCGGAATTCTCGTGGGAGGAGCTACCTACATCCACAAGGAGAAGACGTCGCCGAGAGTACCTCGTCGCTGTTCGCCGCGCAATGATGCCGGTCACCGCCGCGCTGCCGCGGTCGGCGCGGGCGCTGTGCACGCTGGTCCAGAAACGCCGATGCCCGGCAGGTGACGTCGGACGTCACCTGCCGGGCATCGGCGGTGGTAGCGGGGCCTGTTTCACCCCACGGGCGAGTTACCCGTAGACGGAGCTGAAGAACTGGATCGCGCTGGCGATGCCGACCGGGACGCCGAGCAGGATCATGCCCGCCGCGGCGCCGAGGGCGATGCCGACGCCCGCGCCCGCGATGCACAGACCGATCGGGCCCGCGAAGAACGTCGGGACCACCAGCGGCGCACCGATGATCGCGCCGGCCACGCAGCCGAGCGCGCCGCCGACGATGGTGCCGACCAGGGTGCCGATCGCGGTGGCCAGGCCGAACTGGGTGGCCGCGGTGCTGAGCGCGGTGTTGAAGTCGACGCCGCCGATCTCCTTGGCGTCGACCGGCTTCAGCATGGTCGCCGGACGGGCATCCGCCGCGTCGGTGCTCGGCGTGAAGGTGGCGGTATTACCGTCGATCTGGGCGGCGATCGGCCATTCCATACCGTCTTTGAGGTAGGTCAACGGCATTCCGGCAACCAGCTGGCCTTGATTGTCGAGAACCTGAAATTGCGTGCCCTGGGTTGTCAGCGATCCGGCATCGGTCCGCAGCACCACCGATTTGTCGACTACATTTGCGGTGTAGTGAATACCGGGCAGCACGTCGGTTTGCACGGTCGACCCCGGTGCAGGCGCCGAGGCGGCGGGCTCCGCGTACGCGGTACCGCTTGTGATCCCGACGGCCGCGATGACCAGTGCCGACGTGGCGGCGAACTTCTTGACCTTCATGTATTTCAAACACTTTCCTCAGCAGGAGCACCCTCGGCCCCCGCGGGGGGCTGAGCCGGCACGGCCCATAAATACGAACCTCCGCAAAGGGTCGTAGGACTTTGTTGCGGAGATGTAACGGAACCTGCTAAGGAAACGTCAATTAGAAGTGATTCATGTTAAAGAATCATAAATTCGGACATTTAGTTAACTCTCAGCATTCAATAATGTGGCCCAGCGCACAATAAATCGAGAAACGCAGGCGCCTGCGGCATCAGCCGATGCGGGCGACCACCGCGCCGGGCAGCAACGGCAGCACCACATCGATCAGCCGCCACGGCCACCTCGGCACGCAGGCCCGCCGCTGTTCCTTCTCGATCGCGCCGACCATCGCGGCGACACCCTTGTCCAGCGGCGCGACCATCCGCGCGTCGCCCGCCTTGGCTGCCATGTCAGTGGCGATGAACCCCGGCAGCAGCGTGGTGACCGCGATCGGCGACTTCGCCAGCTCGATCGCGAGCGCCTCGCCGAGCGCGGCCAGGCCCGCCTTGCTCGCCGAGTAGGCGGCCTTCTTGCCAGGCAGCCCACGCACCGCGCTCATCGAGGACACCAGAACCAGGTGCCCCGAGTTCTGTGCGCGGAAGATCTCCAACGCCGCCTCGGCCTGGGCGAGGGCGCTGACGAAGTTGGTGGTGGCCGTGGCGATATTGGCGTCGGCCCGGCCGCTGCCGAGCACTGCGCCCTTGCCCAAGCCTGCGTTGACGATCACCCGGTCCAGCCCGCCGAGTTCGTTGCGCAGCTCGTCGAACACCCTCGGCACCGCGGGATGGTCGTCGACGTCGAGCGCGCGGACCGCGACCGTGATCCCTGGATGAGCGGCGACCAGCTCCGCGCGCAGCGCCTCCAGCGCGGGCAGTCGCCGCGCGCACAGCGCGACATCGCGGCCCTTGCTCGCGAAGTCGCGTGCCATCGCGGCACCGAGCCCAGCGCTCGCGCCGGTGATCAGAATCTTGGTCCTCGTCATGTGCCTGACCTTAACCAGGCGACGGGGTCAGCGGCCTGCGGATCCGGTGGGTGGCTTCGGCGGCAGCAGGCGCCATGCGCCGCAGTTGACGGACTTGAAGGCCAGATCGGTCGGTTCGATCTCCGCGCGGATCGGACCGAGCTTGGTGAGATTGTTGCCGATGATGTTGCTCATGTTGGTGTTGTCCCCCTCCAGCTTCCACAGCCTGCTCCAATCGCAGTTGTGCGCCGGATCGGCCGGGCCCGCCGATTCCCAGATGCCGGGGATGATGTCGACGCCGACCAGGTAGACGCCGTCGCCTGGCATCGTGGTCGCAGGCTGGGCCGCCGCGGTCCCGCCGCCGAGCAGGGTCATCGCGGATGACATGGCACCCGCGATCAGGAGTGTGCTTGCGCGCATCGCGATGTTCTCCTCGAATCGTGCTTTCACCGCCGCCGTAGCGGCTGACCTGGGAGATCCCCGAATCTCCGGGGCCAAGATCTACCAGACACCTCGCGTGAATGTGCCATATTCCACTTTTCTTGTTTCGGTGCATGACTAAATCGCGCACGATGTTGTCATCCGTCCGGTGTGCCGCGATATCCGAGGTATGACATGTGCTCAGCTCGGGTCCGGCCGGTCGATACGGCGGTCGGTGTCGTGTGGCGCGCACTGCGCGGGATTGTGCACCGACGACGGGCTGGCCGCGGTGCTGGCGACGGACCGGGCGCTACTGCACTGGCGGGCCGTGCGCGCCCTCGGTGACAGCGGGCTTGCCGAGCAGGCGGTGCAGGAGTCGCTGCTGCGGGCGTGGCGCTCGTGTGCGTTCTTCGATGACAACAAGGGCAGCGTCCGGACCTGGTTGATGGCGATTCTGCGCAACGTCATCATCGACATGGCCCGTGCGCGGGCGGCGCGGCCGGGGGACACCGGCTGGGACGAGGTCGACACGCTCAGCGACATCCGCTACGCGCATCCCGATTTCACCGACGGATTGATCGATGGCCTGCTGGTCGCGGAGCTGTTGGCCAGGCTGCCCGAATCGCAGCGCGAGGCGGTGGTCGAGGTGATCCTGCGCGACCGCGCCTATCAAGAGGTCGCCGACGAGATCGGCGTTCCGGTCGGCACGGTCAAGACGCGCGTGCACTATGCCCTGCGTTCGCTGCGCAAGCTGCCGCAGAGCGCTTGACGCCCCTTTGATCGATAGCCAACTAATCGCCATGGGCTTGCCATCGGTAGGGGATTCGCCGATAGCTGTTGGATCACTAATCCTTGCCAATGAGACACCATCGATCTAGTGTCTCGGATGAGACATTATCAAACTGGTGTCTCAACCCTTCTATTGGCACGCGAAGCGAGGTTCGAGCAATGGGTGCACAAGATGGATTCGATTGGGGCTGGGCTGACAGCACGGGTGGGAAGCTCGATCGGCGGCAGGTCGGCAAGCTCCTCCTGGTCGCCGCCTCGTTGACGCCCAGCGTCATGAGCGGGAGTTTGCTGTCCATGCTCGGTGTGCAAGGTTCGGCTCAGCTGGACGAGATCGAAATGAAGATTCCGGATTCCGCACTCGCCAGAGCGGCCGACCAGCACGCGCGCGAGGAATTGAGTCCGTGGGTGCTCGAGCACTCTTACCGGGTCTATTACTTCGGCAAAGCGCTCGCGAAGGCGGACAACGTGCACATCGATGATGAATTGTTCTTCATCACCTCGATGCTGCACGATATGGAAATCGAGCATCCCGTTCCCGGCCGGTGTTTCGCGGTGCGCGGCGCCGAGGATGCCGAACGCTTCCTCACCGACCAGGGAGCGCCGCGTGGCAAGGTTGTGCTGGTCCGCAACGGTATCAGCGGGCACATCACCTTTGGCGTCGAAAACGATCTGTCGGACCTGGCCGGCGCCGTCTCGGCGGGCTGTGAAGTCGATCTGTCCGGAAAGCGGATCCAGGACATGCGGCGCGCATGGTTCGACGCGGTGGTTGCCGCGCACCCTCGCCTCGATTTCAAGCGAAAAGTCATCGAAACGGTCCGCCGGGAAGCCGAGGCCGTTCCCGAGGGGCGCACCGCATTGATGCGGGATGTCGGATTCGACTTCGGCGTGACGAATTCACCGTTCGCCGAGTAGGGATTTGGCGGCCCACGCGGTTCTTCGCGACGACATCCGCAGGTTTCGCACCCCCGTATCGAACGCGCCGTGTGAGACACTTCTCCAGTGATGTTTCAGGGGCAAGAGTCGCCCGCTCCATACCCGCCCGACGATCCCGTGCTGGCGGTAGCACTGGCGATGTTCATCCAGGACGGGTGGATCGACGTGCGCAAGTTGGGCACGGAGGCCGGCGTGAGTCGCGCGACGCTGTACCGGCGCTACGTCGATCGCGACCGCATTCTCGGTGAAGTGGTGTGGTCACAAGCCAGCGCCGACCTGGTCGCTTTGCGCGCCCGCTACCGAGGCAAAGGTGCGGACGGCATCGCGCAGACGGTCGACGGGTTGCTGCGGCTCAGCGCCGAACGCTCCTCGATGCGAACGTTTCTCACCGAACACACCGACGTCGCATTGCGGGTGCTGACCTCTCAGCACGGCGTGGTGCAGCGGCGGTTCATCGGCAGCGTTGCCGAGTGGATCACCGAGGAGATCGGCGCGCCTGCCGATATCGACACCGAAACCCTGGCCTACGCCGTCGTGCGTCTCGGCGAATCTTTCTATTACCGCGAATACATCACCGGCGAATCGGGCGGCCTCGACGCCGCCGCCGTCATCATCGGCAGGTTGCTGCGTTAGCGGTGGGTCGGCCGATCTCGTTCACCGGCAAGGCCTGACGCGGTGGGGCACGGCGTTTGTCAGTTCCCCCAGCGGCCGTGGTTGATGGTGGCGCGTTCCATCCAGGCCAGATGATCGGGAGAGAGTCGACGTTCGCTCGCGAGCACCGCGGCCGACGAGAACGGCGGCGCCTTGTCCGGGTAGGCGTCGGCCTGCCCGACTATGGCGTTCACCAGCGAGGTCACCATGGCATGCCGTGGATAGGCTTCGTGAATCGCTCCGGCTCGTAATCTTCGCCAGGTTTCGCCTGGATATGGTCGGCGAACAGGCGCGCGAACAAGTAGCTGCGGACGCTGTGATTGGCGATCGCGCGCGACTCTTCGAGCACCGCAAGCGCGTGGCATTGCTTAGCCACTCTGGTGTCCGGAAGTGCCGGAAGTGTCAGCAGTGGCGTTGTCGCGACAGTCATTGCGAACTCCTCTTCATGGGGCCGTACCCACACTCTGCGTGAGACATTCAATAAGTAGTGTCTCACTACGCGCGAGACACTACTCCTGCTGTGTCTCGCTGACAAGCGGTCTGTGTATCGAACAGCGCGAGTGCTGGAAGTGCGGTGGCAGGCCTCGGCGTTTCGGTCGACGTCATCCGGGTGTGGGTGCACTACTCTGTGTTCGCTGCGCGGCTGCCGCGCGACGTCTGATTCCCCTTGAACACGCTGCGTTTGCGATAACGGTTGAATAACTGATGTTGCTATGCTGGTGCTCGCGTTGCGAGAGTGAACCACTGGGTTTGGTGTTACTAATGGGAAGGGAGGGGTGTCCTGTCCCCGGGGCACCGACCGAACATGAAGCCAAGCATCGTCAAGGCGGGACTCTGTTCCGCCGTCACGGCCGCGGTCACAGTGACGCTGACCGGGCTGGTCCCGGCCACCGCCCTGGCCGGTCCGGCCTTCCCGCAGATGGCGACCAAGCTCGCCGGCAAGACCGTGTTCCTCGATCCGGGCCACCAGGGATCCGGGCACAGCCAAGACGTGGCCAAGCAGGTCAGCGACGGCCGCGGCGGCATGAAGGACTGCCAGACCACCGGCATGACCACGGTGCACGGCGTCCCCGAACACACCATCAACTGGAATGTGGCCCAGCTCGTGCAGACCGCGCTGGAGAGTCTCGGCGCCAAGGTCGTGCTCAGCCGCCCGGACGATCAGGGCTGGGGCGGCTGCATCGACGAGCGGGCCAGGGCGGCCAACCAGTCCGGCGCGGACGTCGCCGTCAGCATCCACGCCGACAGCGCCCCCGCCGACCAGCGTGGCTTCCACTTGATCGTGCCCGAGCTGCCGATCCCCGATGCGACGATCGATAAGGTCCAGTCGGGTGCGGGCCGCGCCGCCTCGATCGCGGTGCGCGACGCGTATCTGCAGGCCGGATTCCTCCCGGCGAAGTATGCGAGCCAGGACGGCCTGCAGCCGCGCAGCGACATCGCCGGGCCTGCGCTCACCGCAGTGCCGGATGTGTTCATCGAGATGGGCAACGGCGCGAACGCCGAGGATGCCGCGTTGCTGGAGGGCCAGGAAGGCCAGCTCAGGCACGCCATCGCCATCACAACCGGACTGGCGAGCTATCTGCTCGGCGATCAGTCGGCGAACGCGGGCGCCGCGGCAGGCCAGCCTGCGGCAGGTCCGCAGCCGGTGCCCGCTCCGCTCGAACCGCAGTCCGGCTCGGCGGCGGAGCCGCAGCCCGCGCCGAAGCCGGTGCACGAGCCACAGGACGGGCTTGTGCCGCAGCCACATCCGGCCTCGACCGAGCCGCCGGCGGGCATGGCGCCCCAGCCGCAGGCCGTGCCCGCGCCGGAGACGACGTTCGCGCAGCAGGCCGGGCTGACACCGCAGCCGGGCACGGCGCCGCAGACAGGGTTCGCGCCGCAAGCGCAGGCGGCACCTCCGCTGCAGACCGCGCCGGGCACGTTGCCGTGGCCGGGCACCCCGGAGACCCAGACCTCGCCGGGCACCTCGCCGTGGCCCGCCACCCCAGGTACTCAGACCTCGCCGGGCACCTCGCCGTGGCCTGCCACGCCGGGCGCTCAGACGTCGCCGGGCACCTCGCCGTGGCCCGCCACGCCAGGCACCCAGGCGTCGCCGGGAACAAAGACGTCCCCCGAGTCCCAGACCGAAATGATGGCCATCCGCTCGATCGTCGACATGGCCCTGACCATGCTCGTGCCCATGGCCAAGGCGCTCGGCATGGACAACAACATGGTCACCATGGAGATGATCAACCTCGCCTACACGCTGGCGGCGAAGTTCATCGCGCCTGCCAAATAGCGGGCACCGACCCACCGAGCGCCGCCCGCTCGCGGGCGGCGTTCGGCCTTTCCTGAGGAGTTGCGCCGCCAAGTAGGGTGGTCCGCGTGGCTGACCGGATTCCTGTCGTGATCGTCGCGGGTTTTCTCGGTTCCGGGAAAACAACGCTGCTCAACCACCTGCTGCGCAACAGCCGCGGCACCCGGATCGGCGTGGTCGTCAACGACTTCGGCGCGATCAACATCGACTCGATGCTCGTCGCCGGGCAGGTCGACGCGATGGTCTCGCTCGGCAACGGCTGCGTCTGCTGCGCGGTCGACGTCAGCGAATTGGACGATCTGTTCACCAGGCTCGCGCAGCCGCGCGCCAAGATCGACGTGATCGTGGTCGAGGCAAGCGGCCTTGCCGAGCCGCGCAACCTGATCCGGATGGTGGTCGGCAGCGACAACCCGCGCATCCGCTACGGCGGCCTGGTCGAGGTGGTCGACGCCGAGCAGTTCCCGGCGAGCAGCGTGCGCCACCCGGAGCTGACCACGCATCTGCGGCTGGCCGATCTGGTGGTGGTGAACAAGGCCGATCGGGTGCCTGCCGCGCAGTTGAGTCAACTGCGGCACAGTATTTCGGATCTCATCGGGCAGGTCCCTGTCTATGCGACCACCAACGGCAGGCTGGAGCCAGGCCTGCTCTTCGACGAGCCGTTGCGCGAATCACCGCGGGTCGCTGAGCAATTGAGCTTCGACGAGCTGCTCGATCACCACGATCACGACCACACCGAGCATCGGCATCTGCACGATGACTACCTCAGCGTCTCCTTCACCAGCGACCAGGAACTCGACCCGCGCCGGTTGATCGGCTTCCTGGAGGACCCGCCGCCTGGCCTGTTCCGCGCGAAGGGCTTTGCCGCGTTCGCCGTCGCGGACGAACGGCGCAAGTTCGTGCTGCACCTGGTCGGCCGCCACCTGGTGTTCGAACCGCAGCCGTGGGCGCGCGGCGAATCCCGCACCACGCAGCTGGTGCTGATCGGCGCGGGTATGGACGCCGAGGTGGCGCGGAAACGCTTGCACGACACCGTGCACACCGACGCCGATCCGCTCGAGCCGTCCTCGCTCCTCGGCGTCTGGCGTTACACGCCGCACTGAGGGGCACGGCAGGGTAGGCCAGTTGGCGCGGTCGGTGATGCCGATCGGCGAGATTGGCGCGTTCGGCTACGACATGGCGCGTTCGGTGCTAGCGGCGGCGCCGAGCGGACAGGAGACTGTCCTGGTGCCGCTCTCTCGGCACGTGCGCACCGGAGCGAACATGCCGCGCGCCGTGCCTGTTCGGTGCACCGATCCACGAAGGAAGCAATTCGTTCTGCGACCGATGGGAGTTTTCCGTGTCAGAGTCTTTGGAGAGCGCCACCGCGTACGTGATCGCAGTGCTCGAGGCCAAAGGCACGGCCACGCGCTACGACTTCGACGTGCCAGGCATCGTCGCCGAATCACACGCGATCGCCAACGGCTGGAATTTTCGTGCCATCGAGGACGCCACGTTCTGGGGGATCGTGGCGCGCTTCCTCAAGGACTGACGCGCAGACCGGGGGCGTTCAGTCGAACCGAGCCGACAGCCGCCCGTGTGCCGTGACCGACCACCGCCGCGCCGCCCGCCGCATCGAGCCCGCATCGGAGTAGCCGAGGAGTTCGGCCTGGCGTGACCTGCTCACCGGACCGCCTGCGGTGACCTTGTCGAGGCGTGCCGTGCGCGCGCGATCCAATTCCTGCCGCCACGTGGTGCCCGCCTCCATCAGCCTGCGCTGCAGCGTGCGGGGACTGGTGGCCAGCCTGCGCGCCACCCGGTCGAGCGAGACGTCGCCCGTGTCCAGCGCCTCGGCCAGCGCCGCGGCGACCCGCGACGGCCAGGCGGAGGACAGCGGCGGCGGTGGCGGCAGTGCCTCGGCAAGCGGGCGCAGCACCGCGGCGAGCACCGGATCGCTGGTGGTGAGCGGCAACTCCATGTCGCTGGCGCGGAAGACCATCGCATCCACCGGCGCGCCGAATTCGATGGCCGTGGTGCCGAACACCTCGATGAACGCGCTCGTGGTGGTCGGCGCCTGCTGGCGCAGGGACACCCGCAACGGCGCCACCGGCTCGCGCACCACCCGCCTGGCCCGGCTGAGCACCGCGGCCAGGCCCCACAGCTGGGTGAGGTCACGACCGCGGCCCTCGCCCTTGATCATGTCCAGATAGAGGGTCACCTCCCCCTCGTTCTCGGCGACCAGGTCGAAACGATGGTTGGTGGTGACCGCGGTGACGTACGGCCCGCAGGTCGCCAGGCCTGCACCGAGCGTCGGCGCGGTGGAGAACAGGTAGTCGTAGAGGCCGAGGCTGGGCAGTTGATAGCGGCGGGCCACGTTCAGTGACACGTTCGGATCGCCGAGCGCGTGTTCCCCGAGCTCCCACAGCCGGGAGAAGGTCTGGCTCGGCAGGTGTACGTCGTCACCGGCCATCGTCCACTCGGGCAGCCCGGTCTCGCGGATCAGCCGCTCGCGATCGAGGCCGGCCGCGCTGAGCTGTGAGATGACGAATCGGTGCAGCAAAACTTGATCGGTGCCCATCGCGTCCTCCCGTGTTCCGGCGAACTGCGTGTCCGGTCACGCTACGCCGGGGTATTCATTCGTCATAGGATTTACGTCACGCCTCAACTACCCGCAGGCATTGACCCATTCCGATAATCCGTCGGCGAAGAGCTGACGTTTCCAGATCGGCACCTCGTGCTTGATCCGGTCCACCAACTCGGCGCACACGGTGAAGGCCTCCGCCCGGTGCGCGGCCGCGACCGCGACGACGATCGCGCAGTCGCCGATGGTCAGCGCGCCCACGCGATGCACGGCGGCGACGGGCACACCAGCGGAGTCGGCCAGCTCGGCGCAGACCTGATGCAGGAAGCGTTCGGCCTGCGGGTGCGCCGAGTATTCCAGTGCCGAAACCGGTTGTCCGCCATCGTGATCGCGGACCTTGCCGGTGAACACCACGACCGCGCCGTAGTGCGCCCCTGCCACCGCGGCCTCGACCTCGGCGGCGTCGAGCGGCTGGTCGCTGATGCGGGCGAGCCGGACGGTGGGTTCAGTTGTCGTCATGGTTGCCGCCTCCGGCTACTTGCGCGAGCAGATGATCGAGCAGCGGCTCCAGCACCGCGATGCCGTCCTTGACGCCGCCGGGGGAGCCGGGCAGGTTCACCACCACTGTCCGGCCTGCCAGCCCGGCTACGCCGCGGCTCAGTGCGGCCAGCGGGAACTTCGCGGTGCCGCGCTGGCGAATCGCCTCGGCGACGCCGGGCAGTTCGCGGTCGAGCGCGGCGAGGGTGGCCTCCGGGGTGGCGTCGGTGGGGGAGGCGCCGGTGCCGCCGGTGCTGATCACCAGTGATGGCGCGAAGCGTAGTGCGTCGGCCAGTCCGACGGCGATCTCGGCGTCCGCGTAGACCAGCGGGCCACGCACCGAAAAGCCGAGACCGGCAAGCCATTCGGTGAGGACCGGGCCGGTGGTGTCGACTCGGGTACCAGCGGCCGCGCCGGTCGAGGCGACGAGGACGACCGCGGATCGTGCATCGCCTGCGGACTGATCGGCTTCGGCAACCGCGGATTCCGTTGCAGGAGACGCCGAATGCTCATGCTCCCGCTCGGGCCGCTGCCAATGTCCGTGCTTTCCGCCCTCTTTCGTGAGCAGCCGCACCCCGGTGAGCTCGGCCGCGGGATCGACCGCCTTCACCATGTCGTGCAAGGTCAGCCCGGCCACCGCGACGGCGGTCAGCGCTTCCATCTCGACGCCGGTCGGCCCCTTGGTTTTCGCGGTCGCCTCGATGGTGATGGCGGTGTCGGTGAAGCCGAACTCGACCTTGACCGAGGACAGCGCCAGCTGATGGCACAGCGGGATCAGCTCCGAGGTCTTCTTCGCCCCGGCGATGCCGGCGATCCGCGCGGTGGACAGCACGTCGGCCTTCGGCAGGTCGTCGGCCCGCACCAGCGCCACCACCTCGGCGGTGGTGCGCAGCTCACCGGCGGCCACCGCGATCCGGGTGGTGTCGGCCTTGGCGCTCACATCGACCATGCGAGCCCGGCCCTCGCCGTCCACATGGGACAACCCACTCATCTACTGCTCCTAGCCGATTCAGCCGCACGCATCACAGTGCCCACACTCGCACAACCGCCCCGACGGGCAGCGAGGTGACCTCGGCGGGGATATCGATCAGCACGTCCGCCCACGCCATGCTCGCGACGAGATGCGAACCGGGCCCGGACACCACCTCCACCGCCTCCGGATGCCGGTGCAGCGCACGCAGATCGGCGGATGTTGCGCGAATCAGCTTGCCGCGCAGGAACTGCCGCTTGCCCTGCGGCGACCGCGCCACCTCGTTGCGCAGCGGCAACTCGTAGCTCTCGACGGCGGGCAGCCCGGCCAGGCGGCGCAGCATCGGCCGGGCGAACACCTCGAACGACACCATCGTGCTGACCGGATTGCCGGGGAAACTGAGGACAGGGACACCGTCGACCACGGTCAGACCCTGCGGCCCGCCTGGTTGCACGGCGACCGAGCCGAACTGTCCGCCGAGCGGCTCGAGCACGTCCTTGACCACTTCGAAGTCGCCCTTGGACACCCCGCCCGAGGTGAACACGACATCGGCGGACCCGGTCGCGGCCGCGAGCAGCGTGCGGAACTCGGCGGGGTCGTCGGTGCTGTGCGCGACCGAGACCACGCTGATCCCGTTCGCGGCGAGCGCGGCGGCAAGGGCGATCCCGTTCGAGTTGTAGATCTGGCCGGGGCGCAGCGTGCTGCCCGCCGCGACGAGTTCGTCGCCGGTCGTGATGACCGCGGCCCGCACCGCGCGGAACACCGGAACGTCCGGCAGTCCGACCGCCGCGAGCGCCGCGATGTGCCGGGGCGCGAGCGTGGTGCCCGCGCGGGCAAGCAGGTCGCCAGCGTGCACGTCGGTGCCCGGTTCGCGGACGAATTCGCCTGCGCTGCGGCCACGTTCGATGGTGATCGTGCCCACGCCTGCTTGCACGTCCTCCACCGGAACCACGCAGTCCGCGCCGGGCGGAATCGGCGCGCCCGTCATCACCTTCATTGCGGCGCCGGGCGGCAACGGTGTTTGTCCGGCCTGGCCCGCGGCGACGACACCGGCCAGCGGCAGCGTCACCGGCGCCACCACGACCGAGCTGGCCCGCACCGCGTATCCGTCCATCGCCGAATTGCGGAACACCGGCAGGTCGACCGGCGCGCGGACGTCGTCGGCCAGCTGGCGCCCCACTGCGAGCGGCACCGCGACACGCTCGACCGGACGCGCGGCCAGCGGCCGCAACAGCTGTTCGATGCTGTCGCGGTAGTCGTCGACGGGCCTGGCCGAAACGCTGGCGGGCCGAGGGTTCATGCCAGCCAGCCTAGTGGGCGCCCGCCGGTAGCCATCGCCCGTCGGACTTGTGTGAAGCTCAGAATCCAGGCGGGCACCCGGGAGCGGATTCCGTACCTTCTGCGGCTGACCACACCCGGCCGGAGGTCATAATGGACAGGTGACTCTGGTCGAGATGGGGATACCTGCCGTGCGTTCCGGGCGTCCCTCGCTCGACGGGCGCCCGGACACGCCGTTCCTGCTCGACCGATTCGGGCGAGTCGCCCGCGATCTCCGCGTCTCGATCACCGAGAAGTGTTCGCTGCGCTGTACCTACTGCATGCCGGAAGAAGGCCTGCCGCCGATACCGCAGCACGAATTGCTGAGTGTCGACGAGATCGTCCGCCTGGTCCGCCTCGCGGTGCGCGAGCTCGGGGTGCAGGAGGTCCGGTTCACCGGCGGTGAGCCGTTGATGCGGCGCGATCTCGAAAAGATCATCGCGGGCTGTCACGAGCAGGTGCCGGACACGCCACTGGCGATGACGACCAACGGCGTCGGGCTCGCGCACCGCGCGAACGCGCTGGCCGCCGCCGGACTGCACCGGGTGAACGTTTCGCTGGACACCGTCGACCGCGCCGCGTTCGCCAGGCTGACCCGCCGCGACCGGCTCGATTCCGCGCTGGCAGGCATCCGCGCCGCCCGCGACGCAGGCCTGGCCCCGGTCAAGGTGAACGCCGTGCTGATGCGCGAAACCCTCTCCGGCGCATCGGATCTGCTCCAGTGGTGCCTGGACGAGGCGTGCGAGCTGCGGTTCATCGAGGAGATGCCGCTCGATGCCGACCACGAGTGGGCGCGCACCAACATGGTCACCGCCGCCGAACTGCTCGATGTGCTCGGCACGCGCTTCGACCTCACCGCGGCGGGCCGGTCCGACCCTTCGGCCCCGGCCGAGACGTGGCTGGTGAACGGCGGCCCCGCGACCGTCGGCATCATCGCCTCGGTGACCCGCAAGTTCTGCGACACCTGCGACCGCACCCGGCTCACCGCCGACGGCATGCTGCGCTCCTGCCTGTTCAGCGACCAGGAGTACGACCTGCGCCAGGTACTGCGGTCCGGCGCCGACGACGCCGAACTCGCCACGCTGTGGCGCGGTGCGATGTGGAACAAGTGGGCAGGTCACGGCATCGACGCCGAGGGCTTCGTGCCGCCGGAACGCACGATGGGAGCCATCGGTGGTTGAGATCCGCTACTTCGCCGCGATCGCCGACGCGGTCGGCAAGGATCGGGAAACGCTCGACTTCCCGGTCGGCGCCACCGTCGCCGACCTGCGCTCCACTCTGTCCGCCTCGTACGGTCCCGGCCTCGACAAGATGCTGTCGGTCTGCGCGTATCTGGTCGGCGACGAACTCACCAGGGACCCGCACGCCGCGCTGACACCGCGGGTCGATGTATTGCCCCCGTTCGCCGGCGGCTGAGCGGTCCGTCCGGCCGATGTAGGGATCGCGGTGCGGTGTTCGTCGCCTGAATAGAGGGGTACCAGACCCTTCGAAAGAAGGAAGGATGGCGATCATGCACTACTTGGCGACATTGGTCGGCGCGACGGACGCGCCGTACGCCGAACCGGGAACACCGGAGTTCGAGGCCGAGGTAGCGAGGTACGCGGCCTTCGAGGCGAAGGCAGGCGCCGCGATCGCGGGCGGCGTTGTCCTGCATCCGGCGGACACCGCGGTCGAGGTCAGGCACACCGGCGGTCGGCTGCTGCTGAGCAACGGACCATTCGTCGAGCACACCGAGGTGGTCGGCGGATTCATCGTGTTCGACTGCGCTGACCTCGACGATGCCATCGAGCTCGCCCGCCATGCCCCCGCCGCGGAAGACGGTGCGGTCGAACTGCGGCCGATGGTCCAGTGGGCGCCGCACGACGAGCCAGGCCCGGACTGGTGGCTCGCGCTGCTCTGGGAGGCGCCGGGTGCGGTGATCGCGCCGGATTCGCCGGAGTGGGATGCCGCGGTCGCCCTGCATCAGCGGTTCGGCGAGGAGTTCGGCGCGGCCATTCGCGGCGGCGGCGCGGTGCAGCCGCCGACGACCGCGACCACCGTGCGGGTGCGGTCCGGGCAGTTGACGCTCACCGATGGGCCGTTCGCCGAGTCGGCCGATGTCATCGATGGCCTGTACCTGTTCGTCGCGCCGGATCAGGCCGCGGCGACCGAGATCGCGGCACGGATTCCGTGTGGCGAGAAGGGCCACGTGGAGCTGCGTCAGGTTGTCGAACTCGACGCATGACAGCAGGGGCCCGGCCGGGCTCGACGGACTCCGTCGCCGAACCCGGGCGGGCCCTGTGTCGAACTCGGGCGGGCCCTGTGTCGTTCGCACCGCCTCGTCTGTGCGGGACGAGTAGAAATTGTGCACAGCGGGTGTAGAAAAACCCACGCGGTGTTCGTCGTCTGGGTAGGGAAGGGTATCGGGCCCGTCCATTCGAGGAAGGTTGGCGACCATGCACTACTTGGCCACGATTGTCAGCGGCGAGACGGAACAGGCCATGACGCCTGGCACGCCGGAGTTCGGCGCGGGCCTCGCGAAATACGCGCAGTTCCAGGAGCAGGCGGGCGCGGCGATCGCGGGTGGCGCGGCGCTGTATCCGTCAGCCACCGCGATCAACGTGCAGCGCATGGGTGACGAAACGCTCGTCACCGATGGGCCGTTCACCGAACTCAACGAGGTGGTCACCGGCTTCTATGTGCTGGACTGCCAGAGCATGGACGAGGCCGTCGAGCTGGCCGGGAAGATTCCGGCGGCGTCGAAGGGGTCGGTGGAGGTGCGGCCGATGGTGATGTGGATGCCGCATTCGACGCCCGGTGCCGACTGGTGGACCGCGCTGCTGTGGTCGCCGCAGGGCGAGCTGTTCGCGCCGGAGTCCGCCGAGTGGCAGTCGATGGCCGTTGCACATCAACAGTTCGCGGAGCGGGTCGGTGCAGCGATCAAGGCCGGTGGAGCGCTGCACCCGCCGGAGACGGCGCGCATCGTCCGCGAGCGCGACGGTCGGTTGTTGCTGACCGACGGTCCGTACATCGAGGGCGCCGAGGTGATCGACGGTCTCTACGTGTTCACCGCGGCGAACGCGGCGCAGGCCACCGAGATCGTGCGCCAGATTCCGCGGGGAGAGAAGGGGCGCACCGAGCTTCGCCAGATCGTCGACGTGGGTTTCTGATCGTGCGTGGCGGCCGGGGCGAGGCGATCGACGGGATCTACCGTGCCGAATTCGGTCGCGCCCTGGCCACCGTCGCCCGGCTGGTCGGCGATATCGGCCTGGCCGAGGACGCGGTGCACGAGGCGTTCGCCGACGCGCTGCGCAGTTGGCCGGACCGCGGACTGCCGTCGAATCCCGGCGCCTGGATCACCACCGCGGCGCGCAATCGCGCCTTGGACCGGTTGCGGCGCGAATCGGCCAGGGGCGCCAAAGAACAGGACGCCGTCCTGCTGACCGTGCCGAACGAGGAGCCCGAGGTGACGCCGGTACCCGACGATCAACTGCGCATGATCTTCACCTGCTGCCATCCCGCGCTGTCCATCGAGTCGCAGGTCGCTTTGACGTTGCGACTGGTGTGTGGATTGCGGACCATCGAGATCGCCAGAGCGTTCCTGCAACCGGAACACACTGTGGCGCAACGCCTCACCCGGGCGAAGGCGAAGATTCGGGCCGCGGGCATCCCGCTGCGGGTGCCGCCGGCCCACCTGTTGCCCGAGCGGGTACCAGCGGTGCTTGCGTGCGTGTATCTGGTGTTCACGGAAGGGTATTCCGCGACCTCGGGGTCCACCGCCATTCGAGACGAGTTGTGTGACGAAGCAATTCGCCTCGGCAAGCTGCTCTGTGCGCTGCTGCCCGAGGAGCCGGAGGCGCGAGCCCTGCTCGCCCTGATGCTGCTCAACGACAGCAGGCGAGGCCAACGGCGTTGTGCGGACGGCGAATTGGTGCCGATCGAGGACCAGGACCGCACCGGCTGGAACCGCGCCGAGATCGAGTCCGGTCTGCGCTGCCTGATCTCGGCGGCCGCGGACGGCGTCGGACCGTACCTGATCCAGGCGCGCATCGCCGCCGCCCACGCCACGGCGCGCACCTGGGCGGAAACAGACTGGGGTGCCATCGTTTCCGCCTACGACGAGCTGCGAACCCACTCCAGCTCGCCGGTGATCGTGGTGAACCGCGCCATCGCCGTCGGCTTTCTGCACGGCTTCGGCGCGGGGCTCGCCGCCCTGGACGAGGTCGCTGACCATCCACGTTTAGCCGCCTCCCATCTCGTCCCCGCCGCCCGTGCCGATCTGCTGCGGCGGGCAGGCCGGTACGCGGAGTCCGCGACGCAGTACCGCGATGCGCTGGGCCGAGCGAGCAACGAGCAGGTGCTCCAGTTCCTGGCGAGTCGTCTTGCCCAGGTGGAAGCCGCTGCGGAGCAGGATATCACGCAACCATAGATACATGCGCACTTCGCTATGTATGGTGGCGGCGACACAAGGAAAGGGGAGTGCTGATGGCTGTCAGCGCACTGATTTTGTCGCTCATTTTCGCCGCGGCGGCGTTCGGTTGGCGGACGTGGTGGCAGTGGCACCGCACCGGAACGACCGGATTCCACGGCATCTCCGGACGGCCTGGCTCACTGGAGTGGCTGGTCGGCGTTGGGTTGGTCGTTGTGCTCGTCGTCGAGCTCGCCGCGCCGATCCTGCAACTGGCCGGGGTGGTGGCGCCGATTCCGTTGCTGGACAGGCCGATCGTGCAGTGGTCCGGGCTCATCGTCGCACTCGCGGGAATCGGCGGCACGCTCTACGCCCAGCATGCGATGGGCGAGTCCTGGCGGATCGGCGTCGACAAAGCCGAACACACCACTCTGGTGCGCTCCGGCATCTTCGGCTTGGTCCGCAACCCGATCTTCACAGGCATGTTCGTCTTCGCCGCCGGCGTCACCGCCATGGCCCCCAATCCCGTTGCGGTACTGGGTTTCCTGCTACTCGTTACGGTGATAGAGCTCCAGGTGCGGATCGTCGAGGAACCATACCTGCGCGCAGAACACGGCGACGACTACCGCAGCTACGCCGCCGAGGTCGGCCGGTTCGTGCCCGCGGTCGGCCGGGGTTAGGCCTGGTGTTGGGAGTTGAGAGAAGTGGTTGCTGAGCTAGTTGGTGTGGGGAGCAGGGCGTTCAGCTGGTTGGTGCGGGGAGAAGGCCGCGAGCCTCGCATCGGCGGGAGAGAAGTGGTTGCCCAGCCTTGTTGACGGGAGAGAAATGGTTGTTGCCCCATCGACGGGAGTGAAATGGTTGTTGCCCCATCGACGGGAGTCAAATGGTTGCAACACACCGCGCGACACCCACCA
>NZ_BDAY01000015.1 GCF_001612685.1 Nocardia altamirensis NBRC 108246
GTAGACCGACAGGCCAGCGATGGCCCGGCCGATCACCGAACCTGTTGCCGCGGCGACCGTTTCGGCGTCAAGTACGCGATGCGTCACGTGCACGGTGGTCTCGGTGATGCCGTACATATTCACCAGTCGCGGCCCGGTCGCGCCGGGCGATCCGTCGCCGTGGCGGGCCATCCAGTCGCCGAGGCGACGCAGGTCGAGTGCCTCGCCACCGAATACCACGTAACGCAACGCCAAAGGTGTTGCGACACCGGCGTTCCGGTCGGCCTCGATCAGTTGGTAGAACGCCGAGGGGGTCTGGTTGAGCACCGTGACCCGCTCGCGGTGCAGCAATTCCAGGAACTGCTCGGGAGAACGCGACACGAAGTAGTCGACCACCACCGAGGTACCGCCATAGAGCAGCGCACCCCACAGCTCCCACACCGAGAAGTCGAAGGCACTCGAGTGGAACAACGTCCACACATCCTCGGGGCCGAAACCGAACTCGCGATCGGTGTTCGCGAACAACCGCACCACATTCCGATGCGACACGACCACACCCTTCGGGCGGCCGGTCGAACCCGAGGTGTAGATCACGTAAGCGGTGTTCCCGGCACGCAGCGGCCGGATCCGATCGGCATCGGTGATCGGCCCCTCGCCCGCGTCGACCAGATCACCGGTCTCCACACCGAAGCCGTCCATCGACACGACCGCGATGTCGCCGAGCAACTCAGTGTCGGCACTACCGTCGACGATCACGCTCGACGGGGCAGCGTCCGACAACACGTAGGTGATGCGCTCCGCCGGGTACGACGGGTCGATCGGCACGTAACCCGCGCCGGACTTGACCACCGCGAGCAGCGCGACCACCAGATCCAGCGAGCGCGGCAGCAGCACCGCGACCAGCTGTCCCGGCCCGGCGCCCTTGGCGATCAGCTTGCGCGCCAACTGATTCGCCCGCTGATCCAATTGCGCATAAGTCAATTCGTCATCGACGAAACGCACCGCAACCCGATCGCCGTAGGCCGCCACGGCCGCATCGACCAGCGTCGAGAGGGTGGTGGTCGGATCGGCGAACAGACCGGTGCCGCCGTCGCTGCCTGCGGAGACCCAGTGCTGCAACACATTCGAACGCTCAGTCGCGCCGAGCAGGTCGATGTCCCCGACGGGTGCGTCCGGTGCTGCGGCGAGTTCGGTCATGACCCGGACCAGCCGCTCTGCAACCCTGGCGACGCTGTCCGCGTCGAACAGGTCACTGAGGTAGCTGGCCCGCACTCGCAGCTGCGTATCCAGCGAGGCGATCAGCGTCAGCGGATAGTGCGTGGCATCGGCAACCTCGAGGCCTGCGACCGCCATCCCGTCGATATCGGCGGCTTGGGCCCGGATTCCTTCAGCGTCAACCGGATACGACTCGAACACCATCAACGTATCGAACAGACCACCGACACCAGTCGCGGTCTGGATCTCGGTCAACCCGATGTGGTGATGATCCAGCAGATCGGCCTGCTCACCCTGCAGGCGGGTGAGCAGCGCCCGCGCGGGCTCGGCCGGGTCGAAGGCCACCCGCACCGGCACGGTATTGATGAACAGACCGACCATGTTCTCCACACCGTTCAACTCGGCCGGACGGCCCGAAACGGTGGTACCGAACACGACATCGTGCTGGCCTGTCGACCGGCCCAGCACCAGACCCCACGCCGCCTGCAACACGGTGTTCACGGTGACACCCAGCTCCGGGGCGACTGCGGTGATGCCCGCGGTCACGGCCTCGTCCAGCTCGAAGCGATACTCGCCCGACAGCGTCGTGATCTCGTGCCCGGTATGCGGATTCGCCAGCAGCGTCGGCTCCGAAACACCCTGCAGCGCACGGGTCCACGCAGCCAGCGACACGGCGTTGTCCTGCTGCGCAACCCAGTCCAGGAAGTAGCGGTAGGACCGGACCGGCGGCAGTACCGCGGAATCGGCGTTGGTGGCATACAACACCAGCAGATCCCGCATGAGCAACGGCATCGACCAGCCGTCGAGCAGGATGTGATGGTTCGACACCACCAGTGACCACTCGTGCTCGCCGACCTGGATCAGGGTGAACCGGATCAGCGGCGGTGCGGTCAGGTCGAACCGCTGCAAGCGATCGGCCTCGACCAGGTCATCCGCTTGGCCGGTCGACCGGCGGTCGAGCTCGGACCAGGCCACCTGGACACCGTCCAGGACCAGCTGCACGGGGTTGCCGTTCGCATCCGTGACGAACGCGGTGCGCAGGTTGTCGTACCGGTCGACCAGCGCCTGTGCCGCCGACCGCAGTCTGGTCGCGGACAGCCGCCCGGTCAGGGTCAGCACCGCCTGCGAGGTGTAGACGTCCACCGACGACGCCGCCAACTGCGCATGGAAAAGCAGACCCGCCTGCAGCGGCGACAACGACCATGCGTCGGTGAGCGCGGGGAATTGCCGCTCCCAGCTGTCGATATCGGCCTGCGTGCTGGACACCAGCGGGAAATCGGACGGCGTGTGACCGCCCGCGTCCACCGTATCCGCATGCCGTGCAACCGCTTCCAGCGCTCGCACGAACAGTCCGGCGAATTCGGCGACTTGTTCGGCGTCGAGCAGCGTTGTCGGATAAGCGATCCTGGCACCCAGCCGGTCGTTATCGACACCCGCGTTGATGTCCAGCGGTGCCATCGCGGGCATATCCGCGTCATCGGCACCGACCAGGTCCGCGAGTTCGGGCGCGGGGAGCCAGCCGAAGCCACGCAGCGCCTCCGGCGCCGCGCCCTCGGCGAACCGGCCGAGGTAGTTGAAGCTGATCTGCCCCGGCATCCGGTCGGGCAGCGACGTCGCGGTAGCCGTGTTCAGGTAGCGCAGCAGCCCGTAGCCGACACCACGATCGGGCACCGCGAGCAACTGCTCCTTCACCGCCTTGACGGCACGGCCCATCTCGACACCGCCCGCCAGCGCGGCATCGATATCGATGCCCGCCAGATCGAACCGCACCGGGAAAATCGCGGTGAACCAGCCGACCGTGCGCGACAGATCGGCGCCCGGCACAACGGCCTCTTCGCGGCCGTGACCCTCGAGGCGGATCAGCGCGGAATCCTCGCGGATACCCAGCTGAGCACGCCATGCCGCGACCGCCACCGTCAACGCGGTGAGCAGGCCGTCGTTCACGCCGCCGTGGAACAACGCAGGAACCGTGGTCAACAGGGACTGAGTGACCTCCGCGGACACCTCGACTCGCACGGTGTCGACCACACCCGCCACGTCGATGGCCGGGTCGTATGCCCGCGCGGACAACAACGGGTCGGGCCCGTCGACCATGCCGCGCCAGAACTCCAGTTCCCCTGCACGATCGAGTGCGGCCTGCTCCAGTGCGTGCGCCCACGTGCGCATGCTCGTGACCGGCGCTTCCAGTTGCGGGCTCTGCCCGGCAGTCAGCTGGCCCCAGGCGGTAACGAAGTCCGGCACCAGCACACGCCAGGACACGCCGTCCACCACCAGGTGATGCGCGACCACGATCAGGAATCCGGCCCGATCCGTGGCACCGGCTTCGCTGTCCGCCGCGGTGACCGGTTCCAGCCACGCGAACCGGATCACCACGCCCGCTTCGGGATCCAACCGATCCAGGGTGGCATCCAATGCCGCAGAGGCGATCTCGACCAGCTCGTCATCGGATGTGTCGGCGTCGAATCCGGTGTGGTCGATCAGCGCGTCCACCTCGACCGTGCCAGTCGCCGCGGTCTCAACGCTCCACGCGGAACCCTCGTGTCGAACCAGCTGCGCGCGGAGCATGTCGTGCCGATCGAGCACGGCCGCGACCGTCGCGACGATCCCCGCCCGGTCGATACCGGCGGGCAGTCCCAGTGACACTGCCTGATGGAACCGGTTGTAGGAACCGGGACGCTGCACCATGAAGTGCTCCACCGGGGTCAGCGGCCTGGCGCCGACGCCGCCACCGGGCAGCTCCTGAAGCACCGGCACCGAATCCGAATGCGCCGCCGCGGTTTCCGCGACAACAGCCAAACCAGCGACGGTGCGCTGCTCGAACACGTCACGCGCGGAGAACAGCACGCCACGCGCCTTGGCGCGGGACACCAACTGAATCGACACGATCGAATCACCGCCGAGCGCGAAGAACGAATCATCCACACCGACCCGCTCCGAACCCAAGACCTCGGCGAACAGATCGGCGATGAGATGCTCGATCTGATTACGCGGCGCCAGATAGGCCGTCTCGGTGCTGAACACCGGCTCCGGCAACGCACGACGATCCAGCTTGCCGTTGGCATTCAACGGCAACTCATCCAGCACCATGATCACCGAAGGCACCATGTGCGACTGCAGACGACCCGCCAGGTATGCACGCAGCGCGGCCACCTCGATCGGCACGGGCGAGCCCGACTCCTGGGTGGCGGGCACGACATAGCTGACGAGCTGGTCGGTACCCGCGTGCGCGACCACGACGACAACAGCTTGTTTCACCGATTCGTGTGCGGTGAGCGCGGATTCGATCTCACCGAGCTCGATGCGCATACCGCGCAACTTCACCTGGAAGTCGGTTCGACCCAGATAGGTGATCGCGCCGTCGGGGCCGCGGCGCACCAGGTCGCCGGTGCGATACATGCGCGCACCGTCGTCGCCGAACGGGGCGGCCACGAACCGGTCCGCGGTCAGATCAGCACGCCCGAGATAACCACGCGCGAGCTGATCACCAGCCAGATACAGCTCACCCGCGACACCGACCGGCACCGGGTTGAACCGTGCATCCAACACATACGCCTGCGCGTTCCACACCGGCTTGCCGATCGGGACCGCACCGACCACGCCGGCCGCTGGCGCGTGTGTGGCATGCACGGTGAATTCCGTTGGGCCGTACAGGTTGAACAACTGCGCCGAGCTCACCCGACCGAACGCGGCGGCGGTGTCGGACATAAACGCCTCACCAGCCACCAGCACCGCACGCAACGACGACAACGCCGCACCCTCGACCGCACCCGCGAACACCGCGAGCATCGAGGGCACGAACGAAGTCATCGTGACCTGCTCCTCGGCGATCACCGTCGCCAGGTACTGCGGATCACGATGGCCGTCCGGTGCGGCAACCACCACACGACCACCAACGATCAACGGGCCGAACAACTCCCACACCGACACATCGAAAGTCACCGGGGTCTTGAACAGCACAACATCCGCGGCGTCGATGCCGTACTCGCCGGTGATCCACCGGATCTGGTTCACCACCGCCGAATGCGGCACCAGCACACCCTTCGGCCTACCGGTCGAGCCCGAGGTGAAGATCGCGTACGCCGGATGCGAAGGACGCAACGGCGCACGCCGATCGGCATCGGTCAACGGCGTGCCCGGGTAGGCCGACAAGTCCAGTTCATCGAGGACGAGCACGGACTCGCGCGGCGGCAGGGCAGCGCCTGCCGTCGAGGTAGTCAGCACACAAGCCGGATCCGCTGTCGCCAGCACGTATTCGATTCGTTCGGCGGGCTGTTCTAGGTCGAGCGGCACATAGCCACCGCCCGCCTCGGCGATCGCGTAGATCGCGACCAGCAGGTCAAGCGACCTGGGTATCCCTACTGCGACAAGGGTTTCCGGACCGACACCCACCTCGACCAGGCGATGCGCCAAACGGTGCACTCGACCTGCGAAGTCGGCGTAGGACAGACTTGTCCCCTCGGAGATCACCGCGACCGCGTCGGGGGTCCGCTCGACCTGGTCGGCGAACACCTCCACGAGGGTGCTGCCCTGACCCAGCTCACGCCACGATTCGTTCCAGCCCAACAGTTCTCGTGCTGTCTCGGCGGCATCGAGCAGCGGAATATCACCGACCGTGACCTCAGCGTCGGCCGCGACGGCGGTCAGCACCCGAGTCCACTGGCGCAGCATCGCCTCGGCGGTGGACTCGTCGAACAGATCCGTGGCATAGGTCAAAGTGACCGCCATGCCCGCGGAGCGGAAGGCGGCGTCCGAGTCGGCGTCCGGGATTTCCGACAGCGTGAACTGCAAATCGAAGCGCGAGGTCGAGGTCTCGACCTCCAGCTCCGACACGACGAGACCCGGCAGCTCCAAGGTGGCGCGGTCCAGATTCTGGAACGCCAGCATCACCTGGAACAACGGATTACGCGCCTGCGACCGCTCCGGCGCCAACAACTCAACCAGCCGCTCGAACGGCACATCAGCGTGGCCGAACGCCTCGAGATCCTGGTGGCGTGTATGCGCGAGCAGCGTGCTGAACGGCGTACCGAGCTCGAGCTCGGTACGCAGCACCAAGGTGTTGACGAACATGCCCACCAGGTCATCGAGCGCGGCCTCACCACGCCCCGCAACCGGCGTGCCGACCGCGACATCGTCGGTGCCCGCGAGACGGCCGAGCAACACCGCCAACGCGGCGTGCGTGACCATGAACAGCGAAACACCCTGTGCCCGAGCGACACCTTCGAGTGCCGCGATCAGCTCGACCGGCAATGTGGTCGTCACGGTCGCGCCGCGGTACGACGCGATCGCCGGGCGCGGCCGGTCGGTCGGCAGCGTGAGTTCCTCCGGGCTGCCAGCCAGCTGCCGCTGCCAGTAGGCAACCTGCTTGGCCAGCAACGACTCCGGATCATCCTCAGCGCCGAGGACTTCGCGTTGCCACACCGCGAAATCGGCATACTGCACCGGCAACGGCAACCACTCCGGCGCCACACCCTGAGTACGCGCCAGATAGGCAGTCATCACATCCCGGGCCAACGGACGCATCGAGAAACCATCCGCAGCAATGTGATGCACGACAACGACGAGCACGTGCTCGACCGCTAGCGACTGCTTGTCAGGTCGCTCGAAATGATCGGCCTGCAGCTGGAACAGCCTGGCCCGCACCGGCACTCGCTCGGCCACATCGAAACCAGCGTCGACGAAGTCGGTCGCCGCGGCCAGCAACTCGCCCTCCGAGATCGGATAGGCGCGCAGCTCTATGGCGAGCTGCTCGGCCGGGACAACGACCTGCACCGGGGTGCCGCCGTGCTCGGGATAGCGGGTGCGCAGCGACTCATGCCTGCGCACCACGTCCGACAGCGCCGATTCCAGTGCGGCGGTGTCGAGTTCGCCCGTCAACCGGATCGCCAGCGGCAGATTGTAAGCAGAGGACGACTTGTCGAACTGGTTGAGGAACCACATACGCTGCTGCGCGAACGACAACGGCACCAACTCACCCGCCGACCGCGACCGCGCCACCAACCGCGCACGAGCGCCTTCACCGGTGTGCGATTCGAGCCGGGTGGCCAACGCCTCCACGGTGGAGGCATCGAACAGCACCCGCAACGGCACCTCGGCGTCCAACGCCACACCGAGCCGCGCGGTAACCCGCGTCGCGATGAGCGAGTTGCCGCCCAGCGAGAAGAAATCGTCGTCGAGGCCGACCCGGTCGACGCCGAGCAGGTCGGCGAACACACCGGCGACGATCTCCTGCACCGGGGTCACCGGCGCACGGAACCCACGCACCTCGAACACCGGCTGCGGCAACGCCTTCCGATCCAACTTGCCCGAGGCGTTGAGCGGGAACGCGTCCAACACCACGAAGGCCGACGGGACCATGTAGCTCGGCAGCTGCGCGGCCAGCGCCGCCCGCAGTGCGTCGACGTCGATCCCCGCGTCCGCAGCGACCAGGTAGGCGACCAGCTGCGCGCCAGTGCGCTCGTCCTCACGCACCACCACCACGGCCTGGGCGACCGACTCCTGCGCGATGAGCGCGGACTCGATGTCGCCGAGCTCGATCCGCAGACCACGCACCTTCACCTGGAAGTCAGTGCGCCCCAAGTACTCCAGCTCACCAGTCGATTCCTCATCGACCGCCGCGATCCAGCGCACCAGGTCACCGGTGCGATACATCCGCGCACCGTCACCGAACGGGTTGGCCACGAATCGATCCGAGGTCAGCTCCGGCTGCCGCACATAACCGCGCGCCAACTGATCACCTGCCAGATACAACTCGCCCGGTATGCCCGCCGCGACCGGATGCAGGCGCGCATCCAGCACATAGACCTGGGTGTTGAACACCGGACGACCGATCGGCACCGACACCGTGTCGGCATCGACGACCTCGTGGAAGGTCACATCGACCGCGGCCTCGGTCGGTCCGTACAGATTGTGCAACAACGCACCGGTCAACTCACGCAGTCGCTGCGCGGTCGGTGCAGGCAGCGCCTCACCGGAGGCGAAAACATTACGCAGGCTCCCACATTCACCGACCCGCAGATCAGCAACGAACACCGCCAGCATCGACGGCACAAAGTGGGCCGTCGTGATGCCCTCGTCCATGATCAACTGGGCCAGATAAGCCGGGTCACGATGCCCGTCCGGCTTGGCGACCACGAGCCGCGCGCCGACCTGCAAGGGCCAGAAGAACTCCCACACCGACACATCGAAGGTGGCAGGCGTCTTCTGCAACACCACATCACCTGCGGTCAGGCCGTACTGGGCATGCATCCACACCAACCGGTTGACGATCGCCGCGTGCGAGACCGCAACGCCCTTCGGACGACCGGTCGAGCCGGAGGTGTAGATGACGTAGGCCGTGTTGCCGGGGCGCAGCGGCGCCAACCGATCCTCATCGGTCACCGGGGCATCGGAGAACCCCGACACATCCAGGGTGTCGATCTCCACCTGACGCACAGTCTCCGGCAACACCAGCTCGTCACGCGACGTGGTCAAAACACACACCGGCGATGCGGTGTCGAGGACGTGGGCGATGCGCTCAGCCGGATGATCCGGATCGATCGGCGCATACGCACCACCAGAAGCCACCACCGCATACATCGCGACCACCAGCTCAGTCGAACGCCGCATACCAAGCGCGACAAGCGATTCCGGTCCAACACCCTCGGCGATCAACCAGCGCGCGAGTCGCCGCGACTGCTCCGCGAACTCGGCATAGGACAGACTCGTCCCCTCGAAAGTGACCGCGACCGCATCCGGTGTCCGCTCCACCTGGGCCTCGAACAACGAAACCAGCGTCGCTGGATCGATCGTGTACTCAGTGGCATTCCACCGATGCAGCACCAGCGATCGTTCCTCGGCACCCAGCAGGTCGATATCACCGACCGCTACCTCGGCATCCGCGACCACAGCCGCCAGCATCCGATCCAACCGCCGCGCAAACTCGGCGATCGTGGCTCGATCGAACAAATCCGTCGAGTACGAGAACGCCGCCGACATTCCCGCGGGTTCACCCGCGGCGTCCGTCGTTTCCTGCACCATCAGCTGCAGGTCGAACTTCGCCAGGTCGTCCTCGTATTCGAGGCCGTGCACCGCGAGCCCTGGCAGCTCCAGGCTGGTCTGCTGCAGGTTCTGGAACGACAGCATCACCTGGAACAATGGATGACGCGCCTGCGAGCGCGCCGGGTTGAGCACCTCGACCAAACGCTCGAACGGCACATCAGCATGCGCGAACGCCTGCAGATCGGTATCACGAACTCCGGCAAGCAGATCCGCGATGGTGTACTCGCCACGGACCTCGGTGCGCAACACCAAAGTGTTGACGAACATCCCCACCAGATCATCGAGCGCAGCCTCACCACGCCCCGCCACCGGCGTACCGATCGCAATATCCTCAGTACCCGACAACCGCGCCAACAACACCGCCAACGCCGAATGCACAACCATGAACAACGACGCATTATGCGCCCGCCCGACCTCGACCAACCCACGCTGCGTCTCAGCCGAAATCACAAACGGATACGAACCACCCCGATAAGAAGCCACCGGCGGACGCGGCCGATCCGACGGCAACACCAACTCATCAGGCAACTCCGCCAACTGACCCGTCCAATAACGAATCTGATTGGCAATCAACGAACCCGGATCATCCTCCGAACCCAACACCTCACGCTGCCACAACGCATAATCCGCATACTGCACCGGCAGCGGCTGCCAGCCGGGTTCGCCGCCCGCGATACGGGCGGTGTAGGCGACCATAACGTCCCTGGTCAGCGGTCCCATCGAGAAACCGTCGGCACTGATGTGATGCGCAACCAGCGCGAGCACATGCTCGGTGGGGCTGAGCTCGAACAGCTCGACCCGCAACGGCACCTCGGTGGTGACGTCGAAGGCGGACAGCACCAGTTCCATCAGGCGCTGCGGCAGTTCGCTTTCGGAGACAACAGTCGCCGTCAGCTCGCGGGTGCCGTGGCCGATCGGCGCGATCACCTGATACGGCTGCCCATCCACCTCGGGGTAGTGGGTGCGCAGTGATTCGTGCCGGTCGATGACATCGATGATCGCGATCTCGAGCGCGGCGACCTCGAGTTCACCGGACAGGCGGATCGCGACCGGGATGTTGTTGACCGCGGACTCGGCGGCATCGGCGCCCGCGGAGAACCGGTTGAGGAACCACATCCGCTGCTGCGCCAGCGACAGCGGCACCCGCTCCGGACGCTCACGCGCCACCAGTTCCCGTCGCGCGCCGTCGCCGACATGGGATTCGACCCGCGCGGCCAGGGCGCCGACGGTCGAGGCCTCGAACAACAGTCGCACCGGCACCGAGGTGTCCAACGCGCTACCCAACCGCGACGCCACCTGAGTGGCGATCAGCGAATTGCCACCCAGCGTGAAGAAATCATCATCCACACCAACACGTTCGACACCGAGCACCTCGCTGAACACCTGTGCCACGATCTCTTCGATCGGCGTCGAGGGTGCACGGAACTGGCGTACCTCGAACGCAGGCGCAGGCAGTGCCCGACGGTCGAGCTTGCCCGTCGGCGTCAACGGAACCTGATCGATCACGATGATCGAGGACGGCACCATGTAGCTGGGCAGACGTCGGCCCAGGTCCCCGGACAATTCCGCGATATCAACCGAATGTCCTGGCACGAGAACCACATACGACACCAGCATCGTCATACCGGTGGTCCCGGCATGGCCGACCGTGACCGCGAAATCAACACTCGGATGCGTGGTCAGCGCCGCGTCGATCTCGCCGAGTTCGATGCGGAAGCCACGGATCTTGACCTGGAAGTCGGAACGGCCCACATATTCGACCGCACCAGAAGCGGTCCAGCGCACCACATCTCCGGTGCGATACATCCGTTCATCAACAGCGAACGGGTTCGCCACGAATCGATCGGCGGTCAGCCCGGCCCGGTCGAGGTAGCCACGCGCCAGCTGGATACCCGACACGTACAACTCACCGGCCACACCCACCGGCACCGGCTGCAACCGTGAATCCAGTACCAGCGCTTGCATACCCCGGATCGGGCCGCCCACGGTCACCCGATCACCCGGCGACAGCGCGTTGCTGATATTGCTGGCAATTGTTGCCTCGGTCGGACCGTACGCGTTGAAAAACTGCCGTCCACCCGCAGGCGCATCGACGGCAGCGAACTTCGCGATCAGATCGGCCGAAACCGCTTCACCACCAGCGATTATCACCCGCAGGCCTGCCAGCGCGGCCGGATCCATCGACGCAAGCACCGACGGCGTCAACATCGCATGCGTGACCCGCTCGCTGCGGATCAGCTCGGCCAATTCCGCACCGCCGTACATGCCCGGCGGCACCACCACCAATGCGCCGCCACCACCGACTGTCAGCAGGAACTCGAGAATCGACGCGTCGAAGCTCGGCGAAGCGAAATGCAGTGCCCGAGTAGCACCGTCCAGCCCATACCGCTCGTTTTGCTCGGCACGGAAATTCGCGAGGCCCGCATGGGTTACCACCACGCCCTTGGGTTTGCCCGTCGTACCAGAGGTGTAGATCACGTAGGCAGGATGCTGTGGCAACAACGACCGCGAACGAGTCCAATCGGTCACTGCCGCATCGGAATACGAGTCCAGATCCAGCTCGTCGAGCACCAGCCAATCCACCGAATCCGGCAACTGACCCCGCACCGCCGACACCGTCACACCGACCCGGGCACCCGAATCCGACAGCATGTACTCAATACGATCACTCGGCAGATCCGCGGCAATCGGCAAGAACGCCGCACCCGACTTCGCCACACCCCACGTTGCCAAGTACGACAACTCCGAGCGCGGCACCGTCAACGCGACAATGTCCTCGGCACCGACACCGCGCTCGATCAGCAACCGCGCCAAACGATTCGAGCGAGAATCCACCTCGGAGTAAGAGAGACTTGTCCCCTCGAACACCACCGCGGGCGCTTCCGGATCACCGGCAACCGCCTCAGCCAACAATTCCGGCAACGTCCACGCCGGCGCAGCAGCCGACCCACGACGCGCAATCAACGACGCACGTTCACCCGCACCCAAGATATCGATATCCCCCACGGGGACACCGGGATCGCGGGAGATCTCCTCGAGCACACGCACCCACCGCTCAGCGAAGCCGGCAGCGGTCGACTCATCGAACAGATCCGTTGCGTACGTCAGGTGCAGCGTCCAGCCACCATCAACAGCTTCTGTCAGGGTGAACTGCAGATCGAACTTCGCAAGCTCGACGTCGAGCTCCTCGGCACGCACCGAAAGACCGTCGAGCTCCAGCGCGGGTTCGTCCAGGTTCTCCAGCGAAAGCACCACCTGGAACAGCGGGTGCCGTGCTTGGGAACGCGCCGGATTCAGTACCTCCACCAACCGCTCGAACGGCACATCCGCGTGCCCGAACGCCGCCAAATCCGTCTCACGAACACGACCCAAGAAACCAGCAAACGACTCCCCACCCTCAACACGCGACCGCAACACCAACGTGTTGACAAACATCCCGATCAAATCATCGAGCGCCTGCTCACCACGACCAGCAATCGGCGTACCGATCGCCACATCCTCAGACCCCGACAACCGCGCCAACAACACCGCCAACGCACCATGCAACACCATGAACAACGACGCATTGTGCTGACGACTCAACACCACCAACCGCTGCTGCGTCTCCACCGAAATATCCGCAGTCACCCGACCACCACGGAAACTCGCCACCGCAGGACGCGCCCGATCCACCGGCAACACCAACTCATCCGGCAAATCCACCAACTGCGCAGACCAATAACCAATCTGCTGCGAAATCAACGACTCCGCATCATCCTCACCACCAAGAACCGCACGCTGCCACACCGCATAGTCGGCGTACTGCACCGGCAGCGGCGCCCACGCGGGGGCTTCGCCCGCGGTGCGGGCGGTGTAGGCGAGCATGACGTCGCGGGCCAGCGGCGCCATCGACCAGCCGTCGGAGGCGATGTGGTGCACCACGAGCGCCAGCACGTACTCCGACGTGCCGAGCTGGAACAGCCGTACCCGCAGCGGCAGGTCGGTGGTGACATCGAAGCCGGTGGACGCCAACGTGATCAGATGCTCGGCGAGGTTGGCTTCGGTGACCCGGAGCAGTGCCACATCCGGCACGCTCTCGCGCGGGTCAAGCACCACCTGCACCGGCCCGGTGGCGCCGTCGACCTCAGGGAAGATGGTGCGCAGCGACTCGTGCCGCTCGATCACGTCACCGAGGGCGGCCTGCAAGGCGGCGACGTCGAGGTCACCGGTCAACCGGATGCCGACGGGCATGTTGTAGATCGCCGCGTCGGTGTCCATGCGGTTGAGGAACCACATCCGCTGCTGCGCGAACGACAACGGCGTGAGCGCGTTCGGATCCCGCCGCAGCAGCGGGATCCGGCTGCCCTGTCCGGCCTGGTCCGCCAGCCGCACCGCCAACGCCGCCACCGTCGACGCCTCGAACAGGATGCGCACCGGCACGGTGGTGTCCAACGCGGCACCGAGCCGCGCGGTGACCTGGGTGGCGACGAGCGAGTTGCCGCCGAGCGCGAAGAAGTCGTCGTCGAGACCGACCCGGTCGGCACCGAGCAGATCGGCGAAGACACCGGCCACGATCTCCTGCACCGGCGTCACCGGCGCACGGAACTCACGCGCCTCGAACACCGGCTGCGGCAACGCTTTCCGATCCAGCTTGCCCGAGGAGTTGAACGGGAACTCCGCCAACACCATCAGCGTCGAGGGCACCATGTAGGACGGCAGTCGACGCTGCAGCTCGAAGCGCACCGCCTCGACATCGACCGCGCCTTCGACGTATCCGACCAGCTGATCACCGGCCACGGTCGCCACGACCTGCACCACGGCCTGCCGCACACCGGGGCAGTCCAGCAACGCGGTCTCGATCTCGCCGAGCTCGATGCGCTGACCGCGGAACTTCACCTGGAAGTCGCTGCGGCCGATGTACTCCAAGACGCCAGAAGTGTTCCAGCGCACCAGGTCACCGGTGCGGTACATCCGCTCACCGGCCACGCCGAATGGATCAGCGATGAACCGATCGGCGGTCAGGTCCACCCGGCCTTCGTACCCGCGCGCCAGCTGCACGCCTGCGAGGTACAACTCGCCACGCACGCCGACCGGCACCGGCCGCAACGCCGAATCCAGCACGTATGCCCGGGAGTTCCACACCGGCCCGCCGATCGGCAGCGACGCAGGCATGACCTCGCCGACCTGGCCCGAGGTGACGGTGATGGTGAACTCGGTGGGACCGTAGGTGTTGAACACCGCCGCATCCGAGATCCGCCGGAACGCGGTGGCGGTAGCCGGTGGCAACACTTCACCACCGGCGAGAACCGTACGCAGCGAACGGCATTCGTCCGGCGAAGCGGTAGCGGCGAAGACGGCGATCAGCGACGGGACCATCTCCATCGCGGTCACCCCGTGCCGCGCGATCAGTTCGGCTTGGTACCTCGGGTCACGGTGGCCGTCGTGGGTGATGATGATCGCGCGTGCGCCGATCATCAACGGGACGAACATCTCCCATGCCGAGGGGTCGAAGGTGAACGGCGTCCGCTGCAGCACCACATCGGTCTCGTCCAGCCCGAATTCGCCGATCATCCAACCCATCTGGTTGGCCAGTGCGGCATGACTGATCGCCACGCCCTTCGGGCGACCGGTAGAGCCCGAGGTGTACAGCACGTAGGCGGTGTTGCTCGCCCGCAACTGCCCACGTCGCTCACCTGCCGTCACCGGCGCATCGGAATACCCGGCAAGATCCAGCTCGTCGATATCCCACACCGGAACGGCGCCAGCGGTTTCCGCGCCGATGCCGCCGGAAACACCTGCGGCGTCACGAGCGGTCAGCACGCACACCGGCCGCGAACCGGCCAGCACGTACTCGATCCGGTCGGCCGGATGATCCGGATCCACCGGCACATAACCACCACCGGCGGTCAGCACCGCGTAGACCGCGACCAGCATGTCCACCGAACGGCGAATACCGACCGCCACCAACGCATCCGGGCCGACGCCCGCCTCGATCAGCTTGCGCGCCAACCGGTTCACCCGCGCGGAGAACTCCCCGTAGGACAGCGTCACGCAGTGACTCGATGAGGGGTGGTGGTCGGGCGACGGGTGGGCAAGGGTCTTGGCTACCGCGTCGGTACCCGGATCGAAGATCACCGCGACCGCGTCCGGCCGCAACCGCACCTGGGCCTCGAACAGATCGAGCACACTCACCAGATCCGGTACCGCGTGGGCGGTCTGGTTCCACTGCTGCAGCACCACGGCCCGCTCGGCGTCATCGAGCAGATCGATGTCACGCACCCGCCGCTGCGGATCTTCCGCGATCAGCGCGAGCACGCGCAGATACCGGTCGGCGAGCTTTGCCACCGTCGCGCCATCGAACAGATCGGTGGCATAAGACAATTCAGCGACCATGCCGCTGTTCGCCTCGCCGGATTCCTGGATGTTCAACGACAGGTCGAATTTCTCGGTGCCGACCTCGACATCGATCGCCGAGACGCGCAGGCCGGGCAGTTCGAACGTGCTTTCCGGCAGGTTCTGGAAGGAGAGCATCACCTGGAACAACGGATGACGCGCCTGCGAACGCGTCGGATTCAGCACCTCCACCAAACGCTCGAAAGGCACATCCGCATGGGCAAACGCATGCAAATCCGCATCACGCGTCGCCGCAAGCAAATCCGCAACCGAATGATCACCACGAATCTGGGTGCGCAACACCAACGTATTGACGAACATCCCCACCAGATCATCGAGCGCAGCCTCACCACGCCCCGCCACCGGCGTACCGATCGCAATATCCTCAGTACCCGACAACCGCGCCAACAACACCGCCAACGCCGAATGCACAACCATGAACAACGACGCATTATGCGCCCGCCCGACCTCGACCAACCCACGCTGCGTCTCAGCCGAAATCACAAACGGATACGAACCACCCCGATAAGAAGCCACCGGCGGACGCGGCCGATCCGACGGCAACACCAACTCATCAGGCAACTCCGCCAACTGACCCGTCCAATAACGAATCTGATTGGCAATCAACGAACCCGGATCATCCTCCGAACCCAACACCTCACGCTGCCACAACGCATAATCCGCATACTGCACCGGAAGCTCGACCCACGCCGGGTACTCCCACAGCGTGCGCGCGGCATAAGCGACCATGACGTCGCGTGCCAGCGGCGTCATGGACCAGCCGTCGGTGGAAATGTGGTGCACCACCATGCCGAGCACATACTCGGATTCGCTGATCTCGAACAGCCGCGCGTGCAGCGGCACTTCGCTGGTGACGTCGAAGGCCAGGGACGCGAGCTCGATCAGATGATCGAGCAAGGTTGCCTCGGTGACCGGAACGGGCGTCAGGTCGGGAACGATCTGTGCCGCATCGAGAATCACCTGCACCGGACCGGAAGCGGTGTCGGGGAATACTGTGCGCAGTGATTCGTGCCGGTCGATGACGTCGATGACCGCGATCTGCAACGCCGCCACATCCAGCTCACCCGAGAGCCGGATAGCGACCGGAATGTTGTTGACGGCCGACTCCGCCGCATCGGCGCTACCCACCGAGAACCGGTTGAGGAACCACATCCGCTGCTGCGCCAACGACAACGGCACCCGCTCGGGCCGCTCACGCGCCACCAGCTCACGCCGGGCCCCGTCACCGACGTGCGACTCGACCCGAGCCGCCAGCGCGGCCACCGTCGAGGCCTCGAACAACAGTCGCACCGGCACCGAAGTATCCAGCGCGCTGCCCAACCGGGAAGCGACCTGGGTCGCGATCAGCGAATTACCGCCGAGAGTGAAGAAGTCGTCGTCGGCGCCGATCCGCTCGACGCCGAGTACCTCGCCGAAGACCTGAGCGACGATCTCTTCGATCGGCGTCGACGGCGCACGGAACTGACGCACCTCGAACACCGGCGCAGGCAACGCCCGACGATCCAGCTTTCCGGTCGGCGTCAACGGAACCCGATCGATCACGATGATCGACGACGGCACCATGTACGCGGGCAGGCGCCGCGCCAGATCCCCCGACAACTCCGTGACATCCACCGAATGCCCCGGCACCGCAACCACATACGACACCAGTACGGTCACCCCCGCAGGACCCGTGTGACCCACCGTCACCGCGAAATCCACACTGGGATGCGTGGTCAATGCCGCGTCGATCTCGCCGAGTTCGATGCGGAAACCACGCACCTTCACCTGGAAGTCCGAACGACCGACGTATTCGACTGCACCGTCGGCAGTCCAGCGCACCACATCGCCCGTGCGATACATCCGCTCATCAACGGCGAACGGATTGGCGACAAAACGCTCTGCGGTCAAACCAGCACGATCGAGGTAGCCCCGCGCCAACTGAATGCCCGACACGTACAACTCACCCGCAACGCCCACCGGCACCGGCTGCAACCGCGAATCCAGCACCAGCGCTTGCATACCCCGGATCGGACCACCGACGGTCACCCGATCACCCGGGGACAGCACACCACTGATATTCGACGCAACCGTCGACTCTGTCGGGCCGTACGCATTGAAGAACCGACGAGACACGCCCGAGCCTTCGTCCGCCGTAGCGAACTTGGTCAGCAGATCGGCCGAAACTGCTTCACCACCGGCGATCACAACTTGCAAACCGGCCAATGCCGCCGGGTCCATCGACGCAAGCACCGACGGCGTCAACATCGCATGCGTGACCCGCTCGGAGCGAATCAGATCGGCAAGCTCAGCACCGCCATAGACGCCCGGCGGCACCACCACTAATGCGCCACCGCCGCCGACGGCAAGCAGGAACTCCAAAATCGACGCATCGAAGCTCGGCGAAGCGAAATGCAGTGCCCGAGTAGAACTATCGAGCCCATACCGCTCATTCTGCTCGGCACGGAAATTCGCCAGACCGGCATGCGTGAGCACCACGCCCTTCGGCCGACCTGTCGTACCCGAGGTATAGATGACATACGCGGGATGCTGCGGCAGCAATGCGCGCAGGCGCGCCGAATCCGTCACCACCGCATCGGAATACGAGCCCAGATCCAGCTCGTCGAGGACCAGCCAGTCCACCGAATCCGGCAACTGATCGCGTACCGCCGACACCGTCACACCGACCCGCGCACCCGAATCAGACAGCATGTACTCAATACGATCGCTAGGCAGATCCGCGGCAATCGGCAAGAACGCCGCACCCGACTTCGACACACCCCACGTCGCCAAATACGACAACTCCGACCGCGGCACCGTCAACGCGACAATGTCCTCGGCACCGACACCGCGCTCGATCAGCAACCGCGCCAAACGATTCGAGCGAGAATCCACCTCGCCGTAAGACAGACTTGTCCCCTCGAACACGACTGCGGGCGCGAGCGGATCACCGGAAGCGACCTCGGCCAACAACTCCGGCAACACTCGTGCCCTCGCAGCCGGAGCCCCGATACGCGTGACCAAGCCCGCACGCTCACCCACACCCAGAATTTCGACATCCCCCACCGGGACCGACGCATCAGCAGCGACGGCCTCCAGGAGTCGCACCCAGCGTTCCGCGATATCGGTGGCGGTCGACTCGTCGAACAAGTCTGCGGCATAGGTCAATTCCAGCGTTGCGCCGCCGCCGGACGCGTCCGAGACCACGAATTGCAGGTCGAACTTCGCCAGATCGACCATCAACTCCTCGACCTGGACGCTGGACCCCTCCAGCTCCAGTCGAGCCCGGTCCATGTTCTGCACCGAGAGCATGACCTGGAACAGCGGGTGCCGTGCTTGGGAACGCGCCGGATTCAGTACCTCCACCAACCGCTCGAACGGCACATCCGCGTGCCCGAACGCCGCCAAATCCGTCTCACGAACCCGACCCAAGAAACCAGCAAACGACTCCCCACCCTCAACACGCGACCGCAACACCAACGTATTGACAAACATCCCGATCAAATCATCGAGCGCCTGCTCACCACGACCAGCAATCGGCGTACCGATCGCCACATCCTCAGACCCCGACAACCGCGCCAACAACACCGCCAACGCACCATGCAACACCATGAACAACGACGCATTGTGCTGACGACTCAACACCACCAACCGCTGCTGCGTCTCCACCGAAATATCCGCAGTCACCCGACCACCACGGAAACTCGCCACCGCAGGACGCGCCCGATCCACCGGCAACACCAACTCATCCGGCAAATCCACCAACTGCGCAGACCAATAACCAATCTGCTGCGAAATCAACGACTCCGCATCATCCTCACCACCAAGAATCGCACGCTGCCACACCGTGAAATCCCGGTACTGCACCGCGAGCGGCGCCCAGTTCGGCGCCTCGCCAATAGCCCTGGAGAGGTAGGCCTGCGCCATGTCCTGCGCGAGCGGCCCGAACGAGAAACCGTCGACGGCAATGTGGTGCGTGACGACAGCGACCACGTACTCCCGGACGCCCGAGATGGCGAAAACCCGTACCCGGATCGGCAGTTCGCGGGAAACGTCGAACCCGACCTGCGCGAACTCGAGCAGGTGCGCGCGCAGGTCCGCCTCGTCGACGCTGTGCACGTCGATGTCGAGGTTCACCTGGTCCATCGGCAGCACCTGCTGGTAGCCACCGCCACCGGAGGCGGGGAAGATCGTGCGCAGCGACTGCTGCCGCTCGATCACATCCGACAACGCCGCGGCGCACGCGTCGATGTCGATCTCACCGCGCAACCGCATCACGAACGGCAGGTTGTAAATCGGTGCGGTGGGATCGAATTGGTTGATGAACCACATCCGCTGCTGGGCCAGCGACAACGGAACCCGATCCGGCAACTGCTGGGCCACCAGCGGCGGCCGCGGCGCGACGTCGGCGCCACCCGCGGCTTCCGCCCGCGCCGCGATACCGGCCACGGTCGGGGTCTCGAACAGCGCCCGCACCCCCAACCGGACACCGAACGCGGCCGACACCCGCGCGACCACCTGAGTCGCGACCAGCGAGTTGCCACCCAGATCGAAGAAGTCGTCGTCGACGCCGACCACGGGCAAGCTCAGCACATCGGCGAAGACCGCGGCGACGACCTGCTCGGCCTGCGTGCGCGGGGCCCGATAGCCTGCCGCGCCGACGGCGAACACCGGCTCCGGCAACGCTTTTCGATCCAGCTTGCCCGAGGTGTTGAGCGGGAACGACGCCAACGTCATGACGGCGGCGGGGACCATGTACGAGGGCAACCGCTCGCCGCCGAACTTGGTCAGCTCCACCGGATCGATCGACAAGCCTGGCGCGGGAACCACATACGCCACCAGCTGCTGACCGGTCGCGGTATCCATCACCAGCACAACGGCCTGCGACACCGCAGGATGCGCGAGCAGCACCGTCTCGATCTCGCCGAGCTCGATGCGCTGGCCGCGGAACTTCACCTGGAAGTCGGTGCGGCCGATGTACTCCAGCGAGCCTGCTGCGTTCCAGCGCACCAGGTCTCCGGTGCGGTACATCCGCTCGCCGTCGGCACCGAACGGGTTGGCGACGAACCGATCGGCCGTCAGGTCGGGCCGCCCGCGGTACCCGCGCGCCAATTGCCGTCCGGCGAGGAACAATTCACCCGCCGCACCGATCGCGGTAGGCCGCAGCCGCGAATCCAGCACGTACATTTCGACGTTCCACTCCGGCACGCCGATCGGCACCGTCACCGTGTCGGCGGCGGTCACCTTCCAGTAGGACACCGACACCGCGGCCTCGGTCGGGCCGTACAGGTTGTGCAGACTCGCGGAGCTGATCGCGCGGAAGGCGGCGGCGGTCTCCGGCGGCAACGCCTCACCGATCACGAATACCGCACGCAGCGAGGCGCATTGGTCCTTGGTCGCATGTGCGGCGAACACCGTCAGCATCGAGGGCACGAAGTCGGTCACCGTGACGCCGTGCCGCGCGATCGCGTCCGCGACGTACAGCGGGTCCCGATGTCCGTCGGGCGCGGCGATGACCAGTTTCGCGCCGACCATCAGCGGCAGGAAGTAACCCCACAGCGACACATCGAACGTCGTCGCGGTTTTCTGCAGATACACATCGGCTGCGGTCAGTCGATATTCGTCGAGCATCCACAACTGCTGATTCACGATCGCGCGATGACTGACCGCGACGCCCTTGGGCCGACCCGTCGAACCGGAGGTGTAGATGACGTAGGCCGTGTTGTCCGGGCGCAGCAAGGCCGAACGATCCGCGTCCGTCACCGGAGCATCGGAGAACTCCGACACATCCAGGGTGTCGATCTCCACCCGGCGCACCGTCTCCGGCAACACCAGCTCATCACTGGACGTGGTCAGCACACAGACCGGGCTCGCGGACTCGAGAATGTAAGCAGTGCGCTCAGCCGGATGATCCGGATCCACCGGCACATACGCACCACCGGCCTTCAGCACCGCATGCATGCCGATCACCAGCTCCAGCGACCGCCGCATACCCAGCGCAACAAGCGATTCCGGACCGACACCATCCGCGATCAAGAACCGCGCCAACCGGTTGACCCGCGCACCGAACTCCGCATACGTGAGTTCCGCGCCCTCGAAATCGAGCGCGATGTTCTCCGGCGTCAACGGGATCTGTGCATCGAGCAGCGCAGGCAGCGTGGTGTCGCGGACCCGATGACCCGACGTGCCCCACACCGACAGCGTGCGGGAGAACTCCGCCTCGGTCGTGATCGGCAGCTCCCAGACCGGCTCATCCGCGCCCGCGGCAAGCAGCCGATCGAAGAACTCCAGGAACCGCTCGCTGTGCCTGCGCGCCTCGGCCGCGGTGTACAGGTTCGGGTTCGTCTCGAAGTCGATGTGGAAGCTGTCCCCACCCATCGACTGATAGAAGTTGACGCTCAGATCCTCGATCGACCCGGTGGACAACACGTGCATGTGCCCGGTCGTCTCGCCCAAAGCGATCTGGTTGTTGAACAGCATGATGTTCACCCAGGGCCCGAAGAACTCCTTGGTGACCGCGCCCGCACCCGCGCTGTCGCGCCGGATGTCCTCGTGCCGGTAGCGCTGATGCCGCAACGCGCCGGACACCTCGACCGTCACCGCCTGCAGCAATGCGGCGACGTCCATGTCGTATCCGATGTGCAGCCGCAACGGCACGATATTGGAGGTGAAACCGGCGGCGCGGCGCATCACCGCGGTGGTCCGCGCGGTCACCGGCAGGCTGAGAATGACTTCTTCGCTGCCGGTCCACTGCGCCAGGTACGCCGCGAAGCCCGCGAGCAACAGCGCCGACGGGGACGAATTGTGCCGCTGCACCGCGGCATCCAGCAACTGACGCCTGCCGCGCGACAATGCCGCGCCCGCAACGAAGTTCAGCGGCGCCGGGGGCGCGGACCGGCCTGCCAGGCTGGTGCCCTCCTCCAAGCCCGCCACCCGCTCGGCCCAGTAGGTCTTGTCGGATTCGAACCGGGTGCTGTCGCGGTAGGCGAATTCGGTATCGACCAGGTCCCGCAGGTCCGTGGCTTTTGTCTGCGACGGCTCAGTGCCGGTGGCGTAAGCGGTGTACAGCTCGGCGAGGCGGTTCACATAGGTCATGGCCGAAAAGCCGTCGAGGACAATGTGATGCGCGCGCAGATAGAAGAACCAGTGCTGCTCGTCCAGCTGCAGGGTGGCCAGCCGGATCAGGCGATCCTGGAACGGATCGATGGGACGGCTGTATTCGGCGCGCATCCACTCGTGTGCGCGCGCCTTCGGGTCGGCCGCCCCGCGCAGGTCGATGTAGTAGATGCTGTCGCGGTCCGGGATGGTGGGGTCGATGTACTGCATCGGCTCACCGTCGACCTCGGTGAGGCAGATCAGACCGGACCCGATCTCGTTCGACGCCTCGATGGCGACCCGCCGCAACAGCTCTCGATCGAGGTCGCCGGTTAGATCGACGTACTGGGCGATGGTGATCGGCACCTGCGGATCCAGCGCCTGGGCATACCAGATACCCAGCTGTGCCGGGGACAGCGGGAACAGGTCCTCCCGCGCAGGTGCAGGCACGACCACGTTCTCCATCTCGCCGTTATCGTCGAAATTCACCCGATCCACCCGACCCTCAATCCTGGTGCGCTGTGCTGCGCGACTTCGCTACGAGATTTCGACCGAATCGATCGATGGTTGTTCTCAATGTTGGGGCGTGCGGTACGCGTCAACATACGTTCAGCTCGCGGTTGAGCACGTGCGCCAGCGCAGCGGCGCCACCCTCGCCGAGGTACTCGTCGACGTAGGGCTTGGTGAACAAAAATGCACTCAACTCGCTGAGTTCGGCACTCCTGGAATCCCACATGCGCAGGCCGAACGGGAACTCGCGGAGTTGTTCCCGAATATCCGCGTCCACGAGCCTTCTGCCCCACCCGACCATTTCTTCCTCGGTCGAGAGGTCGGGGTATTCGAATGCCTCGGCGGTGATGCGCAGTGCACTGCTGACCGGCAGCGCGGTCGTCAGGTCGCCGCGCGCAGCCGCCCAGTAGGCGGGCACCGTGTCGATCGTGCGCTGGCCGAGCATGCCGCAGCCGCCGGGATCCGTCCCGATCGACATGCCTGCCGGGCGATACGGGTCCGAGATGAGTGCGCATCCGGCGATCTCGACTCCGGCGAACCCGCCTCGGCACACCTGTGCGGCGACATCACCAGCGATGGCAGCGCCCTGCGCGTAGCCGGCGAGCACGACCGGCTCGCGACAACGCATGACTTCACCGATGAGTTCGGTCTTGCCGCTCGCTCCGGTCTCCGACGTCGAGACCAGGCGCGGCCGGAACCGGGCCGGATCCAGCGCAGCCGCAAAAGTATTGGTCACCGGATGCGGCGTCGAGGCCCAACTCGCCCCCACGATCAACACGTCGATCACCGGGACCCCGCGCCGAGGACCGTCGTCTGCGTCGCGCCAGCGGACACGGACCCCCCTTTCGATCACAGACTCCACGTACATCTAGCAGGATGCCCGAGCAGCCAGGGTGATTACATCGCCGCACAGGGTGAGGTCGTGTGCGGCAAGTGCACAGCCCGCGGGCCCCTGCCGGGCAGAGCCGAAGGCAATGGTCAGCGGCGCCGTCGCAGAGGTGACGCCGCGAGCACAACCGGGCGCGGCGCGGCCGCGGCGGGCAAATCACCCCGCAGGGGTGACGACGTCACCCTGAATTGCGGGCGATGATGATCACCGTGCACCACCCGAGCCCATCGACGACGCCCGAGGACTGAGCCAGCATACAGCGCACAACCCCATAAACAGGGACGGAGTCGGCTTGCGGGCAACGAGCCGACCCCACGTTGACAAAACCGACTCGGCTGAGGTGTGGTGGAACCATGCACGCAGTCGAGCCGTCAGCTTCGTCATGGTCGGGCTACCCTCCGGACCAATGCGGTAACCGGGATTTCCAGACCATCCAGCTCGGCGACCGACGCGATGCACCGCACACTTTCGACACAACGACAGCCGCACAACAGCCGGATACCAGCCTAATACGGCAAGACCAGCAGGATGCCGTCTTGGCCGAACGGGCCAGGATGGCCAGAGAGATCCACGATGTGCTGGCCGGCTCGCTCGGTCTGCTCGGCATCCAGCTGGAAGTGCTGCACACCGTGCTCGCCGACCTCGGCGATGTGGACAGCGCACTGAAGTTGCTGGTCGAGCTGCAGCAGACGGCACGCGAAGGACTCAAGGAGACGCACCGCGCCGTGCACGGGCTGCGCTCCGAGCTCCGGCCGCTCGACCAGGAACTCGCCGCGCTGGTGGACCGGCACCGCGAAGTCCAGCACACCGACGTGACGCTGACCGTCGCGGACACACCGCAGTGGCCTGCACCGGAGACCGCGCTGGCGCTGGTGCGGGTGACCGGCGAAGCGCTGGTGAACGCCGCCAAACACGCACCACACCAACCGATCACCGTTGCGCTGCGATACGAGTCGGGCGACGTCGTGCTCACTATCGAAAACCCGTTGGACCACAACGTTTCCGATCAGCGGTACCGAACAGTCGACGGCGGCTACGGGCTGCTCGGCATGCGGGAGCGGCTGTCACCGCTCGGCGGCACGGTCACCGCGGGGGCCCGCCAGGGACGGTGGGTGGTCACCGCGCGAGTACCGAACTGACGTCGAGCGCCGGACCCGCGAAGCAGCGCACAACCCGGCACGACGACGACAGTCACCCCCCGTGCGGTGACGAAACGCACGGTAACGAAACGGCCAAACCGACCGACTACGCTACCGAGCCCGCTATCCGATAGGCCAGGAGAGTTCGGTTGCCGCCAGTCACGCCAGTACCGCCGGTTATAAAGGATGATGAGGTGAATCTGTCCCTGGAGGTTTCGCCCGCACCGGTCCAGATCACCGATCAGGCACTGTCGACATCGCTGAACCTGCTCCCCGGCGACCGAGACGTGCACGACATGTCCGACACTAAGGGGTGGAACGTGAACGCGGCGATGGATGCCGAAAGGCCGTTGCGGATCATCGTTGTCGACGACCAGGCCAGCGTCCGAGAGGGCTTAGCCCTCATGCTCAATGTGCTACCCGACATCGACGTGGTTGCCACCGCCGCCGACGGACAACAGGCCCTCGACCGAGTTGCCGAGCACAACCCGGATGCCGTGCTGCTTGATCTGCGGATGCCGGTGCTCGACGGTATCGAGACCTCGACCCGATTGGCCGCCGACCACCCGGACGTCGCCGTCGTCATTCTGTCGACCTACGCTGACGACGCCTCAGTGCTGTCCGCGCTGCGCGCCGGCGCCCGCAGCTTCCTGACCAAGGACGCCGATCGAGCAGGCATCGTCCGAGCGCTGCACTCCGCGGTCGGCGGCATGGCCGTGCTCGACGCGCGCGTGCAGGACACCCTGCTCGCCGCCGCCCGCGGCCTGCCCGAGCCTGCCCAGCAACTACCCGACGGGCTGACCCGCCGCGAAGGCGAAATCCTCTCGCTCGTCGCCCGCGGCATGACGAACACCGAAATCTGCGAAGCACTCTTCCTCAGCGCGAACACCGTCAAGACCCATATCAACCGGATCTTCGCCAAAACCGCCTCGCGCGACCGCACCGCCGCCATCGACTACGCCCGCCGTCACGGACTCGCCTAGCAATACGCCGTCGGTTTCTTGTCGGCGAACGGCGTTTTCGCTGCTGGTGCCGGTCCTTGTGATTGCTGAACAATCGCTGCGGATGTGATCGACAATCAGCGAGGAGATCAGCCATGACCAGGACCGACGAAAAGCTCAGCACGGCCGGGATCGAAGAAATGCTCCTGGACTACTTCGAACTGCTCTACACCCAGAATATGAGCCTGTTCGATCGGGTGTTCCACCCTGCGGCAGTGCTGTACTCCGCCCAGGACGGTGAGGTTGTCGTGCGTTCGCGCGAGGAGTACCGCGAGCTCATGCTGGGGCGGCGGTCACCGCTGCAGAACAACGCGCCGCGGTACGACGCGGTGCTCCGGATCGATATGTTGTCGCCGGAGATGGCGATGGCCAAGGTGCGACTACGGCTCAACGACAACGTCATGGTCGATTTCCTGAACCTGCTCTTGGTCGACGGCGAATGGACGATCGTGGCAAAGCTGTATCACCGGGATGCCACCATCATCGACACGCCCTAGGACCGCGTGGCGAAAACCCGGCCCGACCTGCACCGATTAGCGTAAAACCATGTTGCACACGGTCGCCGCGATTGTCGTCGAGGACTTCATGCCGTTCGAACTCGGCGTTGTCTGCGAGGTCTTCGGCGTCGACCGGACCGCGGAGGGTGGGCCGTCCTTCGATTTCCGGGTATGCGGGGAACGCCCCGGCGAGCCGCTGCCCTGCGCACAGGGTTTCGCGCTCGTTCCCTCGGTGGGGTTGGCAGGGCTGGACGACGCGGATCTCGTGGTGGTGCCCGCCGCGACGGTCCGCGGCGAGTACGCACCGGTTGTCCTCGACACGCTGCGCGACGCCTACGACCGTGGCGCGGTGTTGCTTTCGGTGTGCAGTGGCGCGTATCTGCTCGGTGCTGCCGGTTTGCTGGATGGGCGGCGGTGCACCACCCATTGGCGTTACGTCGAGGATTTCCGGCAACGCTTTCCCCGTGCGGACGTCGATCCTGACGTGCTGTTCGTCGACGACGGATCGATCGTGACCAGCGCGGGCACGGCAGCGGGCATCGACGCGTGCCTGCATCTGGTCCGACGGGAAATCGGTTCCGCCGCAGCGAATCTGATCGCACGACGGATGGTCATCGCGCCGCATCGGCAGGGCGGGCAACGGCAGTTCGTCGACCGGCCGGTGCCTGCGAGCGCCGACGCGAGCCTGCAGCCGGTCCTCGACGAGATCCTCACCGACCTCACCGTCGAACACACCGTCGCCGAGCTCGCCCGCCGCGCCAGCGTCTCCACCCGCACCCTGCTGCGCCGGTTCACCGCCGAAACCGGCACGACCCCGCATCGCTGGCTCACCCTGCAACGCATCCGCCGCGCTCAGCATCTGCTCGAGGACACCACCTTGGATGTCGAGCAGATCGCCCGCGCCACCGGCATGGGCACCGGACCGCTACTGCGCCACCACTTTCGCCGGATCGTCGGGGTAACCCCCAAGGAGTACCGCGCCGCCTTCGCCACCCGGACGGAGACGTCGGCGAGCCGAGGTCATTGATCGAATGATGTCGTTGCCGCACGCCGCGACACCCGGCTGCTCGCGGGGTTTCACCCGCTGCGCTTCTCCGCTTCGAGTGCTCGGTGCTCAAACAGCAACGTATTTCCCTTGTGCGCCACCTGGATTCGCGGGGCGCCGCCGCGCTCGGAGCGCGCCGTGTTGCGCACCTGCTGCGGGGTCGCGCCGAACCAGCGGCGGACCACCCTGGTCAGGGTGGATTGCTCGCGCAATCCGATCAACGCGGTGATCTCGGTCATCGGCATATCGGTTTCGCGCAGCAGCCGGTAGGTGACGTCGCGGCGGGCACCGTCGAGCACCTCGCTGAAGGTCGTGCCCTCGTCCGCGAGCGCGCGCTGTAGCGATCGGCCGTGCATGGACAGCCGCTTGGCGACATCGTCGATATCGGGCTTCGTGCCGGTGAAGTTGTGGTCGATGGTGATTCGGACGCGCGCCGTCATGCTCTTGTCGAGCTCCGAATAGTTCCTGGCCAGATAGTCCATCGATATGGTGCGCAGCACCTGGTCGCTGCACGGTATCGGCCGGTTCAGCAGTTCGGCCGGAATGCGCAACAGCGTGGTGCTCGACTCGAATCGCACTTCGGCACCGAAGAATTCGGCGTAGCGGGCGGCGGGTGCGAGGGGTGGGTGCGGCAGATGAATGCTCCGCAAGCCGTAGTCGCCGACCGCGCGACGCAATCGGTGGTGGATGCTGCCCGCCGACAGATCGATGCCCTGCGCGAATCCGTTCGCCTCGCCGGGATCACGGAAGTTGATCGCCACCACGCCCGGCTGGTCTACCGGGTCGGGCACCAGCGCGAGCGAAATCCCGGCGTGGTGCACGAACAGGTACTTGGACGCACAGGAGATCGCATCGCCGAGGGTCGCGGCATTGGAAATAGCAACCGACAACGCGCCGAGCACACTGTCGTCCTGGCGGTCGGACAGCCGCAGGCCGAAATCAGGACAGTCGAGTTCGGCCGCCGCGGCCTGCAATGCCCAGCCGATCGCCTCGCCGGGGACCACAGCATCGTCGTCGTTCACCGCGGCCGGGGTGATGCCGAAGCGTTCGAGCAGCCGCGCGCCGTCACCGCCGAGTTCGTCGACGAGCGCCGGGTAACCGCGCAGGCTTGCCGCGCGCGCCATGATCACCACCGCTGGATCACCAACCTTCGGCCGGACTCGTCGGCTGCGTCGTCGCAGCCGGACCGGCTACTCGTCTGCCGAGCCACTGATCGGCAGGCCAGACCGGTCGTTCGTGCACGATTGATCTTTCCGAGACAGTGAGTATCACAAATGGCGGGGGCCGCGGCTATCAAATGGCAAAATTTGGCAGTGCGGACTGCCCTGCGCTCTAGTGCATCAGGACAAAAACTTGTCGTCCTGGAGCAATCAGGAACGTGCGGCGCACCGCCATACTCAGGCAGCAATGAGCAAGCACTGTGGCGCGGCCGGTTGCCAGCTGCCGGCGGACCGCGCCGCAGACCACCGGCCGTCGCGGGCGCTTTTCGACCGAGTCGGTGCGGATCACACCGAACTCGCCGCCGGCCGTATCCACCTCGATACGCGCGGAAAAGCCGCCACCCGCTCGCTGTGCGACGGCCGGACTTCGCGGGTCGCCGGGCAGCGAGTTTCCGCAACCGGACAGGAATGGATCGAGATGGAAGCACGGGCCCGCACGAAGCGATTCGCACGACCCGCACTACTTTTCGCCGCAACACTTCTCTGCGCGGGGACGGTGACGCCGTTCGCGTCCGCCGAACCGCCGGAGGGGTTCACCGACATCACCGGCGGCCCCTACGCGGCAGCGTGGACCGCGGCAGTCGACGGACCCCAGCCGTACTCGCAAATTTTCCCGGACTTGGCGATACCCGTCACGATGAGCGACGGCACCGTGATCAAGCTCGATGTCCAGCGTCCCGGCAACGGCGGCCGCCCGGTCGACGAAAAGCTGCCGACCATCGTCGAATTCCAGACCTACAGCAAGATCGCCATCAATCTGGCCTCGGCGATGCTCCAGATTCCTGGCATCGATGAGGTCCTGTTGCCCGCGTTGGCGTCGGTCGGCGCCCCGCCCGGCTCCGGCCTGGAGGGCCTGACAGATCTGACCAGGCAGCTCGATGCCGGGCTGCTGGCCACAGCCGCGCACAACTTCGATCTGGTCAAGGGCGGCTACAACCTGGTGCACGTCGATATTCGCGGCACCGGCACCTCGCAGGGCCATTGGCAGTTGTTCGGCGACAAGGAACGCCAGGACGCGGCCGAGGTGATCGACTGGGTCACCCGGCAGCCATGGAGCAACGGCTCGGTCGCGGTCAAGGGCACCTCCGCGACCGCCATCGCCGCCTTACGCGCCGCCGACCGGGGAAACCCGGCAATCAAAGCGGTCTTCGGGTTCGTGCCAAGTGCCGATCTGATCGACGACATCGTCATCCCAGGCGGCGGAGTGGGTTTCGGCTTCGCGGCGTTCTGGCCGATGTCGGTGAATCTGGCCAAGTTCGCCCCCGATGTCGAGTCGATCATCGCGGGCCGCTTCGATCCGGCACAGCAGTTGCAATGGTTCAAGGATCGGCTCGCCGATCCGCTCACCTTCATGGACGTGGTCGCGAACGCCTTCACCGCCATGAACACCGGACAGCTCACCCCGAAGACCCGCGCGCTCATCGATCCGGATTCCGATCTGCGCAAAGGCATGAAGGCCGACACCGAAAAGATCACCGCACCAACCTTTCTGGCCAGCGCGTGGTGGGACATCTTCGGTAGCACGCCCACCGACACCTACAACGACCTGGCGCTGCCGACCGAACAGAAGAAGCTGATCGTCGGCGAGGGGTTCCACGCCGGGGCCGGGCTTGCCGGGTTCGGCCATCCCGGGATGCCGCCACGGCTGGATGTGTTACAGCGGGCCTGGTTCGACAAGTGGCTCAAGGGAATCGACAACGGTATCGACAAATACAGCCCGCTCACCCTGAAACAGCAAGGTGGCGAATGGACTTCGGCGCCGTCGTTCCCCAGGGTGCCGGGCACACATCAGCGGATGTACCTGAACGATCGACGCTCTGGCACGGCGAACTCGCTGTATGACGGCGGACTTTCGGCTGACCCGGTGCAAGGCACGGTCAACGACCTGACCGTGGCACCCAGCCTGCTGAGCGTGTGCTCGCGGGACACGTCCCGCATCTGGGCCGGGATTCCGTCGATCATCATGGCGTGCGACCAGGATTCACGAATCTGGGAGCTGAACGGACTCACCTTCACCAGCAGCCCGGTGACCGAGCCGACGGTGCTCTCAGGGCCGATCAACGCACACCTCAACACTGTGCTCGATCACCCGGACGGGTATTGGGTCGTCACCGTCAACGATGTGTTCCCCGACGGCCGCTCCCGTGAGATCAGCTCTGGACAACTACTGGCGTCGGTCCGCCAGATCGATGAGGCCAAGAGCACAAGGGCGGCCAACGGCGACTACATCAGGCCCGAGTACTACATGGACCTGGACCGGCGCGAGCCCGTCGAGCCAGGACGGCCGCTCACCCTCGACATCGCCCTCGATCCCACCGATGCGGTGCTGCAGCCCGGCCATCGGCTGCGCATCGACATCTATGCCAGCAACCTGCCCAAGGGTCTGCCACCGATGCTCGCCCTGGTGGACAGCCAACTGGCGCCCCAGCACCTTCGGCTGGACCCTGGCCAGCCGAGCTGGGTGAACGTTCCGCTGAGTGTCACCATCCCCGGATAGACATCGGGAAAACGTAGGCCGCGCAGGGCGTTTCCGTCCTGCGCGGCCTGCGGTGGTCGATCAGCCCTTACGGCACCAACAGGTACCACTCCGCGAAGGTGCTCCGGATCGGCCACGCGATGGCCATGACCTTCGCCGGGCCCGTGCCGACCCACAGGTCCGTCGTGATGGTCTCGCCCGGTGCCGCATCGGCGTAGACGTAGACATCCCGGGTCTGCAGCCCCGCCGAGCCGACCCAGCCCAGCTTCACCTGGTTGCCGCACGGGCCGCCGAGATAGCCGCGTGGTGTCACGTGGGCAAGCACGTGCCCCGGATGGTGTGGTGCCGCCTCGAGCGCCAAGTCGATCGCGCCTGCACACAGACTCGCGTCGCCGAAGCTGTAGAGCGTGCTGCCGATCGTCGCCAACTGTGGCAGCGGGTCCGCCTGCGCCGGTGCCGCCACCCCTCCGAACACCAGCGCAGCGAGCACCGCCGACACTATTCCCGCTAGCATTCGCCGCGCCCTCATCAGTGGATACCCCTTCCGTGGAGCGACATTCGCCGCCCGCTTCCGCACGACAGCCGGTCGGCTGCGTAAACCGCGAGCGACATTATCGAAACAACTCGGCTGGTGCCGGAGCGTTAAGTTCTGCCTAACCGTTCTGAAGTGCTTCTCCACCAGGGAATTCCGACACTCCGACGACCATCCGGGTCGGATCGGGCCGGATCGGGCGTCGTAGGATACTGCCCCCGGATCCGTTCGCTCTGCCAGATACGCCAGTAACGACGACTGCACGATGTCGAATCAGGAGGGCTGTCGGTGTTGCCACGTGAACGTGCACGAAGCTTTGTCGAGTCATCTCGATGCCAGCGGTTCGTCGTCGCGGTCATTCTGCTGAACGCGGCGGCCCTAGGTGCGGAAACGTCCGACTGGCTGATGGCGATCGCAGGCAGGTCGATCCATCTGGTCGACACGGTCGCGCTCGGAATATTCGTCATCGAGATGCTGCTCAAGCTGTATGCCTACGGGCCCAGCTATTTTCGCGATCCGTGGAATTGTTTCGATTTCCTTGTCATCGGCGTCGCGCTGGTGCCCGCATCCGGTGGGCTTTCGGTGCTGCGGGCCTTCCGCATCCTCAGGGTGCTTCGTCTGGTCTCGGTCAGCCCGAGCATGCGACGGGTGGTGGCCAACTTGCTCGCCGCGTTGCCGGGCATGGGATCCATCCTCGGCCTGCTCGCGTTGGTCCTGTACGTGGCGGCCGTCATGGCCACCAAGTTGTTCGGCGCGATAACCCCGGAGTACTTCGGCAGCCTCGGCACGTCCATGTGGACGCTGTTTCAAGTCATGACCGGCGAAGCGTGGCCGGATATCGCGCGCACGGTGATGGCCGAGAAACCGCTGGCGTGGATCTTCTTCCTTGTTTACATCCTGGTCTCCACCTTTGTGGTGCTCAATTTGTTCCTGGCCGTCATGGTGAGCGCGGCGGAAGACGTGCGGGACGGGGAAAACCGTAAGCGCAAAGACCAGCAAACTGGAGCCGACAGTGCCTCCTACACAACAATTCTCAGCGAACTGACCGCGCTCCGCGCAGAGGTCAACGCATTGCGTTCCGGCACACACACCCTGGTGCCCGACACTCGCCGACAACTCAGCGACGTCGAACTAGCCCACGCGGTCATCCTCTACCGCAACGGCCACCCGCTCGCCCATATCGCCGACCGACTCGGCGTCACCCACGAAACCATCCGCACCACCCTGCAACGCCGCGCCGTCCTCCGCCATCGCTGACCAGTCGGCCCGGACGAAGGCCAGGTCATCGCGACCGAGCCTTCGTGAGTGGGCCTGGCGGGCCAGCGGATTCAGGCGATGTCGAGGGCGGCGCGGACGATGGCGTCGGTGTCGATGTCGTGGTGGCGGTAGACGTCGTCGAGGGATCCGACTTGCCCGAACTGGGTGACGCCGAGTCCCGCGTGGCGCACCCGGTTGATGCCGGCCAGGAAGGTGAGGGTGTGCGGGTGGCCGTCGAGCACGGTGATCAGCGGGGTCGCCCGATCGGCGGGGAAGAGTTGATCGAGGATCCAGGTTTCGCCGGTGCCGCGACCTTGGCGGGCTTGCAGCGCACGGAACAGGAGATCTGGGCTGGTGATGCAGATGACGTCGGCAGGGACCCCCGCGAGGTCGAGTCGTGTTGCGGCGCTGAGGGCTTCGGTCATCATCGCGCCCATCGCGGCAATCGTCACGCGGGCATCGTCGCGCCGGATCAGCGCATACCCACCGGCGACGACCTGGCGACGACGGCGCTCGCGTGCGGCCGGGTCGGACGGCACCGCGGCCAGCGTCTGGTCGACGGGCCGCGTCGACAGTCGCAGATAGGCCGAGCTGCCGCCGGGGCGGCCGAGCTGGTTGAGGCAGGCGAGCAGTGCCCATTCCACGTCGAGGGAGAAGGCCAGTTCGTAGCTGGTGCACCCCGGCTGTTCGAGTCCGATCGACGGCGTCTTGATGGATTGATGGGCACCGCCCTCGGCGGCCAAGGTGACCCCGGAGGGCGTGCCGACCAGGATGGATTGACCGCCGGCGTAGATGCCGTACGACCACGGCTCCAGCGCGCGCTCGACGAACGGGTCGTAGACGACGCCGATCGGGAAAAGCGGCTGCCCCCAACGACTCCAGGTGGCGCCGAGCTCGCCGATGAGGCCGACCAGGTTGGTCTCCGCGATGCCGAGTTCCATGTGCTGACCGGTGGGCTTCTCGCGCCAGTGCAAGATGGTTTCGGCGTCGTCGGCGAACCAGTCGTGCCGCTCGGCCGACGACCACACCCCGACCTTGTTCACCCATCCGGCCAGGTTGGTCGTCGAACTGACATCAGGGCTCACGGTCACGATCCTGCGCGCGGCCTCGGGTGCGGCGCGGGTGAGATCGAGCAGCACGCGTCCGAGCGCGGACTGGGTGGTCGCGGTGCCCTTCGGCGTCCTGCCGAAATCTGAAGGAATGGCCGGAAGCCCCACCGGCACAACAGGATCGCGGCGCAGGCGGGCCGCGACGGCGGCACACATCCGGCCCGGCGCGGTGCTGTCCTCGAATCGCGACCACGGCCGATCCGGATCCATGCCCAAATCGCTTGCCAGCTGGACATATTCGGCCGTACTCAACAGTGAGGAATGGTTCTGCGGGTGGCCCTCGACCGGCAGCCCGTAACCCTTGATGGTGTAGGCGATGATGATCGTCGGCCGGGAATCATCGATCCGGCGGTAGGCCGCCGTCAGCGCGGCGAGGTCGTGACCGCCGAGATTGCGGATCGCCGCCGTCAGCGTCTCGTCGTCGAGTCCGGCGATCAGCGTCGCGATCGCCGCGCTGCCATTGCCGGTGCCCGGCAGCCGGGTGCGCAGTTCCTCGGCGTTGCAGCGCAGCAGTCGCTGGTACTCCGGATTCGACATGTCCAGGATGCGGGTGCGCAGCTCGGCACCGCCTGCCCGCGCGAAAAGCGACTCGAGCAACTGGCCGAACTTGACCGTGATCACCTGCCAGCCTGCGGCGTCGAACATCTTCTCCAGCCTGCCCGCCGCGATATTCGGCACCACCCGGTCCAGCGACTGCCGATTGAGATCGACGATCCACACCACCTCACCCAGATCGATGACGCCGGGGTCGACAACGGCCTCCCATACCGCGCCCTCGTCGAGCTCGGCGTCGCCGACCAAGGAGTACTGGCGGCCCGTGCCCGCGGCACCGTCGAGGGTGTTGACGTAGCGGCGCGCCATCGCACCCCAGATCGGCGCGGTGGCGCCGATGCCCACCGACCCGGTCGAATAGTCCACCGTGTCAGGGTCTTTGGCCCGGCTCGGGTAGGACTGCAGTCCGCCGAACTGACGCAACGTGGTCAGGTAGGACTCGTCGAGCTCGCCGAGCAGATAGTTGATGCTGTGCAGCACCGGAGACGCGTGCGGTTTCACCGAAACGCGATCACCGGGACGCAGCTGCTCGAACCACAGTGCGGTCATGATCGACACCATCGAGGCCGACGAGGCCTGATGGCCACCGACCTTGAGCCCGCTCGGATTCGGACGCACCCGATTGGCATGGTGGATCATCGCCGTGGACAGCCAGAGCACCCGCTGCTGAATCGCTTCGAGCCCTTCGGGGGTACCGGAGAACTCGACTCCTGAATCGACGGCCGGGGCACTCATCGCAGTCTCCTCGCGCGTAATCGGTTGCGGCGCGCGCACAGAGGCTCGGCCATGGGCACACAGTGATCGAGGTTCGGGCAGCACACCCACCCGAGAAGGTTCCGTTGTGCAGAACTGTCAGCAAGTCCAGCAATAGGAGATGTTTTGCGCAATACTGACACGCGGACTTGATCAGATTGCCTACGGCGGACCTGTCGTGATGAGAACGGGGTTGTCACAATGCCAAGCACGCACACCGTCGACCAGATCGATGCCAGGATCCTGCTCGCACTCTCCGACGCGCCACGCGCGACCGTTCTCGCGCTCGCCGCGGACACCGGACTGTCCCGCAACACCGTCCAAGCCCGGCTGAACAAACTCGAAATGTCCGGCGCCCTACGCTCGTTCGAGCGGCGCATCGTGCCGTCGACCCTCGGCTACCCGCTGCAAGCGTTCGTCCTCACCCATGTCACGCAGCGCAAGCTCACCGCGGTGTCGGCGGCGCTCGCCGAGATTCCGGAGGTCCTCGAAGTACACGGACTCACCGGCGTCGCCGACCTGCTCGTCCACGTGGTGGCCCGCGACGCCGACGACCTCTATCGGATAGCCGGTCAGATCCTCGACATCAAGGGCGTCAAACGCACCAACACCGCCCTGGTCATGCGCGAACTCGTCGACTACCGCATCCAGCCACTGGTCGCCGCACGCGCCGAAAGCATCCAGGAGAGCCGCGACGACTCCGCCACCCGATGATCCGTCGACCCCGGCGGCTAGACCGGGCGGCGCTACGGCCCCGGGGCGTCGGTGTCGGCGGTGACCGGGAAGGACCAGGTCATTTCTGATCTGCTGCTGAAGATGTCGTACCAGTCCTCGTTCGAGATTCCGTGTTCGCCGGTGTTGATATCGGCGGAACTGACGGAGACCTCGACGCCCTCCACGCCGGCTGCGGACTCGCTGGCGCCCATCCCACCGGGCATGAAGAGGCGGGCGCGGATGATGGACACCTTGACGTTGGCGAACGCGGGCTTGCCTGCGGCCTGCAAGGCCGCGATCTCGGCGGCGCGGCGGTTGACGTCGGCGGAGATTTTCGGCCAGAGCGCCTGGACACCTTTCTGAATCTCCTTGGCGTCCAATCGGGCTCGGAAGTAGGCGGCCAGTAGATCGACTGCGAGACCTGCTCCCGACAGGGCATAGGAAGATCCCAATGAGCGCAAGGTCGAACCGACACGCACCCGGACAGTCAGTGGACGCGATGGCGCAGGCTTCGCGGTGGTCGGCGCCTGGGTCGGCAGCGTGGTACCGGGCGATGTCTGTGCGGGCGGCGTCGCCGTCACCGGCTGCTGGGCAGGTTTCGGCGTGGCCGGAGCCGGTGTCGTGGCAGGCGGGACTTTGGCGGTGGGCACCGTCGATGGGGCAGGCGGGACCTTCGCGGTTGGCACTGTCGACGGGGTAGGCGGGTTGGCGACGACCGGCGGTTTCACGGTGGGTTGTGGTTTTGTGGCGGTGGGTGTTTTGACGGCGGGTGGCGCCGACCCGGAGACCACGGGCGGCTTCACGACCGCCTTTTTCTTTGTCGCAGAAGACTTTTTCGGTGCGGGCGTCGCAGCCGGAGGCGTACTCGTCCCTGGCGTGACCACCCCGGCGCCGGTGATCGGCCGACGGTGGGTCGTCGTCCCGTACCGCACTTCGCTGATCGGCGAGCCCGGCCGGAACAAGACCGAATTCATCTCGTCCTGAACCTCTTTCGACGGCACCTGCGCGAAACTGATCACGATGCTCTCGCCGTTCGCCAGGTGCCTGCTGTTCCGCACAGCTTGGTCGACGTACGCGCGAGCCCTGGCCCGCGCGGCGGACGGTTGCAGCGACACGAGATCGTCGGACTTGAGATTGACGTGGATCCGTTCGAGGCTGCCGTCCGGGCGACGCCGGTCCAACGAGTAATCCGGCTGTGCATAACTCGACTGTCCGGGCGGCAGGTCGTGGTCTGGTAGCGCCGGGCCGCCCGCGACATGTTTGGTCTGCGGCGGACCCGCCGTGGCACTCGGTGTGCGCTGCAGCTCGTCGAAGGCGCCACGGCGCTGGCTCTTCTCCAACGTTGTTCCCGCGGTGCGCGCGATCAGCCTGCGATACCGCTCGAGGTCGGCGGCTTTGCGCGCCGGGGAGCGTTGTTTCGCGCCGGGTTGCCGGTAGCTGCGTTCGAGGGCGCGCGCTTCGTTCTCGGCTTCCGCCTGGGTGAGCAGGGCCGGGTCCTTGCCCGCTGCCGCCCGCTCCCGCGCACGTCGTTGGGTGGCCGCTTTGTCGCGCGCGCGTTCGGCGGCCTTGGCCTCGCCCTCCGCGTCGTCCTCGTCCTCGTCCTCACAGGCGACCCGGACGGGGCTCCGGCCTCGGACGTTGATCTGCGCGTCATCGAGCCAGCCTGCGGCAGCCTGTCGCGCGTCACTTTCCGCCTGCGCGGGCGTGAGCGCGCCGCCCGCCCCGCTCCAATTCTGTTGCACGACATGGGCGAGTTCGTGCGCGAGCAGATGATCACCCGCCGCAGTGCCCGGCCGGTACGCGCCTTCGCGGAAGACCACGTCGTTGCCGACGGTGTACGCGCGCGCTCGCAACGCGCGCGCCGACATGTCCGCCGCGGCCCCCGCATGAATCCGCACCGCGCCGAAGTCGTGGCCGAAGCGCGCCTCCATCTCGGTCCGGATCGTCGCGTCGAGTGGTGCGCCGTCATTGGTCCTGGTCGCGGGTATCGCGCTCAGATCTACGCCGAACCCGTCCGGCGCCCGCTGCGCCTCGGCAGTGCGCAGCCCCGGCTGCCGGACCACGTGCGACGGCCCGATCCCCGTGCTGGTAGGCACCGCTTTCCGGCCGCCTGTTCGACTGGACACCCCTCCATGATCGGCACCGTCGGCGGCGAACGAAATAGATCCTTGGATCTATCTTTCGCGGCATGCAGACTGGTTCGCCCGGATTCTTACCCGTCCTTGCCGTTGCCCTTGGCTCCCTTTGACACCGCCCAGGCACCGTGGCTGCTACCACGTTCGCAGCGGAGAAGAAGGGCGGTTTCCTGATGGGGACTTCCGTGCACACACTCGAGACGATCCCGGAGCGTCCGGCGTTGCCGTTGATCGGTCATGCGCTGCAGATTCCCAGCGGCGCAGACAATCTCCCCTACCTGCTCGCCGAAGCGAAGGAACTCGGACCGATCTTCAAGATCCGGTTCTTCGGCGACGAGACCACCATGGTTTCCGGCCTCGACCTGGTTACCGAACTGTCCGACGAGACCCGCTTCCGCAAGAACGTGCACGCCGATCTCCTCGCGCTGCGCGATATCGGCGGCGACGGATTGTTCACCGCCTTCCACGACGAGCCGAACTGGCGCAAGGCGCACGACATCCTGCTGCCCGCGTTCTCGCTGGCGGCGATGCGCGGTTATCACGCGACCATGCTGACGGTCGCCAAGAGCCTGCTCGCGAAATGGGATAGCGCCGTTGATCATCCGGTCGATGTGGCGGGCGATATGACGCGGTTGACCTTCGACACGATCGGGTTGTGCGGTTTCGGTTACGACTTCGGCTCGTTCCGCCGCGAGCAGCCGCATCGGTTCATCAGCGCGCTGTCCCGCACGCTGGATTACGCTCAGTCACAAAGCGAGTCGCTGCCAGGAATGCACCTCCTGCAGCGTGGGCGGGCCGAGCGCTACCGCACCGATATCGGGTACATGAAGGATCTGGTCGACGACGTGATCCGACGCCGTCGAGACCAGGCCGACGAGAACGCCGACGATCTACTCGGCCGCATGCTGCACACCGACGACCCGGTGACCGGCGCGCCCCTCGACGACGTCAACATCCGCTATCAGGTGCTCACCTTCCTGATCGCCGGGCACGAAACCACCAGCGGAGCATTGTCTTTCGCGCTGCACTATCTGACCAAACATCCCGAGGTCCTTGCCATCGCCCAGGCCGAGGTGGACGCACTGTGGGGCAATACCCCCGATCCCGAACCGTCCTACGAGGACATCGGCAAGCTGACCTACCTGCGCCAGGTGTTGAACGAGTCGCTGCGACTGTGGCCGACCGCCCCGGCCTACGCCGTAGAACCCTTGGCGGACACCGTGATCGGTGGCAAGTATGCGGTGCGCGCTGGCGAGTCGCTGCTGGTGTTCACCCCGGCGCTGCATCGAGATCCGGCCTGGGGCGAGAACATCGAACTGTTCGACCCGCAGCGGTTCGCCGCCGAACGCGAGTCCACCAGGCCTGCGCACTTGTTCAAGCCGTTCGGCAGTGGTGAGCGCGCCTGTATCGGACGCCAATTCGCGCTACACGAAGCAACATTGGTGCTCGGCTTGCTCGTGCACCGCTACCGCCTGCTCGATCACGCCGACTATCAGCTGAAGATCAAGCAATCGCTGACGATCAAACCGGACGGGTTCACTCTCCGGCTCGCCAGGCGCGGCGCCGCGGAACGGCGGTTGCCTGTCGCCGCGCGCGGCTCGGCTACCGGACCAGCAGAAACGACCAACCGCAAGGCCGCTGGCACCGCACTGACTGTGCTCTATGGATCGAACCTGGGCACGTGCGCCGGTATCGCGCGCGATCTCGCGGCGGAGGGAGCCGAGCGTGGCTTCACCACGACGGTGGCCGCACTCGACGACGCGATAGACATCCTCCCTGGCAATGACGGGGCGGTAGTGATCGTCGCCGCTTCCTACAACGGCAAACCGACGGATGACGCCGCCAAGTTCTACCCCTGGCTCGAACAGCTGGAACCTGGTGCCCTGCACCGGATTCGCTACGCGGTACTCGGTGTCGGTGACCGCAACTGGGCCGCCACCTACCAGCACGTCCCCTCGACCATCGACCAGTGGCTGACCACCGCAGGGGCCACCGCGCTGACCGAGCGCGGCGCCGCCGACGCCTCGGGAGACTTCGCAGGCGCCGTTGACGACTGGACCGGTCGACTGTGGGCCGCGTTGCTCGACCGGTTCGGTGTGCCGACCGCAGACGAAGACCGATCAGGTGCCGAGCCGACCCAGCTGTACACGGTGGAGGAAGTCGGTGCGTCGGTCACCGATCAACTCACCGGACGGCACGGGTTGACGGCAATGGAGGTACTCGACAGCCGCGAGTTGGTCGACATGGCGCACCCGCTCGGACGGTCCAAGCATTTCCTCCGACTGCGCCTACCCGAGGGCGTCACCTACCGAACCGGGGATCACCTGGCGGTGCTGCCGCACAACCCATCTGAACTTGTCGATCGAGTCGGCCAGCGGTTCGCACTCGACCTCGATCGCACCGTCCGGCTGCACGTGCACCGCCGCAGCCGAAACGCGCTGCCCGTCGACCGACCGCTCACACTGCGCAGGCTGCTCACCGAGTTCGTCGAGTTGCAGGACCCCGCAACACGCGAACAGCTCGCAGTGCTGGCGGCGCACACCGCTTGTCCTCCCGAACGCCGCCCGCTCGCCGAATTGGCGTCAGCACCGCACGAGCGGTTCGATCAAGAGGTGACCAGGGCCAGGCGCACTGTGCTCGACCTGCTGGGCCAATACCGAGCCTGCGAACTGTCATTCGAGCTCTTCTTGGAGATGCTGCCACCCCTGCGGCCACGCCACTACTCCATCTCCTCCTCCGCTCTGGGCGCACCGGGCACGGTCGACCTCATGATCTCCGTACTCGCCGCGCCGCATCGCGGCGGCGACGGCACGTTCCGCGGGATCGCCTCCCACTACCTCGCAGGCCTGCGCCCCGGTGCGCTGGTGCAAGCCAAGGTCAACCCGTGCCGGGAGGCATTCCGGCTGCCCGACGACCATGCCGTCCCGGTGATGGTGATCAGCGCGGGCACCGGTCTCGCCCCGTTCCGCGGCGCGATCCTCGATCGCCTGCACACCGGCGCTACCGGCACACTGCTCTGTTATTTCGGCTGCGATCACCCCGATGTCGACTATCTCCACCGCGCCGAACTCGAAGCCGCGCAGGATGCCTGCGCCGTCAGCCTCCGCCCGACCTTCACCCATGCGCCCGAACATGGCGCCCGTTTCGTTCAGCACCGCATCCTGGCCGAAAGCAGCGAGGTGTGGGCTGTTTTGCAGGCCGGAGGACACATTTATGTTTGTGGCGACGGCGCCCGCATGGCCCCCGGTGTCCGCGAGGCCCTGACGGAGGTCTACCGCAAGCACACCGGTGCCGACCCGACCGAAGCCGCGGCCTGGCTCGACATGCTCAGCGCGTCCGGACGGTACGTCGAGGACGTGTGGCGGTGATCGAGCCGCACAGTTCCGCGCGGTCGAACCAGGGGAATGCGGGACGATGAGTTTCGCGGCGACGGGCCGTCGTTACCTGTGACGTCTGTACCCATCCGAAGGAAGTGCCATGAACTGGACACTCGAAGTCGTCATTGTCCCGGTATCGGACATCGATCGTGCCAAGGACTTCTACAGCAAGCAGCTGGGATTCGTTGTCGACCACGACAGCACCTTCGGCGAAGGCATGCGCGTCGTGCAGTTGACGCCGCCGGGCTCCGGCTGCTCCATCGTCATCGGCGAAGGGGCCGTCCCGAAGATGGAGCCCGGCTCGGTGAAGGGACTTCAGCTGGTCGTGCCCGACATCAAACAGGCACACAAGGAACTGGTTGCCCGCGGTGTCGAGGTCAGCGATGTTCAGGTGCTCGGCCAAAACCCTTCGCCAACACCGGATCCGCTCGACAACGTCGGCTTCGTGTTCTTCGAGGACCCGGACGGCAACAGCTGGGGCGTGCAGCAGATCTCCTCGCGCGGGTGAGCCAGAAGTGCCCTGCCCTGTGCCGCACGGCATTCGGCGGGGCACTCCGCATCCGCGCTACTTCCATGCGCCCGCCGCGATCGCAGCGCGCACGTAGTCGGTGAAGTCGATCGGCTCGCGGCCGAGAACCCGTCGGACTGTGTCGGTCACCGTGGCGTTGCGGCCGTCCATCAGCGTGGCGAAGATGTCGATCATGCCGGCCACCTCCTCGTCCGGCATGCCGAACTCGGACTTCAGCACTGCACCGAATTCCGCACCGGTCACGGGAATGTAGTGGATCTCGCGGCCGGTCTCCGCGGCGATCGCCGCGACGGCGTCACCGAAAGTCAGCAACCGCGGTCCGGTCAGGTCGTAGTTCTGACCATGGTGACCGTCCTCGGTCAGCGCGAGCACCGCGACGTCCGCGAGATCATCGCAGTCGATGAAGGGTTCGAGCACCTGGCCTGCGGGAAACGCGAGCGCGCCTGCCTGCACCATGTCCGTGAAGGCGCCCTGGTCGAAGTTCTGGTTGAACCAGGCGGCTTGCAGCACAGTCCATTCGGCACCGCTCTCCCGGACCGCTGACTCGGCCGGAGCGGCCTGATCTTCGCCGCGCGCCGACAGCAGTACCAGTCGCTGCACCCCGGCGGCGACCGCCTGTTCGCTGAACGCCCGGAGAATGTCACCGGCCCGCGGATCCCCGATATCGGGCGTGTACATGAGGAAGACCGCGCGCACCCCGTCCAGCACCGGAGCCCACGTGCCCCGATCGTGCCAATCGAACGGAAGCGCCGCCGAGCGAGAACCGAGGCGAACCGGGAAACCGTTGGCGGTCAAGCGATCCGCCACCCGGCGGCCGATCTTCCCGGTGGCCGCGGTGACGAGGATGGTCTGGTTGTTGCTGTTCGTTGTCATGCTCCTAGTCAAGCCGTGCGCGGCGCCGCAGAACATCGGTGAGAGGCTCGTCTCCATACGCCTGCGTCCAGGGGAGCAACGTTCCAGTCCGACTGGTTGCTCCGGTTTTTCCCAGCGCCGAGAAGCGCAGCAAACCCGCAGTATCATGTGCCGATGTCCGAGAAGACTGTTCTGCCAACGGAATCGGGCGCTGTCTCGGTTCGAGGGGAACGTACAAGAGCCGCGCGGCAAGCCCAGGGTTTTCCGGCAACTGTCCTCGGTGCCTGTCATGCGGGAATCTCCCGGAGGTGAAGTCGCATGTCTACCTCGGCTTCCGAATCGACAGCGGATCCCGCCTTAGCGTCGGCTCTGCTGACCCAGGCTCGTGCCACCGTCGATCCGATTCTGCGTGATGCGCTGAGCATGCTGCCGTCGCCCCTGGATGTCATGGCAGGCAACCATTTCGGCTGGTGCGACATCGACGGGGCACCGATGTCCTCGGTGTCGGGCAAGGCGCTGCGGCCTGCGTTCATGTTCGCCGCGGCACGGTCGGTGGGCCGTACGCCCGACGTCGTGGCCCATGCCGCGGCGGCCGTCGAACTGCTGCACAACTTTTCACTGGTCCATGACGACATCATGGACGGTGACGCGCTACGGCACGGACGCGCGACCGTCTGGAAGACGTGGGGGGTCACCAACGCCACGCTGGTCGGCGACGGCCTGCAAGCACTCGCGACGCGCGTACTCACCGCGCATGCCCCTGCCCCAGTTCTTGCGGAAGCCGTTCGCCGCTTGACGATCACCTCCGTCGAATTGTGCGGCGGGCAGTATCTCGACTGCGCCTTCGAGCAGCGCGCCTCGGTCGCCATCGGGGATTACCTGGCGATGGCCACCGGAAAGACGGGGGCGCTGATCGGCTGCGCGTGTGCACTCGGCGGGCTACTCGCCGGCGCGGACCCGAGTTCGGTGCACGCCCTCGACGCCTACGGCCGCATGGTCGGTGTGGCATTCCAACTGGTCGACGACGTGATCGGGATCTGGGGCGATCCGAACAACACCGGGAAGCCGGCAGGTACTGACCTCGTCCGAAGAAAACGGACCTTTCCTGTCGTGCGGCTGCTCGGTTCGGGTCTGCCCCAAGCCGACCAGCTCGCCACGATCTATCAAGGGCGAGAACCGTTGTCGGACGCGGAGGTGGCCGCCGCCATCGGTCTACTCGATGCGGCAGGCGGGTCTGCGCCGACACTGCGTTGTGCCGAAGACCAGATCACCGCGGCCTTCGACGCATTGCCCGCACACCTTCGCACCGACGACTTGCTGGCGCTGGCCCAGCTGGCCGCCCATCGAGATCGCTGACAGCCATGCGCATCTCGACAAGCCGCCGCGCCACCTCGACGCCGACCCGAGTAGCAACCGATGGGAGCGAACGCGAATGGTGACCAGCCCCTCGTCGACGGCTTGCCGAGCGTGCAAGCAGGAAGTTCAGCGGTTGTTGTCCGGGCTGACCGAGGACGGGCGCATCAGCCTCTCGGTCTACGAGACCGCGCGGGTCGTGTCGAGTCTCCCGGACCTACCCGGCCACACCGCGAGGATCGACTATCTCCTTGCCACACAAGGGCAAGAAGGGCGCTGGGGACCACGCGACGCCGGCTACGGCCTCATCCCGACCCTGAGCGCGATCGAGGCGCTGCTGACGGTCCAGGCGGCCGGGCGCGGAGGTTCCCCGATCATCTCGACAGTGCAGAGCGCTCTCCGTGGCCTGGCCGATGTCGTTCCGGGAGCATCGCTCCGGCTGCCCGACCTACCCGCTGCCGACCTCGTCGTTGCCGCGCTGGTACCACGCATCGATCAGCACCTGTCGACCGTGCATCTCGCAGGCACAGCGAAGTTGCCAACGTGGGTGCGAGACATGGGATCCCACCATGGCCGCCGGTTGAACGCGCTCACCACTCGACTGAGCGCTGCCACACGATTGGACGACAAGCTGCTGCATGCGGCGGAAACTTTCGTTGCAGAACTCGCACCCGGCAGCATTCAGCCCTCGGCGGCAGGCAGTATCGGCGCGTCTCCTGCCGCCACCGCCGCCTGGCTGGCCACCAAACCATCCGGGCCCGGAGCGACCGCGGCGCGCCGATACCTCGCGCAGCTGGCCAGCCACACCGGCGGTCCACTGCCCTGCGTAGCGCCCGTCGCCGTCTTCGAACGGGCATGGGTGTTGAACTGGCTGCGCCACACCGGAATTCCGGTCGACGTCCCGAAAACGATACGACGAAGCCTGCGCCGCAGCCTCACCGCCACCGGCGCCGCAACAGCGCCCGGGCTACCGACCGACGCCGACACCACCAGCATGGTCCTGGCCACCCTGACTCTGCTCGGCGAACCGCACGATCCCTCGATGCTCCGCACCTACGAACTCGGTACCCATTTCTGTACGTGGCCTGGCGAACAAGGGCAATCCGTCACCACCAATGCCCATGTGCTGGAAGCACTCAGCCTCTATGTTCGCGCCCGGCCCGCCGAACGTCACCGCTATCTGCCGGTGATCCGCAAGATATCCAGCTGGCTGCTCGACCAGCAACAGGACGCAGGCCACTGGGATGACCGCTGGCACGCTTCCCCGTACTACGCGACATTCTGCGCGGCACTCGCCCTCACGCGTTTCGCCGACCCGCCTGCCACTCCCGCGATGCGCAGCACCGTCCGCTGGCTGCTGAACACCCAGCGCGCCAACGGATCCTGGGGTATCTGGTGCGGCACCCCCGAAGAGACCGCGTACGCAGTCCAACTGCTCATCCAGCTCGCCAGTCCGAGACACCCGAGATACCAGGTCGCCATCGAACTCGCGAAAACCTACCTCGACCAGACACCGCGCAACGGCGGCCAGCCACCGCTGTGGCACGACAAAGACCTCTACACACCCGAGACGATCGTCGACACCGCATTGCTCACCACGCGCCACTGCCTGCATTCGGCACCGAGTCGACAGCGAAGGGATCACTGATGCCCGATCGGCAGCAATCCGAGAAAACGCGCGAAGACCTCAGCAGCTTTCCTGTGACGGCCTTCGCGGAAATGACTGCCCTCCTGCCGGCTCGCCCGCACCCAGAAGCCGAGCAAGTCGAGAACTTGACCGTCGCCTGGGCCGATCAAGCACAGCTTCCGATGGACAAGGCGAAGTTCGAGCGGCTCCGTGGTTCGCGGATCGGGCGCGGCGTGGCGAACTGCTCGCCGGACCTCCCTCGCGAACTGGTTGCTCTCTGGGCACGATTCACCTTCTGGTACACCGCCTTCGACGATGTGTGCGCAGAGGATGTGGCCGCCCGCGACCTGTCGACCTACATACGCGAAGCAGGCCAGATATGGCGCATCCTGCACGACGAAACCCCGCCGGAACCGCCGCGCAGCACATTCGCCGCTGTGCTTCAACCGCTGCTCGCCGAGCTGGACATGTCCGCCTCGGCTACCACCGCCAATCGTCTGCGGCATGCGCTGCGCGACTACCTCACGGCCGCAGCCTGGGAAGCAAACAGCAGATCCAGCAACGTCCCGCCCCATTACGACGACTATCTGTCCTTCTACCGCCATTCGGGAACATTCGTCTTGAACATCGAATTCCTCGAAACGACTCCTGGTGCCGCTCTCTCCGACGAGGCCAGGCGGCTACCCCACACCAGAGCCATGCGGGCGGCGCTCTGCGATTTGGGGTGCCTGGTCAACTTCATTTCCTCAGGGCCGAAGGAGAAAGAGCTGAATACCTCATGGCCGACCGCCTTTACGGCGGATATCGGTGCGCTCTACACGGCGCGCTGCCTCGACTTGGCACGAACAGTGGCCGAACTGCGCGACACCTACACAACCGATCCCCAGGTCGGCGGCTTCTTCATGGCCGGAGCCGACTGGGCCGCAGGCATGCTGCGATGGCATCGAGAGTCGTTGGCGCACCGATACTCGCTGGGGCCAGGAAGCCTGGGGTCGTCATGATTCTTCCCAGCAACGTGCCCCCACATGTGGTGCGGGACTTCGACTATCACCGCGATCTACACCTGTCGCCGGACCCGGCCCGCACACCCATCCAGCCCTATTCGGATCCGATATTCTGGACCCCGAAATCCGGCGGATACTGGGTGCTCACCCGATACACGGACATCAGTGCCGTCCTCCGCGACACCGAACACTTCTCCAACGCCACCAGTCCCACGCTCGACGGCAAGGGCGCGTGGCCCCGCCCATTGATTCCGCAGGAACTCGACCCGCCAGAACATGGCAAGTACCGCAGGGTGTTCGTCCGGCATCTCAACCGTCGCACCACCGAACGCATCACCACAGCGATCACCACCCGCTGTACGGATCGAATTGCCGAATTCACGCCGAGGGGCCGTTGCGAACTGATGGCCGACCTCGCCCGGCCGATGCAGTACGCACTGTTCACCGCTCTCTATGACGCCTCGCACGAGACCGCCGTCCGCTGCGCCGAGTCGACCACAACGCTGCTGCACAGCCGCGACACCACAGCACGCGCGGAGGCCGGCAGAGCCCTCGAAGAGGTGCTGTCAGAGCTGATCGCCGCCAGACCCCAGCATGGGTTCATCGGCACCATGATCAACAGCGACGACGAATCGCTGACCGACCAAGAAATGCTCGATATGGCCGCCATGCTGGCCTTGGCCAGTCTGGACACACTCGCCAATTCCCTCGGCTTCGCCTTCAAATTCCTTGCCGAGCACCCTCAGCATCAGCATGCCCTCGCCACCGATCCCGAACTCGCCACGGCCGCAGTCGAAGAACTCCTTCGCCTCCATTCCGTCGCAAACCTGCTCAGAACCGCCGTAGCCGACCGCGAACTTTGTGGCATGACCATCCGCAGCGGTGACCGCATCCTCCTCAGCCCCACACTCGCCCACCATGATCCCCACGCCTACGACGCCCCTTCGGCAGCGCACTGGGACCGCCCCTCCCGAAACCAGCACCTAGCGTTCGGCATTGGCGCCCACCGCTGCGTCGGGGTCGCACTGGCCCGAACCGCTCTGAAGAGCGCGATAACTTCCTTCCACGCCCAAATACCGTCGTACCGCATACCTCCCGAAGCCGAGATCAAGACAACCTGCGGCGTAACCAACGAAATACGATCACTCCCACTGGTGTGGACACACCGGCTGGACAAGCGGTCGGGCGGCGCTGGTGGCGGTGCCGTCGGACCGACCGAGGTACTGCACGAACCGGCAGATCACGATTGAAATACGCAGTGTCGCAATCGGCTTCGTGCAACGCTCTTGAGCTGGCCGGCATCAATGAGGCTTCTGATCGCGGTGTAACAAAGTCACCGGCTTGGCCGAAAGCTGGAAGGTAGGATCCACGAACACAACTGTTCGACAACCACAAAGGATGAATATCGTGCGGAAAATGCTGGTGATCCTGGCCGTCGCAGGATCACTGATCGCCGGATCGAACGCTGTCGCCAACGCTGAACCCGCCCCCGTGCCACCGCTGTGCCAATTGTTCGGCGGCCCTTTGGCTCTGGTCAAATGGATGATCGATCCCTACAGCCAGTCCACCGACCCGCTCGCCGTCGCCTTCCGCGGTGTCGAGCACGCCCTGTGCCGCCCAGGCCAGTGAGCTCGAGGTAGGTCGACTGCTGCACTGAACAGTCGGCCCGCCTCGCGTCCGATTCCCGATTCGCCCGGGAGGAATTCCCGGGTATGCGTGGCATCCTCCCCTACTGCGAAGGTACGGCCGCCGAGCATCATCGAAGACGGCCGAGTGTCACTGCGGGATGTCCGGCATGCGTTACCCGGCCATCTGTTGAAGGCATTCCGAAGAGGGTTTGATATGTCTGCACCGATAGACGATTTCGATCTCGACATCCGAATCAGCCAACCCAGCACGACTCTCGATCGGACATCAGCACAGCGGAGGACGGACGACTCGGTCTGCCCGACTGAGGTGACCGGCTGCACGGGCTGCACCGTCTGCTATCCCTGCCGCACAGATGTGCGCTGAGCCCGATTCAGCTTTGTAGCATTGTTGTCATGCCTCTCCGCCGAGTTCGTTTCGTCTCACGCGCTGCGCTGGCGTTGGGTGCACTGCTTTGCCTGATCGGAGTGTTCGTTGTTCCACAGGCCTCGGCGGCGCCGCAGAGCACGTGGCTGTGCAAGCCCGGTCAGCCGAATGACCCGTGCGGAGGGCGGGCGGGGGCACCGATCGACTGCTTCTATGTCTATCCGACCGTGTCGTTGCAGCCGTCGATCAACGCAAACCTCGACGCGTCCCCGGAATTGCGCGGAGTAGCAGCAGCCCAGGCGGAGCCCTTCGGAGTGCACTGCAATGTGTGGGCACCGGTGTATCGGCAAACGACGCTTCGGACGTTGAATACCGGTTCGCCACAGGAGCGCAACGACGCGCGAGACCTCGCGTACGGCGACGTCGAGCGGGCCTGGGACGACTACCTCGCACAACACAACGGCGGACGCGGTGTCGTGCTCATCGGCCACTCGCAAGGCACCAGCATGTTGCGGACCCTGATCCAGCGCCGTATCGAAAGGAAACCTGCACAGTCGCAACTGGTTTCGGCACTGCTGATCGGCGGCAATGTCCTGGTCGGGAAGGGCGCGACGGTCGGTGGCGATTTCCGCACCGTGCCCGCATGCACCAGCCCGGCACAGACCGGGTGCGTTATCGCCTATTCCGCCTTCTCCCGAACACCGCCGCCGAACGCGCGCTTCGGCTGGTCGCCGAGCACACCCAACACCTCGGCGACCGGCGCAAGCCTGCCGTTCGGGCCCGATTACGAGGTGCTGTGTACGAACCCGGCCTCGTTGCGCGACAACGCTATAGCGCCGATCCACGGCAGTGTCGCGGGCCTCGCCCTCGATGGAGTACGCGCCCACTGCACCACCGGCGACGGACCGCACGTGCTCATGGCCGAGGGCCTGATCGCCACCGCGCTACCCGATCTTCAGGACGCCACCTGGGGCCTACACCTCTACGACGTGAACATCGCCCACCAAACCCTCGTCGACCTGGTCGGCACCCAGAGCGCCGCATACGGCCGGTGAGGCGCCAACGCCCAACGCCATGATCGCGCAGAGGATTTCAGTGGCAACGCGGAACGGCTAGGGCGACCTTGTCGCTGGTCAGGGGTGTAGGACGCGGGTTCGCAGTGCGGGGTCCGCGCGGATGTCGGATTCGGTGAAGCGATCGGCGATCCAGTCCTCGGTGGTGAACAGTTGGGTTTGGTCGCTGTGGTGGGGGGAGGTGGCGGCGGCAGATTGGGAGTAGGTCAGCAAGGTGCGGGCCGAGGGGCCTTCCGGAGACAGCTCGACTGCCATCATGAAGCTCGAACCGGAGTCCACGGGGGCGAAGGTGCCGTCGGGGCGGAGTCCTGGTGGGTCCCCGCCGATTACGTTGTAGCAGCCTTCCTGGTGGGTGCAGCCGGGCACTGCGACGCCGGTGCCGATCGAGCGTTGCGCCGAGGAGAGCGAGGCGGTCGGCGCCACCCCTGCGTCGGCCAGGCGCGCCACGGCGTCGGCCAGCGCGCGGCGGATATCGGGGGACGCAGTGTTGAGGGTGTTCGGTGTGGTCAGTGGGTTGGCCGGATCGAACGGCACCGTCCACGCATGGGGAACGCGCTCTGCGGCAAGCCAGAATTGGCGCCACAGCACGGCTCCCCCGCTGTCCGGCCGTGCGCGAAGATCCCACTGCGCCAACGCCGCACACGCTTCGCCGAGTTCGACGGCGCGGCCGTCGGTCGCCACCGCGGTCGGCTGCTCGCGGCACATCGAAACGACGCTGTCTCTTGCCAATTCGGCGCTGTGGTTACGCTCGGCCGAAAAGGCCGCCAGCGCGGTCGGAATGGTGAACCCCGGCGGACCGAAGCCATCCGTGCCACGCAGGCGCCGATCGATGATGTCGAGGCCGACCCGGGTGCGCAAGCTCCGCATCGTCGTAGCGGGTCCGAAGATCTGTGGGGTGCCGACGATCGGCGCGGCCGGGTTGGTGAGCCACGCCGAATCATTGCTGTTGGTGACGAAATCGGTGCGCGTCAGCGCCGGGTACACCTGCGGGCCGAAGATCCCCGGTGTCACGGCACCGGGGTCACTCCCCCACTCGCACAACGACAACGAGCCGTCGAGCAGCGCCGCACTCGGCGGAAACCCTGGTCCTCGGCCGCACAGCAACGCTTGCGTGTCGGTCAGGTGCGGAACCACCGAGGCATCGGCGTAATAGGCGACACCGGTGTCGTCGACGGCAAGTGTGTTCACGAACGGGACGCCCTGGTAACGGTCTTGGGCCGGGCGCAGCTCCGCGACACTGCCTGCCCGATTCATCGCCAGCCACACATTGGCCGTTCGCCCGTTGCCTGCGTTGACATCTCGCAGCGAGACCGCATGCGACTCGGTCCACGCACCGCCGAGCACCGGCCCGTACCGGGAGCTGTACACGGTCCGGTGCACCGTGCCGCCGCCGAGCACCGGCACCGCGATGCTGCGCTCGGTCATCCGCTCGGGTCGGCCGTCGACGAGATAGCTCGTCGGATCCCCTGGCACCAACTGCAAGGCGTACAGGCTGTGCCGCCGGGCCGTCGACACCGTATGAGTCCAGGCCATGCGCGCGGTGTGGCCGATCATGACCAACGGCACGCCGGGCATCGTCGCCCCCGACACGTCGAGGATACCGGGAATGGTCAACTGCGCCTGATAGAACCGCAGCGCACCGCGCCACGGAAAATGGGGATTGGCCAGCAGGAAGCCGCCGCCCTGTTGGGTGGCGTCGCGCCCGACGGCGATGCCATTACTGCCCAGAGGCACTGTGTCGTCGGCCAACTCGGTGAACACCGCGTCGATCGGGGCAGCCTGGTGCGGTGTCGGCGCCGCAGTCGCGATCCGTGTCTTCACCCGGCCGAGCCCGCCGAACACGGTGATGTCGTAGATGATGCGGTGCACGTCGAGCGGGGTGATCGGGCGCACCCACGGTTTGTCGCGGCACTCGGAGTCAGGCAGCCCGGCCACTCCGACATCGGCGAGATACCGGTTCACTCCGTCCGCATAGCCGTCGATGATGTCCTCGACTTCGTCGGTCGGACCGAGCGGTGGCGGCTGGTCGAATACCCGCTCCACAGTGTGGTTTTCGTGCAGGGAGCGGTGGAAGACGTCGCTATCGATATTGGTCAGCTGCCGATCGACCGGGTCCTCTGCGTTGGCGTCGGCGCCGAAGTACACCGAGCGCTCACCGGCGACCGTCACCACGATGTCCGCGAGCGAGCACATGTTGTCTTCCGCGAAGGCGTAGCCGAGACCGAATCCCAGACCGGCGAAATCGTGGGCGAGGACATGCGGAATGCCGTATTCGGTACGCCGGATGACTACCGATTCGCTTGCTGCGGCACCGGTTCCGTTGGTGATGCCCGCGAGGAGGGCGAGCACCAAGCCGAGCACTGAAAAGCAACGCACCCCGGCGGTCATATCGTCCTCTCGGCTGCTGTTTCGTCGCCGCGGACGGCGGCCGCCAACCGGTCGACATCCGGCGGCAGCAGAATCGTGTGGTGCATGCCCGGCACCTCGACGAGGACGCGGCCGTCGGCGCCGACCGATGCCCAGCCGAGCGTCGGATCATGCACGGGCTCAGCTGTTTCCGCGGCACGAACGATGGTGGTGACACCGTGATACGGGCGCGGCCGATAGTGGCGCAGTGCCCACAGATGTCGCTCGAACAACGCATAGCGGCGCCGGATCTCATCGAGGGTGGTGTATGTCGGCAACGCCCCTACCCGCTGTGCGTGCTCGGTGATCAGCTCGAGCTGGTCGGCGAGCTCGCGCCCCCAGATACCCTCGCCCAACGCAGCACGATGCTCGGCAGCAGGCATCAGCGTGTAGACGAACGTCGCGAACCGCTCGTCCGGGTCGACCGGAACACCGACCGACATCCGTTGCGGCGCAGCCGTGTCGACCAAGACGAGCTGGTCGACCGCGGACCCGGATTCGCGGAGCTGTACGGCCATCTCATAGGCCACGATGCCCGCGAACGACCAACCGAGCAATCGATAGGGACCGTGCGGCCGGTCGTGACGCATCCGGGCGATCAGTTCCGCGGCGATCTGCTCGATCGATGCGGGCGCCGACTCCGGTCCGGGCGTGAGCCCGTACACCGCGTCCGTATCGGCCAGCCGTCGGGCGAGCGCGGCGTACTCGAAGACACCGCCGAGGATCCCATGCACGCAGTACAGCGGCGGGCGGCCACCGCCTGCGCGGTGCAACCGGACGACACCGGACGGATTCACGGGCTCGGCGTCGCGTTGCTCCGTCGTGCGCCGCACGTCGATTCGCGCCGCGAGCGCCGAAACGGACGGGTGTGCGAACACCTCGGGCACAGGCAGCCTGGTTCTCAGCTCTTCCATCAGCCGTCGCACGAGCTGGGTGGCCACCAGCGAGTTGCCGCCGAGCGCAAAGAACTCGTCGTCCGAGCCGACGGCAGGCACACCGAGCAACTCAGCGAATACCGCGGCGACCGCGACCTCGGTCGGCGTTGCCGGCTCGCGATACCGCCGGGGCCGGAACACCGGTGCGGGCAACGCCGCGCGGTCCAGCTTTCCCGAAGTGCCGACGGGGAACTCGTCGAGCACCGTCACCGCCGGGGGCACCAGATATCCGGGGAGAACGTCACGCACCGACTCGATCATGGCGTCCGAGTCGAGGCCGGTTCCGGTCACGTAGGCCGCCAGCTGATCGCCGAGGCGCGGGTCGTTGTGCATCGTCACGACGGCCCTGCGCACCCCCGGCAGTCGCGCCATGACCGATTCGATCTCACCGAGTTCGATCCGCTGCCCGCGTAGTTTGACCTGAAAGTCGCTGCGTCCCATGAACTCCAAGCCCGCCGGTGTCCATCGCACGATATCGCCGGTGCGATACAACCGACCTCCCGCCCCGAACGGATCAGCTACGAAAGCAGCGCTGGTCAAGCCAGGCAGGCCCGCGTACCCGCGCGCCAATTGCGCACCGCCGATGTACAACTCGCCTGCCACGCCGACCGGCACCGGGCGCAGCATCGGGTCGAGGACAAACGTCGTGGTGTTCCATACCGGGGCACCGATCGGGACGGGGTCGGGCTCGTTGCCGGTGACCTCGAAACACGTTGCCTCCACCGTGGTTTCGGTGGGGCCATACAGATTGTGCAGCCGGACCCCGAGCCGATGCCGCGTCCGTCGCGCGGTGGCCGCCGGGAGCGCTTCGCCGGACGAGCACACCGTCGACAACGTCGAGCATCGGCGCACCTCAGGCTCGGCGAGAAAAGCTTCGAGCATCGACGGCACGAAATGCGCGACGGTGACGTCGTGCCGGAGGATCGTGTCGACGAGGTAGCCAGGATCGTGGTGGCCGTCCGGTGCCGCCACCACCATCCGTGCTCCGATGTGCAACGGCCCGAACAACTCCAAGACCGAGACATCGAAGGTGAGCGGAGTCTTGTGCAGCACAACGTCATCGGAGGTCAGCCCACAGTGCGATTGCAACCACAGCAGCTGGTTGACGATCGCACCGTGGGTAACGACAACGGGTTTCGGTCGACCGGTGGAGCCGGAGGTGAAGAGCACATAGGCAGGGTTGCCGGGTCGCAGCGCAGCCCGGCGATCGCGATCGGTGAGCGGTCCGGCGCTGCGTGCGGTCAGGTCGATGTCTGGCAGCGTCACCGGATCGAGGACGACGACCGGCGAAACCTGCTCGAGCAGTAGCTCTCTGCGTTGCGCGGGTGCGTTCGGATCGATCGGCACGAACGCACCGCCCGCCAGCACTGTGGCGTAAGCGCACTCAACGAATCGTTCGCCGCGCGGTAACGCGAGGGCGACCAGCGACTCCGGACCGACGCCTTGCTCGATCAACCAGCGGGCCAGCCGGTTCACCCGCCCGGAAAACTCCGCATACGTTGCCGACGTATCCCCACAGGTGACCGCGATTCGATCGGGGGTCCGCTCCACCTGCGCCTGGAACAGCGCGGGCAGCGTCGCGCCCGCCGCCATGGGTATCGCCACCGTACTGTCGTTTCGATCGATCAGCAGCGCGGTCCGTTCCTCCGGGGAAAGCAGATCGATGGCGCCGACTCGTCCTCGGGGGTTGGCGACGGCGGCGGTGAGCACACGCAGGAACCTATCCCGAAGCGCCGCGACTGTCGCTGGGTCGAACAGATCAGTGGCGAAGCCGAGCGAGCAGTGCAGCCCGGTCACCGCATCGGGTCCCTCCGGCACCTCGGCGAAGGACCATTCCAGGTCGAATCGCGAAGTTGTCCTTGGGATTTCGAAATCTTCGAGCCTTAACACCGGCAACTCGAAGGATGTCTCGGGCAGGTTCTGAAATGCCAGCATGATCTGGAACAGCGGATTGTGTGCGGTCGAACGCTGCGGCCGGACCACCTCAACGATGCGTTCGAACGGAAGTTCAGCGTGGGACAAGGCCGTCAAATCCGTTTCGCGCACCGCCTCGAGCAGCTCGACGAACGACTGATCTGCCCGAACCGACGTGCGCAACGGAATCGTGTTGACGAACATGCCAACCACATCATCGAGCGCACCCTCGGCACGTCCGGCGACCGGTGTCCCGATCACGATATCGTCGACGCGCGCCAATCGGGCCAACAGCACCGCAAGCACGGCATGCAACACCATGAAAACAGTGACCCGCTGCTCGCGCGCCGCCGCGTAGACCGCACCCGCCAGTTCAGCAGGCACCGCGAACTCGACTACCCCACCCGCATACGACAACGCCCCGGGCCGTCGACGATCCGACGGCAATTCGATGACCTGCGGTACGCCCGCCAGCTCCCGCACCCAGAAGGCCTCGTCGATGGCCGCCACCGAAGTGGGATCGGCACTGTCCCCCAAGACCTTTCGCTGCCACAGCGCGAAGTCCGCATACTGCATCACCAGCGGCGCCCAATCAGGTTCCGCGCCACGCGACCGCGCCGCATACGCGGTGACCATATCGCGCGCAAACGGCACCCTAGACAACCCGTCACTCGCGATGTGATGCACGACGAGCACCAGCACGTGAACCGACTCCGTCACCGCACACACCAACACCCGGACCGGCACATCGACCGTCACATCGAAACCGCGATCCGTGAAATCACGGACGGCATCCCGGAGCTCCTGCGCGCTCCCTGGAGCAACCGGGCCGGTCACGACATCGGCGATATCACCAAGCGGCACTATCGATTGCACGGGCGCACCGTCCACGATCGGAAACACCGTGCGCAGTGCCTCCTGCCTACCGACGACATCGCGCACGGCAGTGCGGAGAGTATTGATGTCGATGGCTCCGGACAGCCGGAACGCGTGCACGATGTGGTAAGCCGACGACGAGGGATCGAACTGATTCAACAGCCACATTCGCCGCTGAGCGAACGACAACGGGAGCCGCTCCGGGCGCGGACCGGCGACCGGCGCGGGCACTCGGTCCGCGCGCACGTCCGCCCGCGCCCGATCCACCAGCGCGGCGAACTCCGCCAGCGTCGGCGCGTCGAACATTCCTCGCACGGGCAGCTCGACGCCGATCGCGCGGTGCACCCGCGCCAGCATCCGGGTGGCCAGCAACGAATGCCCTCCGAGATGAAAGAAGTTGTCAGCGGTACCGAAGTCGTCGACTCCGAGCAGCTCGGCCCAGATGGCGTGCACCGTCCGCTCGGTCGGCGTCCGCGGCACGACCAGCGGAACCCGCTCGATTGCGGATTCGATCGCCTTGGCGTGCAACGCGATTCGATCGATCTTGCCGCTGGACGTACGCGGCAGCGTATCGACGAACGCGAACAGCGTCGGGATCATGTGCTCCGGCAACACCGTGCGCAAGGCCGCCCTGATCTCGCTCGTTGTCGCACCCGGTGCGGCCGCGAGGAAGGCGACCAGCACAGGGCCGTTGCCCTCGTCCCTGGTCAGCACCGCGGACGCGCGGACGCCGGGCACACCGCGCAATGCTTGCTCGACTTCAGCGGGCTCGATGCGGTAGCCGCGAAGTTTGACCTGATGATCCTCCCGGCCCAGGTACTCCAACTGCCCGGTGTGACACCACCGCCCGATATCGCCGGTGCGATAGAGCCGATGCCCCGTCCCGAACGGATCGGCGACGAAGGATACGCCGGTCAATCCGGGGCGGCCGGCGTATCCGCGCGCCAATTGCACACCGCCGATGTACAACTCGCCCGCGACGCCGACGGGCACCGGCCGCAGCCGACCGTCGAGCACGGCGACCGTGGTGTTCGGTATCGGAAGCCCGATCGGCACCGTGTCAGTCTCCTGGCCGGTGACCTCGAAAGAGGTTACTTCCACCGTGGTTTCGGTCGGGCCGTACAAATTGTGCAGCCTGGCGCCGAGGCGCTGTAGCGTTCGCCATGCGATGGCGACCGGGAGCGTTTCACCCGAGGCCAGCACTGTCGTCAAGGACCGGCAATCGCTGGCGCCGGGGTGGTCGAGGAAGACCTCGAGCATCGACGGCACGAAGTACACGACCGTCACCCGGTGCCGGACGATCGTGTCGACAAGATAGCCGGGATCACGGTGGCCGTCCGGCGCCGCAACCACCATCCGTGCCCCGATCTGCAACGGCCAGAACAACTCCCATACCGCGACGTCGAAGGTGAGCGGAGTCTTGTGCAGCACAACGTCATCGGCGGTCAGCCGGTAACGCGACTGCATCCACAGCACCCTGTTGACGATGGCGGCATGTGTCGCGACCACTGGCTTGGGCAGACCGGTGGAACCGGAGGTGAAGCTGACATAGGCGATGTTCGCAGGTCGCAGCGCTGCCCTGCGGTCACGGTCGGTGATCGGTTCCGCGGACAAACCGGTCAGGTCGAGGTCGGTCAGCAATTCCGAGTCGAGGACGACAACCGGCGAGACCTGTTCGAGTAGCTGTGTTCTCCGCTGCGCAGGGACAGTCGGATCGATCGGCACGAAGCCGCCGCCCGCCAGCACTGTCGCGTACGCGCACACCGCAAAGTGTCCACTGCGCGGCATGATGATGGCGACCAGCGACTCCGGGCCGATCCCGCGCCCGATCAACCAGCGGGCCAACCGATTCGCCCGCCCAGAAAATTCCGCATAGGTCGACTCGGTGCTGTCGTCCACCACGGCCACCGCCGATGGTGATCGCCGCGCCTGCCGCTGGAACAGGCTTGCGAGTGTTTCCTCCGGTAGTGGTTGACTCGTGGTGTTTCGCTCGGCCAGCAGGGCGGCTCGTTCGGGCGCGGAGAGCAGGTCGATGTCACCCACGTGGGTGCCGGGGTGCGTGACCGCCGCGGTGAGTACGCGCAGAAAGCGATCTCCGAATGTCTGCGCCGTCGCGGTGTCGAACAGGTCGGTGGCGAATATCAGCTTGCCGTGCAGCCGAGCCACCCGACCCTGGCCATCGAACACTTCGGTGAAGATCCACTCCAGATCGAACTTCGCAGTGGCACTGTGCAGTTCGAGGTCTTCGAGCCGCAATCCCGGCAACTCGAAGGTTGTCTCGGGCAGGTTCTGAAATGCCAGCATGATCTGGAACAGCGGATTGTGTGCGGTCGAACGCTGCGGCTGGACCGCCTCCACGATCCGTTCGAACGGTAGTTCCGCGTGGGTGAAGATCGTCAGGTCCGTTTCGCGCACTGCCTCGAGCAGCTCGGCGAACGACTGATCGGCCCGGACCGGCGTGCGCAGCGGAATCGTGTTGACGAACATGCCGACCACGTCGTCGAGTGCACCCTCGGCACGTCCGGCAACCGGTGTCCCGATCACAACGTCGTCGGCGCGCGCCAATTTCGCGAGCAGCACCGCAAGCGCGGCATGCAACACCATGAAGACGGTGACTGCATGCTCGTGTGCCTGCTGGTAGACCATCTGCGTCAGGTCGGTGGGCACCGTGAATTGCACTGTGCCACCCGCATAGGACGGGAATGCCGGGCGCCGACGGTCCGACGGCAATTCGATGACGTGCGCAACACCGGCCAATTCCCGCACCCAGAAGGCCTCGTCGGCGGCCGCCACCGAGGTGGGATCGGCACTGTTCCCCAAGACCTTTCGCTGCCACAGGGTGAAGTCCGCATACTGCACCGCAAGCGGCGCCCAGCCGGGCTCCGCGCCACGCGACCGCGCCGCATACGCGGTGACCATGTCGCGGGCCAACGGCACCTTGGACAGCCCATCGCTCGCGATATGGTGCAGCACCAGCACCAGCACATGAACCGATTCCGTTACCGCACACACCATCACCCGGACCGGCACATCGATCGTCACATCGAAACCGCGATCCACAAATCCGCGGACCGCATCCCAGAGCTCCTTGTCACTCCCAAGGGCGACCGGGCCGGTCACGACATCACCGATATCGTCGATGGGCAGAATCGATTGCACCGGTTCACCGTCCACAGCGGGAAACACCGTTCGCAGCGCCTCGTGCCTGCCGACCAGATCACGCACCGCGGCCCGCAGCACAGCGATATCGAGATCGCCGGACCCCCGGAACGCGAGCGCGATGTGATAGGCCGACGACGAGGGATCGAGCTGGTTCAGGAACCACATCCGCCGCTGCGCGAACGACAACGGGATCCGTTCCGGCCGTGGCGCCGCCGCGAGCCCAGGCATCGAGATCCGCGGCGTCTGCGCCCGCACCCGATCCACCAGCGCCGCGAACTCCGCGAGCGTCGGCGCACCGAACACCTCGCGTACCGAAAGCCGGACACCGGTGGCACGGCCGAGCCGCGCCAGCATCTGGGTGGCCAGCAGCGAGTGCCCGCCGAGGTGAAAGAAGTTGTCGGCGACACCGAAACGCTCGTCTCTGAGTACCTCTGCCCAGATGTCGTACACCACCCGCTCGGTCGCTGTGCGCGGCGGTATCTGCCGAGGACGCTCAGCTTCGGGCTCGATGGCAATGTTGCGCAACGCATTTCGATCGAGCTTGCCGCTGGATGTCTGCGGCAGCGTTTCGACGAACGCGAACCGTGTCGGCACCATGGGCTCGGGCAGCACGGCGTGCAATGCCGCGCTGATCTCGCTCTGTGCCAGGCCGGGGGCGGCAGCGACGAAGGCGGCCAGTACCGGGCCGTTGCCCTCGTCGCGCAATTGGACCGCGGCCGCTCGAATCCCCGGCACACCGCACAACGCGTGCTCGACCTCGGCGGGCTCGATGCGATGGCCACGGAGTTTGACCTGATGATCCGCCCGGCCGAGATACGCCAACTGCCCGGCGTGATTCCACCGGACGACATCACCGGTGCGATAGAGCCGCTCACCCGACCCGAACGGATCAGCAACGAATGCGGCACTGGTCAGGCCGGGACGGCCCGCGTAACCACGCGCCAATTGCACACCGCCGATGTACAACTCGCCCACCGCGCCGACCGGCACCAACCGCAATGCGCGGTCGAGCACAAAGACCGCGGTATTCCACACCGGCGCACCGATCGGGACGGTAGCGGACTCGGCACCGGTGGTCTCGTAAGACGTTGCGTCCACGGCGGTCTCGGTAAGGCCATAGAGATTGTGCGGCCGCAAGCCGAGCCGCTCCCACGAGCGCAGCACAGTCGCGACCGGGAGTGCTTCGCCACCGGAAAACACTGCGGTCAACGAACGGCACTCGCGCACACCGGGTTCATCGAGGAAGACCGCGAGCATCGACGGCACGAAATGCACTACCGTCACCCGGTGCCGAATGATCGTGTCGACAAGAAGACCTGGATCACGATGGACGTCCGGCGCCGCCACCACCATCCGTGCCCCGATCTGCAACGGCCCGAACAACTCCAAGACCGAGACATCGAAGGTGAGCGGAGTCTTGTGCAGCACAACGTCATCGGCGATCAGTCCGTAACGCGACCGCAGCCACAGCAACTGGTTGACAATCGCAGCGTGCGACACGGCAACCGGTTTCGGGCTACCGGTGGAACCGGAGGTGAAGCAGACATAGGCGATGTTCGCGGGCAGCAGCGTGGCGCGACGGTCACCGTCGGTGATCGGATCCGCGCTGGAATCGGTCAGGTCGATCCGCGCCAGCACTTCCGCGTCCAAGACGACCACCGGCGACGCCTGTTCGAGTAGCAGCGCCATCCGCCGCGCCGGGGTGGTCGGATCGATCGGCACATACCCGCCCCCGGCGAGCGCCGTCGCGTAAGCGCATTCCACGAAGCGCACGCTGCGCGGTAAAACGATGGCAACCAACGACTCCGGGCCGACCCCACGCCCGATCAACCAGCGCGCCAACCGATTCGCCCGCCCGGCGAACTCCGCGTAGGTCAACTCCGTTGTCCCGTCCACCACGGCCACCGCCGATGGCGACCGCCGCGCCTGCCGCTGGAACAGACTCGCGAGCGTCTCCGCCGGTACCGGAACCGTGGTGCGGTTTCGCTCGACCAGCAACGCTGTTCGCTCGTCGGTGGCGAGCAGCTCCAGGTCGGTGAGCGGGACATCGGGCTGCTGCCCCGCGTGCCGCAGCATCCGCCCGAGGTAGCCGTTGAGGCGTTGCACGGTCTCGGGCCGGAGGCGGGCACGGTCGTATTCCATGACCCCGCGCAGTCGGCCTGCGCGCTCGGCGGCGGTCAACGTCAGGGGGAATTTCGCGGCCCCGGTCTGCATCGGCCGCGGCGCTACCGCAAGGCCGTGCAGTTCGAAGGTCGGCTGCGGCATGTTCTGGAACGCGAACATCACCTGGAATACCGGTGTGCTCTGTGGGTTTCGCGTCGGAGCGAGCGTCTCGACGATCTGCTCGAACGGAACTCCGCCGTGCGCGAGCGCGTCGACGACACTGCCGCGCGCCTGCTCGAGCAACGTGCGGAACGTCGGTCGTCCGGACAACTGGGCGCGCATCGGCAGCGTGTTGAGCAGCGGTCCGATCAAGCGGTCCAACTCCGGCTGATCGCGGCCGGATACCGGCACCCCAACCACGACGTCGTCTTGGCCGCTCCAATACGCCAGCACGGCCTGCCATGCGGCAAGCAGCACCGTGAACGGGGTAGCCCCGACGTCAGCACCGACCGCAACCGCCGCCTGCCACTCGGGGCCAGGACACTCGAACTCCAGCCACCCGCCACCGGTCTGCCCGGTGTCGGCCTCTAGTGCCGCAAACTCCGCGGGCGCACCGGCCAACCGGTCGCGCCAATAGGCCAGGTCGCTGTCGAAGTCATCCGCTCGTTGCCGCCGCCGTTGCTGCACAGCCACATCCACGTACTGCACCGGCAGTGGTGCCGGGTGGTAGGGCTGGTCGGTGACGCTCGCGGTGTAGGCCGCGCTGATCTCGGCGGTCAGCACGGCCACCGACCATCCGTCGGACACGCTGTGGTGCAGCGTGCAGACCAGCACGTGCTCGACCGCCGACGCCCGCAACACCGTGAGGCGCAGCAACGGGCCGCTGCCGAGATCGAAGGGCCGCTCGACCTCGGCAGCGGCGCGCCGATTGATCTCGTCCGCGCGGTGCTCCTGGCGCGATCCGACGTCGACGACCGGTATATCGATCACCAGCACGGGCGCGATCACCTGTACCGGTTCCCCGTCGAAGGCCTGCCGGAACGTCGTCCGCAACGACTCGTGCCGTGCGACAACCTGATTCACGGCAGACCGCAGCGCAAGCAGGTTCAGCGGGCCGCGGACTTCGAGCGCGGCCGCAATGTGGTACGCGGGCGAACCCGGGTCGAGCTGTTCCAGCAACCAGAACCGTTCCTGGGCGAAGGAGAGCGGCAGATAACCGTTGCGGGCCACCGGCATCAGCGAGAATCGGCCGGCGGCCGACCGGCCGGGCATGGCGTCGATCCGCGCCGCCAGTGCACGCAGCGTGGTGGCCTCGAACACCGCGGGCACGGGAAGCGCGACGTCGAATACCGCACCGATCCGCGCGATGAGCTGCACGGCGATGACGGATTGTCCACCGAGTTCGAAGAAGTCGTCGTCGCGCCCGACCCGGTCGACGCGGAGCAGCGCGCTCCACACCTGTGCCAACGCCACCTCGGTCGCACCGTGCGGCGCGGCGAACGGCGCCTGCGGCCGCTCCCCCGGTTCCGGCAGAGCGGCGCGGTCGACCTTTCCCGCAGCGGTCAGCGGCAGCGTCGGTAGGGCGACAATCGCCGAGGGCACCATGTACGCGGGCAACCGGCGTTGCAGGTGCGTGCGCAGGTCCTCGTCGGACACCGCGCCGCCGTCGCCGACGACGTAGCCGATCAGATAGGGCGCGCCGAAACTGTTGCGCCGCAGCGCCGACGACGCGGCCGAGACGCCGGGACAGCCGAGCAGGGCCGAGTCGATCTCGTCCAGCTCGATGCGATAGCCGCGCAGTTTGACCTGAGTGTCGCTGCGACCGAGATAGTGCAGGACGCCGTCGGACCGGATGCTGACCAGATCGCCGGTACGGTACATCCGGCCGCCGGCCTCGGTCGCGACGAATCTGCTTGCCGTACGGGCAGTCTCGGCGAGATAGCCGCGGGCAACGCCGGGGCCTTCGACATAGAGTTCGCCGGTCACGCCGATCGGCACCGGCCGCAGCCAGCGGTCGAGCACGCGCACCCGCACGCCCGAGATCGGCCGCCCGATCGGCACCGGTCCGGTCCAGGGATCGGCGGCAACGATCTCGTGCATGACACAGACGACGGCGGTCTCCGTCGGACCGTAATTGTTGAAGATCCGCAGGCCCGGCGCGTAGGCGCGGAACACGGCCAACTGTTCGCTGTGCACCGCTTCACTCGCAACGGCCAGCGTGCCGCGGAGATTCGCGAGAGCGGCCGGACTCAACAACTCGCGGAGCAGTCCGACATGGACCGGTGTCGCCGCAAGCACACCGACCTCGCCGTCCGCCGCGAGCCGTGTGGCGAGGTGAGTGATGTCCTCCGCTTCGGTGTGGACCCGGATGCGGCCGCCGACAGCCAGCGGAACGAACACACTGATCAAGGCGAAATCGAAAGCCGCCGACGTGTGCACCGGCGTCTCGCCGTTGGCTGCGCTGCCGAAGCAGTGCACCGCCCACGCCAGATAGTTCGTGAAGCCCTGATCGGTCACCATGACGCCCTTGGGCCGCCCGGTCGTTCCCGAGGTGTAGATGACGTAACACAGATCGTCCGCACCTCGGGCCCGCACCCGAGCCATCCTGGCCGCCGGTGACTCGTGTTCGCCGGACACCACGACCGTGGGCACGATATCGGCGAGGCGCCCGGGGCGATCGACCACCGCAAGCAACGGCTGTGCGGACTCGACGATCTGCCGGATCCGGTCGAGCGGATGCGTGAGATCGACAGGGACGAACGCACCGCCCGCCTTGAGCACCGCCAGCATCGCCACCACGAGATCGGGTGACCGCGGCAGCGCAATCAGCACCCGTGTATCCCGCTCGACCCCCATGGCGCGCAACCGATCCGCCAGACCATCGACGCGCTCGGCGAGCTGACCGTAGGTCAGCGACTCGGCCGCAGACACGACGGCCGGCGTGTCCGGCCGCGTGGCAACCACGCGTTCGAAACGGGCGAGAAAGGGCACCGCCGGGGTGGGCAGTGTCGGCCCATGGCTCACCTCGGCGATCAGCCGCTGCTCCGCGGCGGAGCGGATATCCAGGTCCGCGACCCGCGTCGCGGGTGCGTGCGCGAATGCGGCGAGGGCGGTGTGGAAGTGCGCGGCCATCCGCGCCATGCGGTCCGCATCGAAGAGGTCGGTGTCGTACTCCAAGTGCCCGGTCAAAGACCCACCGACGACGCGAAGCGACACCGCCAGATCGGATTTCGAGGTCCCGGGAAAGTTGTCCTTCGCCTCGATGGTCAGGCCGGCCAGCTCGAACACGGACCTCGGCGCGTTCTCGAAGTTGACGGTGACCTGGGTCAGCGCGGTGTGGCCTGCCTGCTGTCCGCTGCCGAGTCGCGCGACGACGCGCTCGAACGGCGCTGCCTGATTGTCGTATGCCGACAGGCAGGTTTCCCGCACGCGCCGCAGCGCCTCGGCGAAGGTGGGATTCCCCGACAGATCGAGCCGCAGCGCCACGGCGTTGACGAAAAACCCGATCAGCCGCTCCGCGCCGGGCGGGCGGTTGGCGGCCATCGTGGCGACCACGATGTCCTCGACACCGGTATGGCTCCTGAGCACCGCGGCGAAGACCGTCAGACTCGCCATGAACAGGGTGGCGTTCTCCTGGCCAGCGAGCATGCTCAGCCGCTCGGTGGTGGCCACGGGCACCGAGATCGGCATCCGGGCTCCGCGACCTCGGTGCGCCGCCCGCCGAGGCCGGTCGGTGGGCAGCGGGAGCAACGGCGGCGCACCACCGAGTTGGCGCGCGAAATGCTCGATGTGCCCGTCGAACGCACCCGCGCCTGCCAGTCGACGTTCAGTGCGCGCATGATCGGCGTAGCTCGTCGACAGTGGCGCAGGCGACGGCGACTCGCCCCGGTGGTAAGCGTGATAGAACTCGACGATTTCGGCGATGAAGAGCCCGAGCGACCACCCGTCGCACACCGCGTGATGAGCGGTCACGCACAGCGTGAATTCCTCGGCGGCCGTGCGGAACAGCGTGGCGCGGACCAGCGGCGGGCGGGCCAGATCGAACGGCATGCCCGCATCGAACGGCATGCCCGCGTCGGCCACCGCAAGGGCGGCCACCTCGGCGGGCGAGGTCTCGAGCACCGAAAGGACCGGGAGCTCCGGCGCAGGCACCATGTGTAATCCGTTGTCGCGCAACACCAGTCCCGAGCGCAAGACCTCGTGCCGCTGGACCACCAGACGCAGCGCGGCCTGCAACGCGGCCAGCTCGAGCGGTCCGCGCAGCAGATACCGGACGGACTCGTTGTAGGCCGCGCTGCCGGGCGCGAGCCGGCTGAGCAACCAGAGCCGCTCCTGCCCCAGGGAGGCCCGTGCCTCCGGCGACGCCGCCGAGTCGCGTTCGCGCACCAGCTTTTCCAGCAGGGCACGCTTGTCCGGCGCGAGTGCCGCGATCCTTGCCGACAGGTCCGTCACGGGCCAACCTCCACATCCGGGTGCGACGCCGCACGCTGAACCGCCAGGCGCAGGGCGTCGATACCGGCCAAGCCGGCCAGCACGATGTCGTCGTCGACGCCGAAGTCGATCAGGCACGCCACCTCGTCGACGCCCGCCTGCTGCAGGCGCGCGGTCATGTCCAGGCAGGTCTCGGGTGTGCCGAACATGCCGTTGCCTGCGAAGTACCGCTCGAAGGCGAATTCCGCGACGGCCGCCTTGTCGTCGGCCGAGAAGTCGGCGGCGTCGATATCGAGCCGCGCCTGCAGGCCGGGCATCGTCTCGTAGAGCTTCAGGTGGGTTTCGAGATACGCCAGCAGCGGGGCGCGCACCGTGCGGCGCACGTCCTCGACCGACGCCCCGACGAAGGTGTGCATCATCATGGTCACCCGGCCGGTCGCCGGATCGTGTCCGGCGTCCGCTCTGGCGTTGCGATACCGGGCGATGTTGGCGGCGGCCCGGTCCAGATCGCCCTGTAACAGACCGGACAGCACGTGGTAGCCCTTCGCGCCTGCCAGTGCCCACGTCTCGGGGGTACCGGCGGTGGTGATCCACACCGAGAGCTCAGGCTGAATCGGCCGCGGAAAGGTGGCCAGCGGCAACGGCTTCGCTCCCGCACCGAGCCGCATGTCGATCCGATCGCCGCGCCACAACGCGCGAATCGCGTCCAACCTGGTGAAGGTCTCGGAACGGCGGCGCTGGAAGTCCACGGTCGAGAGCGCGAAATCGTCGGGCGCCCAGCCGGATGCGGCGGCGATGTCGACCCGCCCACCGGACAGGTTGTCGACCATCGCCCACTCCTCGGCGACGCGAGCCGGATGGTGCAGTGGCACAACGACACTGCCCGCCCGGATGCGCACCCGACGGGTGGTCGCTGCGACGGCCGCCGCGAGGACCGACGGGTTCGGATACAGCCCGCCGAATTCGTGAAAGTGGCGCTCGGGCAGCCAGACGGCCTCGAAATCGTGGTCGTCGGCGAACTGTGCCGCCGCAAGCACCAGTCGATACGGGTGCTGCGGGCGGTGCGCGGCATTGTCGGAGAAGAAGAACAAGCTGAATGACAGGGGCCGGTGCACCGGCAGAGGTGGCGGTGGCGCGGGCGCTGGGGCAGGCGGCTCATCGACACGTTTACGCGCCAGCCCGGCCGCAAGCAACGCGCGTTGCCGCGGCGACAGTCCGGCCAGCCGTCCGGGCAGATCAGTAATCGCCTGCTCCTTCCCTGCGATCGAGCAGCAGCCGTACTTCGTCCGGCTCGCCGTCGAGCTCGAGCGAAAGTCCTTCCAGCGCACGGACACCCGTCTCCATTCGCCAGCGCACGTCCGCGCTGCGCCGGATGTTCGGCCAACCGCGCAGCATCGCTGCCAAGGTCAGTTCCACCTCGAGGTGCGCCAGGGGTGCGCCGAGACAGAAGTGCGCGCCCAAGCCGAAACTCATCTGCCTGCCCGGCCGATCGAGCCGGATCTCGTCCGGAGCCGTGAACTCGGCCGCATCTCGATTCGCCGACGCCAGCAACACCAGCACCGGCTGCCCCGGTTCGATCCGCACGCCACGAAACCGCACCGGGGAGTCGACGTGGCGGGTGATGAAGTGGAACGGCGGCTCGTACCTCAGCAACTCGTCGACGGCGGCGGGGATCAGGCCGGGTTCGGCGCGCAACCGAGCCAGCAGCTCCGGGTGCTCCAGCAGTAGGTTCACGGCCTTGGCCAGAAACTGTGCGGTCGGCTCGTTGTCGCCGAATCTGCGGAACGGCGGGCCGGTGACGAGCGCGGCAACGAGCGCGAGCACCTCGTCGCGGGTCAGGTCGCCGCCCGCGGCCAGCGACGCGATCACGCCGTGCCCGCCGGAATGCGCGAGATGATCGTCCAGCCACTGTCGCCACTGTTCGATGGCGTGCTGCGCGCGACGTGCAGTGTCGACTTTCGGTGTTCGCATGAACGTGACGACGTCCGTGATCCACGGCCGAAACGACTGCAGCCGTTGATAATCGATGCCGAGCAGCCGCGCCATCACGACCGCGGGCAGCGGCGCGAAATCGGCGACCACGTCGCAGCCGCCGAGCTGAGCGGCCTTGGCGACCAGATGGTCGGCCGCGTCCTGGATCACCTCGCTGAGCGCCAGCACGGTGCGGTTGGACAGCTTCCCGCTGAACGCCGCTCGGCGGTGGGTGTGTTCGGGCGGGTCCGACAATCCCAGCCAGGTACCGAAAAACCTATGCAGCGAATCGAATTCACCCGTCCCGGTGGGCAGCATCGCGAGGAACCCGGCGTTACCTCGCACCGAGAACGCCGGATCACGCAGGACCGCTGTGACATCGGCGTGCTTGGCGATCAGCCAGGCCCCCAGCGTCGCATCGTAGGTCGGCGAAGCCTCCGCACGCAGCGCGCGATAGTAATCGTAAGGATCGGCGACAATCTCCGGTCGGTCGAATGCCGCGACCTCGCCCGGCCCGTGTACAGGACAATGCTCGGGCATCGTCATTGCTCCGATCCGTGGTGATCGGGCGGCGCGATACCCGCGTCGCGGAGCACTTCCAAGGCCAGGTCGTCGGGCAGGTTGTCGAGCTCGGCCAGCATCTGCTTGACCACCGCCAGATCGTCGGGGTCCGACTGCGCCTCCGTGATCAGCATCGCCACCTCGGCGGGAACGGGAGCCTCGAAGAGCTGCCGCAACGACAACTCGACCTGGAACTCCGTGCGGACTCGTGCGGCGAGCCGGGTGATGAGCAGCGAATCGCCGCCCAGCTCGAAGAAGTTGTCGTACACGCCGATTCCGGCGATGCCGAGCAGGTGCTCCCACAGTCCGGTGACGCCGGATTCGAGTTCGGTGCGTGGCGCCACGTACGGCGTGGCCAGGTTCGGGCGGCGATGGGTCGCCCGCACCCGCGGCGACGGCGCACCTGCGCCGGTGGGTTCGACCCACCGGCGCAGCCGTTCGACCGGGTCGGCCGTCGAGACGATCAGTTCGCGAAACGCGCAGGCGGGGGTGGAAAGCACCCGCGCCAGGACGGCCTCGGTTTCCCGCGCCGTCATCGCCAGTTCCAGTCGGCTCGCCCCCGCGGCCGCCGGATCGACCTGTTCACCGCCCAGCTTCCAGGTTTCGAAGTTCACGCTCTGCCACGGCAATTCGCGGCATGACCGCGCGAACGCGTCGGCGAAGGCCCCTGCTGCGGCATAGGCCGTGTGGCCGAGTCCACCCAGCAGTGAGGCCAGCGACGAGGCGATGACCGCGAAACCGAGCCCGGGAGCCAGCTGCGTGAGCACCCGGTCGAGGTGCACCAGCCCGTGCACCTTGGTCGCGAAGTGCCGCTCGCATTCGGCAACGTCTGCCTCCTCGAGCGCCGCCAGCAACGGCGGCGGGCCCGCCGCGTGGATGACGCCATCGAGGCGATCGAAGTGAGCAATGGTGTCGCGCACCGCGTCTCGGGTTTGCCACGCGTCGGAAACATCCGCAGCCAGGACGAGTACCTCGACGCCGTCGGCCCGCAATTGCCCGAGCGCGCGCTCGGTGTCATCGGACGGCGCGGCGGTGTCGATCAGCGCGATCCGCGAACAACCGAGCCCGGCCAGCACGCGGGCCGCGAGCAGGCCGAAGCTGCCGAGCCCGCCGAAAATCGCGCTCACACTGTCGGGTTCGATCCGCGAGCCGGTGGACTCGGTCAGTGGCATCGGCTCGAAGGTGCGCACCCAACGGCGGCCTGCTCGCCAGGCCACGGCCGGCTCGGGGTGATCCCGCATCGCTTCCGCAGCCATGATTTTCGCCGTCCCTGCGGCGTCGACGGTGCCGATGTCGACGACACCGCACCGGACCCACGGGCGTTCCTGCGCGAATGTCGTGACCGCGCCCAGCACAGTGGCCCGCGCCGGGGTCACCGTGTCGTCGGCTTGGACATCGAACAAGCCCCGCGTCAGAACCCAGATCGGCACCGGGTCACCCGCGCCAGGCAGGCTCATGGCCTGTGCCAATGCGATCAGACTGCGCAGGCCGAAGTGTTGCGCGGCAGCGAAATCCGCGTCGGCACCGAGACCGAAGGCGTGCACCACACCGGTCGGCTCGACACCGTCGGCGCGTAGCGCGTCCAGCAGCGCCCGGTAGTCGTCGGCGGTGGACGGCTCGACGAGATAGTGCCTTGCTCCTTTACGCTCGAACGCCGCGCCAGCGAAGACCTGCACCGCGTCGTCGAATTCTGCTGCGAGGCAGGCATTTTCAGTGTCACCGAAGATCAACCATTGGCGGTCGGGACGCGCCCGCGGCACCACAGGACGCTGCGTCCAACCGGGCACGGCGAACCAGTCGGCCACCTCCGGCCTGCGCACCAGCTGTCTCGCCTGCGAAATCGGCTGCCGCTCAGGGGGATCGACCCAATATCTGGTCCGCGCGAACGGATAAGCGGGAAGCCGCACGCGCCCGCGCTCTTCCCCATACGGGGACCCGAGATCGAGATCGTGCCCGCGCACCCACAGCTTGCCTGCCGCGGCCAGCAGTGCCGCCGGGTTCGAGGCGGGTTCCGGGGTCGGCAGCGAACTCACCACCGCGGCGTTTTCCCGGTCGGCCAGGGCGGGTCGCACCAGGCCGGACAACGACTGTCCGGCACCGACTTCCAGCCACGAGGCGTCCGGATGGGCGTCTCGCAACACCGAGACGGCGGCCCCGAACTGCACGGTGGACACCAGCTGGCGGGCCCAGTAGGCCGGATCGCAGGCCTGCTCGGGGCGTAGCCACTGCCCGGTCACGGTGGAGACGATCGGTATGCGCGGTGGTTGCAACGGAGTTTCCCGAAGCAACCGTTCCAGCTCGTCGGCCGCAGGCGCCAGCGCGGGGGAATGAAACGCGTGCGAGGTCTCCAGTCGGGTGCAGAGCACCTGTCGTGCGGAAAGCTGCTGCTCCAGTGCGAGGATATCGGCGGGCGATCCGGAAAGCACTGTGTTGCATGGCCCGTTGACCGCCGCCACCGAAACACCGTCGCGCAGTAGTTCGCTCAGCTCCGATTCGGGCAGTCGCACCGAGAGCATGACGCCTGCGGCGAGGCCGTCGACGAGGCGGGCGCGTGCGGCCACCACCCGCAGAGCGTCCGCCAGGGAGAAGACCCCGGCGAGACACGCGGCCACATATTCGCCGAGGCTGTGGCCGATCATGGCCGTCGGGTGGGCGCCCCAGGATTGCCAGGTCACCGCGAGCGCGTAGTCGAGAACGAAGACAGCAGGCTGGGTGGTGCGCGTGCGCCGCAGCGCCGCCTGCGCCGCCGCCGGATCCGACGCGGAATACAGAGCCGCACCCAGATCCACATCGGTTGTGTCGCTCAAGATTTCACAGCATTGGTCGATCGTCTCGCGGAACGGCCGGACGCGGCGGTACAACTCCGAGGCGACGGCGACGCGCTGGGTGCCCTGGCCCGGAAACAGCCACACCAGATCCGGTGCGCCTGCCGCCGGTCGCGTGCCGCGCAGCAGGGTCGGCCGGTGCGGCTCATCGAGCGCGCGTATCGCCTCGTCCTTGTCGCCGACCACGACTGCGGCTCGGTGACCGAATGCCGCTCGCCCCCGGTGCAGCGTGAACGCGATATCGCCGAGTCCGGCAGCGTTGTCGGCGTTCGGCAGCCAGGCACGGAACCGATCGATCGCGGTGTCCAGCGATTCCGGTTCGCGAGCGGACCACACCAGCAGCTCGGGTGCTCCGGTGACCGGCGTCCGCACTCGCTCCGGACGTGGTGCTTCCTGCACGACCAGATGGGCGTTCGTGCCACCGACCCCGAACGAACTGACACCGGCCCGGCGCGGGTGCTCTGCCACCGGCCACGGCCGCAGTGTGGTGTTGACGAAGAACGGAGACGATTCGAAATCGATTGCTGGGTTCGGGCTTTCGAAGTGCAGGCTCGGCGGGATCTGCCCGGCCTGCAGCGCCAGCACCACCTTGATGAGCCCAGCCATCCCCGCGGCCGAGTCGAGGTGGCCGATGTTGGTCTTGACCGAGCCGATGGCGCAGTACCCCGAGTCCTCGGTACCCGCCCGGAAGGCTCGGGTGAGCGCAGCGATCTCGATGGGATCGCCGATCGGCGTTGCGGTGCCGTGTGTTTCGACATAGCCGATGGTGTGCGGCGCGACGCCGGCCTGAGCCATGGCCGCGGCGACGGCCTCGGCCTGACCTGCGATGCTCGGCGCCGCGTAGCCGACCTTTCGGTTGCCGTCGTTGTTGACCGCTCCGCCCCGGATGACGGCGTGCACGTGGTCGCGGTCGGCCAGCGCATCGGCCAGCCGCTTCAGCACAACGATGCCGAGACCGCCGCCGGTGACGGTGCCCTGCGCCCGCGCGTCGAAGGCGCGACAGTGTCCATCCGGCGAGACGATTCCCCCCTGCACCGACCGATAACCAACGCGCTGTGGGAATTTGACCGCGACCGCCCCGGCCAGCGCCATGTCGCAGCCGAAGTTGTTCAAGCTGTCGCAGGCGAACTGGACCGAGACCAGACCCGAGGAACAACTCGTCTGCACCGCAACGCTGGGACCACGCAGGCCGAGCTTGTACGACACCCGGGTCGGCAGGGTGTCCTTGTCGTTGAGCGTCATGATCTGGAAGTCGCCCATCGTGGCGACCAGTTCGCCGTCGGGCAGAATGTTCTTCAGCAGGTAGGTATTCATGCCGACACCCGCGAAAACGCCGATGGGGCCTGGGTACCGGGTCGGGTCGTAGCCTGCGTCCTCCAGCGACTCCCACGCGCACTCCAGAAACAATCGGTGCTGCGGGTCGAGCACCTCGGCTTCACGCGGACTGAACCCGAAGAAGCCGGCGTCGAACAGGTCCGCGTCGGCGAGCACGCCGCGGGCGCCGACATAGCCGGAACGATCGAGATCCTCGGCGGACACCCCCGCTTCGAGCAGCTCTTCGCGGTCGAAATGGGTGATCAGCTCGCGTCCCGCGTGCAGGGCGTCCCAGAACACGTCGAGGTCAGGGGCGCCAGGAAACCGTCCCGCCATGCCGACAATCGCGATATCGAAATCACTCATTGCTCACTCCTGTATGCGGCCCGGCGGCGCGCGAGCGCGCGGGCACGTTGCCGGGCCCGGGCCGGTACCCCGGCAATGCCGTCGTCTTCGGGTGCGGCGCCGGGTGACACCTGGGCAAGTCGGTGCGCGAGCGTGCGCACGGTAGGGAACTCGAACAGCTCGATCAGCTCGAACTGCCGGCCAAGCCGTTCCTGCAGTAGCGCGTGCACGCGTGACGCGTTGAGCGAATGCCCGCCGATATCGAAGAAGTTGTCGTCTAGTCCGATCGGCTCGACGCCGAGAACCTCCTGCCACACCATGGCCACCGTCCGCTGCTGTGCATCGCGCGGCGGTGCAGACGAAACGTCCGCGAACGCAGGGACCGGCGGCGGCAGCGCGGCGCGATCGACCTTGCCGGTCACACCGCGCGGCAGCGCGGGCAGCAGCATGAACGTCGCGGGCACCAAATGCCGCGGCAGTTCCGTGCGCGCCAACTCCCGGAACTCCGCGACATCCGGCGCCGGGAAATCGACCGCGAGATAGGCCACCAACGCGGTGTTCCTCGCGAATTCCCGTGCCACGACGACCGCCTCGCGCACCGCGGGATGCGCCAGGAGTACCGCCTCGATCTCCCCAGGCTCGATGCGATGACCGCGCAGCGTGATCTGGTCGTCGATCCTGCCGAGAAACTCCAGACCGCCCTCGGCATCCAGCCGCGCCAGATCGCCGGTTCGATACATCCGCCCGCCCGCCGCGCCGAACGGATCCGGCACGAACCGTTGCGCCGAGAGTCCAGGCATGTCGACGTATCCGCGGGCCACACCGGCACCGCCGACATAGATTTCGCCGATGTTGCCCGGACGCACCAGCTCCAGCCCAGGGCCGAGCACGTACACCGCGGCGCCAGGCACGGCTCGGCCGATTCGTGCCGAGTGGCCGGGGTCGGAGGTTTCCCTGGTTGTCGCGCACACGGTCGTTTCCGTCGGTCCGTAAGAATTCAGGAACCGGCGACCGCCTGCCCACCGTTGCACGACGGCCGCGCTGCACTGCTCACCTGCGGAGACGACGGTGCGCAGGTTCGGTAGTTCGTCGCCGGCGTACAGCGCAAGCACCGAGGGTGGCATGGCCACGGTGTCGACACCGTCGGCAAGCAGCCGCATGAGGTCGGGCCCTGGTAGCAACGAGCGCGGATCCGCCAGCCGCAGCGTGCCGCCGGCCGCAAGGACAGGGAAGATCTCCCACACCGAGCCGTCGAAGCTGGGTGAGGCGTATTGCAGCATCGTGGTGTCCGGAGTCAAACCGAGCATCACCGCCTGCCCGCTGATGAGGTTGACCACGCCACGGTGTTCGATCAGCACACCCTTCGGGCGGCCGGTCGAGCCGGACGTGAAAAGCAGATATGCGGCCGACGATCGTGTCGTCCGACGCTGCGGATTCCGGTCAAGCTCCGCAGGCCCTGGAACACAGAGCGATTCGATGTCGAGGGCGCCCGGACCGAGTTCGAGCGTTGTTCCGGCCGTGACGGTCATCGCGGTCCGCCGGTCTTCCGGATACGACGGATCGAGTGGCACATATGCCGCGCCTGCCTTCAGCACGCCGAGCATGGCCACGATCGTCCATAACGAGCGGTCCGCCCGAATGCCGATCCGCTGCTCCGGGGTTATGCCGCGGTCGCGCAGCCGATGTGCGAGCCGATTGGCCAGACGGTTGAGCTCGCGGTAGGACGTGTGTACGCCTCGGTGATCCACCGCGACCGCGTGCGGTGCGCGCAGCACCGCCGCCTCGAAGCAGTCCTGCACACACTCCGCCGGAGACGGGACCGCCGCCGTCGACGCGGCCGCGAGCACGCGGGTCCGTTCCGCGCCGGATGCGGCCGTAAACCACCCCACAGTGAGGTCGGCGCTGTGCCGCAACCGTTCCAGGATATCGACCAGCCGATCGCAAAGCGCGTCGACAGTGCTCCGCTCGAAGATGTCGGCATAGTCGATCAGCACGGCGAGGCGGCCGTCGTCTGCGGCCATAGCCAGTGTCAGATCCACCTGGGCCGCCGCACCGGTGAGTGCGATGTTCTCCAAAATCACGTCATCGCAAGTGATCTGGGCCCCCGGGGCGCCCAAGGCAAACAACGCAGCTCCGGCCGTTGCCGCCGGCGGGTCGCGGTACAGCACGCACATGGTGCGGAAGAAGGTGTCGCGCCCGCGGCCTGCCGGTGCGCTCGACCGCGCGACGAGTTCGGCGAACGGATAATCCTGATGGGCGAGCGCCTCGACGACCACGCCGTGCACGCTGCGAACGAGATCGGCGAAGACCGGATTACCGGACACCGTCAACCGCAGTGCGACCGGGTTGACGAAATAGCCGACCACGTCGGCAAATTGGGCCGAGGTCCGCCCGGCTGTCGGACATCCGACGACCAGCTCGGCGTCGCCGGTCCAGGCGCCGAGCACCGCCGCCCATGCTGCGGCGAGTACGGAATACGGTGTAGCGCAGAGGGATTCCGCGATCCCGGTGATCGTTGCGAACAAGGCGGGGTCGAGCTCGCGAACCACCCTGCCGCCGGCGCGCACGGCACCGCCGCCGGATCGGCAGCGGTCGGCGGGCAGCCGCATCGCCACCGGAGCCCCGGCCAACCGCGCCTGCCAAAACTGTGCCAGCCGTTGACCTTCCGGCCCGTTCAGCAGCTCCGCTTCTCGGCGCGCGTACTGTGCCATGTCTGCCTGCTGGACGGGCGCCGTGCCACCCGCGAACCCGATCCGCAGGCGGTCGATGACCAGCAGGAACGACCAGTAGTCCAAGGCCAGATGATGTGCCGAGACCGCGACTACCGGTGCAGCGGCGGTGCCACGGTCGAACAGCCGCCCCCGAAAGATCGGCCCGGTCGCCAGATCGAAGCCGCGATCGGCTTCGGCCTGACAGGCGTTGCGCACCCGGTCGTCGTCCCAACCGGACGCGTCGACCACGGAAAGCCACTCCCCCGGTTGATCGTCAACGACACGGACGGGCACGCCATCGACCTCGATGAACCGGGACCGCAGCGCCGGACAGGCCCGAACGACCCCGTCGAGGACGGCGTGGATCGCGGCCGGATCGACCGCTCCGCGTACCCGAAAAGCGCGGGACAGGTGATACGCCGTGCCCATCCGATCGAGCAACCACAGCGCGGTCTCGGCCGCCGACAGCGCGCCCGCCGGCAGTGTGGTCTCCGTGGCACCCGTCGCAGGCCTGGTGCGCGTCCGCATCTCCTCGACCACCGTGCCGACATCGCCGCGTAGCAGGGTCGCAATGTCGGGCGCGACACCGAAGGTGACCTCGCATTCGTGCCGGATCCTCAGTGCCGCAAGGGAATCGATGCCGAGCCGAGTCAGCGGCCGGTGCCAGTCGGTCGGCGAGATCGCCATGCCCGTTGCCCGTTGCACGGCTAGAGCCAACTGTCCCGACTCGACAGGAATGCGCTCGCGCGCGCCGGATGTCACCTCGGCATTTCCCGGAATGCTGCTGTCCGCCAACACATTCAGACTGCCGTCGAGCAGACTGCGCCGGGTATCCAGCCGTCGCAGCTTGCCGCTGGAGGTCTTGGGGATGGTTCGCGGCGGGACAAGCACCACCCGCTGCGGCCGCACCTCGGTTTCCGCGGTGATCCGGGCCCGAACAGCCGTGCTGATGTCGGCGAGTTCCGCCTCGGTGCGACCAGGATCCACCCGGATCTCCTGGACGACGACCAAATGTTCCACCTCGTCGGCCAGCACGGCGAATGCCACACCGCAGCCACGGCGGACCGCGGGATGAGCGCGATCCATTGCCGATTCGACGTCGTGCGGATACAGATTTCGCCCGCGGATCACCATGAGTTCTTTGTGGCGGCCGGTGACGACGAGTTGACCGTCCACCATCATGCCCAGATCACCGGTGCGCAGGAACGGGCCGCCCGCGTCGTCGTTCGCCAGGCGTGCGCCGAAGACGCGCGCGGTCTCCTCGGGCGCGCGCCAATAGCCAAGTGCGACACCGGGCCCCCGTAACCAAATTTCACCGACCGTGGCGGGCGGCCGCGGCAGCCTGCTGTCCGGATCGACGACGACCACCTCGTGCGACGGTGCCGCCGCGCCGCAGGCCACCAATCGCGTCGCATCGGGCAGCGGGATGATCTCCGGTTCCGCCGCCAAGTCCCCGCCGGTCGCCAGCAACGTCGCCTCGGCCAAGCCGTAGCACGGATAGAAGGCCGATAATCGAAAGCCGGAGACGGCGAACACTTCCGTGAATCTCGACACCGTGCTCGCCCGCACCGGCTCGGCGCCGTTGAATGCCACGGTCCAGCTCGTCAGATCCAGGCCGCCGAGATCATCAGGACCGATCTTGTCGATGCACAGCTCGTACGCGAAATTCGGCCCGCCGCTGATGGTTCCGCGATACCGGGAGATCGTCTCCAGCCACAGTCGCGGACGCTGCAGCACCGCAAGCGGAGACAGCAGCACCACCCGGAATCCACCGAACAGCGGCTGCAGAATGCCGCCGATCAGACCCATGTCGTGATAGGGCGGCAGCCAGATCACCCCGACGCTGTCGCGGGTGCAGCCGAACAGGTGGTGGATGCTCGCACAGTTGTGCAGCAAGTTCGCATGGGACACCATGACGCCCTTCGGCGTACCGGTCGACCCTGAGGTGTACTGCAGCAGCGCCACCGACTCAGGGCTCGCAATCACCTGTCGGCCATCGCTTTCCGATACCGGCATCGGCGAATCGACTGCGACGCAACGTGGACCGTCCGGCATGCCGGAGCAGATCTCCTCGATCCATGGCCGCAGATCCGTGGTCGTCAATGCGAGAGCGGCACCCGAATCCGCGACGATAGCCGTCAACCTCGGTACGGCTTCGGCGTCACGCGGTGGGTAGGCGGGCACTGCCACGACACCCGCGTACAGGCAGCCGAGCAAAGTGGCGACGAATTCCATCCCCGGCGCGAACAACAGCACGGCACGATCACCCGGCGCAGCGATCCGCAGCAGTGCGTGCGAGATCGTCGTTGCCCGCTCGATGAGTTCGCGGTAGGTCAGGTGTAGGTCGGCACCGCCGTCCGTGACGAAACTGACCGCGATCCGATCACCATCGGCGGCGACGCGAGCGTCGAGAAGTTCAGGAAACGTACGCGCACTCGACTCCGCGAACTGCCGCCCCACTGTGCTGATCCGTCGAGATACCAAGTGCCCCATCCGCGTAGCCACGTAGCGTCAAAGTCAGTCGCACCGCCCAGGATGGTCGGACAACACCGGGACGGCGCCAGTAGAGCAAGAAGCTACGGTGTCGAGCGGATGCTTCTCAGCGTTGGGAATGCGATGGTTCGCCACAACAAACCCAGCCCATGCCCGCCATCGCCGGCGATCAAGACACCAGCCGGCAAACGATGAAGCCTTGCCCGTCAGCAGGTTTCACGGGCGTCGGCGTGCTATCGGCGAGCAACAGCCGGATGAACTCGAAATCGCGGTGATACACGAGAGTGGATGACTCGACGCCGAAAATGGACGGACAGTCCAGCATGAAGGGAATCTCGGCAAGGGCGTACTCGACGCAGGTATCGATCCTTGGGTCCGTGGCATCCGCGCCGATGGCCCGCGCGGAAAGCTGCCTGATCGCGCGGCGCATGCACGGATCGACGTCGTATTGGTGAGTAACCAACGCGCGTAGTCGCTGGTACGGCGGATGGCCTGCCAACTGTGTCCAGCTGTGCAGTCGGTCATCCGGGTCGGCAACACCGGCTTCCAGCAGCGCCGATCGAGTTGGCGCCCGGAGCTTTCCGACGGCGATCGCGGCCCGGCGGAGCGCGCGTTCCCGCGTCCACCCGCGTGCGACCAGCGTGTCGGCGGCCTCGATTCCGGGCACCACGAAGTCCGACGATCCGAAGGTGGTCAACGCCCACCGGGTGAGCGATCTGATCAGACGCGGTTTGTAGTAGCTGTTGAACGGCGACATGACGACAGCACAGTGCGTCCCCCGCTCCAGAATGCGGCGACAGTTATCGGTGTACGGCTCAGCGGTGAACAGCATGACCGATTGTCGCCACCGAGTCGGGACGGCGAATTCTCCGCACTCCCAGCGGCGAGAACTGCCACCGCGGTGATCGCACCCGCTGTCGCGACGGTGGTGAAATACCGTAGTCAACTGTACGATCCCGCATGACACATCATGTTTGCTGGGAAACTGCTCGAGGCCACACCGCCTGATCGGCACTCGGCAGGTTCTACAGGAATTGAGCGTGGCACTGTGGGCACGTTGGCCGAAGCAGTCCGGTTGATCCGAGATCCGTTGGCGGCGTTGACCGAACTGCCTGCGCGAGGCGATGTGGTGCCGATCGGAATCGGCCGATGGCGGGCCTTCGTGGTCTGTGATCCGGAGCTGACCAGGCAGGTCCTCGTCGACGGTCAAACATATGACAAAGGCGGCGTGCTCGCCGAGCGAGCCAGGGAGGTGTCCGGAAACGGACTGGTCACCTGCCGTCACGCGGACCACCGCAGCCAGCGCCGGCAGCTCCAGCCTGCCTTCGGCCGAGACCAGGTGGCCGGTTACGCGGACGCGGTGGCGACCCAGGTCGGGGCAGTGACCCGACACTGGCAGCACGGTCGGATCATCGACGCGGTGGCGTCCATGTACGCACTCACCACGCGAGTTACCTGCGCATCAATGTTTGCGACCGAACTACCCGCCGATCGCCTCACCCAAATCGCTCACGACCTCGATGTCTTCATGTCCGGGGCATACCGGCGCATCCTCATCCCGCGGCCGCTGGACCGCCTGCCGACACCCGGCCGGCGTCGGCACACGAAAGCTGTTGCCCGCCTGCGGGATCTGGGTTCAGACATCACCGACGAGGCCGGCCGCGGCACTATCCTGTCCGTCTTGACAGCGGCTCGCGACGAGGACGGCCGGGCGATGACCCCGGCCGAAATCAGCGACCAGGTGGTCACCTTCTTCATCGCCGCCGTCGATACCACCGCAGTGACGCTGACATGGGCGCTGCATCTACTCGCGGAGCATCCCGATGTCGCCGAGCGGGTATGCCGCGAGGTCGACACGGCACTCGCCGATCGCCCCGCCACCTTCGCCGATCTGCCCGCGCTCGAGCTGACCGGCCGGGTCGTCGCGGAGACCCTGCGGCTGTATCCGCCGCTGTGGTTTCTCACCCGCGTGACCACGTCCGACACCGAACTCGGCGGGCACCGTATGCCAGCGGGCAGTACGGTCGTCTGCAGCCCCTACCTCATCCATCATCGCGACGACCGCCATGCGGATCCCGAGCGTTTCGACCCGGATCGGCACGGCGAACGGCTGCCCCGCGGCGCACTCGTCCCATTCGGCGCCGGCGCCCGCCGGTGTATCGGGGACAGCTTCGCCACCGCCGAGGTGACGCTCGCCCTGGCGACACTGACGACCCGCTGGCGCTTCGAATCGGTTGCCGGTGAACGAGTTCGGGCCGCGCCCAGATTCGTGCTCGCCCCGCGTACCCTGCACCTGCGCACCGTGGCGCGCTGACTCCCCACGTGTGGGGAGTCGGTGTTCAATGTCACGTCAATAGACTTCGACCCGGTGAGCGACCCCCACCTTTGCCGCCCCGGGGTCGGCAGGATGCGTCCGTCATCCCAGAGCTGGCCAGATCGTAGGAGGCCACCATGACAGCCGTCGAAAATGGCGCGCAGGTACTGGATATCGTGCGCGGCGACGCGGAATTGCTGGAAGCAGACCTGAGAGTCTTCCTGGCCGAACTCACGGTCACCGCCGCTCGACTGGTCGGCTCGGTCGCCGGACCTGGCGAGCTGGACACCGCAGTGCGCCGGGCATTTCACGACCCGGTGCTCGACGCGCTCGGCTCGAAGGTGGGACAGGAAGCGCTGCGCCAGGGCGGGGGTCCCGGCTTCCGCCCCTCGCTCGTCTACTGGGTCTTCCGTAACTATCGTGGCTTCACCAACACCGGCGAGGCGGCCACCGACCTGCCGACCATCCGCCGGGTGGCGGTCGCGGTCCGGATGCTGCTGAAGGCAGCGGTCGTCCTCGACGACATCGAGGACAGCAGCGCGGTGCGCTACGGCGAGCCTGCGCTGCACACCACCCACGGTGTGCCGCTCGCCCTCAACACCGGCGCCTGGATGGTGCTCGCCGCCCTGCGCCACGCCGAATCACCAGCCGTCGTGCAGTATCTCGTGCAGACCGTGGAGAACGGCTTCATCGGTCAGGCACTGGATATGTCCACCCGGCTCGCCGAGATTCGGCGCGACCTGCTCGCGGCGGACGAGCACGACCGCGTGACGTTCTGGGAATCGGTGGCCACGTTGAAAACCGCGACACTGTTCCGCATGCCTCTGCACGCGGCGGCAACTGCCCTGCGAGTGCCCGACGACGAGCTGACCGTGCTGGACGACGCGATGCAGCAATTGGGTTTGGCGAGCCAGATCTTCAACGACCTCACCGATTTCGTCCCAGAGTTCGGCGGAGCCAATACCCACGAGGACTTCGACGGGCTCACGAACCGCGTGTGCCTCGAACTACTCGGCTCAGGGCCGATAGCCGCCGACCTCGTCGGCGACCGATTGAAGATGTTCGCGCTCGGCCACCCTCGACTCGACGCGACGCTCGTCCGACTCGCCGGGCAAGCCGTCGAGCTCAAAGAACAAGCCAAGAACCGAATACACGAGCTGTGCCGAACGCCAGGCAGCGCAGCCTATTTCGATCTGACGATCGACCGCAAAGGCCACGTGATGGAAAAGCTGTACGACGCGGTGCGCGCCAAGCACGTCGGCTAGGACCGCAACCATGATCATGCAACGGCTCCGTGCCGAAACCAGCACCTGGCACACCACGCTGGAGACGACCCCGTTCAGCATCGAACTCCTCAGCCGCACAATGCCATTGAGCACGTACGTGGGACAGCTGATCGCCTACCGGATCATCCTCGACGCCCTGGAGGCCGTCCTCGCACGCTCGGCCGACCCGACCGTCACTGCAGTCTGGCAACCCGACCTGGCCAAAGTCCCACTGCTGGACCAGGATCTCGAATTCTTCGACACCCTGCCCGTCGGCAGCATGCCCACCCCGGCAATCCGCGCCGCACAGCGATTCGCCACAGCCATCAACCGTCACGCGGCCACCGACCCGGTCTCATCCCTCGGCTTCCTCTACGTAATGGAAGGCTCCACCATGGGTGCCATGCAGCTGACCGCACACATCCGTGCCGCATTCGGGCTGACCCAAGACCACGGCGTCGCCTACTACAGCTGCGGCGACCGTCAACGATGGACCGCATTCGCCCACCGCATGAACGACGCGGTAGTCGACGAACCCCGCCAGCAACAAGTCCTCACAGCAGCAAACAACGCCTACCAGGCAATCGCAGAAACCCTCGCCGCCCTCGCCCAACCCGATCGCAGTGATCACCCGGCCGGGAACTCGGGCACCGTTGAAATCTAGTTGCGGACCTTGTGCCACAGATTGACGAACGGCCGCGTGTAGAGCATTGCGATGCTGGTGTACTGGTTGTTCTGTTCGGTGCTGCCCAGCCCGTAGTAGATCGGGCGTTCGGCTCCGGGAACGATGAGAGTTCCCGCCATCCAGTCCCACAGCGCGAGCAGGCCGCCGTAGTTCGCGTTGTAGTCGGCGCTGTCGCCGCTGTGGTGTATCTGATGATGGGCCGGGCTGTAGAGGATTCGGTTGAGCCGGGGACCGAAATGTATCCACACGTGGGAGTGTCGGAGCGCAGCGAGCAGGAATGCTCCGCTACCTATGGCCAGGACATTGGAGCCCAGCCAGGACAGCACCCGTACCGTGCCCGAAGAGAAGTACCCGGCGCTGCCGAGGACAACGCCCGAGAAGACGACCCCGGCGGTGGTGGTCAGGTAAAGCTGCACCGGGTGGGCTCGGAAACTCGTCAGTGGATTCAACTCGGTTGCCGAATGATGGATCTTGTGGAACTCCCACAACCACGACACCCGATGCATCAGCATATGGAAAAGGAAAAAGGAGAGATCGGCGGCCATGAAGACGAGGACGGTCACGATCGTACTGGCGAGAAATCCGCCGTTGAGCAGGTATAGACGAGGTTCCTGGAGCAGCCACGCCCAGCCCGATTCCACCGCATGGGGAACCTGCCGGTACCAGGGATCGCTGTAGGTATACAGAAAGGTCATCAAAATGATGTTGATGAAATAGAATCTGATATCCAGACTTCCCGACCGGCCGCGCAGTGCACGCTGGAAAGTCACATAGCTGATCAGGCTCTCTTCCCGCGGTTGACGCCGGAATGCCCATATCATGGCGACCAGTAGAAAAGGGTAGAAGAAGACACCGACATCGATGTCCGTGCTGAGTATCATCCGAAATGGCCGAATTACAGCATTCCGCAATGCGTCGACGACAGACCACATCATCGCCGATACCCCAATCCAAATTTCGCGCTTTCAGGTCATCTAGCAGAAGCGGATGGCCGCTGGCCAGCGGCCGCGCCGCTGGCCAGCGACTCCGTCAACAACAGCCGGCGTAAAGGCCACCGGAGAAATTGCCGACGGGCTGTTGCTGAGTGGTGGAATTTGCGGTCCCGCTGAATCCTAGGGCGCCGATGGCGGCTAGGGCCACGACCGCCGAGACAATGACTTTCCTTGTCTTAGTGGAGGTTATGTTGATCATGATCAGTTCCTTCCCGGATCTTTATTCGCCCTCGAGCTTGCCGACGCACATTCATCGCCGAGGACGGTCCTGAATATACGCCGTCGAGCGACGTTGTCAATCTTTAAACTACAACAACAAACGCCTCGACTTACCGGAGACTTGGGGGCATCAGAAAACCCATGAGGGCAGGTGGCGACGCCTTCGCTCACAATGAATGCGCGCGATTAGTTCGCACAGCATTTAATTTCGCTGAACTGCATCGCAGATCGACGTCATGGCTTAAGCCTGCGTGGCCGTGCCAGTGAATTCCGACGTCACTCGTCGGTGAATGCCGAGATCGGCTATAGAGGGTCGAATACCGCTAAATCGATGACGGCATTCAATCGGGGTTATCAGTTCTCAGGCGTGCCTATCGGTGATGGGCTGAGTGCGAGGTGTTCATGTTTCAAGGGGACGTTGGCAGGACATGCGATCGGCGGTTCCGAGGGAGGTTGGTTGTCTAGCTCGCGGGGTCGTCGCTACTGGGCCGCTCACCTCCCAAATTGCCAGATCATTGCTATTGGGCTGATTATGACCGACTCACACACCTGTTCTCGCCAGTGAGAAGGCCCGCCAAGCATCGCGGTGTATGTAAACCATCACAGGTAGGGACCAGACTGAACGCGCTTCGCCAACGACGCAGTTCACGAGAGGCTCAATGCAGCGCATCTCTCCCAAACATCAAGTCCGGTAGAGGATTCAGTGGCTTTCACGAGCACCTGACGCGGCTCCAAGCTCCTCCCCCGGATGGATTCCTCGCTGGCAAGGCGAAGACGCCGACCGCGACGGATTCTCTGGGCCGGTCGCTGCTGCAGGGTGTCGTGATGCGCGATGATGTTCTTGTGTCGCACCGGCTGCTGCAGGCCGTGCGCCGCCTGTTCGGACGGCGCGCACGGGCTCGCGGTGGGCGTCCAACATTCATCGTCGAGTGAGCCTCGTAAAGGAGCCTTGTGAGCAGCCTCGGTAGTTTCATCTGGTCGATCGCCGACCAGCTTCGGGGTCCCTACCGCCCCAACCAGTACGGCAACGTGATCCTCCCGCTTACGATCCTGCGCCGCCTCGACTGCATCCTAGAGCCCGACCAGGAGGCAGTGCGCAAGCTGGCGGCGAAGTATGACAACCCCAACCGGCTCAAGATCGAGGTCAAGAAGGCAACTGGGCGGCCGTTCTACAACACATCGAACTACTCGTTCGCCAACCTCCTCAAAGACGCCGATGGGCTGGCGGACAACCTGGCCGACTACATCGACCGGTTCTCGCCCGATGTCGACGTGTTCGAGTACTTCGACTTCAAGAAGGAGATCCTTGCCCTGGAGAAGGCGGAGCTCCTGCGCGAGGTCATCACGTCCTTCAAGGCCATCGACCTGCATCCAGAAGCCGTCTCCAACGCCGACATGGGAGATGCGTTCGAGTACATCATCCGCAAGTTCAACGAGGCCGCGAACGAGACCTCCGGCGACCACTACACCCCGCGGGACGCGATCCGTCTGCTAGTTGATCTGCTCTTCGCCGAGAAGGACGCCGACCTGACCGAGGCCGGCATCGTCCGCACGCTGTACGATCCCACCGCAGGCACCGGCGGCATGCTCGCACTGGCCGAGGAGCACCTGCTCGAGCAGAACCCCGACGCGAAGCTGAGCCTCTACGGCCAGGAGTACAACCCGCAGTCGTACGCGATCTGCAAGTCCGACTTGTTGGCCAAGGGCCACGACGCGACCAACATCGCCTTCGGCAACACACTCACCGATGATGCGTTCAAGGGCCGCCAGTTCGACTTCTGCATGTCCAATCCGCCATACGGTGTCGACTGGAAGCAGTACGCCAAGGCGGTCACAAAAGAGCGCGACGAAGCTGGTCCCTACGGCCGGTTCGCCCCTGGCCTCCCGGCAACCTCGGACGGGCAGATGCTCTTCCTGCTCCACTTGGCTCACAAGATGCGCGCCCCCGAGGATGGCGGCGGTCGGATCGGGATCGTCATGAACGGGTCACCGCTCTTCACCGGTGCCGCCGAGTCCGGCCCCTCCAATATCCGCAAGTGGCTGCTGGAAAACGACCTGGTCGATGCCATCGTCGCTCTGCCAACCAACATGTTCTTCAACACCGGCATCGCTACCTACATCTGGATCCTCGACAACACCAAACACCCCGAGCGGAAGGGCGCGGTCCAGCTCATCGACGGTTCGTCGTTCTGGACCAAGATGCGTAAGAACCTCGGCGCCAAAAACCGTGAGCTCAGCGAGGCGGACCGTGCCGCGGTGGTGAAGTTGTACGCCGACTTCACCGACGCCGACCCGGAATACTCCAGGGTGCTGCAGAACGACGAGTTCGGCTACTGGACCATCACCGTCGAGCGCCCCCTCCTCGACGAGTCCGGCCAGCCGGTCGTGGACCGCAAGGGCAAACCCAAGTCGGATCCGAAGAAGCGTGACACCGAGAACGTCCCGTTCACATACGGCGGCTCAAGCGCCGGCGTGGCCGGTAGATTCGAGGTCATCCGGGCGTACTTCGATGCTGAGGTGAAGCCGCACGTCCCCGACGCCTGGATTGACTGGGCCAAGGTCAAGACCAGCTACGAGATCCCCTTCACCCGCCACTTCTACAAACACGTCCCGCCACGCCCCCTCACCGAGATCGACGCCGACCTGGAGAAGCAGGTCGCCAAGATTCTCGACTTGCTGCGCGAGGTGGAACTGTGACGGGACCGCTTTGGGTCGCCTTGCCGGAAGGGTGGCTAGCGGGCCAGGTTAAGAACGCTGCGACCGTCACGCTCGGCAAAATGCTGCAGAGCAAGGACTCCGGCAGTGACGCGCGCGCCCCGTATATGCGTGCCGCGAACGTGCAGCCCGACGGTGTGCTGGCCCTCGAGGACGTGAACGAAATGTGGTTCAGCAAAACCGAGCTGGAGCAGTTGAGCATCCGAGCAGGCGACGTTGTCGTCGTCGAAGGCGGCCAAGGCGGCTTCGGCCGTGCCGCGTATGTCGACAAGGATCTCCCAGACTGGGGATTCCAGAACTCGATCAACCGACTTCGACCAATTGGCGATTTCGACGGCCGGTTCCTGGCGTTCTATCTGATCGCGCTGCGCGCCAGCGGCTTCATTCGCGCCTACTCGAACGTTGTCTCGATGCCGCACCTCACTGCGGAGAAGCTGGCCAGGATTCCGATGCCGCTGCCGCCTCCAGAGGAGCAACGCGCCATCGCCGACTACCTCGATCGCGAGACGGCCCGCATCAACGATCTCCTTGAGGAGCAGCAACGCCTGATCGAGATGCTCCGCGAGCGGCGGCAGGATCTGGTCCGAGTGGCGGTTCTCGGATCGGCGAACCCCTTCTCGCCAACTCCTGAAGTAGCGTTCACCGCGATTGGGCACCACTTCTCGGTGACACTCGGGAAGATGTTGGACGCTGGCAAAGCGATTCGTGGCGAAGATCGGATGCTCCCCTACGTCAGAGCCGGGAACATCCAGGACACCGGGCTGAAGCTCGATTACGTGAAAGAGATGCCCTACTCAGAGGCAGAGGCAGCGAACCTCAACCTGCTCAAGGGCGACTTGCTCGTAGTTGAGGGCGGAGCCGTCGGGACGAACGTGCTGCTTCGCGAGGACATGCCTGAGTGGTCCTTTCAGAAGACCGTCAACCGAGTCCGTCCGCTCAGCAGTTGGTCGTCTGCTTGGCTGGGGTATGTCCTTCGGACATACCGGGACATCGGCGTGATTGACATTGTGTGCAATAGGTCAACGATTCCGCACCTGACAGCCGAGAAGCTCCGTGCCATGCGTGTTCCTTTCGTGGATCCGCATGAGCAGGCGCTCGTGGCCGCAACGCTCGATCGTCAGACCGCGGAAATCGATGCTCTGATCAAAGAGACCGAGCGGTTCATCGAGCTCTCCCGAGAGCGCCGGACAGCACTCGTTACCGCTGCCGTGACGGGCCAGATCGACGTACGGGAGATGGTGTGATGGACGACCACAACGAGGTCGTCTTCGAGTCCGAGATCTGCGAACACTTGTGTGCCCACGGGTGGCGGTACTCGGTGGACGACACCGGCTACGACCGAGTGCGGGCGCTGTTTCCTGACGATCTGTTCGCCTGGTTGACAGAGACCCAGCAGGTGGCGTTCGAGAAGGCTTTGAAAGCCGCAGGCTCACAGGCAAAGTTCCTCGACGTGCTGGTCGCGGCTCTCGACAAACCCCTGGATCATGGGGGCGGAACGCTAAATATCCTGCGCAACGGGGTGCAGTACATCGGCGGTGGCCGGTTGAAGATGGCGCAGTTCCGTCCCGAGACCAGTCTGAACGCGACGACCAACGAGCAGTACGCGGCGATGCGGGTGCGGGTGATGCGGCAGGTGCATTTCTCCACCGCTGACCGGCGCAGCATCGATTTGGTCTTCTTCGTGAATGGGCTCCCGGTGGCCACCGTCGAGTTGAAGACCGACTTCACTCAGTCGCTCAATGAAGCGATCGACCAGTACCGCAAGAAGCGGCATCCGTTGACCAACGGACGGCCTGAGCCGCTGCTGTCATTTGGGCACCGAGCGCTGGTCCACTTCGCGGTCTCCAACGACCTTGCTGCGATGACCACCCGGCTCGAAGGCGAGAAGACACGCTTCCTGCCGTTCAACACGGGCCGCGACCGTGGCGCGGGGAACCCGCCGGCCGAGGGTGCGCAATCGGCTACGGCGTACCTGTGGGAGCGGGTCTGGGAGAAGGACGCCTGGCTCAATATCATCGGTCGGCTCATGATCGTGGAGACCAAGGAGGAGTGGGACGTCGCGACCGGGACGTCGGTGCGATGCACGAGCATGCTGTTCCCCCGGTTCCATCAGTGGGAAGCCGTGACGAACATCGTTTCCGCAGTGCGCGAGGAGGGGGTAGGGCATCGCTACCTGATCGAGCACTCGGCAGGTTCAGGAAAGACGAACACCATCGCCTGGACCGCGCACCGACTAGCGCGGCTGCACGTGAACGACGAGAAGGTCTTCGACTCGGTGATCGTGGTCGTGGACCGCACTGTGCTCGATGGGCAGCTCCAGGAGGCGATCCGGCAGATCGACGGGTCAGGGAAGATCGTTGCCACGATCAGCCCGGAGGACGTCCGCAAGGCAGGGGCGAAGTCGAAATCCGGGCTGTTGGCAACCGCTTTGAGGAACGGGGAGCTGATCATCGCGGTGACGGTCCAGACCTTCCCGTTCGCCCTCGACGAGATCCGGGCCGACTCCTCACTGAAGGGTCGGCGGTTCGCGGTGATCGCGGACGAGGCGCACTCCTCGCAGTCCGGCCAGGCCTCCTCCAAGCTCAAGGCTGTGCTGACCGTGGAAGAGGTCAAGGAGATCGAGGACGGCGGTGGGGTCGACGTCGAGGCGATCCTGGCCTCGGAGATGACCGAGCGGGCCGAGTCGGAGAACATCTCCTACTTCGCGTTCACCGCGACGCCGAAGAACAAGACACTGGAGCTCTTCGGCCGCAAGGGTCCCGACGGGAAGCCAGTCGAGTTCCACCTCTACTCGATGCGACAGGCGATCGAGGAGGGCTACATCCTCGATGTGCTCAAGGGCTACCAGACCTATGACACCGCGCTGAAGATCGCCAACAAGGTCAAGAGTGGCGACGGTGGCGAAGTGGACGAGGCCGCAGCGCGTAAGGGGCTGATGCGGTGGGTGAAACTGCACCCGACCAACATCAGCCAGAAAGTGCAGATCATCGTTGAGCACTTCCACATCAACGTTGCCCGCCTGCTGGAGGGCAAGGCGAAGGCGATGGTCGTCACCGACTCACGCAAAGCCGCCGTGAAGTACAAGAAAGCGATCGACGCCTACATCGCCAAGCGGGCCGCTATGGACGCCTCGTACAACTACCGCACCCTGGTTGCCTTCTCCGGCTCAGTGACTATGGCTGAGGACGAGGAGTGGGCTTCGGACTGGGGGCCGCAGCCAAGCAAGGACGACGAGTTCACCGAGGCCAACCTGAACCCTGGCGCCGGCTCGGACCTGGCCGCCGCTTTTAAGGGCACTACCTACAAGATTATGCTGGTCGCCAACAAGTTCCAGACAGGGTTTGACCAGCCACTGCTCTCAGCGATGTACGTCGACAAGAAGCTTTCCGGAGTCACTGCCGTGCAGACGCTTTCCCGGCTCAACCGCACCCATCGCACTGCGGGCGGGGAGCAGAAGCGCAAGACGTTCGTCATCGACTTCGTGAACAAACCTGAGGACATCCGGGCTGCATTTGAGCCGTACTTCACCAATGCCACCCTGGAGACCGAGACCGACCCGTACGTCGTCGTCCACCTCGCCACCAAGCTCGATCAGGCCGGGATCTACACGTCAGAGCAGGTCCGCGAAGTCGCCGAACTGTGGGTCAGACGGAAAGGCAACAACGCACTCTCGGCCGCGATCAGCCCGGCCAAGAACGACTTCGCCCGCCGCTACGCGTCGGCGATCGAGGCAGACGACAAAGTTGCCCTGAATACCCTCGACCTGTTCCGCAAGGACGTCTCCACCTACGTCCGGCTCTATGACTTCATGAGCCAGATCCTCGACTACGGCGACCCGTACCTGGAGATGTTGTCGATCTTCCTGCGGCTCCTCGAGAAGGTCATCGCAGACTCCTCCTGGGCCGCGGAGGTCGACCTCTCCGACGTAGTCCTGGTCGGGGTCAAGCACGACAAGAGGGCCCCGGTCGACATCTCGCTTACTGGTGACGGCGAGCTCAAGGGTATCGGCGCCGCGGGCACCGGCAGCCGGAAGGAGCCGAAATACGTTGCACTGCAGGTCGTCATCGACAAAATGAACGACCTCTTCGGTGCCGAGTCGTTCTCGGCATCTCAGGTCCGTGAGTTCGTGCAGGGACTGGTGCGGCGGCTGCTCGCCTACCCGGACCTGGTCAACCAGACCAAGGTGAACTCGAAGAAGCAGTTCATGGAATCGCAGGACTTCCAAGCGGCGGTCACTGAGGCGGTCGTCGCCAACCAAGAAGCCCACAACACCATGGCCGACTACTTCTTCAGCGATGGACCTGGCATTAGCGCTGTAATCATGGCGCTCGCGGACGCCTTCTACGAGGCGGCTACCGACATTAAAACCATAGACTGGAGCGCTTCCCCGGACGACGCCGAGCAAGCCGTCGCCCGTGCAATTTCCGCCGGAGTACTCGATCAGGCCGCACTGCAGGATCTACCAACAGCGGCAGAAGCCGCCGACATGCCGCTAGAGCCACCGTCTCCTGACGGATATACGGGGAGCGAGGCAGTCTTGTCTCTTCGCGACGAGGAGACATGGTGAACTTCCTGTACATGGATACTTGCGCGGCCATCAAGCTTTTCAAGCAGGAGGCAGATTCCGAGGCGCTGCAAAACTGGCTCGCTAGCCAGGCGTCCTCCCGCCAGATCACCGCTCACTTGACTCGGACCGAGCTGCGCCGTGGTCTGCATGCAGCTGGCGCCAATCAAGAGTCGCACGAGCGCGCCACCGTTTGGTTGAACCGCTGCGCGCATATTGCGCTGACCGCGGAAGTTCTCGACAAAGCGGGGAAACTGGCCCCCGGTGCCAGGCTGCGCACCTTGGATGCGCTCCACTTGGCCGCCGCCCTCGAATTGGGCGCCGCACTAACGTATTTCGTTACCTACGACAAGCGTCTCGCCACCGCGGCGGAGGAGCACGGCTTGACAGTGGCTGCGCCGAAGTAGCAGCTGATCGCGTACACGAAAGGGCGTGGTTCAGCATGGCCCAGAGGCGCAGATAAACACGAACGGCACATAGCGGCAGCAGGGAACCTGTGCCTGGTGTCGTTAGCTACACCAGGTACATGAGACGTCGTCCGAGGACACGGCATCGGGCTGGCGGACCTGGGAGGGGTTCTGGGGCGCGGCATCGGGGCTGGTGAATCGAGAAGGGGCGCAAGGCTAAAGCTGCACGGATAGCAATTGAGCGTGCACGATCCAAAAGACAGTGCACCAGGAAAGGTCCCTGGTACGAAGCCCCGCCAGGCGGGACGTGGCGTCTTCGCCCCATAAACACGATGAAAACGAGTACGGCTCAATGCTTTTCATGAGCATGAGCCGTCTACGAGTGAAGTGGGCCTTGCGGGAAACTATCCGAACCGAACGTGCCTTCTCACCTTCTCGGCCTCAAGCAACAGATCCAACAGGCCAGGACACCGCAGGCACCGGTCAACCAATTCGGAACGTTAGTACGAGCTGAGCGGTCCGGCCTCCCAGCACGATCACCGGTGCAAGGTCGACGCGTGCCTGATCAACTCGTTGCCCGAATAGCCTCGACCAGGTCCGAAGCGAGGATGCTGATTGCGGTTGCGACCTGCTCGGGCTCCCCAACTCCTTCCTCTGCGCGGCCGGCCATGTGGGAGCCGATAACGTCGGGCCCAGCCGCGAAGAACGCGTGGAGATGGTCGACCGCCTCGTTGGTGACCTCGGCACTAACCTCGTCGACGAGCAGGCTTGTGAAGGAGGCGGCCAGTTCTGCGGTCTGGAACTTCACTAGGATTCGGTAAATGTCGTGCGCGTCTTTGTCTTTCAGGCGATCAGGTTTCGGATCGTTGATGCGCTCGGCGATCTTGTGGCACTTGGCCACGAGCAACGCCGCAGGTCCAGCGACATTGGCAGTAATGGCCCGGTTGTCCCCCTCCACAAGCGATTGGACAACGACTTCGCTGTAGTCGACTACGGCTGCTTCAAGACCGCGAGCTCGCCGCATCGCCATCTTGTCGTGTGGTGGCTTATGCACGCAACGACGGCTCTTCTTCCCAGCAAGGGCTTCGGGGACCATGATGTCGACCGGAATTCCGTCCGGGCTCATCCATGCGCCGGGCTGCGGCTGCAATGGGTTGGGAATGAAGTTGGCCTTCTCCATGGCCTCGTTGATCGTGGGTTCCGGTCCGAGGTTGCGGGTGTCGAGCGCAACGTCGCTATCTTTGGTTGATTCGGCAATGGCGACTTGGACTCCACCGGTGTGCAAGTAGACCGCTTGGGCGCCGATAACTATTACTGAACGCCTGTGCTCGGCCAGAGCTTCGAGAGCATCGAGTAGCACGGAGCGCGTCCGGACGAGCAGGTCGAACGGGCTGTCAGACACGACGCCAGGATTGTTCATTCTTCTCCATCCAATTGAGTAGTTCTGTTGCTTCCGAAGGTGCCCGGCCTGGCCCGGTCAACAGGTCGACGGCGACCTGGGTCGGCGCTGCGATCCGCAGGTCGTGGAGAGCTTCCCTGCTTCGGGCGAGGAGGACAGGATATGCAGGCACAGCGATCAGCACATTGGCACCGGTGTCGGTAGCACGTAATCCCCAAGCCTCGGCGGCTTTTTCGGGGGCGTGGGCGTAGATCATCGCTGAGCGCGGCGGGGCGTAGGACTCCCATGCCGCGGCCGCGATCGAACCGGTCGCAGCGTAATCGGAGACTTCGGAACTGCGGACGACATCGAGAAACGCCGGCAGACCGCGCGGCGCAATCCATCTCGTGATCGTGTTCGTCTGCAGGAACTGGTAGTCCTCGCTCCAACGGCGTAGCAGCGCGACCCAGTCCGGAACCATCGCGACACCGCGCGGCTCACGGATGATCAGCGCTTCACGTTCGAGGAAGTCCAGCACTCGATAGGCCGAGCCGGTTGCGACTTCTGCGGCGTCGACTAGGTGACGGATTTTCCACGGCCCTTGGAAGTCGAGCAGCGCACGAACGACCTTCGCTGCTGGTTCCCCCTTGAGAGTGCCGCGTGGACGTCCCGGGCCACGCCAAGGGTCGGGGTCCGCACCGATTGCGGACAGGAACAGAGCCGCCCAGTCGGCACGCACCAGCATGTTGCCGGTCGCGTCTACGTAGGAGATCCCTGCCTGCTGGAGGCGTTGCCGCGTGGAGGCGGACAGGTGGCGTGCGACCAGCACACCGATGCTGCCTGGTTGCCGGGAGGTGGCGGCGGCGAGGTTTTTGTGTAGCCGGTCGACATCTTGGGCGCGGAAGACATTCTTGGCCTCGACGAGGAGAACGATAACGAGCCCGTTCGGCGCATAGAGCCTGATTTCCGCGTCATAACCCTTGCCTTCCGGGCCGGAGGGTGGTTCTGCGACCCCGAGATCCCACGTTGGTGGTATTCGCTCCCTTATGGCGGCTGCGGCAACGGCGATCGCCTCCCTCTCGTTCCGTGGTGGTTCAGTCCGCGTAGCAGGCATGTTCGGATAATACCCCAATTCCGTTCCGTACGGAGATGGCTAATTTCCTGAACATCGACGAGGCCGCAGACACTTGAGCCCCCGAACGTGCGAGCCGTATACCGTCCACGTGTGGTCATCATCGACAGCCACGACCACCCGAGATGTGGCGACCGTCAGCCAGGTGCGGATGAGCCACCAACGTGACGATCGTCTAGTCACGGCCGAACCAACTGGCCCGGCTTGTCGTTACCAATGCCATTGACAAGGCGGAACACTCGACTAGGCCATGATCGCTGACTGTATGAAACCAGTGCCGACAGCGTCCATTGTCTGCTTAACCATGGCGTTCTACGAGCGGATGTACCTGGATGTGGAAGATGTGAAGCCGGACGAGCTGAAACGGTGATTTGCGGACCTACATGAGGTAGCGAGGGCGAGTACTTCCCACGGACCTGAGGGGTCTGGAGGAACGGCCTCGGACTGGCGAGCCGAGCCGGGGTCCGGGGACGCGCCCTCAGGACTGACAGATCTGGGGAGAGGCCCGGGGGGCGAAGCCCGCCGGGTGGGGTGTGGGGGTTGCACCCCCACAAGCATGACGAAACGAGAACGGCTCATGCTCTCCATGAGCATGAGCCGACTACGAGTGAAGTGGAGCTAAGGGGAATCGAACCCCTGACCTTCTCGATGCGAACGAGACGCGCTACCAACTGCGCTATAGCCCCGTGCGGTTCCGGGGAACCGCGCTGGATCACTGTAGCAAAGGTTGCTGCGAGACTCCGAATCGTCCAGTTGAGCTGGGGGTTTTCGGAGTTACGCGGGTGTGGTTATGCGCCGGCGGCGCGGCGCATGTCGCCGCCGCCGGTGCGGTCGCGGAGGGCGCGGGCGGTGGCGGGGTCGAAGGGGTCGAGGTGGTCGAACATGGGGTCTTCGTCGTCGACTTCGAGGAGGGCGGAGCGGCGGCGCAGGGCGCGGGCGGTGTCGCGGTCCATGCTGGCGCGGGTGGCGGGGGCTTGGCGTGGTTCGCCGCGTTGTTCGGCGCGGCTGAGGCGGGCGGCCCTGCGGCGGCGGATGTCTTCTTCCATGCGCACTTGCTTGCGTAGGTAGGCGAGGTAGCCGACTGCGACGAGGCAGGCGAGGCCGGTGCCCCACCAGAACAGTGGGTTTATTGCGACGGCGAGGCCGCCGCACAGCAGGGCGACGAGGACGAGGCCGAGGACGGCGCGCTGACGGAAGGTGTAGCGGGCGGCGCGGGCGATGGCGTCGGCTTCGGGGTCGAAGCCGCCGCGGCCGCGTCGGGACGGGACGTAGTCGAGGTCGTCGTCGTAGTCGTCGTTGAGCGCGGTGTAGTCGTCGTCGAGGTCGTCGTAGTCGAGGTCGTCGTCGATGGGGACGCGTGCGGGCGCTCGCGCGGGAGGTATCCGGGCCGCGGCCGGTTCGGTGCGCTCTTCGCCCACGTCGTCATCATCGGCCGCGTCGACGTTCTTCGCAGCCGCTTCGTCATCTGCGTCTTCGTCGTCTGCGTCGTCTTCCGGTCCAGCGCTTACCGATTCGGCCGCGACCTCGTCGAGGTCTGCGTCGTCGAGGTCGGCGTCATCGAGTGCGACGTCGTCGGGTGCGGTGTCGTCGAGCTCGGCGTCAGCGATGTCGGGTTCGGGGTTGGTTGCCGCGGATCCGGCGATCGCGGGCAGTTCACCTTCGGTTTCGGGGTCGGCCGGTGTGGTCATCCGGTCCTCCGCATCATCGCTGTGGGCATACTTTCTCGGTGCGCGGCGTGGCCGCCAGTTCGGGTCGGTTTCGTGTCCGGCGGCGGGTCCACTCTTGGTGCGCCGCTTGGCGTCTCCGCGGTGCAGCACGCGGGTGGCGAGGGCGGCGTCGGTGGTGCGCCGGATTCTCGGGTGCCGGTCGGCGAGGATCGGGAACAGGACGAAGACCCAGAGCACGACCAGGCCGATCCACAGGATCGAATTCGGCATCGCGGTCAGCACCTCCGTCCCCGCCTGGATTGGTCCATTCGGCCGGCGAGCGGTGCGCAGCACGCCCCGCGTCCGTCCGGCTTCCATCCGTCGCTGCGGCGTGGACGCCGGTCGCCTCGCAGGCTCCCTGCCGAAGGCGCAAGACGCACCTCCGACGTCCGTAGGTTAATTCCGGGACGCGCCGAGATACGGCAGGCGCGCCGTGCACATCTGCCACACCTGTCACAACTTTCCTCGGCGACTGTCCCGTCGCTCCGCGTTTCTTACCGCCCGTAAGGGATTGCGGCGGTATGTTTGCGGGCTGACTTCTTCGCGATCCGGACGGGCCCGGACCAACTACCCGCAGGGTAGGCGAACTCAGGGCAGGCTTGCGCGTCCGTCGCGCACCAACCGCTCGACCACGGTGCCCATGATCTCCTCGACAGTGATGCCGACGAGCAGGTGATCACGCCACGCCCCGTCCACGTCGAGGTAGCGCCGCAGCATCCCTTCCTCACGGAATCCGACGTTGCGCAGGACCGCTTGGCTGGCCAGGTTTTCCGGCCGCACCGTCGCCTCCACCCGATGCAGGCCGACCTGACCGAAGCAGTGGTCGAGCCCGAGCGCCAGCGCCGCGGTCGCCACACCTTGGCCGCCGAGATCTTTGGCCACCCAGTAACCGATCCACCCAGAACGCAGCGCGCCGCGCACGATATTGCCGACGGTCAACTGGCCGCTGAAGGCCCCGTTCACCTCGATCACGAGCGGAATCATGGCGCCGCGCCGCGCCTCGGCCTTCAAGCTCGACCACAGCGACGGCCAATTGGACGCGTGATTGCGCGCCTCCCAGGTGCCACGCCCGGTCGGCTCCCACGGCTCGAGATGTTCCCTGTCCCGCAACCGGATTCGGCTCCACGCCGCGGCGTCGCGCAACCGCACCGGGCGCAGCGTCACCTCGCCTGCCCCGACGCGGACCGGTCCGAGTCGCGCAGGCCATCCCGGATGCTGCGTGACCCGGAAGACGTTCATGGTCTCCACGCCTCAGCCGCGCTGGGCGAGGAAAGCGACCCGCACTTCGTCACCGGTGCGGATCTCGGTGTCGTCAGGGTCGAGCACGATCAAACTGTTGGCCTCGGCCAAGGTCGCGAGCAGGTGCGAGGACGCGCCCGCGCCGCCGCCGAGTGGTTGCACGAGATAGTCGCCGGTCGCCTCGTCGCGCATCAACTGCGCGCGCAGGTAGCCCTTGCGCCCTGCCATCGAGCTGATCGGCGTGATGGTCCGCGCCATGATGATCCGGCGCATGGGATGCCTGCGCCCCAACGCAATTCGGATCAGCGGGCGCACCATCACCTCGAACACGACGAGCGCACCGACCGGGTTCGACGGCAGCAGGAAGGTGGGCACCTCGTCGCGACCGAGCCGCCCGAAACCCTGCACCGAGCCGGGATGCATGGCGACGCGGGCGATTTCGAGTTCGCCGAGCCCCTCCAGCGCCTCCCTGACCTGCTCGGAAGCCCAGCCACCCACCGCGCCCGCGATGACGACGACCTCGGAGCGCACCAGCTGACCCTCGACCACATCGCGCAGCCGCCGCGGATCCGCGCTCACGATGCCGACCCGGTTCACGTCCGCGCCCGCGTCCCTGGCGGCCGCGGCGAGGGCGTAGGAGTTCACGTCGTAGACCTGCCCAGGCCCGGGGGTGCGGTCGATGTCGATGAGCTCGCCGCCGACCGAGATCACCGAAAGCCGCGGCCGCGGATGCACGAGCACCTTGTCCTGGCCGACCGCGGCGAGCAGCCCGACCTGGGCCGCGCCGATGATGGTGCCCGCACGCACCGCGACATCGCCGGGCTGCACATCGTCGCCGATGCGCCGCACATAGTCACCGGAGCGGACCGGCTCGTAGATCTTGATCTTGGCGCGGCCGCCATCGGTGAAATCCAAGGGCAGCACGGCATCCGCGAGCGTCGGCAACGGCGCACCGGTATCGACCCGGACGGTCTGGCGCGGCTGCAGCCGGATCGGCTGCCGAGATCCGGCGATCACCTCGCCGACCACGGGCAGCACCAAATCGACCAGGTCGCCGTCCTCGTTGCGGATATCGGAACCTGCGGCGGACACGTCGACGCTGCGCACCGCGTAGCCGTCGATCGCGGCCTGATCGAATCCGGGCAGCGGTCGTTCAGTGACGACATCCTCGGCACACAGCAGGCCCTGGGCCTCGGAAATCGCGACCCGGACCGGCCGAGGCGCGACCGCCGCGGCGGTCACCTTGATCTGCTGATCCTCAACCGAGCGCATCAAGCCCTTCCCTGATCTCTTCGCACTCCACCGATATTCACCGCCGTTATCTCACGTCGGCACAATCGATTCGGCGCGCATGACGGTGAACCATCATTCGTACCCGACGGTCCACTATCAGCGAAACCCGACGCTTCGGCGGTGGCTACCTGCCGACCCCTCAGTCGTAGGTCGTCAGCTGCGGATCCCAGTCGGGACTGAGCCGATGCTGCAGCCACTCCCGCAGGGCAGGGCCGTATTCGTCACGTTCCAAAGCGAAATCGACCGCAGCACGAAGATAGCCGCCCGGGTTGCCCAAATCGTGGCGCGACCCACGGTGGACCACCACATGAACAGGATGACCTTCGGCAATGAGCAGCGCGACGGCGTCGGTGAGTTGCAGTTCACCACCCGCGCCAGGCTCGATCCGGCGCAGCGCGTCGAAAATGGCGCGGTCCAACAGGTATCGACCGGCGGCGGCGAAGGTGGACGGCGCGTCGGCGAGCGCGGGCTTCTCCACCATGCCTTTTACTCGGAGCACGTTCGGATTCACCGCGTCGGGCACGGTCGCCACGTCGAACACGCCGTAGGAGCTGACCTGGTCTTTCGGCACGTCGATGGCGCACAGCACGGTGCCGCCGCGCTTGCGGCGCACCCGGCTCATCACGTCGAGCACACCGGAGGGCAGCACCAGATCGTCGGGGAGCAGCACGGCGATGGCGTCCTCGTCGGCGTCGAGTGCTGCCTCGGCCTGGGCGACCGCGTGGCCGAGGCCGAGCGGTTCCTCCTGCACCACCGAGGTGACATCGAGCAGGCCAGGCGCCTTGCGCACCTTCTCGAGCAGCTGGAACTTGCCGCGCTCGGCCAGGGTGCCCTCGAGCACGAGGTCCTCGACGAAGTGCGCGACCACGCCGTCCTTGCCCGGTGAGGTGACAATCACCAGCCGCTCGGCGCCGGAGTCGGCGGCCTCGGCGGCGACCAATTCGATACCGGGGGTGTCCACCACCGGGAGCAGTTCTTTGGGGACCGTTTTGGTCGCGGGCAGGAACCGTGTTCCGAGCCCGGCCGCGGGCACCACGGCCGTGCGGAAGCACGAGACCAGCGTGGCATCGCCGGGTTGTCCGGCCTTTGCTGTCATGCGCATACCCTATCCATCCGTCACAGCCCCTGACTCGGCGTCGAGCCGACCGGTATTCCGGTCAGCCTATGGTGATCGACATGGAGATGCCCGGTGAGCGCGAGAAACATGCATGGCGCACCGAAATTATTGCTCGACGGCGGGCGGAGACCCCTGAGGAGCACGCGGCGGACACCCGCGCTTTGGTCGCCGCGGCCGGGCAACTCGACGTCGGCGCGTGGGTCTGCGCGTACGTGCCGGTGCGGGGTGAGCCGGGGTCGACCGAGCTGCTCGATGCGCTGCGGACGGCGGGAGCCAGGGTGCTCGTCCCGGTCACCGGACCGCCTGGCCCGTTGAACTGGGCCGAGTACACCGGAACAGACAGCCTGCGCCGGGCCAGGTTCGGCCTGCTCGAACCGGTTGCCGAACCGCTGCCGACGAGCGCGATCGCCATGGCCGGGCTGATCCTCGTTCCCGCGCTCGCGGTGGATCGGCGCGGCGTCCGGCTCGGGCGCGGTGCCGGGTACTACGACCGGACGCTGTCCGCCGCCGATCCGGGCGCGCGACTGGTCGCGGTGGTTCGCGACGACGAACTCGTCGACCGGTTGCCCGAGGAACCGCACGACCGGCGGATGGGCTGGGCACTGACCCCGAGAGCCGGGTTACAACGGCTTGGCGAAGATCACTTCACGGAATGAACTGCGGATTGGCAACGTTGGCACTGTCGGCTGTAGAGTGCCAGATGACGAAACCCGCGGAGGATCCTGTGCCAACTTACTCGTATGCGTGCACCCAGTGTGACAACCGCTTCGACATCGTTCAGTCCTTCTCTGACGAGTCGCTGACTGTCTGCCCGGAGTGCTCCGGGAAGCTGCGCAAGCTGTTCAACTCGGTCGGCATCGTGTTCAAGGGCAGCGGCTTCTACCGCACCGACAGCCGCGGCGGCGCGTCGACCGCGAGCGAGCCAGCGAAGTCCGACGGCTCGTCGTCCACGTCGAGCTCGGATTCCGGCTCGTCCAACGGCAGCTCGTCCAACGGCGCGTCCACCAGCAGCAGCACGTCCACCAGCACCGCTGTGGCCAGCTGATTCACTGAGTTATCCCCAGCCTCGAAGTTATCCACAACTAGCCGTTCTACCGGCCAGGCGGGTGCGATCACGGCCATAGGATCCGGCCATGACTCGATCCCTCGCCGACCTCGGCCGTGGCGCCCGCTTCGACGGGTGGCAGCGACCGCCATGGGCCGACGCCCTGCTGGCGCGGCGCCTGCTCGCCGCGGGATTGGTGATTCTCGCGGTCATTCTGTTCCTGCGCGGCGATCCGGACACGCAGCGGTCCACGGTGGTCGTCGCCGGACGTGATCTCCCACCTGGGCACGTGCTCACTGCGGACGATCTGCGGACCGCGCCCCGTGAATCCGCCGCCCTGCCCGACGGTGTCGTCCACGACCCCGCCGCCGTGCTCGGCGCGACGGTGACCGGAGCGATGCGCGGCGGCGAGGTCTTCACCGATCTGCGCGTCGTCGGATCCCGGCTTGCCGCCGTCGCGACCGGCGCGCGCGATGCGCGGATCGTGCCGATCCGCCTGGCCGACACCGCGGTCGCCGACATCCTGCGGGCCGGCGACCGCGTCGACGTGATCGGCGGCGAGGAACAGGGCGGACGACCCGCCCGCACCCTGGCGACCGACGCGGCCGTCGTCCTGGTGTCCGGGCCAGGCGACGGACGCGGCGCGAAAGAACGCGTTGTGCTCGTCGCGATGGACGCCGAACACGCCACGATCGTCGCGTCGGCCTCGCTGCGCACCGCACTTGCGGTGGTCTTTCACTGAATTGTTTTCGGTGCCACTCATCGAGTCGCCAACTTTAAACATCAAGGTCAACTAGCATCGGCATACGGCAGCCTCGACCGCCGAGCACGACTGGTTCAGCTCCACACGCAGAGGAGACATCGGCAATGCTCAAGGGTTTCAAGGATTTTCTGTTCCGCGGAAATGTCGTCGATTTGGCCGTTGCGGTCGTTATCGGCACCGCGTTCGTCGCGATCGTCACCGCATTCACCAATGGCATCATCAATCCGATCCTGGCCGTCTTCGGCGGCAGCAACGAACTGGGGCTCGGCTTCCAGCTCGTTGCCGATAAACCCGCGACCTTTGTTCAGGTCGGACCGATCATCACGGCGGCGCTCAACTTCGTGATCATCGCCGCCGTGTTGTACTTCGTCCTCGTCCTGCCTGCCACCCATGTGAAGAAGCGAGTCAGTCCGGAGGCCGCCGAACTCAGCGATACCGAAGTGCTGATCCAGATCCGCGATCTGGTCGCCGCGGGACAGCGCAGCGCGGGCGGCAAACACGAATCCTGAATGCCCTTGTGCCAGAACAAAAACGGGCCTGTCGCGATAGCGACGGGCCCGTTTTTCGTGCCCCAGTTGATATTCGGCGTCAGCCGAGGATGAATGGCTTGCCCCACAACGTCACCCAGGTAACGACGGAGTCGGTTTCGACGCTCAGGCTGACGAACGAGCGCGCCTGCACATACCCGTCGCAGCCGGAAAGACCGATGGTCTCGTCCCAAGCCACCGCGCCGCTGTTGCCCTTGAATGCGTTGATCGACTCGGTCCCCGCGCTCCCGGTGGAGTCGGCCTGCTCGAGATCAGCGACATAGAACGAAATAGCCTCGCCGAGACCGAGCGACAAATTGCCACCGGTGGCGGGTTCAACCTTCGGCTGGATCGTCTCGCCGCCGCCGTCGACGGTGCCGTTCATGGCGACATCCGCCTGGCAGGCCACGGTATACCCCGGGAAGATCGAGCCGCCCGCGCCCTGGGCGTCGCCGGAAAACTCGACATGTCCGCTGCCCGCCACCCGCGCGCTGCGCTGATTCGGCGTCGCCGCAACGGGTGGGCCGATGGCCACCGATTCACCGACCAACCTGATGGTGACCACGGTGCCGTCGACGAGCGTCTTGGTGATCTCGCCGCCGGGCAGCGGGATCACGATGTCGGCCTCGGCCGGGCCAATCGCGAGCAGACTTATCGCGACAGTGGCGGCAAGTCCGGTCGCCCGCGTCAACTGCTGACGGTTGATCATGGTGGAGCCACTCCTAGAGGTCTGAGTTCGCTTCAGCGAGTGGAGATTTGACGGCGCGAGACGCGCCAAAACGGGCCCGCCACCTCGGTGACGGGCCCGTTCGATGGATCAGCGTGGATCAGCCGAGGCTGAAGGGCTGGCCCCACAGCGTCACGTAGGACATGACGTTGGCGGTCTCGACCTTGACCTTGACGAACGCGCGCGCCTGCGCGTAGCCGCCGCAGCCGCCGAGGCCGATGGTCGAATCGGCCCAGGTGACCGAGCCGTTGGTGCCCTTGAAGGTGATCTGGGTCGAGTGATCTTCGTTGCCGAAGTCGTCGGCCAGCTCACGATCGAGCAGGTAGAACGACGCTGCCTGGCCGGGGCCCAGCGTCAGGTTGCCGCCGCTGCTGGCACCGAGATCGCCATCCTTGCCGTCCCACTGGACGCTGCCGTCGACGCCACCGGTGACGCCACCGCCGTCGATGTTGACCTGGCAGCCGACGACGTAGCCCGGACGGATCTTGCCGTACAGGACGCCTTCACCGGACACCTCGACCTGCGCCGAACCGGACACCCACGCGTTGCGGTGCACCGGAGTCGAGCCCATGGACGGGTTGATGTTGGCCGACTCGTTGACCAGGCGAACCTTGACGGTGGTGCCGTCGGACAGCGTCTTGACAATTTCGCCGCCAGGCAGCCCAACGAAGGTGTCCGCGTTCGCGGCACCGTTGGAGAAGAGGCCCAATGCGATGGTTGCGGCGGCGCAAGCACCAGCAGCGCGCGCCACATTCTTACGGTTGATCATGTGTTTAGTCCCTAAGGGGTTGAGTTCGTTTCAGCGAGAGGAATGTTCGACAGATTCGACAGACGTCAGCCAATGCTGAACGGCGCCCCGTAGAGGGTGGTCTTCGAGTAGTGGTCGCCGATGATCTCGACCACGGTGTAGGCACGCGCCTGCGCGTAACCCGCGCACCCCTGGATCTCCATCTCGACGTCCTGGTACTCGACGGAGTAGGTGCCGGCCTTGGTGATGTCCTTCAGTTCGATCTGCACGAACTTGACATCGCCGGGGCCGAGGTTCAGGCCGACGGAGCCGCCGAGTCCACCCTGCGTGAGGTTGACCTTGGCGGAGACGCCGACGGAGATCGCGTCATCGGCGATGCTGACCTGGCAACCGATGATGTAGCCGGTGTTCAGCTGAGACGTACCGTGCGTCGAGGAGTTGTTGCTGCCCGGCGCGTTCTTGGGGCCGTTCCAGGGACCGACCGTGCCTTCCGGAGTGACGGCGACATCGGCGGTGGCGTTGCCGGAGACCCAGACAACGCGGCCCGCGCCGTTGGACGCGAGCGACGGAGACACGATGGCGTGCTCTCCGGTGCGGGTAATGGTGACGTTCGGGCCGAGCTTCTGTCCGTCCGGCAACGGGACAAAAACGTCAGCGCTGGCGGCACCGGTCGAAAGCAATCCCATCGCCATGGCCGCGGCGGCGCCGACGCCTGCGGCGCGGGCGCCACGGCGCAGACCGTTGGTGCGGTTCTCGCTCATACTTCCCCTCATCAGGTTAAAACAGTCAGCCTCGACCATCGAGGCTGGACAGTGGTCCTCGCAGGCCCAGCTCAGTGTGTCGACCCTTTGTTGCCGGTGTGTAACCGGCAATTAAGTTCGGTGCGACGGCCTGGCTGGCGACCGGAACCGAGCCGGGTTCCGCCGAGTCGACGCGTACGTGCCGTACCCGGGCCTTTCGAAGTCCAGTGTGGGTGGCTCGTGGCGAACATTAAACGCTAGATAACGGCGCTGCAACGTGAGCTTTCGTAAAGATCAATGTGATGTAGATCACAATCGTTAACGAGCCAATAGCGTTTGACATGCATTTTTGCCTGACGCAGACAGTGGGACCGACCGGCCGGTGCTGACGAAGTCCCCATAGCGCCATGCGCTGAATACGGGACAAAGCCGTATGAAATAACAGGTGAATCTCGGGGATCTGAAACAGTCACAAGTATATTACGGGGCGCCATACTTTTCGATACGTAGCTACTACGTAGATATGGGGCGCTCAGCCGTGATGCGGCGGAATCTGTGCGCGCAACCAATCGTCGCTCGACGACTCGCACTCGGCGCCGTGGCCGCGCTCATCGCTCGTAGTGTCTGGGAGGGTGTCCCCGAAAATTTCGGCAAGACGTGCCGCATCCCTCGCCCGGCGAGCGGCCGGACGAGGGATGTTGTCGGAATCGTCGGACGTCGAAATTATTCGACCAATCCGGAAAGCTCGCCGATAACTTTGCTGGCGAGCGGGCCGAGCGTCGCCATACCGTCGCGCACCGCGGCGCGCGTGCCCGGCAGGTTGACCACCAGCGTGCTGCCGGAAACACCGGCGACACCGCGCGAGAGACCCGCGTCGAGCGAACCGGCGACCCGGCCGGACGAGCGAAGCGCCTCGCTGATGCCGGGCAGCTCGCGGTCGAGCACCTGCGAGGTGGCCTCCGGCGTGACGTCACGCGGGGACATGCCGGTGCCGCCGACCGAAATGACCAGGTCGACACCGCCGATCACCGCGGTGTTCAGCGCGTTGCGGATCTCGACCTCGTCGGCCTGCACCGACACCGAGGCATCCACGAGGAAACCCGCTTCGGTCAGCAGCTCGGTGACCAGCGGGCCGAGCGAGTCCACACCTCCATGCGCCGTTCGATCATCGACGACCACCACCAGAGCACGCCCCGCCACCGGAGCATCGATTTCCATGGTGCTCACCGTAGCGCTTGCGCCGAGAACCTCTGCGGCCGTGTCGAGCAGCGGCGTCCAGCCGCCCTGCAGCACGCGCATCACCGTCCGCCGTCCGCGGGGGCGCCGGTGAGGGTCACCTCGACGGTCTTGGGGTTGTTGCCTTGCTCATCGGTATAGGTGACCTTCACCTTGTCTCCTGGTTGATGCGAACGAACCGCGGCAACGAGTGCGTCGCCGGTATCGATGGTGCGGTCGTTGAGTTTCGTGACGATCACGCCTGCGGGAATGCCCGCCTTCGCGGCGGGACCGTCCGGAGTGGCGTCGAGCACCCGCGCGCCGTTGACCGTGTCCTGCGCCTGGATCTTGACGCCTATCTGCGCGTAGGTGGCGTGGCCGGTCTTGATCAGCTCGTCGGCGACGCGGCGAGCCTGGTCGATCGGGATCGCGAAGCCGAGGCCGATCGACCCGCTCTGCTGGCCGACGCCCGGCTCCCCCGCGCCGAGGCTGGCGATCGCGGTGTTGATACCGATGAGCTTGCCGTTGCCGTCGACCAGCGCGCCGCCGGAGTTGCCGGGGTTGATCGCGGCGTCGGTCTGGATCGCGTCGATCACCGGCTGCGGGGCGGCCGGGTTGCGCGGGCCCTCACCGCTGGTCGACACCGGGCGGTTCAGCGACGAAACGATGCCGGTGGTCACCGTGCCCGCCAGGCCGAGCGGCGAACCGATCGCCACCACCGGCTGGCCGATCTGCAGGTTGCCCGAGGTGCCCAGCTCGATCGGGGTCAGTCCGGTCTTGCCGGTGACCTTGATGACGGCCAGGTCGGAGACCGGGTCGGCGCCGACGATGGTCGCGGGCGCGGTGCTGCCGTCGGAGAACACCACATCCATCTTGGCGTTCGGGCCGCCGCCCGCGGCAACGTGATTGTTGGTCAGGATGAGGCCGTCGGTCGACAGGATGACGCCGGAACCCTCGCCCTCGGCGCGGCTACTGGCGACCTTGATCATCACGACACTGGGCAGCACCTTCTGCGCGACTGCCTGGGTCGAGCCTGCCGGTGCGTTCGAGACGTTGTTGACGTTCGGTTTCGGCTGTTCGAGTGCGTTGGTGATCGGCGAGCGCCCGTTGTCCGAGTGCGTCGCCAGTGCGCCGACCGCGCCGCCGACGCCACCGCTGACCAGTGCGAGCGCGACCGCGCCGAGCACGAGCCCGGTGCGGATCGGGCGCTTGGCCGGTGCCTGCTGCGCGCCGAAGGGGGCGGGTTGCGGGTGGCCGTGCGCACCGAACGCCGGATTGCCGTGTGGCGCCTGCGGATCGAACGGAGCGCCTGCCTGCGCATCGAACGCGCCGTACTCCTGGCCGGGGAACGGTTGAGTCTGCGAAGGCGGCGGGTAGGTGCCGAGCCCTGGCCGCGCGTCGTACGGCGCATAGGGCGCCTGCGGCGGCACATAGCCTGCGTCGGCCCCGTGGGGCGCGCCTGCCGCCGAAGCCGGGATCTGCTCGGTCGGCTGGGCCTGGCCGGGCGTGGCGTTCGCCGGCTCGTCCCGCCGGTCCTTCGAATCCTCGGTCATGGACTCCTCGTTTCTCCTCAACGTCTGCCGACCAGCTTGCCGACGACTACTGAGAGCGGACTGAGACCGTGCTTTCAATTGTCCGAGACTGCGTACCCACTTCTGGGCAACCCACCACACCCCCAGCCATACGATACGGCCAGGTGCCCGCTGCCGCGCGCCGACGTTTTCCCTGTCAGCCAACTGTTATGGACACCACTGCCCGGCCCGCGGCGCACGGTCAAGCGCCGACGGCCCGCCCGCCCTCGCCGGGCAGCACGATGCGGATCCGCGCACCGCCCGAGGCCGAACTCTCGATGGAGATCGTGCCGCCGTGTTTCGTCACGACCTGCTTGACGATCGCCAGTCCGAGGCCGGAGCCGGGCATGGAGCGGGAGGCGGTGGTCCGGTAGAAGCGCTCGAAGACCAGCTCGCGTTCGCCGGGCGGAATGCCTGGCCCTGCGTCGTCGACGGTCAGCTCGAGCAGGCCGCGGCCGGTTTCGCTCATGACGACGTGCACCTTGGCGCCTGCCGGGCTCCACTTCGCTGCGTTGTCGAGCACGTTGAGGACGGCCCGTTCCAGGCCTGCCTCGTGGCCGTAGACGAACCATGGCCTGATGTCGGCGACGAACTCGACCGAGCCGCGGCGGCGCCTGGCCCGTTCCAGCGCGCGCTCGACCACCTCGCCGAGATCGACGCGCTCGTAGACGGTTTCGGGTGCGTCCTCGCGGGCGAGGTCGACCAAATCGCCGACCAGGTTGGACAGCTCCTCGATCTGGGCCATCACGTCGGAGCGCAACTCGGCCATGTCCTCTTCCGGAATGCTCGGCGCGCCTGGACGACTGGAGGCCATCAGCAGCTCGGTGTTGGTGCGCAACGAGGTGAGCGGGGTGCGCAGTTCGTGCCCGGCGTCGGCGACCAGCCTGCGCTGCCGGTCGCGCGATTCGGCGAGCGCACGCAGCATCGTGTTGAAACTGTCCGTCAGCCTGGCGAGTTCGTCGTCTCCGGTGACCGGGATGGGCGTCAGGTCGTCGGTCCGCGCGATCCGCTCGGTCGCCGCGGTCAGCCGTCCGATCGGGCGCAGGCCGGTGCGACCGACCGCGGTGCCTGCCGCGGCGGCAAGCACGACGCCGCACCCACCGACCACGAACAGCAGCCAGGCGAGTCGATCGAGGACTTCCCTGGTTGGTTGCAGCCGCTGCGAGATGATCAGCGTCGCACCCAGATCCGAGCGCACGGCGAGCACGCGCTGCCCTTCGACGGTGCGCAATGACGAACTCAACGCGCCATTGGCCACATCGACTTCTTGTTGACCGACGGGCGGATAAGTCGACTGCGGCGGCGCCCACGGCTTGAGGTCCGGCCAGATCAACGCGATGCCGGTGTCGGGGTAAAACGCCGTCGCCACCATCATGTTTTGGTAATTGAACCCGTAGGGATTGCTCGCGATCACGCCATTCGCCCGGCTGCGCAGTTGCGTATCCACATTCGCGTACAACGCACGAGCGACCAACGCGTAGGCCGCGATCGATGTCACGGCAACCGCGATCGCCACGACGGACGCGGCGAGCAACGTCACGCGCCACCGCAGCGAAACGGACCTGGTGAGCGGGATGGGCGGCCGCATTTCGGCCGGGTCGGGCTGGCGCTGTTGCGGCCCGAGCCCGGCGACGACGGGTCGCTTCGGAACTGTTCGTGCCATCGTCATGCCCCTACGGGGGCGTCTCCCGCAGCACATAGCCGACACCGCGCACGGTGTGGATGAGCCGTGGCTCGCCTTCGGCTTCGGTCTTGCGGCGCAAATAGCCGATGTAGACCTCCAGCGCGTTTCCCGAGGTCGGGAAGTCGTAGCCCCACACCTCTTCTAAGATGCGGCTTCGGGTGAGCACCCGGCGCGGATTGGCCATCAGCATTTCCAGTAGTGAGAACTCGGTGCGTGTGAGGCTGATCGCACGTTCGCCGCGAGAAACCTCTCTGGTGACCGGATCCAGCGACAAATCGGCGAACACCATTGCCTCGGAAGTTTCCCCGGGGTCGGCGGTCGTGCGACGCAACAGTGCTCGCAATCGTGCGAGTAATTCTTCCAATGCGAACGGCTTCGGCAAATAATCATCGGCTCCGGCATCGAGCCCGGCAACCCGTTCCGACACCGAATCCCGTGCTGTCAAAACGAGAATGGGAAGATCGTCGCCGGTGCTGCGCAAGCGCCTGCAGACCTCGAGCCCATCCATCCGGGGCATCATGACGTCCAACACCAACGCGTCCGGTCGCTGACTGGTTGCCTTGTCGAGGGCATCGACGCCGTCGACCGCGAGATCGACGGAGTAGCCGTTGAAGGTCAGCGACCGGCGCAAGGACTCCCGAACGGCGCGATCGTCGTCGACTACCAGAATGCGCATGCGACCAGTTTGACCGTATCGACTGAGAGGCAACTGAGAGGCACCTCCCGACACGCCGCGACGGGTCGGCCCAGCGCGCCGGAGGACAGCAGCCGTTCAGCTATCGGCCACCGAGGGTCATCTTGATCATTTGTCCAGTTGTTCTGTAGACTCAGGAAGTGTCGCTACGTGAAACCTGTTACGCGTAGCCATATTCGGGCACCATCCGACCTTGTCCCTCAGATTGCCGATGGCCTGTCCTCGCGGTATGTTCCGTGCGGTAAAAAGAAGACCTTTAGTTGGTTCTCGGCGGGTTAGATCCCACTACGTTGAACAGCACGTGCCATCCCGAGGGCCCTGCGCGGAGTGGAGGCGACGGAAGCGGAATGGAAAAGGCACCGCGTTCCTGGTATTTCAGCCTGTCCAACATGTCGGTCACGCGTAAGGTCGGCATCGTTCTACTGCTGCCCGTGCTGCTTGCCTCGACCTTCGCCGGCTTACGCATCAAGGACGAGCTCGGCGTGATCGCCAAGCTCGACACGGCCACCGAGCAGGCCCGCATCTTGCGCCCCATGCTCGTATTCGGTCAAGCCACCGAGACACTCGCCATCGCCGCGGTCAACGCGCGCCCCGAAGACAATCTCGACCCGATCGCCGCCAAGTTCGACCAGGCGGCAGTGAACCTGGAAACCGCGCTACGGTCCGGCAAGACCGAAGACAGCTTCACCAAGGAGCTCGGCGCGGCCATCGCGGTCGGCCGCACCATGCGCAACGGGCTGCGCACCGCCTCGCCGCTGACCATCGGCGAACAGGTCGGCGAAGTCGGCACCCGGATCGTCACCGCGACCTCGGTGTCCTCCTCGATCGAAGAGATCGTCATCCAGCGCTACTTCCTGCAGCTCGGCCTCATCGCCAACGCCAGCCGCGTGCTCACGCAGGAACAGATCATGGTCGCCACGGCAGGTCCGGGCGCCAACCCTCAGGTGGTCGGCCAGATGCTGACCACGCTCGGCGCCGAGATCGTGCTGGTCAACATCTACGCGCAGTTGAACCCCGAATCGGCGACCAACGCCCCGGCCTTGATCGAGGCGGTGAACGCCAGAATCGGCGCGTTCGGCCAGAACCCCGCCAACCCGAGCGCCAACCCGGCGATCACCGATTCGCTCAAGCTCAGCACCGACAACTACCGCCAGGCCACCACCGCGCTGCTCGGCACGGTCGACGTCAAGCTCGCCGACCGGACCACCGAGCTGCGCAGCGCGGTGCTGCGTGACGTCGCGATCGTGGTCACCACGCTGCTCGCCGGCCTCGCGCTCGCGCTCGCGGTCGCCCGCTCGCTGGTCGTCCCGATTCGCCGCCTGCGCCATGACGCCCTTCAGGTCGCGCACGTCGACCTGCCGAAGGAGATCGAGGTGGTGCGTGCCGGTGGCGCGACCCCGGAGATCGCCCCGGTCGACGTCAAGACCACCGAGGAGATCGGCCAGCTGGCCCGCGCGGTCGACGACATCCACCAGGCCTCGCTGCATCTCGCCGCCGAACAGGCTCGACTGCGACTGCAGATCGGCAGCATGTTCGAGACCCTGTCCCGGCGCAGCCAATCGCTCGTCGAGCAGCAGCTCGCCCTGATCGAGGATCTGGAACACGACGAGGACAACACCGAACGGCTGCAGAGCCTGTTCCGCCTCGACCACCTCGCGACCCGCATGCGCCGCAACGGCGACAACCTGCTCGTGCTCGCGGGCACCGCGCTGCGCCGCGGCACGCTGCACCCGGTCCAGCTCTCCGACATGCTGTGGAGCGCGGTCTCCCAGGTCGAGGACTACCAGCGGGTCGAGATCGGCGCCGTACCCGACGGCATCGTGGCCGGTGAGCCTGCGATCGACATCGAGCACCTGCTCGCCGAGCTGATCGACAACGCGCTGCGCTACTCGCCGCCGACCACCCCGGTCACCGTTTCGGTGGCCCGCGCGGTCGACGGCGGCTACCTGATCGAGGTCATCGACCGCGGCCTCGGCATGTCGGCCGACGACCTGACCGCCATCAACGACCGGCTGAGCTCCGGTGGCGAGGTGACCGTCGAAACCGCCCGCCGCATGGGTCTTTTCGTCGTCGGCAGGCTGGCGAAGCGGCATACGATCACCACCAACCTGCGCCGCACCTCCACCATGGCGCAGCAGCCGGGCATCACCGCGAGCGTGCACCTGCCAGGTGCGCTCGTCTCGCCGCCGCTGGACGCCACCGACCCGCAAGGTCAGGCACCGCTGCACCGGACCGGTGACTACTCGATCATCGCGCCGCCGTCGCACCACACGCAGCCGCGCAATCTGGTCCCCGTCCCGAATCTGCCGCAGCACAACGCACCTCGATTCGACGTGTCGAATACGGGCCTGCCGCAGCGCAGGCCTGCCATCCGGGTCGCCGAGGCGCCCGGCCAGCCCGCGATCTCGGTTCCGGCCCGAAACAGTGGCCGCGACAGCGACGCCATCGACGACGCCGAGTCGCAGCCGCCGACCGAGCCGTGGTCGATCAATTCGCCGACCGACGACCGGTCGCCGTTCGGCCCGCCGACGGTGACCTCCAGGGGCAACGACGCCGAGGAGCGCGCCACCGACCTGTGGGCCGAGCCGTCCACCGAACCCGAGCGGTTCCCCGAACCGCAGCGCGACCAACCACTGCACCGCCCCAGCGTTTCGCGCGAACCCGCCAGGACCACCTCGCGGTCCGGGCTCCCGATCCGGCGACCGTCGACCGTGCCGGAGCCTGCCCCGCAGCCGCGGACGCCCGAGCCGTCGATGGTCACCTCCTCGCGGCTGCAGCCGGTGGCGGGCGCCTCGCCGACCCCGATCTATCAACGCATGGTGTCGGAGTGGCTGGTCGAGCCCGCGACGTCGCAAACATCCGAGGGCACCTGGACCTCACCAGCGGACGCAGGCTGGATAGCCGCCGAGGAGGCGACCCGGCCGACCCCGACGGGTCGCACCAGCGGTGGTCTGCCCATCCGCACGCCAGGCGCGCAGCTCGTGCCCGGCGGCCTGGCCCAAGCAGACGAAGCTGGAGCCCGTGATCCCGAAGAAATCCGCAACAACCTGACCAGGCATCTCAGTGGGGTCCGCAGCGGGCGGGCAAATGCGCAGTACAACGACGGAGGGCTTCCATGACCAAGGCGAACAACACCACGGATGAGAACCTGAACTGGCTGGTCGCCCGCTTCACCCGGGACGTGCCCGGCGTATCCCATGCGGTACTCGTCTCGGCCGATGGTCTGTTGCAGGCGACCAGCCCGCACCTGCCTGCGGATCGGGCCGAGCAGCTCGCCGCGGTCACCGCAGGCCTCGCCAGTCTGTCGATGGGCGCCGCGTCGCTCTTCGACGGCGGCAAGGTCATGCAGTCGATCGTCGAGATGCAGCGTGGCTATCTTCTGGTTATGAGCGTCGGCAATGGTTCACACATCGCCGTGCTCGCCAACAAGTCGCACGACATCGGCCGGATCGGCTACGAGATGGCGCTGTTGGTCGACCGGGTCGGCACGGTGGTCTCCGCCACCGCCCGTACCGCTGTTTGAGCGTGAGATGTCCAATCCATTCGGACCTGGACCTAAACCGACCACCCGCGTCCGGCCGTATGCCCTGACCTCGGGGCGCACCGAGCCCGCAGTCGACCTGCCCATGGAAGCGGTCATCGAGACCCTGTCTTACACTGCGCATCTCGACTGGCCGACCGGTGATGTTCGCACGGATATCCTTAGGCTGGGTACACACCGGTTGTCCGTTGCCGAGATTGCCGCTCATTTGGATCGGCCGCTCGGCATGGTCCGGGTGATGATCGGCGACCTCGTGGTCGATGGGATCCTGCGTGTCCATTCGACACTGACCGACGAGGCGAGTTTCGATGAGCGCCGTTCTTTGATGGAGAGGACTTTGCGTGGACTCCGTGCCCTATAGGAAAATCGGGCCAGACACCAACCCCGGCCAGGCCGATTCCGACAACCGGATGGCCTCGACGAAGATCGTGGTCGCCGGCGGTTTCGGTGCGGGCAAGACGACGTTTGTCGGCGCGGTGTCGGAGATCGTTCCGCTGCGGACCGAAGCCATGGTCACCAGGTTCTCCGACGGCATCGACGACCTCGCCGATACGCCGGAGAAGGAAACCACCACGGTTGCCATGGATTTCGGCCGCATCATCCTGCCGGGCAACCTGGTGCTCTACCTGTTCGGCACGCCGGGGCAGCGACGCTTCTGGTTCATGTGGGACGACCTGATCCGCGGCGCGATCGGCGCCGTCGTGCTCATCGACACCCGCAGGCTGGAGGACAGCTTCGCGGCGGTCGACTTCTTCGAGGCACGCAATCTGCCGTTCCTGGTCGCGGTCAACCGTTTTCCGAACGCGCCGCGTTTCCCGATCGCCGAACTGCGTGAGGCGCTCGCGGTGCGCGAGGGTGTGCCGATCGTCGACATCGACGCGCGCAACGCGAACGAGGTGCGCCAGTCGCTGGCCGCGGTGACCGAGTACGCCATCCAACGGCTCGCCGTGCAGGAGAAGGAACAGGCGGTCCTTTGAGTTATTTCAGCATGGGGTACTGGCTCATCGGCCTGTCCGTCGCGGTGTCGGTGGTCGGCACGCTCGTCGGTTTCACCTGTATCCGGCAGTCGGCACGCTCGCTGACGACCCGGTTCCGGGTGGTGTGGCAGGTGTCGGCGGCGATCTCCATCGGTGGCGTCGGTGTCTGGCTACCGGTGTTCGTGTCGATGCTCGGTCTCACGGTGCGGGGCAGCCTGATTCGGTACGACGTGCTGAATGTGACCGGGGCCGCAGCGGTTTCGGTGCTCGGCGTGTGGGCCGCGCTGGCGATCGCGGGCCCGACACTGCGCGTGCCTCGGCTCGTGCTTGCGGGGCTGGTGATGGGCGGCGGTTTCGGCCTGATGCATTTCCTGGCGTTGAACGCCATCCGCATTCAGGGTTCGACCGAGGTGCAGCCGCTGATGCTGGCGGGCGCGGTGGCGATCGCCGTCGCGATTTCGCTTGCCGCACTGTGGTTCACCAGGTCGTTCCGGCCGCTGGCCGCGCTGGTCGGCGCGGCGGTGGTGTTCGCGGCCGGCGTCATGGGCCTGCATTTCACCGATCTCGTCGGCCTGGAGAGCCAGCTCTCGATGAGCAGCACGACACCGCCGGGCAAGGACCTGTTCGGGTTCTTCGTTCCGGTGTTCGTGGTCGGCATGTTGTCGCTGGCCATCCCGATCAGCGCGATCCTGATCGCGCCCGATCGGCGCACCGTCGTCCCCGCGCGGATCGTCAAGGCGAACTCCACCTTCTGAGCGCCCGGGTTCCCCGATGCCGCCGAAATCCCTGATTGCCCGATTTACAGTGTGAGACATGCGTTTCGGTCTCGACTACGCCGGGGGTCGTCCGGGCGGCGCGGCGATCCGCGCGGCGGGTTTCGACTTCGTGGTGCGGTATCTGTCCCCGGGTGGCCCCACGCTGCCAGGCAAGTTGCTGACCCCGGCCGAGGCCGATGATCTTCGGGCGCACGGGGTGTCGATCGCGGCCAATTGGGAAACCACCGCGACCCGCATGCTCGACGGCTATGGTGCTGGCATCGTGGATGCGCGGGCCGGTCTTGCGCAGGTGTTGCGATGCGGCGGCCGGGAGGATCGGCCCATCTACTTCTCCGCCGATTTCGATGCGACGCCGCAGGATCAGCAGCGGATCAATGCCTACCTCGACGGCGCCGCGACCGTGCTAGGTCGCGCGAATGTCGGTATCTATGGCGGGTTTTGGTCGGTGAGCCGCGCACTGGACGCGGGTAGCGCACGCTGGGCATGGCAGACCGACGCCTGGTCAGGCGGCAATATCGAGACGCGCCGCAACATCCATCAGACGCTGCGCCAGCAGACGGTCGGTGGCGTGGTCTGCGATGTGAATGTGGCCGAGACGACCGATTTCGGTCAGTGGGATTTCTTTGCACAGGAGGACGCGGACGTGACACCGGAGCAGGACGCCGTGCTGCGCGATATTCAGGTCCAGTTGCGTGGGCCTGGCCTGGCGGGCTGGCCGCAGTTGGGCACCGACGCGGAGGGGCATTTCCTTACCGTGGTCGACGGGCTGGCCGCGGCACTCACCCGGATCGGCGAGCTGGAGGGCGAGTGCGTCGAGTTACGCACCGAGATCAGCGAATTGGAGGCCACGACGGCCGATCTGGCGGCGCAGGTGGAGCGGCTGAACGGGCGGCATTGGCCGTGGCCGTTGTCGTTGATCGAGGGGCCTGCGACGCTGGTCGGCGATCGGCTGGCACGACTGGAGTCCTTGTTGTCTGACTTGCCCGGTTTGCCGGATCGCGGAGCGGGTATGCGGGACTCATCGAGTAGTGGTGCGCTGGAGTCGCGTTCGTCGCGATGATGGTCGGCTCGTGCGGTGATGGTGCGTCGCGCCTGGTAGGCGGAGTGCCGCGGCCGGGAAGTTTGGCGATGAGCGGGTTCTCTCGGGAACCGGGAGAACCCGCCCTCTCGCACGAGGGTACCGGCGTCAGGACACGATCGCATCACTTCACGGAGACTTTTCCGGCCCTCAAAAACCAACCCACAGTAGGTATTTCGCCCGGCAGCTACCCGATCGCAATTACATCGTGCGCGAGGATGCAACGTCATCCTACCTGCGTCGATAGCTAACCGATTGCCAAATGCGCAACCTTTGTGCGAAGACTGCTCATCAACCCCGCGCGACGACTCGATTCATCGCACGGCGGAGCGTTCCTACCCAAGACAGCACCATCCGAGTTATCGTCGGCTGGCACAAGGCGCTCGACAGGCGCCAACACACAGGTTCGTTCGAAGGAGTTCGCATGGGGCCTAACTGGGTTGGACTGGCCTGAATCAGCCGACCGTCTCGGTGTTTGTCTCATTCCGTCGCGTCGAGTTCTTCGGCTCTCAGTAGGTGCCCTCCCGGGCAGGGGCGGCCTTTCTCAGGTATGCCATATCCCGGAACACGAAGACCGACCGCAGCGCGGAGCGTTCCTACCCAAGACAGCACCATCCGAGTTATCGTCGGCTGGCACAAGGCGCTCGACAGGGCGCCAACACACAGGTTCGTTCGAAGGAGTTCGCATGGCCGTCAACGTGGTGCTCGACAAGGCTCTTGATAAGGCGTATGAGAGCAAGTCGCTGAACGAAATTCTCGCCGCCCCGCCCTCGGCCCTCGCCGGTCTCACCGAAGCGCACGACAAGCAGCTGCTGGACGCGCTGAAGATCAAGACGATCGCCGACCTGGCCAACAACAAGTACTTCCGGTTGGCGGCAACGCTCGCCGATCTGGCCGCCAAAGAGGGCTAGCCAGCACGACAACCGACAGCGGGTCCGCGGAACTTCCGCGGACCCGCTGTCGGCGTGATCAGACCTGTTGAACCGGTCGGATGTTCAGTTCTTGTCGAGGTCGACGAGACCGCGCCGCACGGCCGCGACCAGGCGACGGGGCACCTTGTGCACCACCCCGCCGACGGTCACCGGAACCAGGTCCGGCGGTGTCGCTTTCCACTGTGCGCGCCTGCTGCGGGTGTTCGACCGCGACATCCTGCGCTTCGGCACCTCCATCTCAGACCTCCCCGCGACGAGTGCGCTTGCCGTACTTGCGCTCGAATTTCTCCACGCGCCCTTGGGTATCCAGCACGCGGTGCGCGCCGGTCCAGAACGGGTGCGAATCCGACGTCACGTCGACCGTGATCAGCGGGTAGGTGTTGCCGTCGGCCCAGTCGACGGTGCGCGTGCTCGTCGCGGTCGACCTGGTGAGGAACCGCTTGCCGGTGCCTACGTCCTCGAACACCACCGGGTGGTAGTCCGGATGGATCCCTGTCTTCATTTCGCTTCTCCTCTCGGGCTTTTCACGTCTTCGATGGGCAACATGGCGCCGTCGGTGTCCGTGCAGGGGTCGGCGTGCCACGCGCCGAAGGGGTCCTCCCACTGGGCAACTCGCTCCGGCGCGCGCTCGACCAGGCGCAGTTCGTCGTCCTCCACCAGCGCCCAGTGCAGCGCGGTGCGGATCTCGGTGGGGTCGGCGTCGTGCACGAGGATCACCAGCGAGATGTCGCGATCGCCGAACTGGTCGTCCCAGCGCAGCGCCGCCATCGCGCGGCGATCCGGATCGGCCTGCGCCAGTTCGGCTTCCGACATCGCGGCCAGCCAGCGCCCCGCACTGCCGACACGCAGGCCACCGCCCGCCGACTCCAGCCACGCGACGTCGTCGGGCTGGGTCGCCAGCCACATCCGCCCGCGCGCGGTCACCACACCGTCGAAGAGCACGTCGAGCGCCTCGTGCAGGCGGGCGGGATGGAACGGCCTGCTCGCGGCGAATTCCAGAAGGGTGACACCGTAATCGCTGGTGAGCGGCGGCTGTCCGCGCAGCAGCGGCGCGTGCGCGTCGAATACCCGCCCGCGGCGCGAATGGGTGGGAATGCGCGCGAGGAGTGCCTCCACCCGGAACGCGGTGAGCGCGTAGGGATCATCGGCCCAGAGCACCGGCGCGTCGGGCACGAGCCGGGCAAGCACCGCACCGAGCCTGCCGCGATCGGCCTCGGCTCCCGGCTCGACCGGCCCCAAAGCGATGACGCCGTCGGCGAATTCGACCTGGCCGACGGCCACCTGGGCCACCGTGCGTTCGTCGTCGGCGCGGGCGAGGCCGCGTTCGGCCATGGTCTCCTCGCCGGTGGCGTCGGCGAGCCACCGGTCCGCGTCCAGGCAGGTGAGCACCGCGTCGACACGCACGTCTCGCCCGGCGGGGGCGTCCACCCGGCCGAGGATGCCAGCGACCACCACGGTGTCGATGGCCTGGCAGACCGCCTCGGCCTCGAAGGCGGGATCCAGCGCGAGCACGATCCGGTCGACGGAGTCCCGCGCGGCCAGCGTGCGCAGCAGCGGGAGCAGGTCCATGCGCAACGTGCATGACACGCAGCCGTGCGCGAGCTCGAGGACGTCCGACGTCTCGTAGGTCGCGCTGCGCACCGTGCGGTGCACGATGCCTTCCCGCAATTGGTCCAGGTCGTGGTGGACCACGACGGTGCCCGCCGCGTCCTGGCACAGTGCGTCGGCCACCTGGCCGACGCCGACGGCGGCGAGCCCGGCGAAACCCGCGAGCACCACGACGGGCGTCCTCCGGTCGGCCTCGGGTGGGAGCACTGACAGCACCTCTTTTCGATAACGATTTTCATTTGCCGTAGGCCAACGCTACAGTGTCGACCAGCCGTTGTCGAAAATGATTGTCATCTACCGGAGGGAGCCCGCATGTCGGCGCACTGCCAGGTCACCGGGCGCAAGCCCGGGTTCGGCAAGTCCGTCTCGCACTCGCACAAGCGGACGAACCGCCGCTGGAACCCCAACATCCAGCGCAAGACCTACTACCTGCCCAGCGAGGACCGGCGGATCACGCTGACCGTCTCCGCCAAGGGCATCAAGACCATCGACCGGGACGGGATCGAGGCCGTGGTTGCCCGGATCCGACTGAGCGAAGCGAAGCGGGCCAATAGGCAGAGCCGAGCCCGCGGCGACAAGATCTGACCAGGGAGAAACCATGGCGTCCAAGTCGACCGAGATCCGGCCGATCATCAAACTGAAGTCCACCGCAGGCACCGGGTACACGTACGTGACCAGGAAGAACCGCCGCAACGATCCCGATCGAATGCTGTTGCGCAAGTACGACCCGGTGATCCGCAAGCATGTCGATTTTCGCGAGGAGCGCTGAACACGATGGCGGACAACACCTTTACCGGGGAGCACTGACATGGCGAAGAAGTCGAAGATCGCCCGCGACGCCCAGCGCCGCGCCGTCGTCGCGCGCTACGCCGAACGCCGCGCCGAGCTGAAAGAGCTACTGCGCAAGCCGGGCACGCCGGCCGCCGTTCGCGCCGATGCCCGCGCTGAGCTGCAACGACAGCCGCGTGATGCCAGTCCGGTACGATTGCGCAATCGGGACGCCGCTGACGGACGACCGCGCGGTCATCTCCGGAAGTTCGGACTCTCCCGTGTGCGTGTGCGCGAGATGGCCCATCGCGGCGAGCTGCCCGGTGTGCGCAAATCGAGCTGGTAGAAGACCACCACCGTTCTCGTACGAAGGAACCGTCATATGGCAGTCAAGCGAGCACCGTCGAAGAAGGTTCGCGCCGAACAGGCCCGCCGCCCGAAGAAGAACCCGCTCATCGCCGCAGGCATCGAGCAGGTCGATTACAAGGACGTCAACCTGTTGCGCACGTTCATCTCCGATCGCGGCAAGATTCGCAGCCGCCGGGTCACCGGGCTCACGCCACAACAACAGCGTCAGGTCGCCGTCGCGGTGAAGAACGCCCGCGAGATGGCTTTGCTGCCGTTTACCAGCCGGTAGGCACCGCACACTTGCCGACCGAACGACCGAGCCCTCGGACTTCGCCACCGCGATCCGGGGGCTCTTCGTGTGTCCGAACGCCGCCGCGCAAGCCCCAAGTCACTGCGCCGCAAGGACCCTTGACCGCGGGTACAGGACATGTCGTGCATCTCGGCTAAAGATGAGCAATCGATGATCCGAGGACGATTCCGGGTCGAACATGTTTCACTTTGCCACCCCCCACCCGCCCCGCAGCATCGTGAACTGCGCAGATAACGATCCGGAGAACAAACGTTCACCGAATCACGATGCAATCACAGGTGCATACAGCAAATGGCTCGTAATCTAAACACTTCAAAGACCGACTGGACTGTGACCTTCATCACACCGCAATCTCTTCAGGTGTTATAGCCAGATGATATCACCCACAAAAACGGCCACGGTGATACATTATTCAGCGCGAGAAAAACACATTCACCTCTCGGGGGTGGCAATTTATGGCCCACCAAGCCAGTATTACGATGATTGGTTCCTACAGACCCGATCGAATCGTATCCAATGCTGAATTAGCCCCCGAATTGGGTGTTGATGAGACTTGGATTACCACGCGCACAGGAATCGTCGAACGGCGCTTCGCCAGGCCGGACGAGTCCGTCACTTCGATGGCCGTCGAGGCCGCGCAATCCACGCTTTCCGCGGCGAAAGTTTCCGCGACTCGTGTCGACGTCGTGATCGTCGCCACCTCAACGCATATGTTGCAGACTCCGGCCAGCGCGCCGATGGTCGCCGCTGCCCTCGGCTGTGCCTCGCCCGCCGCGTTCGACATCTCGGCAGGCTGTTCCGGCTACGCACATGCGATCGGTCAGGCGGCAGCACTCATCGACGCCGAGCAGGCCGACACGGTGCTGGTGATCGGCTCCGAAAAGCTGAGCAACAACATCGATCTCAAAGAACGCACGGTTGCCCCGATCTTCGGCGACGGCGCAGGCGCCGCGCTGATTACGCGCACCGAAACCGGGAATATCCGCAAGACTGTCTGGGGCAGCCTCGGCGAACGCGCCGAGCTGATCAGGCAGGAACCCGACTGGGACACGCTGCGCAAGTACCCGGACTCACCGGGCGGTGGCTACCTGAGGATGGAAGGCACCGAGGTCTTCCGCTGGGCCACCTCCGAGGTGCCGAAGGTGGTCGTGCAGATCGCGGATGCAGGCGGCGTCTCGCTGGCCGACATCGAGGTGTTCGTCCCGCATCAGGCCAACACCCGCATCATCGACAACATCGCTCGCCAGCTCGGCTGGCAGAACAATTCCGTCGTGGTCGCAAACGACGTCCGACGAGCCGGAAACACTTCCGCCGCCGCCCTGCCGTTGGCTATTCACGACCTGATTTCCTCGGGTCGGGCACAACCAGGTCAGTTGGCGCTGCAGGTATCGTTCGGCGCAGGACTTTCCTGGGCGGGCCAGGTATTCGACCTTCCACCGGTTGCCTGACCCCGAATGCCCGACGCCCACCGGAAGTTGCTCTGGAGTTTTGATGCAGTTGAATGCCTTTTCCAGTTACGACGAACCACTCGGACCGCGCAGCGGTCGCTATTTCGGTTCCGGGTATAAGAATGTCGCGCAGGATATGTTCGAGCTGGAAATAACCAGGTCGACCGAGCCGGGTGCTAAGCACAGTGCCGTCGGCAGGCTCAGCTATCCCGCGGACTGGTCGACCAAGAAACACCGTGAACTGGTCCCGCATGTCAGCAGCATCGACACCGTGATGCTGGCGGTATCGCTCTGTGATGCCGCCATCTCGCACACCAGAAACCTGAGCGCCGACCAGTCCGCGCACATGCTGGTCCGACATACCTCGGTGCGAGCGGGCACGACTCCGCACGAGAATCTGGACCGCATCCCGGTCGATGTGGAGGTCGTCTCCGTCGTCGCCGCAGAGGACGCGGAGGACGGCGAGCTCGAGACCACCTTCCGCTTCCAGGTCGGCAATCTGGCAGGCACGCTCACGATGGCGCATCCGGCGGGCTCCAGTGCGACAGCATCGCAGGAGGTGGACCGGCTCGGCCACATCAGCGACATCTACGGCACGGTGCCGCACTACTTCCTCAACGGCCTGAAGAACCACACCCTGTCGGCCTCCGACCTCACGGTCAACGACGACGTCACCAGAATTACCGGCAAGCATTGGATCGCGGCAGGCGACAACGACGCCTACGCCGGCGCGGAATCCGCCTACTGGGACACGGTTTCGCCGATCGACGCGATCATCGGCGCCGCACAGCTCTCCCAGATCCTGCTGTACAAGCTGGACCACCTGGATCGCTCCAACAGCAACACCTTGTGGATGCGCAAACTCGAACTCGTCACCGTCGCACGACATCCGGCGCAGCAGTCGTTCGAGGGCACCATGGAGATCCGGCGCACCTCGGTGGTCGAACGCGGCGGCAAGCGCTGGCGCAGCGCCGACATCTTGCTCAAAGAATTCGCGGGGGCGACGGGATCCTGCCTGCTTGCCCATCAGCTACCGGACTGAGGTGGGTATCGCAACCGTGCCCGAACGCGCAGGCGGACAGCGCCGCACGCGCGATCAGCGCGTGCTGCGCCGCGGCGCGCCGCGTCCACATCCATGGTCGGTGCGCGAGCACCGGATCGAATGTCGTACGCACGGACCCGACCGCGCGACGGTAAACCGCAAGGCGAATATTCGCGCGACGTTCGACCGCGGTCAACCTTGTGCTCATTTATTTCTCATGTCGATGCCCGGCTCGCCCGAAACAGCCGGTGCCGACGCGGTGGTTTCCACAAAAGAACCGCCACTCATATTGACAAGTTATCAGTTGATTACTAGATTTCCGAGGCGAGAAACACATTTGCCTGCGGATATGCTCACCCCCGCACCAAGAGGATCTCTGATGAAGGATGTACCCGCGCTCCGACTAGCCGTCACCGGAGCGCCGCGCACCGGCAAGACCACGGTGAGCACCGTCCTTTCTCTCGTCACCGGCCTGCCGCACTCGGCGATCGAGCACAACGCGACCGTGCCGAGGACCAACCGCAAGCTGGCGGCAACCGTCGAGGTCTCGGTCCGCGGCTTCGAACGACGGCTGGACTCCGAAGCCCGTCTGACCTCGGGTTTCATCTCCGATGGGTCCATTTTGAACGAGTGGGCCGTTGCCGAGACCCGGCGGCGCACCCGCCAGACCAGTTGGTGGGACTGGCTGTTGCGGCCACGCGAGATGCCCTACCGCGTCTTCGAACAGCGCTTCCTCGCCGCGCACGCTGGCATCGTCGCCCGGCGCGCAAATCTCAACTACGACGCATTCGTGCATTTGCGCATAGACCCGGAAACAGAAACCGAAGAAGACCTCGTCGAGCGGCGCACCGCCGATCGATTGTTGCTGGATATATTGCACCAATCCGACCTGCCCTGCCTGGTCACCGGCGGCGCTGTCGACGAAATAGTCACCCAGGTGACGAGTTTATGCAGGCTGCCGCAAGTAATTCCCATTTCCGAAGCGGTTTCGGCTGCACTACCCGCCGCTTGAATTCCGCGACCGAACGCGTTTTCCGCTGATTCAGAAAGTCAGGCCCATGGCAACAGTTCGCATAGATCAGAAACCTCAGCAGTCCGACAGCGCAGTATGGACCTTGGTCGTCGTCTCCGTCGCCACCTTCATGCTGATGCTCGACCTGACCGTCGTCAACGTCGCCCTACCCGATATCCGCAACGCCTTCGACTCGTCGTTCTCCGCCCTGCAGTGGATTCTCGACGCCTACGCGCTCGGCCTGGCCGCGGTGCTGCTCGCTGCTGGCTCGCTGGCCGACCGCATCGGCAGGAAGAAGGTGTTCGATGCGGGCCTGCTCATCTTCGTCCTCGCGTCGCTCGCCTGCGGTCTCGCCCAGAACGATCTGACGCTGATCATCGCGCGCTTCGTCCAGGGCCTCGGCGGCGCAGTGCTTTTCGCGGTCGGCCCGGCGCTGCTCGGGCACGAGTTCCGCGGTAAGGCGCGCGGCATGGCCTTCGGCGTCTTCGGCGCGGTGGCAGGCCTCGCGATCGGCTTCGGCCCGCTGATCGGCGGCGGCCTCGCCGACAGCGTCGGCTGGCGCTGGATCTTCCTGATCAACGTGCCGCTGACCATCGCGGCACTGGTCATCGGCTTCCTGAAGATGCGCGAATCCCGCAACGAGTTCACCCCGCCGGTGGACTGGCCAGGCATGATCGCGTTCTCTGCTGGCCTGTTCTTCCTGGTGCTCGGCTTCATGCGCGGCCAGGCAGACGGTTGGACCAGCGTCCGGATCATCGGCTGTTTCGTCGCGGCGGTACTGCTGCTTGCCGGCTTCACCTTCCTGCAGATCAGCAGGCCGAGCCACGCCATGTTCGACCTGAAGCTGTTCCGCAACGACACCTTCAACGGCTTGTTCGTGGTGACCGCGCTGTGCGCACTCTCGGTGATGCCCGCGCTCTTCCTGCTCATCTCGTACCTGCAGAACCAGCTCGGCCACGCACCGTTCGCCAGCGGGCTTCGGCTGTTGCCGCTGACGCTGATGCTGTTCGTCGCGGCGGCCGTCGGCGGCAGCCTGGTGGCCAAGTTGCCGCCCGCCGTCCTGGTCGGTGGCTCGCAGCTGTTCATCGCCGCGGGACTGGCGGCGGTGCTGCTCGTCGACACCGGATCCGGGTGGACCGCACTGATTCCCGCGTTCATCCTGATCGGCATCGGCATGGGCATGTTCAGCCCGGGCCGCGCGGCCTTCTCCATCGCCGTCACCACGCCGGACAAGGCGGGCATGGCCTCGGGTGTCAACGAGACCGCGCAGCAGGCGGGCCTCGCCATCGGCATTGCGGCGATCGGCGCGTTCTTCCAGAACCGGGTCGGCAACTCCTTCACCAATGCCGAGTCGGCGCGAACCGCGTTGGGCGACAAGGTGTCCGAGGTCAGCGACGCGATCGCGGCAGGCGGCGGCGCGCACGTACCCGAGCCGATCAGGGCGGCCGCGAACACCGCGTTCGTCAGCGGGCTGCACCAGGCGATGATTCTCGCCTCGGTGATCGCGGCGATCTCCGGCGTGGTCGCTTTCCTCACGCTGCGCAAGGAAGACCTGAACGAGGCCGCGCTCGCGACCCCCGGCATTCCGCCGGAGGCCGACGATGTCACCCGGCCGCTGCGGCTACCAGGCCAGGTCGACAGCCAGGTTCGCACCAACCGATAGGAGACGGCGTCGTGTATCTCATCGGCGGGCAACGGCGTGACCACATCAAGCTGGCCATCTCCGGCACCTACTCGACCGGGAAGAGCACGACCACCGAGGCGCTGTCGCTGGCCACCGGCATTCCACGCACGCACGCCATGACCGCGCGCGAAATCCTGATGGAGATCGCGCCGGGCAAGACACTCAACGAACTGAACTCGATCGAGCTGTTGCAGCTCGGCCTGCGCCGGTTCGAGGAACGGGTGCACAACGAATCCGGCAGTGACTCTTTCATTTCCGACGGATCCGTGGTGCACGAGTGGGTGTACGGCACCGCCCGGCTGCAGGTCGGCATCAACCCGGGCGCGAACTGGGCGCTGCGGGCGATGAAGGCGGTCACCGGTTTCGGCCGCAAGGCGCCGGTGACCGACTACATCGAGATGTTCGGCGATATCGTCAAGGCGCGGGCCAGCGTGCTCTACGACGCGTATGTCCATCTGCCGGTGGAGTTTCCGCTGCGCGCCGACGGGCACCGCCCGGTCTCCGAGCCGTTCCGGCGGCTGTCGGACCAGACGCTGCTCGAGGTGATTCGCGGGCTCGGCGTGCCGTACGAGGTCGTCGGCGGCAGCGTGTACGAACGCGTCAGCCGGATCGCCGAACTGTTCGATCTCGATATCGTGATGCCGATCGAGCAGGCGATCGAGCAGGCGCAGCACCGAGTCGGCAGTTCTATCAAGGCGATCGAGGACGACGAGCGGTACAAGGAGGCACAGCGGAAGAAGTCGCTGAGCCGCCGAGTCACCTATGCCATGCGCTACTGAACGACGCTCGCGCCCTGGACAAAACGTGGGACCCCGAGCCAATCGCTCGGGGTCCCACGGTGTTTCGTTCGACGCCGGTGCTTACGGGATGGTCAGCACCTGGCCGGGGTTGATCGCGTCCGGGTTGTCGATGCCGCTCGCGTTCGCGATCTCCTGGTAGCGGTTGCCGTCACCGTAGAAACGCTCGGCGATCGCCCACAGGGTGTCGCCCGGCTCGACCGTGTAGGTCTGCGCGGCGGGCGGCGGGGGCGGCACCTCTTCGGCGGGAGCGGCAGGCGCCTCCGCCACCGGCTCCGGGGCGGCCAGCGGGTTGTCGGTCTTGGTGTTGGACGCCCACAGTGCGCTGCCGTCCTTGCCGTACAGCACCACGTTGCGGTCCGCCTGCACGGTCAGCCGGTCCGCGTCCTTGCCGTTCGTCTCGGTCGACCAGGCCGCACCCTCACCCTTGTAGAGCACGAAGTTGCCGTCCGCCTGCAGCGCCGCGCGCTCGACACCCTGATTGTGAGTCAGGGTGGACCACACGACATTTCCGTCCGGCTCGGACAAGACGAGGTTGCCGTCGCTCTGCAAAGTGAGGGTGTAAGCACCACCCTGCAGGGACTGGCCGAGTCCGAGTTCTTCACCAACGCGCAGTGTGTCGCCCACGGTTCTTCCTTTCGAAGTTTTGAAGAGCATCCGACCGATGCACACCGAAAACTCAGGCGTGCATCTAGGCCGAAGATACTGCTCGTTGCGGGGTTACGGAGGGATTACGCGCTCGGTTCGCCGAAAGTTCACTGTGGGGTGTGTCCTATTGCCGATCTTCGGCAGATGTGCAGCTAATCGCGAGCGTTACCCATATGCGTACCTGCGCATTCGCGGCCGCATTCTTCGCCGCACGAACACACCGTCTCCCGCTGTTACCACTAGGGTTGTCGCCATGACTCGAATGTCGGGCGGACGCGCCGCCACAGCTGTCGCCGTCGTGCTCGGGTGTCTGGTGGCGGCGGGCTGTAGCGGCGCCGATGACGCTGCGGCACAACCCAAGACCAGCACGACAGGCAAGGCAGCGAGTACGCCGGTCGAGGAATCCAGCTCGAACCTCGGCAGGGAATTCACTGCGGACCCCACAATCGTTGGGGCACATGCGATCCCGTTTACGTCGTGGACCAAAATCGCCGACGACCGGATCGCGGTCAACTTCCAGTCCGGTTCGCCGGAATGCTACGGCGTGGACGCCACTGTGCGCGAGACCGATTCGGCCGTCACCGTGGAGCTGCGGTCCGGCTCGCGCGCCGACGCGGTCGGCCGGATGTGCACCATGATCGCGGTGTTCGGGACGCTGACCGTGTCATTGAAGGCGCCGCTGAAGAACCGTCAGGTGCTCAGCGCGGCCCAGTAGGAAGACGCACTAGAGCACGGGCTCGCCGACCGCATCGGCACGCCGCGCGAACTCATGGTAGCTGCCGGCTTGCGGTGGACCCCAGGTCTGCTGTGCCATGACCCGAAGCGGCATGGTGATCGACACGGCGATCTGCTCGGGTGTCTGCACCGTCGGATCGTCGCACCAGACGAACAACCCCGAGCCGAGGTTGCGCTCGTTCTGCGCGGGGCTCAGCCTGCTGCCGTCCACGAACAGCGCGGGATCCCACAGCTGATAAGCGATCGGGGCGGGGACGTTGCCTACCGCCGTCGGTCCGCCCGCGACGTAGTAGGTCGGGGTGAATGCCGCGTTCCTGACCTCATGGCCCGCAGCGATGAGATCGGCGGGCGTGCGGGCCGCGCCGAAGAACGGCAGCGGCAGCTGCGGGATGCCTGCCCTGCTCCAGTAATCGACGACGATGTCCGTGCCGATGGTCAGGGTGCCCGCGCCGGTGTGCAAGCCGTCGTTCCAGATGCGCGGGCGCTTGCCGTTGGCGCGCACGATGTCCGCGCCCCAGTTGATCAGGCCAAGGAAGGCGTCCACCGGCTGGGCCTGCGGCCCATAGGTGGCCTTCGCGTACGCGCCGATCTGCGGGTATTCGTCATAGCTCGTGACCATGGCGCCGTCGAGGAGGAACTCGTCCGCGCCGAGGTGCCAGTAGCGGCCGGGGAACAGCGGAAGAAATTCCTCGAGGATGTCGCGCATCAGGTCGTAGGCGCGCGGATTCGCGATGTCGATGGCCGCGTCGGAGACCCGCCCGTTCGCGCTGCGCAACTTCAACTCGGGGTGCGCGGCCAGGATGCCGTTCATGTGGCCGGGGAAGTCCACCTCGGGCACGATCTCGACCTGATACCTGGCCGCGTAATCGACCAGCTCTCGGATGTCCTGCTTCGTATAGTGCTGCGCCGCGGTGATTTCCGGGTGCCGGTCGCTGTCTAGCCGGAAGCCGAAGGTATCCGAGAAATGCAGGTGCAGCAGGTTCAGCTTGAGGTGGCCCATCCGCCGGATCTGCGCACGCAACAGCTCGACCGGCATGAACTCGCGGCCGACGTCGAGCATCAGGCTGCGTTCCCGATACTGCGGCCAATCGGTCACGGCGCCACCGGGTATCACGGTCCGCTGGCGCAGCAGCTGGAGTGCCGACCTGGTGGCGTAGAACGCGCCCGCGGTGTCGGCGCCGCGCAGTTCCATGGTGTCGGCGACCGAAATTCGGTAAGCCTCTGGCATTTCCGGTGCGTCCGGCACGAGCCCGGTGGTCAGGACAATGTCACCGGCACTGCCTGCCGAACCAGGTTGCGCGGCAATGTCGTTGCCCGTGGCCGCTTGCAAGGACGCCGCGAAATCCGTTGCGGTCTCCCGCAATGCGTCCTGCGTGTACAGCACCCGCGCCTTTGTGCCGAGCGAGAAGTCCGCGCCGCCGGGCTGCCACTGTTTGAGCGACGGCACCGTCCGCGGCACACCCGGCTCGGCCGAGGCGGCCGGTGTCCCACCGAAACCCACCGAGGCGGTGACGAGCACCGCAGCCACACCGGAAGCCACTGCGCGCACAGACATGCGGCTACTCTACGAAACCCGCACCGCCGACACCCTCGACAAACGCCGAACGCCACGTCGGCGGACCGACGTGGCGTTCGAAAACTGCCGACTCAGTGGGCGAAGTGCCGCGAACCGGTCAGGTACAGCGTCACCCCGGCCTCACGGGCCAGGTCGATGGTCTCCTGGTCCCGCACCGAACCACCCGGCTGCACGATGGCACGAATGCCTGCCTGCACCAGCTGCTGCGGTCCGTCGGGGAACGGGAAGAAGGCGTCCGAGGCGGCGACCGAGCCCTTGGCCCGATCACCGGCACGCTGGACGGCGAGCTGCACGGCGTCCACCCGGTTCACCTGTCCCATGCCGACGCCGACCGACGCGCCGTCGTGCGCGAGCAGGATCGCGTTGGACTTCACAGCACGGCAAGCGCGCCAAGCGAATTCGAGATCGGCGAGGGTCTCGGCATCGGCCGCCTCGCCCGCCGCCAGCGTCCAGTTGGCCGGGTCGTCGCCCGCGGCGTCGAGGACGTCGCGCTGTTGCAGCAGCGCACCGCCGCTGATCGGGCGCAGCTCGGCGCCACCGCGGCGCGGCGGCTCCGCGACCAGGATGCGCACGTTCTTCTTGCGCTGCAACACTTCCACCGCACCGCTCGCGTAGGACGGCGCGACGATCACCTCGGTGAAGATCTCCGCGACCTGCTCGGCCAGCTCCACGGTGACCTCACGGTTGGCCGCGATCACGCCGCCGAAGGCGCTCACTGGATCGCAGGCGTGCGCCTTGCGGTGCGCCTCGGCGATGTCGGCGCCGATCGCGATGCCACATGGGTTGGCGTGCTTGATGATCGCCACCGTCGGTGCGGTGTGGTCATAGGCGGCGCGCCAGGCGGCGTCGGCATCGGTGTAGTTGTTGTACGACATCTCCTTGCCGTGCAACTGCTTCGCCTGCGCGAGCCCGAGACTGCCGTCGTTGTTGGCGTAGAGGGCCGCGGCCTGGTGCGGGTTCTCGCCGTACCGCAGCACCGAGGTGCGCTCCCAGGTGCCACCGAGCCACCCGGGGAACAGCGCGGGGGCGGCGGCCGGTTCGTTCGCGCCCGCCGCAGGGACGAGCACGTTCGTCAGCCAGCTCGCGACGGCCACGTCGTAACTCGCGGTGTGTTGGAAAGCCTTGGCCGCCAACTCGGTTCGCTCGCGGTAGGTGAACCCGCCGCCCTGCGCGGCGGCCAGCACGCGGTCGTAGTCACCGCTGTCGACCACCACGGCCACCGACGGATGGTTCTTGGCGGCGGCACGCACCATCGACGGCCCGCCGATGTCGATCTGCTCGACGCACTCGTCGAGGCTCGCCCCGCTCGCCACGGTCTGGGTGAACGGGTACAGATTCACCACCACCAGCTCGAACGCCTCGACGCCGAGTTCGACCAGCTGATCGATGTGTTCCTGCCTGCGGAAGTCGGCGAGGATCCCCGCGTGCACCCGGGGATGCAGCGTCTTCACCCGCCCGTCGAGCGTCTCCGGGAAGCCCGTGAGGTCCTCCACCTTGGTGACGGGGACACCGGCGCCGGCGATCTTGCTCGCGGTCGAGCCGGTCGACACCAGCTCGATGCCCGCGGCGTGCAGGCCGGTGGCGAGCTCGATGAGACCGGTCTTGTCGTAGACGCTCACCAGCGCCCGGCGAATCGGCCTGCGGTGCGCCGACTCCGTGGCCGCTGCGGGATCGAGGGTTGCTTCGCTGCGCTCAGTCACCGGAGAACTCGCTCATCTGGGATAACTGCCTTTCGTCCGTCGGAAACTATCCCCCGGGTCGCGACGGCCGCGACGACCTGCGCCAGCAACCGCCTTTCGACAACCTTGATGCGCTCGTGCAGGCCTGCCTCGTCGTCGTCGGGCAGCACCGGCACCGCCTCCTGCGCGAGGATCGGGCCGGTGTCGACGCCCGCGTCGACCAGGTGCACGGTCGAGCCGGTGACCTTGACCCCGTAGGCGAGCGCGTCGCGCACCCCGTGCGCGCCGGGGAAGGCAGGCAGCAGCGCGGGGTGGGTATTGATGATCCGGCCGCCGAACCGGTCGAGGAACGCGGCACCGAGGATCTTCATGAATCCGGCCGAGACCACCAGGTCCGGCGCGTGCGCGGCGACCGCGTCGGTCAGCGCGGCGTCCCATGCGGTGCGATCGGGGAAGTCGTTCAGCGCCACCCGGAAATGCGGCACCCCGGCGGCGTCGGCATGGCCGGTGGCCGCGCAGGTCCGGTCGACGCCGACGGCGACGATCTTGGCCGGGAAATCGGGCGCGGCGGCCGCGTCGAGGAGTGCGCGCAGCAACGAGCCAGTGCCGGAGGCGAGTACGACAACGGTCGCCGGGGACGCGGCGGGGATCCACGGCGCGTGCGGGGACGGCTGGGGGGCGACAGCCGGCGGGGTGGGTCGGCTCAGCGCTCTACTCCTGCGATCGATCGGACGGCGGACGGAAGAGCTCCGCCGCGTAGAGCCTAACGACCCTCGACCCGGTCACTTTCCGGCAGGTCCGCCTCGACCACCTCGGCGTCCACGATGTCCGGTGTGGTATCCGCGCCGGGTGTGCGGACCGTCCCGATCGCGGTCTGCTCCTCGACGAGTTCGCCGTCCACCGCGACTTCCAGGTCCGGTCCGTCGTAGTCGGCGTAGTCGTCTTCGTAGTAGTCGCGGTCCTCGGCGTAGTCGTCGTCGGTGTAGTGCTCGTCGTCGTAGTAATCGTCGTCGTAGTAGTCGTCCTCGTCGTACGGGTCGGCGTAGTCGGCGGGCGCCGTGCCGACCGGGACGAGGAACCAGCGCGCGAACACGAGACCGGCATAGCCGGGGATGGCCAACCACGCGAAGGTCACCACCGCGAAGATCGGCAGCTCCAACCCGACGTGGCCGAAGGTGCCGAGATCACCGCCTGCGATCGCGCCGAGCAACAGCAGGGCGACGGTCGCCAGCCCCGCCGAGCTCAGCGTCGCCCACGGCGCGGTGATCCGATCGGTCGAGGTGCGCGCAAGATCGAGCCCACCGAGCACGCCGATCGCGGCAGGCAGCAGCAACAGCACCGGCCACCAGCCCGCGGCGGGCCCGGTCGGTACCGCCGCCAGCAACGGCACGGCCGGAATCGGGCCGCCCACAACGGAAAACACGCCGAAGGAGGCGGCGCCGAGCTGCGCGCCCGAGCCGACGAGCACGCCGACCGCCAGCACAACCAGGTTCGGCAGGTAGGCCAGCGAGAGCACGGTCAGCCCGATCACCCCTGCGGCATTGCCCGCGCTCTGGTAAGTCTCGCCGACCCGGGTGACGTGCACCAGAAACGCGATGACGACGATCGCGGTCGCGCAGCCGAGCATGCGCAAGACAGCGCGGCCCGCGCCGTACATCCCGGAGATCGCCCACTCGGGCAGCCGAAGCAGCGTGAAAACCTGCCGCCGGTTCCTGCTCGAGATCCCGCCCGCTGCCGCAACCAGATACAGGCCGCCGACCCAGGCGAACGCGGCGAGGGTGTTCGGCGGCTCCAGCGCGACGACGCCGGAGGCGTCCTCCGCGACCGCGAGACAAATGGCGGTGATCAGCAGTGGTCCGGCCAGCGCGGCGCCGACGATCCAACCGAGATCGGCGCGCGTGCAGTCCGGTTCGACCGCGCGGGCACATTCCCGCCCGGCCAGCCACACCACCAGCGCGGTCGGCACCAACGGAAGCAGGCCGAGCGAAGTCTTGCCGATCACCAGCGGAACCTGGTGTACCCCAAGCCATCCCGCGGCGATCGCGCCGGAGGTGCCGGTCAGGTCGCTGCCCGCGCTCAGCAGGGTGGCGAGCGCGAGCACGATGACGGCGGTCAGCGCGTAGGTCGTCGGGCGCCCTGCGACGAGCACGAGGACGCGCGCGCGTTCCGGGGTGAGTGACAGAAACCCGGCCTCGTCGGCGTCGGTGTGCTGCGGTTCCGGCACACCACGAGACCCCGTGGTTCGGCGCGCAAGGGAGTTTCTGGGAGCACTCATGACAATTCAGCGTGGCAGCTTCCCCGGCGTGAGCGGGTCAGGCGCGCCGCGAACGCGCCGGGTTCACCCGCCCCGCCGGGGCGTCCCCGAAGGGAGCAGCTGCTACTTGTTGTCGTCGGACGGCCGGAAGGCCTGGGTGGCATCGTTGGTCGGGTCGGCGCTCTGCTCGCCACCGAACGGCTGGCCCTGCGGACCGCTCGGCTGCGCAGGCTGCTGGCCGGACTGCGGGGACTGGCTCGGCTGCCCGTACGACGCACCGTAGGGCGACTGCTGCCCCGGCTGTGCGGCGCCGAAATGCTGGGTGGCGCTGTCGTCCTGGCGCGGCTGCGGCGCACTCGGCGCGCCGTACGGCGAACCCTGTTGTCCCGCACCGTAGGCCGTGGTCGGCTGGCCGTAACCCGGCTGCTGACCGTAAGACTGGCCGGGCTGCTGCCCGTAGGCCTGCTGGCTCGGCTGGCTCTGACCGTACGGCGAAGCCTGCTGTGCCGCACCGTATCCCGGCTGCTGGCCGTAGGGCGACTGCTGGCCGTAAGGCTGCGCGGGCTGCTGGCCGTAGCCAGGCTGGCTCTGCCCGAACGACGGCTGACTCTGACCGAACGACGGCTGCTGCTGGCCGAAGCCGCCCTGTGCGTAACCGGGCGTCGCCGCGGCGGCGGGCCGCGGCGCAGGCGCCTTGACGATGCCCGCCTCGAACAGCACCGCGCCGATCGCGGCAACGGTCTGCGCCAACGCGAACACCAAGAGCAGGTATGCGCCCCACTTCAACTCGACGCCGTCACCGAAGCTGAAGGACTGGACGGCGAGCGCGAGGAAACCCGCCGTGGACGCCGCGGCCGCGGCGCCGGTCCAGTTCTGCTTGGGCAGCAGCGAAAGCCCGGCCAGCAGGCCGCCGAGCAGCAGGATGCCGAGCAGCGACGCGCCGGATCCGTCGAACAGGCTTGCCGTCTCGGCGCTGCGCACCGGGGTGCCGCCGAATTCGATCGGCTTGCTGCCGAGGAACGGCACGAAACCGAGCAGGAAGTTGATCACACCGAGCGCGGCGACCGCGACCGTCAATAAGAACGGAAGACCTTTGGCCTCGGCACCCGACGCACTCGAGCCTGAGCTGGCACCACCACCCGGGGTCGAACCGAGGCTGGCTGACGTGGCGGGCGCGGGCTGGTTGTACCCGGAGCCCCCGGACGGGTATGACATGTCGGTCGTCTCCTAGGTCGAGTCGTACGTGGTCTGCTCTGGTGGATCTCTCCTGACGCTACTGCACTCTTTCGCCCAGGTCATCCTTAACCGAGCCCCCTTAGTGGCACTTAAGCGGCCTGAGGCCAGGTCGCAAGGCGTTTGCCAACAGCTAGCACCGGCGCGGCTGCCCATTGTTCACCCGGTGCACCATTTGCCCGAAAACGTGGCCCGGCCCGGAGCCGCGCGACGAACAGTCGCGCACTCCGGGCCGAGGCCGCCGAATGCACTAGCGGGGCGAAATGAACCAGGCGCCTGGACCGCCGGTGCAGTCGTAGTCGCCCCATTCGCCGTTTTCGATGCCGATGTTGCCCTGCCGCTCACAGGTGCTGAGCGCCTCGTACGGGCCGAGGCGGGCGGGATCCGGTGCGGCGGAGGCGAGGCCTGCGCCTGCGAACCCGGCGAACGTGATGGCGGCGATGGCGGCGATGCGTGCGATGGTCATGCTGTCGGTCCTTTGCTGATCGGTGAATATGGCAGTGTTTGGTCAGTACCGGGGGATCAGCTGCCAGGCGCCATAGCTGCCGACGCAGTCGTAGTCGGCCCATTCACCGTTCTGGATGCCCAGGTTGCCGCGGGAGAGGCACTGGTGCTCGTACTCGAACGGGCCGGTGCTACCCGGCGCCGCCGAACCGGAGCCGAAGGGACCCGCGAATGCGGGGGCGATGGCGCCGAAGAAGCCGGCGACGGTCAGGGCGGCGGTGGCGGCGACACGGGCGGCCGCGGTACGGGTGCTGGTCATTGTCCTTGCTTCCTGGTCAGGTGTAGTGCGTTGCGAGGACAAGATTCCCGGTCGGCCGTCTCAGCGCGATTTCACCCGCATTTCACGAGGTAAGACCGGGCTTTCGGCGCCGGGAGCCGCACGCAACACCCCTGTTCCGACCGCTGGTCAGTCGCGATCGAGGGCGGCAAGCCGGTCGGTGTACCGACGCCAGCCGAAGCCGGTCGTGCCGAATTCGGCGGTGACGTCCATGCGCTGCGCCTGTGCGGCGGCCCGGTCGCCTTCCGCGTGCAGGAGCACCGCGGAGATCACGCGGGCCGCCAGCAACGGCACGCCGCCGATGCCCGCCGCAGAGAACTCGTCGAGCAACGTTCGCGCCGCGGCGGTTTCCCCCTTGGCGATCAGCACGTCGGCCAGGTCGACGCGGGCCAGGCCCGCCGCCTCCTCCTCGTGCGCGAGGGCGGCGCGGCAGTAGGACTCGGCGGCGTCGAGCTGACCGGCGACGAGAGCGGCTGCGGCGCGGGTCAAGTCGTTCAGCGGCAGAATCTGCCGATCGTCGAGCCTGCGGGCGTAACGGTCGGATTCCTCGGCGACGGCAAGCGCCTCGTCCAGCCGCCCCAGATCGAGCAGCGCCTTGGCTTGGTTGCTCAGACCACGGGACAGGCCGTGCTCGTCGTCGTGCGCGGCATCCACCTTGCTCGACCTGGTGTAGGCCGCGAGTGCCTCGGCCGGGTCGCCCGCGTACAGGAGCGCGGTACCGAGCGCGTCGGCGAACGACGCGCCCTGCGTGTCGCGCACGGCGACCCGCTCACCTTCGCGCAGCCGGGCGACGGCCTCCGGCAGCCTGCACAGTTCCACGTCGACGATGCCCTGGTAGTAGCGCACCGTCTGGGCGAGTTCGGCATCGTCGAGTGGCGCGGCCAGCTCGCCTGCCTCGGCAAGCTGCGCCGCCGCCGATTCCAGGTCGCCGACCATCAACGTGTGAAATCCGTAGTGGCTCAACGCTTGTGCCAGCTCGTGCGCGGGGATGTCGGGCGCCTCGCGCCCGGCCTGCCATTCCCCGGTGAGTGCGGCGTAGTGACGTTGCGCCTCCCGGAACCATGCCCTGGCAAGCCACGGCACATGCATGTCTACCGCCAGGCGCAAACCCTCTGGCGCCCTTGCTGTTCCTGGCGCGTTTTCCAGCGCGGCCAGGATATTCGGCCATTCCGCGAAAACTGCGGCGACCGACTCGGCGGCGGCGAAATCGTCGGGCGTACCGATCGAGCGCACCAGGTTTCGACACCACCGCAGGTGCCAGGCCCGCAGGTGCTCGGTTTCCCCCGACTCCTTCAAACGGGCAAGCGCATAATCACGCACCGTCTCCAGCAGCACGAATCGCCTTGTCTCGCCATAGGTTTGCACCGTGACAAGGTTCCGGTTCACCAAATCCGCGACCGCAGGGGCGATATCACCGGCCTCCAGCTCGCCGTCGGGGACCACCGCCTCGGCCGCCTCCAGCGTGCACCCGCCTGCGAACACCCCGAGCCTGCGCAAGACCGTGCGTTCCCGCTCGGCCAGCAGCTCGTGACTCCAGTCGAGCGCGACCCGCAAACTGGTGTGCCGCCCGCCCGCGGCATCGCGCGCACCGCCGACGAGCAGCCGCACCCGGTCGTCGATCCGTTGTGCCAGTTGGGAAATCGTCAGGGTCCTGGTGAGACCGGCGGCCAGCTCGATGCCGAGCGGCAGCCAATCCACCGCCGCGCAGATCGCCACCAGCTCTTCCCGCTCCGAGGCCGTCACCAAGCCGTGCAGCCCGGCGCGCTCGATGAACAACGCCACCCCGACGCTGCGGTCGAGCGGACCGAGCGGATAGACCGACTCCGCCGGCGCCCCGACCGGCCGCTGCGAGGTCACAAGCACGCTGAAACCTGTTGCCACCCCGACCAATTCGGCGACCGGACCGAGCAGGTGCTCGGCATTGTCGAGAATGAGGAGCGGGGGCGGCGTTGCCGCCTCGCGGCCGAGCGCCTCGATGATCCCCGGCAGTGGGTGATTCGGATCGATCGACGCGTCCGACACCAGTCCCGCCGCCTCCAGCGCCGCGGCTACGGCGGGCAGCACGTCCTCGGCACGACCGAGCGGCGCCAACTCCACCAGCGTGACGGGCCTGCCGGATTGGCAGACCGAACGGGCGAGTTCGATGGCGAGGCGCGACTTTCCGCTGCCGGCGACGCCGACCACCGTCGTCAGTCCCGGTGCGGCGAGACGTGCGGTGAGCGTGGTGAATTCGCGGCCGCGGCCGACGAAACTCGTCGCTGTCACCGCTACCGCCGAGGGTGGCCTCGTCCGGTGTTCCGTTGTCTCGGAACGATTTGCGGTGCTGTCGTCCGAACCGCTGCCGTCACCCGCTCCAGCGCCGTTGACTCCGCTGCCACCCGCTCCAGCGCTATGTGTCCCAGCGCCATCCGCTCCAGCGCCAAACGTCCCAGCGCCATACGTCCCAGCGCCATCCGCTCCAGCGCTATATGTCCCAGCGCCAACCGCTCCAGCGCTGTTCGTCTCGGTGCCAACCGCACCGGTGTCCCGGTATGCCGCGCCATGCTGCGGCTCGCTCCGCGATTCCTCGCTCAGCGCAAACCCACCCGGACGAGCATCGAACGACGCGCCAGCGCGATTCGGCGAAACCTGATCCGCGCCCGCCACACTCCGTGCGGACTGACCGGGCCCGTCCCCGGCGGCAGCGGCCCGCAACGACGGATCATGGTCGAGGATGCGCATTTCCAACGCCGCGGTATCCGGCGAAGGATCGACGCCCAACTCCTCCGAGAGCACCCGCCGCAACCGCGCCAACCGGTCGAGCGCATCGGCCTGGCGCCCGGTGCGATACAGCGCCAACGCCAGCAGGCAGGACAACGGCTCGTGCAACGGATGCCGCGCGACCAAACCGGTCAGCTCGGTCACCACCTCCCCCGCCGCGCCGAGTTCGAGGTTCGCCTCCAGCCCGGCCACGGTCAGCGACAGCCGCCAATCGTCGAGCCGCTCCCCCTCGGCCGCCGCGAACGGAATGGTCCGCAGATCGGCAAGCGCATGCCCGCGCCACAGCGCGAGCGCCTCTCTCGCCGCCGCCGCGACCGCCGGGTAGTCACCGGCCCTGCGGGCCGCGTGTAGTCGCTGTGCGGCCGCCTCAGCGGCCAGCAGATCGGTCGCGGACACGACCGCCTGATATCCCGCAGGCGTCCGTTCGATCACCTCGGCCAGCGGGCCGAGCGCAGACCGCAGCCGCGACACCACGACTCGCAACCGCTGCACCGGCCGCTCGACCTCGGCCCCCCACAAATCCTCGGCCAATCGTCTATCCGGCACCGGCACACGATTCGCCAATGCCAACCGCACCAACACAGCCCGTTCCAGCGGCCGATCGACGGTCACCCCCGCACCGTCGGCCAAGGCCTGCACTGGACCAAGCACCAGCACATCCACGCCGACAAGCATGCCTTGTCCGCAACGTCCGTGTTCGGCCGCCCACTATTGCCGAGCGCCACTGAACCATCCGACCGCTCTATCCGTGTCCCTGAGGAAGACCTCCGCATACCTACGGGAAAAGATCAACGGATGGCTGGTCAGGATGCGCGGCCACTGCCCAGGCCGAGCCCGCCCGCCACACATGACGAAGGCCGCCCCTCGCATCCGGGGCGGCCTTCGTTTGTGGTGGTGCATCCGCGAGAGCGCGACTCACTGATCGACCGTCACACGACGAAGGCCGCCTCCCGAGTACGGCAGGCGGCCTTCACTGTCACAAACGAATCAGGCGGTGACGCTTGCCTTCTCCAGGATCTCGCGCGCGAGGGCGGCGGTCTCGGACGGCGTCTTGCCGACCTTCACGCCCGCGGCCTCCAGCGCGTCCTTCTTCGCCTGGGCGGTGCCCGCCGAGCCGGAGACGATGGCTCCTGCGTGGCCCATCGTCTTGCCCTCGGGAGCAGTGAAGCCTGCGACGTAGCCGACGACCGGCTTGGTGACGTTGGCCTTGATGTAGGCCGCGGCGCGCTCTTCGGCGTCGCCACCGATCTCGCCGATCATCACGATCAGCTTGGTCTCGGGATCCTTCTCGAACGCCTCGATGGCGTCGATGTGGGTGGTGCCGATGACCGGGTCGCCGCCGATGCCGATGGCGGTGGAGAAGCCGAAATCGCGCAGCTCGTACATCATCTGGTAGGTCAGGGTGCCCGACTTCGAGACCAGGCCGACCGGGCCCTTGCCGGTGATGTTGGCCGGGGTGATGCCGACCAGCGCCTCGCCGGGGGTGATGATGCCCGGGCAGTTCGGGCCGATGATCCGGGTCTTGTTGCCCTTCTCCACGTTGTAGGCCCACGCGTACGCGGTGTCCTGCACCGGGATGCCCTCGGTGATGACAACGAGCAGCGGGATCTCCGCGTCGATGGCCTCGATGATGGCGTCCTTGGCGAACTTCGGCGGCACGAACGCGATGGAGACGTCGGCGCCGGTCTCCTTGATCGCCTCGGCGACGGTGCCGTACACCGGCAGTTCGACCGCGTTGCCGTCCTTGTCGGTGTGCGCGACGGTGGTGCCCGCCTTACGCGCGTTGACACCGCCGACGACCTGCGTGCCCGCCTTCAGCATCAGCGCGGTGTGCTTGGTGCCCTCGCCGCCGGTGATGCCCTGGACGATGACCTTCGAATCCTTGTTGAGGAAGATAGACATTTCCGGGTTCCTTACTTGGCCGCTGCCAGTTCGGCGGCCTTGTCGGCGCCTTCGTCCATTGTCTGCGCAAGAGTGATCAGCGGGTGCGCGGCATCGACGAGAATTTGACGACCCTCGTCCACCTTGTTGCCGTCGAGCCGGACGACCAGCGGCTTGTTCGCTTCGCCGCCGAGGATCTCCAGCGCCTTGACGATGCCGTTGGCGACCGCGTCACAGGCGGTGATGCCACCGAAAACATTCACGAACACGCTCTTGACCTGTGCGTCGCCCAGGATGACGTCGAGACCGGCCGCCATCACCTCGGCCGAGGCGCCGCCACCGATGTCGAGGAAGTTGGCGGGCTTGACGCCGCCGTGGTTCTCGCCCGCGTAGGCGACCACGTCGAGGGTCGACATGACCAGACCCGCGCCGTTGCCGATGATGCCGACCTCACCGTCGAGCTTGACGTAGTTGAGGTCGTTCTCCTTGGCCTTGAGCTCCAAGGGATCGGTCGCGTCCTTGTCCGCGAAGGCCTCGTGGTCCGGGTGCCGGAACTCGGCGTTCTCGTCCAGGGTGACCTTGCCGTCCAGGGCGAGGATCTCGTCCTGCGGGGTGCGCACGAGCGGGTTGACCTCCACCAGGGTGGCGTCCTCCTTGACGAACACCTCCCACAGCTTCTGGATGGTCACGGCCGCCGCGTCGAGCACCTCGGCGGGCAGGTGGCCCTGCTCGGCGATCGAGCGGGCGAAAGCGAGGTCGACACCCTTGACGGCGTCGACGGCGATCTTGGCGAGGCGCTCCGGCTTGGTTGCGGCGACCTCTTCGATCTCCATGCCGCCTTCGACCGAGCACATGGCCAGGTAGGTGCGGTTGGACCGATCGAGCAGGAAGGAGATGTAGTACTCCTCCGCAATGTCCTTGGCTTCGGCGACAAGGATCTTCTTGGTGATGTGGCCCTTGATGTCCAGGCCGAGGATGTTCTGTGCGTGCGTGAACGCGTCGTCCGCGGTGGCGGCGTACTTGACGCCACCCGCCTTGCCACGGCCACCGGCCTTGACCTGAGCCTTGACCATCACCGGCTTGCCGATTTCCTCCGCGATGGCGCGGGCGTCCTCGGCCGTGTCCGTGACGCGGCCCTCGGACGAAGGCACTCCGTGCTTAACGAAGAGCTCCTTCGCCTGATATTCGAAGAGATCCATGTACTCACCGTCTCGTCTGCGTTGTGATGACAACGTCTTTGTTGGCGGCCCGACGTCGGAAGCGGGTCGGGTCGGACTCTAATCAGTCACATGGACGGCCAATCGGCCACGTTCATCCTAAGTGGCGCAGGTCACGGGCCGATGCCCGCGGCGGGAAAACCGCTGGCCAACGCTACTCGCCAGTAGGTTGCTGACCGCGCGCCAGGTAAACCCGCCGAAGCTACGAGGCACGGCTCCGTCTACTACCAAATGTCGTGGACGAACCTCCCTCGCGTGCCCAATGCACAGAGGGATATTCCGTGGTGTTAGCGTGATCAATCTCACATGTTCGGACAGATAGGCCGCTGCGCTTGCGGACGATGCAATCGTTTCGTTACCGTCATTGCGGTCGATGTCACAGCACGGTCACGACTAGGAGGACGGCAAGCTTGATGCAGCACAGCACTCCGCAGATGGAGAGCCGTTCCGCAGTTGACCCGTCGACGCCGCTGATCAGCAGGCACCTCGGCCCCGCGAACATCTCCCGCTCCACGATGTGGCACCGCCGATGAACTATCGCTCCGCACTTGAAGATCGCGCTCGATCCGGACATCGTTATCGCAACGATGACGAATCGTTCGGCGCGCAGGCTCCGCACCGCGCCGCCAGGCCGTCGGTGGACCGGCCGCGGAACTCGCTGTACGCGACACCCGCCAGTCCGCAGGACGCCTTCGCCCCGGCGAACAATGATTTCAACGCCGCGCCGCGCGCCGACTACGGCAGCGCGACTCCGCAGCACGACTACTTCCAGGCCGCCGGTGCCACCCAGGACGACGCGCACTACGGCGACAACTCCTGGAACGCGAACGACTCGTGGTCCCAGCAGGAATCGTGGGCCCCACAGGACTCCTGGTCCGACGGCGCCGCATGGAATGCGGGCGAGGCCTGGGCCGAGCACGACTCCGCGACCCCGGACTACCAGGGTGCCGCCGACTATCACGGCACGCCCGACTACAACAGCACGCCCGACTACGACGGCACCTGGGCGCCCGAAGAGTCGTGGGCGCCCGACACCGAGTCGGACACCCCCGCCGCAACACCGACCGTGATTCCCGCCCGCCGCGCCGCCAAACGCGGTGGCGCACACCGGCTGCCCGCACCGCCCGCCGCCCTCAAGGGTCGTGCCGCGGTCGCCGCCGTCGCCGCGGGTGCGGTCGTCGCCGCCGGACAGGCCGCGTTGGCGTCCGCCCCCGAAGAGCCGTCGAAGACCGTCGACTACCAGGCCGCGGGACAGATCCACGAGATCGCCGCGCAGTCGGTCAGCCTGGCCGACCCCACTGCCTCGCCCGAATCGCCGCAGGTGCTCAACGTCGCCGGTCCCACCAACCTCGGCGACTTCAACGACATCCTGCAAAAGGGCCAGAAGTACGCACAGGACCTGGCCGCCCAGGAAGCCGCGAAGCTGCGCCCGCTGTTCTCCAAGTTCGCCGCGGGCACCTTCACTTCCGGCTACGGCGCTCGCTGGGGTGTGCAGCACCTCGGCGTCGACATCGCGGGCCCCATCGGCACCCCGATCGTCGCCGTCGCCGACGGCAAGGTCCTCGAAGCGGGCCCCGCCAGCGGCTTCGGCATGTGGATCAAGCTGCTGCACGACGACGGCACCATCACGATCTACGGCCACATCGACACCGCCACCGTCAGCCCCGGCCAGCGCGTCATGGCGGGCGACCAGATCGCCACCATCGGCAACCGCGGCTTCTCCACCGGCCCGCACTGCCACTTCGAGGTCTGGCTCAACGGCAGCGACAAGATCGACCCGCTTCCGTGGTTGGCTACTCGGGGCATCAGCCTTGGGCCTGAAAGGGACTGAGGTTCCGGTCGGCCGCTTCCGGGGAAGGTTTGTGGTCGAAGAGACACGAGCCCTGGTGTAGGTAGCTGCTCACCGAGGGTCGGTGCGCCCCTTGCGGTTGGATGCGCTGTCCGCCTCCGGGAAAGGTATGCGGCTACAGTCGTTGATCTTGAATCCCTGAGATCCGCACTCCTTCTGTGAATCCGCGCCCTTGCAACAGCCCGGAGTGGGTGCGGATCGCCAGAAGGGGTGCGGATCTCGGTGTATCCAGTCGGTGGAGGTCGGGCGGGCACCCTCCGAAGCAGCCGAATCACGGAGTTCGGACTTTCCACAGAGGGTCTGCACTGTTCACAGCGCGTCTAAGCGCGTCTAAGCGCTGTGAACAGTGTGGAACCTGTGTGGATAGCGCCGAGGGTGATGAGGCGCACGGTTCGGGGGCGGGGATTGGGGGCTAGCGTCGGGGGTATGGCACGTACATCGACGTACACCCAGTTCATTGCGCTACCAACGGAAGTCGTGTGGGAGGTGCTCGGCGATCCGGTGCGGTGGCCGGCGTGGAATACGGCGGTTAGCTCGGTGCGGTTGCATGGGCCGGTGGCGGTGGGGACGACGGGTGACTATCTGCCTCGGGGGCGGGTTTTCGGAGCAGTGCACGGGCGGACGGCGCCGCCGTTCGTCATCACCACGCTGGTGCCGGGGCGGGCGCTGACGATCGAGCAGCCGGAGCCTGCCGGGCGGATGCGGATGGCGTGGACGTTGACGCCGCGGGACGGCGGCACCGAAGTCAGCCAGCAGCTCACGTTCAGCGGAGCCTCGGCGGCGGTCGCCAGGATGGTGGTTGGATCACTGCTGGAAGCGGACATGCGCGTGTGCTTCGCTCGGCTTGCCCAGCTGGCCGGGCTCGAACCGGCGGCGAACGCGCTGACGGCGGTGATCGCTGGTGGCACAGGAGCTTTGGGGAAGCACATCGCGGCAGATCTGACCTGTCGCGGACATCGGGTGACCATCCTCACCCGTCGGCGGTCCGCAGGGCTGCCGTTCACTCAGGTGGAGTGGGATGGCACGACGGTGGGCACTTGGGTTGCCGCGCTGCGTAATCCGGGGCCGACGGCGATCATCAACCTGGCCGGTAAGCTAGTCGACTGCCGACCGACCTCACGCAATATCGACGAATTGCGGCGCAGCCGAGTCGATTCCACTCGCGCGTTGGTGCAGGCGGCCGCCACCCTCGATGCGCCGATCGACTACTGGGTGCAGGCAAGCACTACCGCCATCTGGTCGGATGCCGGCGAAATCCGGTGCACCGAAACGACACCGGTGCCGGTCGGTCTGCCGCAGATGACCGGGGTGGCCGAGCCGTGGGAGCGCGCGTTCGACGGCGCGAACGCCGCGCACTCGACGGTGCTGCGCACCTCGATCGTGCTCGACCCGCAGGCGCCCGCCCTGCGGCGCCTCGGCCAGCTGACCAAGGCGGGCCTCGGCGGCCGGGTCGGGCCCGGCGATCAGTGGTTCAGCTGGATCCACGTCGAGGACTGGCTCGCCATCGTCCGCGCCGCGCTCGGCCTCGACCCGGCGGTCACGCTGCCGGACGGAATCCTGGTGGCCGCCACCGACTTTCCGGTGCGCAACCGGGAGCTGATGGCCGCGCTACGCAGGCACCTGCGTCGCCCGCCTGCCCCGCCGACCCCGGCGCCCATTCTGCAGATCGGCGCGGTCTTCCTCCGCACCGACCCGGCGCTCGGCCTCACCGGCCGCTACGCCACCTCCGAAGTCCTCCAGCAGGCCGGATTCGTCTTCCGCTACCCGACCTTGGACGAGGCCCTGAGCGACCTCCTGCCATCGCGATAGCTGACCGAGCAGTTGACGAGCCACTTGTCCGGCCGGGCATCCGTGCCCGGCCGGGCAAGCCTCACAGTTTGACGAGCGTGCGGCTGTATTGCGGAATGAGCCGGATCTTGCCTGCCGTACCGAAATCGATGGTGACCGTCGCCAGCGGGCCGAAACCTTCGGCGGCGACCACCTTGCCGAGCCCGTACTTGTCGTCGCTGACCCGATCGCCTACGGCGAGAACGAGATTGGCGTTATTGCGGGCCGCGCCGCCGGGGGCGGGGCGCCGCGGGCCGCGATCGGCACGCACGCCGGGCCGCTGCTCGGACCAGCCGTCACCGCGAGTCCAGTCGCGTTCCATCCGATCGTCGTCACCGCGACGGCGGATGCCCCTTGTCGCAGGGGAGCCCGCGGGCTCCAGCCGCCGCCAGTCGATCAAATGGCCCGGAATCTCCTGCAGGAAACGGGATTCCGGATTCGACACGGGCTGCCCCCACCCGGACCGCACCACCGCGCGGGTCAGATACAGCCGCTTCCTGGCTCGGGTGATGCCGACGTAGGCGAGGCGACGCTCCTCCGCCAGCTCGGTCGGATCGCCGAGCGCACGCATGTGCGGGAACTGACCGTCCTCCCACCCGGTCACGAACACCACCGGGAATTCCAACCCCTTCGCGGTGTGCAAGGTCATCATGGTGACCACACCGGTGCCCTCGTCCGGGATCTGGTCGGTGTCCGCGACCAGCGACACCCGCTCCAGGAACGCGGCGAGCGACCCGGGATCGGGTTCCCCGTCGGCCGCCTCCGGCAGCAGGCCCTCCGCCCTGGCCGCCTCCGCGTTGTTGTGCGCCTCGGAACTGAATTCCCGTGCGACGCTCACCAACTCGTGCAGGTTGTCCAGCCTGGCGCCGTCCTGCGGGTCGTCGGAGGCCTCCAACTCGGCCCGGTAACCGGTGCGTTCCAGCACCGCGTCGACGACGTTCCCGACGTCGGGAAAGTCGAGATTCTCCTGCACACCCGCTGCCCTGATCTCCTCGAGCAGGTCGAGGAATCCGGAGATCGCCCGCACCGCACGGGTGTTCAGCAGCGCGACCTTGCCGTCGGCGGCGTCCCGCAGCGCCGCCGCGAACCCGATCCCCCGCTGTTCGGCGTGCACGGCGACACACGCCTCGGCCCGATCGCCGATGCCACGCCGCGGCGTGTTCAACACCCGGCGCAGGCTCACCGCGTCGTCGGGGTTCTCCAGCACCCGCAGATACGCGACGATGTCGCGCACCTCCTTGCGCTCGTAGAACCGCACGCCGCCGACCACCTTGTACGGCAGGCCCATCCGGATGAAAATCTCTTCCAGCGCACGGGAATTGTTGTTGGTCCGATAGAACACGGCGACGTCGCTGTAGTTGGCGTCGCCCTGATCGACCAGCTTGTCGATCTCCCGCGCCACGAACGCGGCCTCGTCGTGCTCGTTGTCGGCGACGTAGCCGGTGATCAGATCACCCTCGCCGGAATCGGTCCACAGCTTCTTGTCGCGCCGGTTCTCGTTGCGCGAGATGACCGCGTTGGCCGCGGACAGAATGTGCTGGGTGGAGCGATAGTTCTGTTCCAGCAGAATCGTTTCCGCGTCGGGGAAGTCGCGTTCGAATTCCTCGATATTGCGAATGGTCGCGCCGCGGAAGGCATAGATGGACTGGTCCGCGTCACCGACGACGCACAGCTCGCTCGGCGGCGCCTCGTCCTCGCTTCGGTCTTCGCGGTGGTGGCCGACGAGCTCGCGCACCAGGACGTACTGGGCGTGGTTGGTGTCCTGGTACTCGTCGACGAGCACATGCCGGAACCGCCGCCGGTAGTACTCGGCGACCTGCGGGTGCTGTTGCAGCAGCGCGACCGTTTCCCCGATCAGGTCGTCGAAATCCAGTGCGTTCGCCGCGCGCAACCGCCGCTGGTATTCGGTGTAGACCTTCGCGACCAGGCCGGGCAGTTCGGTTTCGTCGGACTCGGCATCCGCGGTGGCCTGCTGCGGGCCGATCAGTTCGTTCTTCAGATTCGAGATGGCGGTCGCGAGCAGTCGCGGCGTGTATTTCTTGGTGTCGATGTCGAAGTCGCGGCTGACCATCGTGAGCAGTCGGCGGGAATCATCGGCATCGTAGATGGAGAAATTCGAATTCATGCCGGGCAGCAGTGCCGCCTGCATGCGCAAGATGCGGACACAACTGGAGTGGAACGTCGATACCCACATGTTGTTCGCGCGCGGACCGACCAGTCCTATTACTCGCTCGCGCATCTCCGCGGCGGCCTTGTTGGTGAAGGTGATCGCCAGCACCTGGCCGGGGGTCACCCCGCGCGCGGCAAGCAGGTAGGCGATGCGCCGGGTGAGCACCGCGGTCTTGCCCGACCCGGCTCCCGCCACGATCAGCAGCGGAGCGCCGGTGTGCACAACGGCAGCCCGCTGCTGCGGGTTCAGTCCGTCGAGGAGACGCTCGGCTTCCTCGGCGCGCCGCTTTTCGCGGTCGACACGCCGCTGCTCCTGTTCCGTGTCGGACGGCGGCGGCTCGGGCACCGGCGCGCGCCGAGGTTCCCGCACCGCACGCACCTCCTGCCCAGCCGAGCCCGCTGCCTCGGCGTTACCACCGGTGACCTGCGGGTTATGAGTTGAATCCGGCTGCCGGGCGCGGCCGGCCTGCATCTGGGGCGCCACCGTGATGTCCATCGCCCATCCACGCTACCGGCGGGCACCGACAGAGATGAAGCCCCGGGTTGCCTGGATGTCCACCGGGTGCGTTGCACGGGAACGAAGAATGAACACACCATGCCCCTGGCTGCGCGGAAACCGTGGCCGCCTTCTCAGCAGATTCACAAAACCAAACGTTTTGCACATCTACAGGCCCGTGGCAGACTGGCCACATGATCAGTGCCCCCGCGATAGACCCGTTTCGGTTACAAACCGGATATCGGTATCGCGGCACTAGTCGTTGAACGCACCATCCTGGGGGGACAATTACAGGGCCCTACCAGGTCTGTTTCATGGTGAAAGAACCGATCGGTAACGAGCCGGACTCACCCGCCGATCCATGTTCTGACACGAGGAGATGAATGATGAGCACCCCTGCCACGACGACCGGGTCCGATTCGGCGCTGCCGCAGAGCGAGGCGGAGATCGACAATCTTCGCAAAGAGATCGACCAGCTCGACGCTGCGATCCTCGCCGCCATCAAGCGTCGCACGGAGATCTCCCGGATCATCGGCCGGACCAGAATGGCCTCCGGCGGGCCCCGCCTCGTGCACAGTCGGGAAATGAAGGTGCTGGAGAGATTCAGCGAACTCGGCCAGGAAGGCCACACCCTCGCGATGCTCCTGCTGCGCCTCGGGCGCGGCCGCCTCGGTCACTGACCTCAGCACGTCCCGAAGCCGCCACGCGCGGCCCTACCGCCATGCGGCTATCGAGAGACAACCGCATCCCCAAGGCCGCCCCGGGTGTTCACACCCCCGGGGCGGTCGTTTTCATGTCGGGGAGAGGCTCTGCCCCACCGGCATCAGCTGAGGGCGATGTACTTGGTGGAGAGGTATTCCTCGATGCCCTCGGTGCCACCTTCGCGGCCGAAGCCTGACGCCTTGACGCCGCCGAAAGGTGCTGCGGGATCAGAGATTACGCCGCGGTTGATGCCGACCATGCCGGACTCCAGCCCCTCGGCGACGCGCAGCGCGCGGTCGAGATCGCGCGTGTAGACGTAGCTGACGAGGCCGAACTCGGTGTCGTTGGCGGCGGCGAGGCCCTGCTCCTCGGTGTCGAAGCCGACGATCGGCGCAACCGGGCCGAAGACTTCCTCGCGCAGAATCCGCGCCTGCGGCGGCACATCGCTGAGGATGGTCGCCGGATAGAACCAGCCGGGACCGCCCGGCGCCTTGCCGCCGAGACGCACCTGTGCGCCCGCCGAGACGGCATCCTCGACCAGCTCGCTGACCGTGGTGAGCTGCTCCTCGTTGATCAGCGGGCCGAGAGTGGTCGCCGGGTCGGTGCCTGGCCCGAGGGTGACGCTGCCAGCCATCGCCTCGACGAACTTGGTGGTGAACTCGTCGATGACGCCGTTCTGCACGTGGAAGCGGTTGGCCGCGGTGCACGCCTCGCCGCCGTTGCGCAGCTTCGCCAGCATCGCGCCCTGCACGGCCGCGTCGATGTCCGCGTCGTCGAACACCACGAACGGCGCGTTGCCGCCGAGCTCCATCGAGGTGCGCAACAACCCGCCTGCTGCCTTCTCCACCAGCTTCTTGCCGACCTCGGTCGACCCGGTGAAGGTCAGCTTGCGCAGCCGAGGATCGTCGAGCAGCGGCTGGGTCACCGCCCCGGACCGGCTCGACGTGATCACTGAGAGCACCCCGTCCGGCAGCCCGGCCTCGCTGCAGAGCTTGGCGAGCAACAGCATGGTCAGCGGCGTCGCCGACGCGGGCTTGACGATCATCGTGCAGCCCGCGGCCAGCGCAGGCCCGATCTTGCGGGTTCCCATGGCAAGCGGGAAGTTCCACGGCGTGATCGCCAAGCATGGCCCGACCGGCTGCTTGTGCACCATGATGCGTCCGGTGCCCGACGGCGCGTGCAGGTAGCGCCCGTGCACCCGGACAGCTTCCTCGCTGAACCAGCGGAAGAACTCGGCGCCGTACTTGACCTCGTTGCGGCTCTCCGGCAGCGCCTTGCCCATCTCCAGGGTCATCAGCAGCGCGAATTCCTCAGCCCGCGCGGTGATCTGCTCGAAAACCGTGCGCAGGATCTCGCCGCGCTGCCGCGACGGCGTTGCCGCCCATTCGGCCTGCACCGCTACGGCCGCGTCCAGTGCGCGTACCGCGTCCTCGGGGGTGGCGTCGGCGACCTGGGTCAGCACCTCGCCGGTGGCCGGGTTGTGCACCGGGAAGGTGCCACCGCCGGTGGCCGCGACGGGCCCGCCGATCCACAGCTGCGTCGGGACGGATTCGAGAACTTCACGTTCGGACACCATGACGCCAGCCTAATCCCGGCGGCTCTGCCGGAGTCCGTTCCGCGGACGCCGCGCGGGCGGCCATGGCTGAGGGGTTTGCCGTGCGCGCGTGCCGGGCGGTGAGTAACCTCGGCGAGCGTGAGCAGCGACATCACCGCGACGGCGGCCTGGCGGAAACTGCACGAGCACTTCGACGGGATCGCGGGACGCCACCTGCGGGATATCTTCGCCGACGATCCGGCTCGTGGTCGTGAGCTGACCATCGATGTCGCTGACCTGCATATCGACTACAGCAAGCATCGCCTCACCAGGGAAACCCTGCATCTGCTCGTCGAATTGGCGCGGGAGGCACACGTTGCCGAGCGCAGGGACGCCATGTACCGGGGCGAGCACATCAACACTTCGGAAGACCGTGCGGTCGCGCATATCGCGTTGCGCCTGCCCGAGGGTGCGTCGCTGACCGTCGACGGCGCGGACGCCGGTGCCGACGTGCACGAGGTGCTGCGCCGGATGGGCGATTTCACCGACGCGCTGCGTTCCGGCGCGTGGCGTGGCGCGACCGGCGAACGCATCAGCACCGTCGTCAATATCGGGATCGGCGGCTCCGACCTCGGTCCGGTGATGGTGTACCAGGCGTTGCGGCATTACGCCGACGCCGGGATCAGCGCTCGGTTCGTGTCCAATGTCGACCCGGCCGATCTGGTGGCCAAGCTCGACGGACTCGACCCGGCGACAACGCTGTTCATCGTCGCCTCCAAGACCTTCACCACCCTGGAGACCCTGACCAACGCCACTGCCGCGCGACGTTGGCTGGTGGCCGCGCTCGGCGAGGATGCGGTGGCCAAGCATTTCGTCGCTGTCTCGACCAACGCGGCGAAGGTGGCGGAGTTCGGCATCGACACCGCGAACATGTTCGGCTTCTGGGACTGGGTCGGCGGCCGCTACTCGGTGGACTCCGCGATCGGCCTCTCGGTGATGGCGACCATCGGCAAGGCGCGTTTCGCCGAGTTCCTCGCCGGAATGCACGCCGTGGACGAGCATTTCGCGAACGCGCCGCTCGACGCGAACGCGCCGGTGCTGCTCGGCCTGCTCGGTGTCTGGTACTCGAACTTCTTCGGTGCGGAATCCCGTGCGGTGCTGCCCTATTCGAACGACCTGGCGCGCTTTCCCGCCTACCTCCAGCAGCTGACGATGGAGTCGAACGGCAAGTCGGTGCGCGCCGACGGCACGCCGGTCAGCACCTCCACCGGCGAAATCTTCTGGGGCGAGCCAGGAACCAACGGCCAGCACGCGTTCTACCAACTGCTGCACCAGGGCACCCGCCTCATCCCCGCCGACTTCATCGGATTCGCCAGGCCGACCGACGATCTGCCGACCCGCGACGGCACCGGCAGCATGCACGACATCCTGATGAGCAACCTGTTCGCGCAGACCAAGGTGCTCGCGTTCGGCAAGACCGCCGAGGAGATCGCCGCCGAGGGCACCGACCCGAAGGTGGTGCCGCACAAGGTGATGCCGGGCAATCGGCCGAGCACCACCATCCTGGCTCCGCGGCTCACACCCTCGGTGGTCGGACAGCTCATCGCGCTCTACGAGCATCAGGTGTTCGTCGAGGGCACCATCTGGGGCGTCGACAGCTTCGATCAGTGGGGCGTGGAACTGGGCAAACAGCAGGCGCTCGCGCTCGCGCCGCTGCTGACCTCCGCGACCGAACCTGCGTCGCAGGGTGATTCGTCCACCGATGCGCTCATCGGCTGGTACCGCGGCAACAAGTAGCTTCGGCGGGGCTGAATCACTCAGTCCCGCAGCACGATCTCGTAGTGCCCGGCACGCTGCCGCAGCACCAGATCGGCGCGGTCCTTCGTGGTGGCGATCAGGTCGGCGTTGCGCAGGTCGCTGTCGTGCACTTTGACCACCGCGGCCTCGAGACTGCGGCCGCCGCGAATGTGGCGGCGCACCAACCGATCCTCGAGCACGCCACGCGGCGCATCGAGGTACCAGCATTCGTCGAGCAGCTTCCGGACCGCGGACCATTCCTGGTCACCGATATCGTCGAGCAGCAGATAGTTGCCCTCGACGATCGCGATCGTGTGCTGTTCGAAAACGACGCCTGCCGGAATCGGGTCGTGCACCGAGCGGTCGAAGATCGGCCACGGCACCGCGGCGCCGATCGGAGTGTCGCGCAACCTGCGCAGGTTGTCGACGAACCCCGCGGTGTCGAACGTGTCCGGCTCCCCTTTGCGCGCAAGGTTTCCCGCCGCTTCCAACACCTCGTTGGTCAGGTGGTAGCCGTCCATCGGCGCGATCTCGGCGCAGCACACCGTGATATCGAGCGCATCCCGGATCCGCGCCGACAGGGTGGACTTGCCCGCACCCGGCGGACCGGCGATGCCGAGGAGGTATCGCCCGTCTCGCGCAGCGGCGTGCTCGCGCACCCGCTGCGCCAGCCAGCCCACTGATGTCTCGACCCGTGCCCCTACCATCGCGGGTCACCCTAACCGAGGGCGCGCGAACGGGGACCGGATCGGGATCAGACCAACGCTCTTTCGATGATGGCGCCGGTGTCGACCCCGGTCGGCAGGGTGCCGAACGCGATGCCCCAGTCGTCGCCGAGTCGGGTGGCGCAGAACGCGTCGGCGACGGCCGGATGACCGTGCCGCACCAGCTGCGCGCCCTGCAGCACCAGCGCCATCAGCTCGACGACGCGGCGGGCGCGATATTCGATATCGCTGAGGTCGGCGAGTTCCTTGCCGACCTTGGTGATCGCGTCGTCGAGCCGTGGGTTCGCCCCATGCGCCAGCGAAACCTCGGCGAAGTACGCCTCGACCGTCTCCGGCTGACGGCCCATGGCGCGCAACGCATCCAGCGCCGCGACATTGCCGGAGCCTTCCCAGATGGACATCAGCGGCGCCTCACGGTAAAGCCGTGGCATGCCAGACTCCTCGGCATAGCCGTTGCCGCCGAAGCATTCCAGCGCCTCGGCTGCGTGTGCAGGCGCACGCTTGCACACCCAATATTTGGTGATGGCCAGCGCGATGCGCCGCAACGCCGCCTCGGCCGGATCGCTGCCTGCGCGGTCGGTGGCGCCTGCCAGCCGCATCATCACGGTGGTCGCGGCGTCGGACTCGATGACCAGGTCCGCCAGCACATTCCGCATGGCGGGCTGATCGATCAGCTTGGCGCCGAACGCCTCTCGATGCCTGGCGTGGTGGGCAGCGAACACCGCCCCGGTCCGCATCCCGGTGGCCGAACCGATCACGCAGTCCAACCGCGTCATGTTCACCATCTCGATGATGGTCTTGACCCCGGCGCCTTCCGCGCCGACGAGCCAGCCGGTGGCGTTCTCGTATTCGATCTCGGAGGAGGCGTTGGACTTGTTGCCCAGCTTGTCCTTGAGTCGTTGAATGCGAATGGGGTTGCGGGTGCCGTCCGGCAGCACTCGGGTCAGCAGGAAACAGGACAGGCCACCGGGTGCCTTGGCCAGCGTCAGGAACATGTCCGACATCGGCGCCGAGGTGAACCACTTGTGCCCGACGATCCGGTACGAGCCGTCGGGTTGCGGTGTCGCCGTTGTGGTGTTGGCGCGGACGTCGGAGCCGCCCTGCTTCTCCGTCATCGACATGCCCGCGATGAGCCCGGCCTTGGTCGAGGGTTCGCGCAGCCCGAAGTCGTAGAACCTGGAGCCGAGCAGCGGTTCGTAGCGCGCCGAGAGTTCCTTGTTGTGTCGCAGCGCGGGGACCACGGCGTAGGTCATCGAGATCGGGCACATGTGGCCTGCCTCGACGGCGCCCCAGGTGAAGAATTTCGCCGTACGCGCCACATGGGTGCCTGGCCGGTCGTCGAGCCACGGCGCACCGTGCAACCCGTGCGCCACCGCGACTTTCATCAAGTCGTGCCAGTGCGGATGGAACTCGACCTCGTCTATCCGGTTGCCATAGCGGTCGTGGGTGCGCAGCACCGGCGGATACTCGTTGGCGATGCGTCCCCACTCCTGCGCCTCGGAACCGCCTGCGAGCACACCGAGTTCGCGCACCTCGGGTTCGGCCCAGCCCGCACCCTCGCGGTGCAGCCCTTCGAGCAGCGCCGGATTGCGCGAGACGTCGAACGGTGCGATATCGGGTACCTGGTTGAACACGTCATGCGTCTGCATCGGACACTCCTGATTCCGGCCGAGCGACAGTCCGCTCGATGCCGCGCGCACGCCGAGTGCACGCAAGGCGAAGGCAATGAGTTCGGGGACAACACTTTCCCCGTGTTGCGCCGTGGCAAGCGGACCGACGAGCACCTCGCCGATCGCGCCGACCAGCGCGGCCGCACTGATCAATGGGTCTTGCGGCGGCAGCTCGCCGGACGAAACACCGTCCGCGACAGCCTGTTCGAAGGCCGCGGCGAAGGCGCGCCGGAAGCGGAGGCGTTCCGCGTCGACCGCGGCGTCGACCGGTTCGACGAGCAGCACGTAGGCGAGCTTCGGATTCTTCATGGCGCGTCCGGCGAAGGTCTCCACCGCCGCGGTCACCCGCTCGATCGCCGTGCCCGCATGGCTGGCGGCGGCAACGGCGGCCACTTCCCGGATGACGACCTTGCGGAACACGGCGGTGACCAACTCGGTCTTGTCCGTGAAGTTCTTGTAGACGGTGCCGGTGGCAACGCCCGCTTCCGCGGCGACCGCCGCCATGGACAGCCCCGCGTATCCCGACCTGGACAGCACCTCGGTCGCGGCGGCCACGATCAGGCCCGCCTGCGCGTCGAGGCGGGCCTGCACAGCAGGGGTTCTGCGGTAGGCCATACAAGAAGTGAACCATGAATTCATTTCTTGCCACAAGCGCGGTTTTACAACGTATGTTCGGGGCGTGAGCAGACTAATCACAGTCAACGCCCGCACGGGCGCCACAGAGTCGAACAGCAGCGAGGTGTGGTCATGAGTGTGCGAATCGAACGCGACGGTCCGGTGACCACGGTGATCCTGCACCGCCCCGAAGCACGCAACGCGGTCGACGGACCGACCGCGGCGGCGCTGGCCGACGCCTTCCGCGAGTTCGACGCCGATCCCAACGCCGCGGCGGCGGTGTTGTGGGGCGACGGCGGCACCTTCTGCGCAGGCTCCGACCTCAAGAGCCTCGGCACCGAACGGTCCAACCACGCCACCGAGGAAGGCGACGGCCCGATGGGGCCGACGCGGATGCGGTTGTCCAAGCCGGTGATCGCCGCCGTTTCCGGCTACGCCGTCGCGGGCGGGCTCGAGCTCGCGCTGTGGTGCGATATGCGAGTTGCCGAGCAGGACAGCACCTTCGGCGTGTTCTGTCGCCGCTGGGGCGTGCCGCTCATCGACGGGGGCACCCTGCGCCTGCCCCGCATCATCGGCGCGGGCCGCGCGATGGACCTGGTGCTCACCGGCCGCCCGGTCGACGCCGCAGAGGCGCTGCAGTTCGGCCTGGTGAACCGTGTCGTCCCGACCGGCGAAGCCCGTAGTGCCGCAGAACAACTCGCCGCCGAGCTGGCCGCCCTCCCCCAGGCCTGCCTGCGCTCGGACCGCATGTCGCTGCTGGAACAGGACGGGATGGACGAGGTCGCCGCGCTGCGCAACGAATTCCGGCACGGCTTGACCGCGATGGCCAACGGAGCGCTCGACGGAGCCAAGCGCTTCGCCGCCGGTGCGGGCCGCCACGGCGCAACGGCGTGAACCGGCCGGGCCGGTTGAGTGTCGTCGACGAGATCTTTCTGCGGACCCATCGTGGCCTCGGCACTCCCATTGCGCTGCAAGGGTTGTGGCGCACCGCCGACCGCATCGATCCCGACCTGCTGCGGCGGGTGCATGCGGCGTTGCGCACCGGCCCGCTCGGGCGGCGGGTAGTTCGTCCTCGGGTGCCGGGCGCACGCCGCGCCTGGCAGGCGAACACGAGCGCGCATCCGCTCGTGCTCGCCGACCGGCCCCTTCCCGCTGCCGCCCTCTTCGAGTGGGCCGACGCGCAGGGCGCCGACCTGGATCCCGAGTTCGGTCCTGGCTGGCGGCTGTCCGCGACCGCACTGGACGACGGCGGTTCCCTTGTCTCCCTGACCTGTTCGCACGCGCTCGCCGATGGCCGAGCACTGGTCCTCGCCATCGACGACGCGATGGGCGGCCGGTCGTTGGCAGCCGGACCCGATCGCGCACGCACTGATGCGCACGCGAAGCTCGATCCAGGCAGTCAGCCGTATGCTGTTGGCCCCGAGTCGGATTGGGCCGATGCCCGACGCCAGTGGTCGACTGTCCTGCGCGGCACGGCGAAGGCATTGCGCGGCGGTATTCCCGAGCGCCCACATCCCCAGACAGGCCGCGAACCGGTCCGCACCACCGGCGGACCAACGCATAGCGCGGTACTGCAATGCGCCGCCGCCGACTGGGACCGCACCGCCGCCGCTCACCAGGGCACCGCGAACAGCCTCTTCATCGCCTTGGTCGCGAACACACTGTGGGCCACCGGATTCCCGAACGACACGATCGACGCCAGTCTCCCGGTCGACACTCGGGACGAACCCCGCGTCGACAACGACCTCGCGATGACCGATATCACCGTCGACCGCACCGACACCCCGGCGACGATCCGCGAAAAGTCCCGCGCCGCTTACGAACATCGCATGTCGAGCCCGGGCGGCATGCCTGAGGAACTGCTTCAGGTGATCCCCGACCGCTGGGCCTACGCGCTGTCCAAGGGCGCGGGCGAGCGAGACATCCTGTGCTCCAATATCGGCGCCATACCTGCCACGCTGCGCACCCTCGGCCCCCATCGCTGCCTCGGCGTCGCCGCCCGCGCGATCCACCCCGGTCTCACCGCGGCACATCTGCCGCGTACCCGCCTGTCCGGCTACCTGTGCCGCCTCGCCGACGACTACGTGCTTTCGCTGGTCAGCCTGGACCCGGATCGCGTCGAATCCGGCTCCGCACTGGCCACGTTCGCCCGCAAGACGCTCGAGCTGCCGGTCCGCGTGTGGTGAGCCGAATTCACTCCGCGGTGTCGAGGTCGTACGCGGTCAGCGCCGCCGCGAACAGCTGGGCGTGGTCGGCCCGGTTGGGGTCGTACCCGGTGAGTGTGCCGACCCGGTTGAGCCGATAGTTGAGCGTATTGCGGTGCACCACAAGGGCCGCCGCCGCCTGCTGGCGGTTGTAGTCGTTGTCGATGAGCGCACGCAGCGCGTCGAGCAGATGCTGCTGGTCGTGCAGCGGATGCAGCAACGTGAGCAGCCAGGAGCGTGCCGGACCCGGCCGCGCGAGCTGATACTGCAGCGCCACGTCGGCCATCCGGTACACGGCGGTCGGTCGCCGCAGTTGATAAGCGAGCCTGGCGATTTCGCCCGCCTCCGCCGCGGCGGCGGGGATGTCATCGATCCCTTCCGCGACGGCAAGTCCGGCGACCGTCCGCACACCGGCGGCGTGCGCGACCTTGCTGACGAACGTGTCGAGCGCACCCGCGAATTCGCCTGCCGCGCTCGGCACCAGCACCACCCCGCCGCCGCGTTCGACGGTGCTCAGCACCCGATCCGACACCGCGTCGATCTCGGCCTGCACGATCCGCAACACCGGCCGCGCACCGGCCGCCGGATCCGACTCGGCGACCCGGAAGACCAGCACCTCGAACCCGCCGTCCAGCGAGATGCCGAACCGCTCGGCCAGCAGATCGGTGGGCGACCCGTGCAGCAGCGCCTGTGCCACAGTGCGTTTCGCCTCGCGCTGCTCCCAGTGCAGGTCCTGCCGCTCCCGCAGGTACGCGCCTGCGACACCGGGCGTCACCGCACCGAGGTAGCCGAGCACGGACGGCACCGCCGCCAGGAGTTGTTCGCGCTGCTGCGGCGACGTCGCCGTGGCGGCCACCGACTTCCAGGCCGCGGCCGCGCCGAAGTGATAGACCGACAGCACGGTGTCGAGCGGGATCCCGGCCCGTGCCCGCCGCACCGCGACATCGATCAGCTCGGTCAGCTCCTCCTGCTGCGGCGGCCGACCGTCGACCAGCGACCGCAAAAACAACCGCAGGTTGGCCTCGACGGCGTGCGGCAGATCGTCCTTCGCGTCGGCCGACAACTCCCGATAGTCGGGCACCGCGACAAGTACCTCGGACAACAGATCTCGGGCAACGTCGGGCAGCACGGACCTGATGTATTTCGAGAGTTCGTCCAGCGCGGTGGCATCGGTGCGAGCGGTCACCCGCACATTGTTTGCACAGACAAACCGCTGCGCACAACACCTAGCCGCGAACCGGTCCGATTAGTGCATCCGACCAACCCAAATCCCGTCCGATGCACAAACATCGACCACGATCCCTTGGCATCCGAACGATGAGCAACACCACAGCGGCTACTGGACGGCATCCTTGCGCTCGTTCCCGACCTCGTGCCGATAGCCGACAAGCACGGTGCAGATCAACGACAACGCCACCACAGTTTCGGCGATGAAGAACGAGCCGAAGTCGATCACCGAACCGATGGGTGGCGAGCCAGGCACCGCGTTGCGCAACGGGATCATCGCGAACAGCACCGCGGCCATCAAGGTGTTGGCGGGCCAGATCAGCCCGCGCTTGCCGGAAAGCACGTAGAACGCCGCCGTCCCCGCCGCGAGCGCCAGCCCGAGCATCAGCACCATCACGAACAGCGCGAAAGTCAGCGACGCGGTCGACCTGGACACGGTGACGACCGTGCCGATCGCATCGCCGCGCTGCTCGTCATCGATCTTCGGCAGGATCTTGAAGAAGGCATCGAGGCTGTACAGGCTGATCACCATCGGCACGGGCCGGTCACCGCTCGCCGCGGCGGCATCGATGTTCACGCGGTACTTGTCGAACGGGTAGTCGGTGATCATCCCGCCGCCGCCCATCGCGATCCTGACCTCGGAGGCCGAGATCGTCTCGCCTGCCTTGGCCAGGATCGGCTCGGGTTTCACGCCGTAGAGGTCGATCGTGGTGTCGGCGCGGAACCGGCCGAGCTCATCGGCCAAGGCACCGCGCGGCATCGGCGTCACCTGGACAGACATTTCCTGCAGGGCGGCGTCGATCTGGATCACCACCACGTCGAGATCGACGCGGTCGGCGTCGTCGAGATGGCCGATCAGGTGCACCGTCTGCACATGATCCTTCTGCAGCTGATAGAGCGTGAGACTGACGACGATCGCGACGGCGACCACCAGGACGGCCGCCAGCGCGGCGAAGGTCTTCCGGAATCTCGTCACGCTCGTCTCCAGCCATGGTGTGGTGGTGCGAAACAGCAACCACCACACCATAAGGGCCGCCCAGCTACGCCGCGGCGAACGAGCGGTGTGTCGAGGTCAGCGCACCGGCAGCAGCACGGTTTCGGCCCGGTCGAGCACGTCGCTCGGCACCGGGATGCCCGGCTCGAGGTCGGGCGAATCGATCGGCTCGCCCCACACCTGGCGCACCGGCAGCACACCCGACCACACCCCGCCCGCGGCGATATCCGCCGGATCGTCGCCGGGGCCGCCCGCGCGGATCTTCACCGAAGCCTCGGCGAGGTCGAGCGCGAGCACCATGGTCGCCGCCAACTCCTTCTTGTTCGGCGGCCGCACCCGCGCCCACGCGCCGGGCGCGGCATGCTCGGTGATCACCCGGAGCGCGTGCAGCCGCTCAGCGGTGTCGGTGATCTCCGCCGCGCGGCCGTGCACCACCGCGGAGCGGTAGTTCATCGAAAAGTGCATCGCCGAGCGGGCATACACGATGCCGTCGACCAGGGTGATCGCGACCGAGATGTCGCCGGCCAATGCCGCGCGCAGGTTGCCAGCGCCGGTCGAGCCGTGCAGGTACATGGTGTCGCCGTCGCGTCCGTAGATGGTGGGCAGCACCACCGGCGCACCGCCGAGCACCACGCCGAGGTGGCAGATCATCCCTGCGTCGAGCACCGCTTCCAGATCGGCTCGATCGCTGCGTCCACGTTCCTTCGACCGGGTCAGCGTGCTGCGCGGGGTCGACGACAGCGGGGTTCTTGGATCGGCTGAATGGGTCATAAGACCAGGATCGAGTGTCGAGTGGCACTATAGAAGTACCAATTCGAGAAAATTTGAACAGTCCATTCACGAGGTGACCAGTGCTCGACGAACTCCCCATCACGCTCGACCGCGCCCGCTCGGAACCGCTGTCGGTGCAGGTGGCTGCGAGTCTGCGGAACGCGGCAAGCAATGGACTGCTGCGCGGCGGCGACCGGCTGCCGTCCTCCCGCTCGCTGGCCGACCGGCTCGGCGTGAGCCGCACCGTCATCGCCGCGGCCTACGACCAACTGCACGCCGAGGGCTGGATCAGCGGCAAACGCGGGTCCGGCACCTACCTGACCACCGCACCACCCACCACACCCGCGCGCACGATCGTCCACAACGGGGTTGGTATCGGCCCAGCGCTGCTGGATCTGGAACCCGGCGCACCGTGCACCGACGCCATCGACCGGCCCGCCTGGCGCCGGGCCTGGCGCGCCGCCGCCGACGCCTCCCCGCTGGTCCGCAAAGACCGTGCGGGCGAGGCGGAATTCCGCACCGCGATCATCGAACACCTGCTCCGGCATCGCGGGCTCGGCGCAGGCACCGAAACGATGCTGCTCGCCACCGCCGGAACCAGTTCCGCGGTAAGCGAACTCGCGGCCGCCCTGCTTCGTCCCGGCGACAGCGTCGCGATGGAGGACCCCGGATATCAACGTGCCGCAGGCGCTTTCCGCGCCGCAGGAGTCCACGTGCACCCTGTTCCGGTCGACGCGGCAGGCCTGCGGGTCGATCTGCTTCCGCCGCACATCAAGGCCGTGTATTGCACACCGGGACACCAGTTTCCGCTGGGTCCCCGCTTGCCTGCCGCCCGCCGCGTCGAGCTCGTCGACCACGCACGGCGGGCTGACCTGCTGATCATCGAGGACGACTACGACGGCGAATTGCGTTACGACGCCGCGCCATTGCCACTACTGGCGGCGATGGCGCCGGACGTGGTAGTCCACCTCGGCACCACGAGCAAGATCCTCTCGCCGAGTCTCGGCGTCGGCTGGCTGGTCGCCGCGCCGGAGATCACCGACGCGATCGTCGCGTATCGGCAGCGCACCGGGACCAGTCCGAGTCCGGCGGGCCAACAGGTGTTCGTCGCGCTGGCCGCGCACGGCGATCTGGCCAGGCACCTGCGCAGACTGCGCAGGGAGCTGCCGCCACGGCGAGCCTTCGTCGTCACCGAACTCCGCCGCCGCGGGCTCGACGTGCTCGGCGACGACGCCGGTTCCCATGTGGTGGTGCCGCTGCCCTCGGCCGACGCGGAGGAACGCGCGGTGGCCGCCGCACAGGCGCAAGGGGTCGGCCTCGACCCGCTGATGCGCCATCACCTCGGCCCGGAACGGCACCACTTCGGTGTCGCCCTCGGCTACACCGCGCTGTCGTGGCCGGACCTGGCCGTTGCGGTGCCGATCGCCGCCGCGTGCCTGGCCCGGCCGTAGCATGGTCGGCATGACCGAACAGGATGTGCTGGCCAGGATCAAAGCCCTCGTCGATCAGGAGCACGAGCTCCGCGCACAGGCCTCGAAGGGCACCTTGGACCCCAAGGTGGAACGCCAGCAGCTCGCTGAGCTCGAGGTGATGCTCGACCAGGCCTGGGATCTGCTGCGACACCGCAGGGCACGCATCGATCAAGGTGAGTCGCCCGATACCGCGGAACCGAGCTCGCCAGGACAGGTCGAGGGCTACCTGCAGTAGTCGCGATCATGTCGAGTGCACCTACCGAATACGACGTCATCGTGGTCGGTGGCGGGCCCGCAGGCGAGAACGCCGCGGCCTACGCCATCGCCGGGAGCGACCGCACCGCGGTGATCGTGGAACGCGAACTCGTCGGCGGCGAATGTTCCTACTGGGCCTGCGTTCCCAGCAAGGCCCTGCTGCGGCCGGGGCACGTGCTGTCCGCCGCGCGCGCCATGGACGGGATCACCGCGACCGGCCTCGACGTCGAGGCCGTGCTGCGCAGGCGCGACTCCTTCGTCCACGACCTCGACGACGCGTCGCAGGTGCAGTGGGCCAACGACACTCGCATCGACGTCGTCCGCGGCACCGGCAGGCTCGTCGGAGAGCGGCAGGTCGAGGTCGACGGCACGGTGCTGCGGGCCAGGCATGCGGTGGTGCTGGCCACCGGCACCCGCGCGAGCGTTCCCGACGTGCCGGGCCTGCGCGACGCGCTGCCGTGGATCTCCCGCGACGCCACCAATCTGCACGAGGTCCCGCAGCGCGTGGTGATCATCGGCGGCGGCGTGGTGGCCTGCGAGGCGGCCACCTGGCTTGCGTCGCTCGGCGCATCCGTCACCATGATCGTGCGCGGCGCGGCGGTGCTCGCCAACGCCGAACCGTTCGCGAGCGAACGCGTCGTCGCCGCACTGGAATCGAGCGGCGTCAAGGTCGCGCTCGGCACCGAACCGACGGCCGTGCACCGTCCCGATGCCAAGGACACCGGCGAAGGTCGCATCCACGGCGGCGCGGTCACCGTGCGACTGCGCAGCGCCGACGGCGACACCGAGCTCGAGGCCGACGAGATCATCGTGGCCGCGGGCCGCACACCGGCCACCGAGGGCCTGAACCTGGCCGCGGTCGGACTGCCGGACGGCTACGTGTCCGTCGACGACCACCTGACCGCCCGCGACGTGCCAGGCGACTGGCTCTACTGCGTCGGCGACCTGAATCACCGTGCGGCCCTGACGCATATGGGCAAGTACCAGGCGCGGGTGTGCGGCGACGTGATCGCGGCCCGCGCCGAGGGCAAACCACTCACCGACCCGAAGTTCACCGCGAGCGCCGACCACAGCCAAGTGCCCCAGGTGGTCTACACCGCCCCCGAGGTCGCGTCCGTCGGGCTGACCGAGGCGGCCGCCCGCAAAGCGGGCCACTCGGTCGAGACAGTAGAGCTCGACATCGCAATCGCCGGATCCGCGTTGGCCCGCAACGATTTCGCGGGCCACGCAAAGCTGGTCATCGACACCACCACCGACACCCTCCTCGGCGCGACCTTCGTCGGCCCCGAGGCAGGCGAACAACTACACGCGGCCACCATCGCGGTCGTCGGCAAGGTGCCGCTGGCAACCCTGTGGCACGCAGTTCCCGCGTTTCCGGCCGTGAGCGAGTTCTGGTTACGTCTGTTGGAGGCGCGGCGCGCGTAGCTACCATCGGTGGATGGTGGCATCGACGGATATCCAGACCGCCGACGGAGTCGTGCGCGGTCGTCGTGGCCGCCGCGTGTTGCGCTGGCGGTCCCTGCCCTACGCGGCCCCTCCGGTGGGTGACTTGCGGTTTCGGGCTCCACAACCGGTTACGCGGTGGGCCGGGGTTCGCGAGAGCACCGAGTTCGGGTTCGCGGCGATGCAGCATCGGGCAGGTGCGCGGGTCGGGCCGCGTAGCTACCAGCCGACTGCAGAGGATGCGCTGACACTGAATGTCACCGTGCCGACGACCCCGTCGAGCACACCGCGCCCGGTGCTCGTCTTCATCCACGGCGGCGGCTACCTCACTGGCACGTCGGCGCTCGCGCTGTACTCCGGCGGGCGGCTCGCGGTGCGCGGGGACGTCGTGCTGGTGTCGCTGAATTATCGGCTCGGCGCGTTCGGCTACGTCGATTTCGGTGAGTTCTCCACGCCGGACCACGATTTCGAGTCGAATCTCGGCTTGCGCGACCAGGTCGCGGCGTTGGCGTGGGTGCGCACGAATATCGCCGCGTTCGGCGGCGATCCCGACAATGTGACCGTCTTCGGCGAGTCTGCGGGTGCGCACGCGGTGCTCAGTCTGCTGGCCACGCCCGCCGCGAAAGGTCTTTTCCATCAGGCCATTTCGCAGAGCCCGCCGGCCGACTGGGCGATGACCGCCGCGGATGCCCGCGCCTTCGCCCTGCGCTGCGTCGACAAGCTCGGCGCGACGCCGGACACCGCGGCGAAGGCGCTGCTGACGGCGAGCGCCAACGATATTCGCCGGGCCGTCGACCGCACCAGCAATCGGGTGCTGCGCGAACGGCGCGGCCTGTTCCCCATCGCCCCGGTGGTCGACGGCGATTTTCTCCCGCAGGCGCCCATCGATGCGATCGCCGAGGGCAACGCCCACCGCGTTCCGCTCATCATCGGCACGAACCGGGACGAGGGCACGCTGTTCGCGAAGTTCGCCGACTCGCTGCCGACCACGCCGGACCGCCTCCGCGCCGCGGTGGGCGACGACGCCGAATCTCGCATCGCGGCAACATATCCCGGTTATCCGGCGGCCAAGGCCGCGGTGCGAGCCGGTGGCGACTTCGTCTTCTGGCGCCCGTCGGTCACCGTGATGGCCGGACACAGCCGCTATGCGCCGACCTACGCCTACCGCTACGACTTCACGCCGCGCGCGGCACAGCTCGCCGGTCTCGGCTCGACGCACGCCTCCGACCTGATCCCGGTCTTCGGATTCGGCGAATCGCCTGCCGGCCGCGCCATTACCGCGCCCGGCGGTCGCCGTGGCCTGCGGGCCGTCACCGACCAGTTCCAGGACAACTGGCTGGCCTTCGCTCGCACCGGCGCGCCGCTGCCGTCCTGGCCCGCCTACACCGAGGACAGCCGCACCACCATGATCATCGACTCCCCCGCCCGGCTCGAGCACGATCCGGACAAGGCCAAACGCCTTGCCTGGCAAGGTGTCCGAGTACCGACCCTGACTACTTGAGTAGCCTGGACATCCTGCGGTCGGCGAGGATCTTCCCGCCGGTCTGACAGGTCGGGCAGTACTGGAAGGAACGCTCGGCGTAGGAGACCTCGCGGATGGTGTCACCGCAGACCGGGCACGGCAGGCCGGTGCGCGCGTGCACCTGCATGCCCGACCGTTTCTCGCCCTTCAGGCGGGCGGCATCCTGGCCGACGGAGCGCTGGACCGCATCGGTGAGCACCGCACGCATGGCCGCGTACAGCTCCGAGACCTTCGCCGCCGCCATGGTTTTCGTATTGGCGAACGGCGAGACCCGTGCGGTGTGCAGGATCTCGTCGGAGTAGGCGTTGCCGATACCTGCCAGCAGGGTCTGGTCGACTATCGCAGTCTTGATCCGCTGCGAAGTGCCGCGCAGGATCTCGGTGAACTGCTCCTCGGTCAGCTCGAGCGCGTCCGGACCGAGCCGCGCGATGCCCGGCACCAGCTTCGGGTCGTCGACGATGTAGACCGCGAGCCGCTTCTTGGTGCCTGCCTCGGTGAGGTCGATGGCGGGCGTCGCGCCCTCCGGGGTGAAGAAGTGCACCCGCAACGCCAAGGGGCTCTTGCCGCCCGGCTTGGGCGGCGTCTGACTCGGTTCATCGATCCAGCGCAGCCAGCCACCCCTGGACAGATGGGTGATCATCCAGATCTCGCCGCACTGCATCCCGAGGAACTTCCCCCAGCGACCGGCACCGGTGACGTCCCGCCCGGACAGCGCCGTCACCGGCGGATCGAAGGTCTTCACAGCGCTCAATGCCGCCACATCCACGCGCCCGACCACCGCGCCGACCGCATGTTCCCGCAGAAACTGCGCCAGCGCCTCCACCTCAGGTAGTTCGGGCACACGCCAAGGTTACCGACGACCACCGACAACCACAGGTCTGTCGCGCCCGACGCACCGGCGACCGGTGCGCGTCGCGAACGCTCAGCTTCGTCCTGACCACTCTGGCGGCTGTGCCTTCGGTTCGCTCACGCTCACAGAACGCCGTGCGGAGCGCCATCGCGCAGGAGATAGACGTCGAAGATCCACCCCTTGCGCGCCCGCAGCTCGGCGCGGCGGCGCACGATCTCGTCTTCGACCTCGCGCAACGGCCCCTCGATCAACGTCTCGTCCGGCATCCCCAGGTAGGCGCCCCACCAAATGTGCACGTCCGCGCCGGGCACCTCGGTGAACGAGCAGTCGCCGTCGAGCAGCACGACCGCCGAACCGTCGAGCCCGTCGGCCCGCAGCCGCCGGCCGGTGGTCACCTGCACCGGCTCGCCGATGCGATGCAGCACCATCCGATGCCTGGCCGCCAGCGCCTGCACGCTGGTGACACCGGGAATCACCGCGTACTCGAACCGCACCTGCCCGCGCGCAAGCACCCGCTCGATCATCCGCAATGTGCTGTCGTACAGCGAGGGATCACCCCACACCAGGATCCCGCCGATCCCGTCGGCCTGCGCGAAGGCGGCCTCGAGCACCGTGGACCTGCGCTCGTGCCAATCCTCGACCACCCCTTGATAATCCGCGGGTGCCCGGTCCCGAGGCGGGTCGGCGATATCGACGATCCGATAGGGCCGATCGACATGCTCAGCCAGGATCGCCGTCCGCACCTCGACGAGCTCGCGCTTCTCCTCGCCCTTGCCGATCACGAAGAACACGTCGACCTGACGCATCGCCTTGATCGCCTGCACCGTCACCTGGTCGGGATCGCCGGCGCCGATGCCGATCACATAGAGCATGTGCATGCGCCGAGCTTGCCAGGCCGCAGGAAGACTAGAGTGGCCAGGCGTGGCGACCGATACCCAGTACGAGGATTTGCTCCGGCTGGTGCTGGACTCCGGCACGGCGAAGAAGGATCGCACCGGCACCGGAACGCGCAGCATCTTCGGCCATCAGCTGCGCTACGACCTGTCGGCGGGCTTCCCACTGATCACCACCAAAAAGGTGCATCTCAAGTCGATCGTCTACGAGTTGCTCTGGTTCCTGCGCGGCGATTCCAACGTGGGCTGGCTGCAGGAGCACGGCGTCACCATCTGGGACGAATGGGCCGACGCCGACGGCGAACTCGGTCCGGTCTACGGCGTGCAGTGGCGGTCGTGGCCGACGCCGGACGGCATGCACGTCGACCAGATCTCCGAGGTGCTGCACACGCTGCGCACCAACCCGGACTCCCGGCGCATGCTCGTGTCCGCGTGGAACGTCGCCGAACTCGACAAGATGGCGCTGGCGCCGTGCCACGCGTTCTTCCAGTTCTACGTGGCCGACGGCAGGCTGTCCTGCCAGCTGTATCAGCGCAGCGCCGACCTGTTCCTCGGTGTGCCGTTCAATATCGCCAGCTACGCACTACTCACCTACATGGTGGCCCAGCAGACCGAGCTCGTCCCCGGCGATTTCATCTGGACCGGCGGCGACTGCCACATCTACGACAACCACCTCGATCAGGTCAACGAGCAACTGACCCGCGATCCGTACCCGTTCCCCACACTGCACCTCCGGCCTGCGCCGACCCTGTTCGACTACGCCTACGACGACGTGGAAGTGGTTGACTACCAGCATCATCCGGCGATCAAGGCACCGGTGGCGGTGTGAGTTCCCGCACCATCGGGCTGATCTGGGCGCAAACCCCCGACGGAGTGATCGGTGTCGAGAACACCATCCCGTGGCGGGTGCCCGAGGACACGGCGAACTTCAAAGCGATCACCATGGGACATCCGGTGGTGATGGGCAGGCGCACCTGGGATTCCCTGCCTGCCCGATTCCGCCCGCTCGTCGGCAGGCGCAACATCGTGGTGACCAGGCAACCCGAGTGGACCGCCGAGGGCGCCGAGCGCGCCGGATCGGTGGCCGACGCGCTGGCACTGAGCGGCGACGACACCGTGTGGATCATGGGCGGTGGTGAAATCTATCGCGCCGCTATGGATTTCGCCTCCGACCTGCTCGTCACCGAGGTGGAGAGCACTGTCGCAGGCGATGCGTTCGCCCCCGAGATCGGCCCGGAATGGACGGTCGACGACGACGCACCGTGGCAGGAGTCGACGTCGGGCCTCCGATACCGCATCCGCCGCTACACCCGCCGCAAAACCCACTAATTGGCAAACTCCCCGCATCGATCATTGCGGCCACACAACACCGTTCGATCACAGAACGCCCCTGCCGTGCAAACACCACCCGTGACCAGGCAGGGTCGGGCATACTCCAGGGTAAGCGGGGCCGGGCCTTCGTTCGTTCGTGCCCCCGAGCCGGTGCGACCAGCCCTCGCATCGGCTGCTGTCATTGCGAAAGGCGGTCCATGGACAAGAAATCGCTGACTGCGGTTGCCAGGCAACAGCTCAAGTTGGCCAGCACCGCCACGAGCGGACGCAGTTCGCAAACCATCTACGGCGGTCACGCGAATTCGCTGCGCCAGACCGTGGTCGGCCTCAGCGCGGGCCAGAGTCTGGCCGAACACGACAATGCGGGCGAAGCCACCATGCTCGTGCTCAGTGGCACGCTGACCTTGATCAGTGGCGACAACGAGTGGAAGGGCTCCGCGGGCGACCTGATCGTGGTGCCCAAGGCCAGGCACAGCGTCAAGGCTGTCGACGACGTCGCCTTCCTGCTGACGGTCGCCAAGTAGTAACCGGCAACGCCTGCGGCAATCGCGGTGCCGCTCGGTCGGCGGCGCCGCGCCTGGCACTAGGCTGATGATCATGAGTGAGCCGCAGCCGATTCTCGATCCGCTCACCCCGGCCGCGATCTTCCTGGTCGCCACCATCGACGAGGGCGGCGAGGCGGTCGTGCGGGACACCATCGCCGATCTGTCCGGCCTGCGCCGCTCGGTCGGTTTCCGGCTGCCGGGGGCGGGGCTCAGCTGCGTCGCCTCGATCGGCTCTGCGGCGTGGGATCGACTCTTCGCCGGACCGAAGCCTGCCGAGCTGCACGAGTTCCCCGGCTTCGTCGGCGAGCACCACCAGGCCCCCGCGACGCCAGGCGATCTGCTGTTCCACATTCGCGCGGAGAACCAGGACGCCTGCTTCGAGCTGGCCATGACGATCGGCGATCGGCTCGCAGGCGCGGCAACGATCGTCGACGAGACCGTCGGCTTCCGCTACTTCGAACAGCGCGACCTGCTCGGCTTCGTCGACGGCACCGAGAACCCGGAGGGCCGATCCGCCTATGCCGCCGCGTTGGTCGGCGACGAGGACCCCGAGTTCCGCGGCGGCAGCTACGTCATCGTGCAGAAATACCTGCACCCGATGGCGGACTGGCGCGCGCTGACCGTCGAGCAGCAGGAGAAGATCATCGGGCGCACCAAGCTCGACGACTTCGAGCTCTCCGACGCCGACAAGCCCGCCGACTCGCACGTCGCGGTGAACACCATCGTCGACGCCGACGGCACCGAGCGCCAGATCCTGCGCGCCAACATGCCGTTCGGCAGCGTCAAGGACGGTGAGTTCGGGACGTACTACATCGCCTACGCGGCGACGCCGAGCATCACCGAGCTGATGCTCACCCGCATGTTCGTCGGCACCGACGAGGCGGCCTACGACCGGATCCTCGACTTCTCCATCGCAGTCACCGGCACGTCCTTCTTCGCGCCGTCGTTGGACTTCCTGGAAGAACTTCCGCCACCACCGGAGCCTGCGGTCGCGGCGGAAGCGGTGCAGCCCAACGACATCGGCTCGGGCTCACTCGGTATCGGCACGTTGAAAAGGAGCATGCAGTCATGAACAACCTCCATCGCGAACTCGCGCCGGTCACCGACGAGGCATGGTCGGCGATCGAGGAAGAGGCGACACGCACCTTCAAACGGCACATCGCCGGGCGCCGCGTCGTCGACCTGTCCGGCCCGCACGGCCTCGACTACGCCGCGGTCGGCACCGGGCACACCACCCAGATCGCCGCGCCCGCCGAGGGCGTGCTCGCCAAGCAGCGGATCGTCGCGCCGCTGGTCGAGCTGCGGGTGCCGTTCCGGCTCTCGCGCGAGGAGCTCGACAATGTCGAGCGCGGCGCCAAGGACACCGACCTCGATCCGGTGAAGGACGCCGCGCAGCGGATCGCGTTCGCCGAGGATCGGGCCATCTTCGAGGGCTATCAGGCCGCAGGCATCACCGGCATGCGAGCCAGCTCGACCAACGATCCGATCTCGCTGCCCAACGATCCACGGCTGGTGCCTGAGTCGATCGCGCTCGCGCTCAGCGCGCTGCGGCTGGCCGGCGTCGACGGGCCCTACTCGGTGCTGCTCAGCGCTGATCTGTTCACCGCGGTCAGCGAGACCTCCGACCACGGCCATCCGATCCGCACGCACATCGAGCGCCTCATCCCGGACGGCGAGATCGTCTGGGCGCCTGCGATCGACGGCGCGTTCGTGCTGACCACCCGCGGCGGTGACTTCGATCTCCGCCTCGGACAGGACCTTTCGATCGGTTACCTGTCGCACGACGCCGACTCGGTGCAGTTGTACTTCCAGCAGAGCCTGACCTTCCTGGTGCACACCGCCGAGGCCGCGGTCGCGCTGCAATCTTGAACACCCGCTCGATATCCCGCACGCACGCGCGACGGCCGTGCGGGATATCGAGCGAAATGCGGGAGCACCCGGCGGCCGGTAGCGTGTGCCGCAGCAGGCCGGAAGCAGGTGGATGAGATGACAATGGTGCGGGCGGGTGTCGTCCCCACACAGCGCGCGGCGCTGTACAGCGTCCTCGGGATTCTGGCGACCGTCGCGATGGCCGCGGCGATCGTCGGACTGTTCGGGGTGAACCGGGTGTTCACCGGATTGCTCGTCGGCGCGATCGCCGGTGTCGCCGTGATGGCGGCGCTGTTCACCCGAGACGCCATCCTGCTCACCGAGCAGGCGATCTACCGCCGCACGCCGTGGACGGTGTCCAGCATCGACTGGGACCGCGTGGTCGCCGGCCGCTTCACCCTCGACGACCGCGCGCGCTGGTCGCTCGCCCTCGACCTCTCCGGCGGCGACGAACAACACGGCGAACTGGTGCTGCTCTCGATTCCGCCGGTGCTCCGCCCGGTCTCCGGCGCCTACGACCTGCGCAAGCGCGAGCAGGTCAACGAAATCCGAGCCCTGCTGCGCCACAAACGAATCCCGGTCACCGTGCTCCCCGAAATCGCGGGTGCGCTGCAGCAGCACTGGCAGATCGCGCCGCCGACCCGCTGATCTCGGCGCGGTCGTCCACAGCGACGCGACCTTACGCGGCAGGCGGTTCCAGCCGTTCGAGCAGCTGGTGTGCCGCCGTGCGCAGCGCGTCCAGGTCGCCGGGCCAGCCGAGCACGCGCAGGGCCGCGTCAGGGATCGTCCGCTCGGCGGCGGCCGGTGCGACACCTTCATCCGAGCGGATGCCGATCACCATCTCGACCAGCCGGAACGGCAGGGCTTGCGCGTCGGTGATGCCTGCGCCGCCGACTTCGGCCAGCACGGCGGCGGCCAAAGCCTCATAGTGTCTGCGCAATTCGTCACGGCGGAGCCGGAAGGTCGCGAATCGGGCGGTACGCACCTCGGGAAGCAGGTAGAGCGCACCGAGATTCCAGCGCGCCGCGCAGAGCTGCCTGACGTCGAAGGATGCCAGCGCGTAGAGGCGGGTCGGCGCCGATTCCTTGACCGCGTCCAGCCGGACAGCGAGTTCCAGTGGGGTGGTGACGGTTTCGGCGAGTAGCGCGTCGAGGATGTCGTCCTTGGCCGCGAAGTGGTGGTACAGCGAGGCCTGTCTGATGCCGACGGCGTCGGCGATCACCCTGGTCGAGGTGTTGGCATAACCGTTGGTGGTGAACAACTCTCCGGCAGCGTCGAGGATCTCGGCGCGCGGTGTCCCGCCGCGACGGAGTCGCTGCGCTATCCGGGGACGGCCGGGGCCGAGGTTTGCCACAGGGCCCATTCTGGCAGGCGGCGCGGCGCGACGATCGTGCCCACCCCCGCCACATGGCATATTCCTGCCATTTACCGCGGACGCCCGGAAATATACCCGTAACCGGGGTTAGCGTAAGCGATACATGCGGGTCACGAAAAGTGCGATCACCTCCTTAAAACTGTCATCTGATAGGTATTGGCCGCATGCTTAAGGACCCGCCATGGCCGCAACGCTCACCTCCGCCCCACCGCCCGACACCAGCGCGGACGGTCTCGACCTCACCCGATTCGGCTATCAGCCGGTGCTGCATCGCAAACTCGGGCGCTACGCCTCGTTCGCCGCAGGGTTTTCCTTCGTCTCCATCCTCACCACGATCTTCCAGTTCTTCGGCTTCGGCTATTCGTTCGGCGGCGCCGCATTCTTCTGGACCTGGCCGATCGTCTTCGCGGGCCAGTTCCTGGTCGCGCTCAATTTCGCCGAATTGGCCGCGCATTACCCGATTTCCGGCTGCATATATCAGTGGTCGCGGCGACTCGGCGGCGAGATCGTCGGCTGGTTCGCGGGCTGGATGATGATCATCGCGCAGATCGTGACCGCTGCAGCAGCCGCCATCGCGCTGCAGGTGGTCCTGCCGTCCATCTGGAGCGGCTTCCAGCTCATCGGTGACGACACGGCACTCACCTCGGCCTCCGGCGCGACGAACGCGGTGCTGCTCGGCAGCGTGCTGCTGATGATCACCACGCTGATCAATGTGATCGGCATCGATGTGATGGCGCGGATCAATTCGATCGGCGTCACCGTCGAGATCGTCGGCGTGCTCGCGATCATCGCGCTGTTCTTCAGCAACACCGAGCGTGGTCCCGGCGTTGTCCTGCAGACCGACCAGGCAGCACCGGGCCCGTACTGGGCCGCGTTCCTGGTCTCGGGACTGATGGCCGCCTACGTGATGGTCGGATTCGATTCCGCCGGTGAGCTTTCCGAGGAAACGAAGAACCCGCGCCGGGTGGCGCCGCGCACCATCCTGACCGCGCTGTCGGCGTCCGCGCTCGGCGGCGGGCTGCTGCTGATCAGCGCGCTGATGGCCGCGCCGAGCCTGTCCGACGGGGCACTGGCCACCGACGGCCTCGCCTACGTGCTCACCGCCAAACTGAACAGCCCGGCGGGCACGGTGCTGCTCGGCTGTGTCGCGGTGGCGATCACGGTGTGCACCTTGGCAATTCAGACCGCCGGATCACGCCTGATGTTCTCGATGGCCAGGGACGGCAAGCTGCCGTTCGCCAAACCACTTGCCGTCGTGCACAACCGCTTCGGCACCCCGGTCCTGCCCTCGATCGTCATCGGCGTGCTCGGAATCGGCTTGCTGCTGGTCAATCTCGGCAATGCCGCGATCTTCGCCACGCTCGCCAGCGTGTGTATCGTGACGCTGTACCTGGCCTATCTGCTGGTGACGGTGCCGCTGCTGGTGCGACGCTGCAAGGGCTGGCCTGCCGAGGACCCCGACACGACGCTGTTCAGCCTCGGCCGCTTCGGCATTCCGATCAACGTGCTCGCCGTGACCTGGGGCATTGCGATGGCGGTGAACCTGGCGTGGCCACGCGCCGAGGTATACACCCCCAAGGGCGGCGGCTGGTGGATGCTCTGGGCCGCACCGCTGTTCGTGCTGCTCGTGGTCGCGGTCGGCGTGCTCGTGCACTGGTTCGTGCGCACGGCGCCGCGCGCCGAAACCGCTACGCAGCCCGCCTGACTCAGCCGCGCGGTGGTGGCGTCGGCCACCACCGCGCTGTGCGAATCGAACTGACAGCACCCGTCGAAGGGAGCACTGATGACCAGCACCGCATCCACCATGGGCGCCATGGCGCACGCTCGCGCGCAGGCAGCCGCCGCGGCCATCGCGGAGCCCGCACTGCCCGAGGGTGTCGACGCCGCCGCCATAACCTTTGCCCAGCGCATTCCGGCGAGCGGCTATGCCAACGTCGCGCTGGGGCGCGGCACCCGGATCCGGCTGTCCGACCCGGCGGGCGCCGCGTGCGCGCATCTGCTGCTGGTACGCACGGACGCGCCGTGGGAACGACTGAATGTCGCTGACACCGTGAAGGTTCCGTGGCAGGCCTATCTCGGCGACGGACATCCGCTGCTGTCCGACCAGGGCCGCGTCCTCGCCACCGTGCTGGCCGATACCTCGGGCCGCCACGACACCCTGTGCGGGCCGACCGCCGAGGCACGGCAACTGCTTCGCCTTGCCGGGGCCAAACACGGTCTGGCACCGCGGGATATCGGCCCGACAGTGTCGTTCTTCCGCGGGATCCGCGTCGAGGCCGACGGCGCGCTGACCGCCACCGGCAGCGCCGTCGCCGGTGCGTCGGTCGACCTGCTGGTACACCTCCCGGTCACCCTGCTTGTCGCCAATGCCGCACATCCGCTCGACGACCGCGCCGCCACCGAGCTCGATGTCGTCGCATGGGCCGCGCAGGCGGACCTCGAGGTCACGCACAACACCGACCCGGAATATCAACGGGCGGTGCAGAACACCGAACAGGCCTGGATCGCCGCGCGCACGCCGGAGGTAACGCCATGACCAGCACGGAGCGTACCGTCGTGCGCGACGAGACCGTCCAAGCCCGCGCTCCGTGGTCCGCGGTGGTCCGGGCGGGTGAGCACCTGGAGATCATCGATCTGCACGGCAATCAGGCGGTCGACTGCCTCCTGTACTCGGCCGCCGACCACACCGACCGCTACAGCGCCCAGGCCACCGTCGCCGCACAGCGCAACATCTTCCTCACCACCGGCAGCGTGCTGCTGACCGACACAGGCACCGCCTTGATGACCGTGATCGCCGACGAGGTCGGCAACCACGACACCATCGCGGGTGCCTGCTCGCAGGAGTCGAACACGCTGCGCTACGGCCACCACACCCGCCATCAGCACGCGTGCGTGGAGAACTTCCTCACCGCGGCGATGCAGTGGGGCCTCGACAAGCGGGACCTGGTGTCGAACATCAACTGGTTCATGAACGTTCCGGTGGAGCCGGACGGCACCCTCGGCATCGTCGACGGATTGTCCGCGCCCGGAAAGAAAGTCACGCTGCGTGCCGAGATCGACACCCTGGTGCTGGTGTCCAACTGCCCGCAGATCAACAACCCCTGCAACGGTTTCGACCCGACACCGGTCCGGATGGTGGTGACGCGATGACCCTCGCAGAACTACACCCCCGCGCCGCACCGACTGGCCCTGAGCCGCAGGCAACGCAGACTCCCGCCGCCGAATGCTGCTCGCCGGTTGACGGACAACCGGGTGCCTCGGTCACGGTGGTGCGCCCGGGAATGCTGACCACCGTGCAGGATTGGCCGGGACGGACCGGCTACTGGCACGTCGGAGTGCCGCCATCGGGGCCGATGGACGACCTGTCGTTCCGGCTCGGCAACCGAGCGCTCGGCAACCCCGATGGCGCGGCCGGACTGGAGTGCACGTTGGCCGGGCCCGCACTGCGCTTCTCCGCGCCGACGTGGATATGCGTCACCGGCGCGCCCGTTGACAGCACCGTGGACGGCGCACGCGTGCCGCAGTGGCGCACGGTCCTGGTGCCCGCAGGCGGCCTCCTCGAGGTCGGCGCGCTGCGCGGCCCGGGAATGCGGTGCTACGTGTTGGTCGCAGGCGGCCTCCAGCTGCCCGAATATCTCGGCAGCACCGCCACTTTCACGCTCGGACGGTTCGGCGGCAGCGACGGCGGCGTCCTGCGCGCCGACGAAGTGCTGCCGCTCGGGGCGCCGCACGGCGCCGTCACGACCGGCGTCCCGGCCGACGATCAACCGGCGATGACCGAACGCTGGGAACTGGCCGTCACCGAGGGCCCGCACGGCGCACCGGAATTCTTCACGCGCGCCGACGTCGACACCATCATCGGCACCGACTACGCGGTGCACTTCAACTCCGACCGCACCGGCGTTCGCCTCGTCGGCCCCAAGCCGGAGTGGGCACGCACCGACGGCGGCGAGGCGGGGCTGCACCCGTCGAACATTCACGACACCGCGTATTCGGTTGGTGCACTGGACTTCACCGGCGACACCCCGATCCTGCTCGGCCCGGACGGTCCGAGCCTCGGCGGTTTCGTCTGCCCGGTGACCGTCGTCGCCGCTGACCGCTGGAAGCTCGGGCAGCTGGCACCGGGCAATGCCGTCCGGTTCGTGCCCATCCGCGCCGAGCGCGCCGCCTCGCTGCGCGATCTCGGCCCTGGCCGTCGCGCCGCCTGGCCCATCGTGCTGTCGTCGGGCGGCGACGGTGACGACGGCGTGCTGCGCCGGGCCGAGGTCGACGACGAGACCGGGGTGACCTATCGCCGGGCGGGCGACGACGCGGTACTCGTCGAATACGGCGCCATGACATTGGATCTCGGCCTGCGCGCCCGCGTGCACGCCCTCCATCAGCACCTGCTCGCGGCCGGCGTGCGTGGCGTGACCGAACTGACCCCCGGCATCCGGTCACTCCAGATCCGGGTCGACCCGCACGTCCTCTCCCGCACCGCGCTCCTCGATCTGCTCGCCGAGGCCGAAGCGCAGCTGCCCGCCGCCGATGCGCTCGTCGTCCCCAGCCGCACCGTGCATCTCCCGCTCTCCTGGGACGACCCGTCCACCCGCGAGGCGATCACCCGCTACATGCACGGTGTCCGCGCCGACGCGCCGTGGTGCCCGTGGAATATCGAGTTCATCCGCCGGATGAACGGATTGGCCTCGGTGGCAGAGGTTTACGACACCGTGTTCAATGCCGAATACCTCGTCCTCGGCCTCGGCGACGTGTATCTCGGCGCACCGGTCGCCACCCCGACCGATCCGCGCCACCGCCTGGTGACCACCAAATACAACCCCGCCCGCACCTGGACCCCGCAGAACGCGGTCGGCATCGGCGGCGCCTACCTGTGCATCTACGGCATGGAAGGCCCCGGCGGCTACCAATTCGTCGGCCGCACCACCCAGGTCTGGAACCATCACGCACGCACCGCACTGCCGCCTGGTGCGGACCGCTCCACCGCGGGCGCGGAAACACCATGGCTGCTCCGCTATTTCGATCGCATCCGCTGGTACCCGGTCGAGGCCGACGAACTCCTGGCCCGTCGTGCCGATTTCGCCGCGGGCATGATCGACGTCGACACCGAGGACGGCGAGTTCAGCCTCGCCGAGTACCGAAAGTTCCTCGCCGACAACGCCGAGTCCATCGATGCGTTCCGCGCCACCCAGTCCGCGGCCTTCGGTGCCGAACGCAGCTCGTGGCGGGCGGCCGGGGAGCTCGGCTGAGCGTTCGCGGGCTACCAGCCGAAAAGCTCCGCCATGTCGATCGCTTCGTCGTCCCAGGTCCGTTCGAGCGCCACGCGCTCGGCCTCCGGGAGATCCGGCGACCAGCCACAGCGGCGCCAGAATTCTTCCCGGTGTTCCTGGGTCAATGGTCTCGGTTTGTCCATGGCCGCACCTCACCGACAGTCCTGCTGCACTGATTGTCGGCCTGTTCCGGCAACGACATGCCGGAACAGGCCAACGGACTTCGCGTTTCAGCGCAGATCGCGGAAGAACTCCCTGATGTCGGCCGTCAGCAGTGCGGGCTCTTCCAGCGCCGCGAAGTGACCGCCGCTGTCGGCCTCGACCCAGCGGGTGATCGTGTGCTCCGGTTCGGAGTAGCGCCGGATCCCGATGTCGTGCGCGAAGACGATGACGCCGGTGGGCACGCCGGAGTTCACCTGCGGAGTGCCCCAGCCGCCTGCATGGGCGTAGCCGACGTACGCCGCCGAACCCGCGGTTGCGGTGAGCCAGTACAACATCACGTTGGTCAGCAGCCGATCCCGCGCAATGATCTTGTCCGGGTCGATGTTTCGCGGATACGTCCACTCACGGAACTTGTCCATGATCCAGGCGAGCTGTCCCACCGGCGAATCCACCAGCCCGTACGCCAGCGCTTGCGGACGAGTCGACTGAATCGCGATGTAGCCGAACTCTTCCTGCATGAACGCCTCGATCCGGCGGACCCGATCCTGCTCTACCGCGGTCAGGCTCGCGAACTCGTCCTCGGCCAGCGGCAACGGCGGCATGGGGCCGGGTCCGCCGTTGACGTGCACGCCCGCAACATGTTCCGGAGCGGTGCGGCCGACCTCAGGGCTCACCGCCGCACCGATGTCACCGCCCTGCACGCCGTAACGCTCGTAGCCGAGCCGGTGCATGAGCTCGGCCCACGCTGCGGCGATGCGTTGAACCGTCCAACCCGTCTCCGTCACCGGACCCGAGAAGCCGAAGCCCGGTAGCGCCGGAATCACCAGGTGGAAGGCGTCTTTCGGGTCGCCGCCATGGGCGGCAGGATCGGTCAACGGGCCGATCACGTCGAGGAACTCGGCCACCGAGCCAGGCCAGCCGTGCGTCATCAGCAGCGGCAGCGCCCCGTCGTGCGGCGAACGGACGTGCAGGAAGTGGATCGTCTGCCCGTCGATGTCGGTGGTGTACTGCGGAAAAGTGTTGAGCTCGGCCTCGGCCGCGCGCCAGTCGTACTCGGTGCGCCAGTAGTCGACCATGTCGCGCAGCCAGGTGGTCGGCACGCCGGTGTCCCAGCCGTCACCGGGCAGCGGCGCGGGCAGGCGCGCGCCGTCGAGTCGGGCACGCAGGTCGTCGAGCTGCTGCTGCGGGATGTCGATGCGGAATTCGTGGATCTCGTTGCTCATGAATACGACGATATGACCTACCTAGGACAGCTTCCGCCCTAGCTTTCCGGCAGACTGAAACTCATGTTGGAAACCTCCGCACGGCTGCTTCGGCTGTTGTCGCTCCTGCAGACGCCCCGCGATTGGACCGGCACCGACCTGGCCGAACGCCTCGAGGTCGATGTCCGCACCGTGCGCCGCGACATCGACAAGCTGCGCAACCTCGGCTATCCGGTGGAAGCCACCGCCGGTGTCGCGGGCTATCGACTCGGCGCAGGCGCGAAACTGCCACCGCTGCTGCTCGACGACGACGAGGCGGTGGCGGTCGCGATCGGGCTGCGCACCGCCGCGGGCGGCACCATCACCGGCATCGAGGACAGTTCGCTGCGTGCCCTCACCAAGCTGGAGCAGGTGCTGCCGTCGCGCCTGCGGCACCGCGTGAGCGTGCTGCAATCGGCCACCGTCGTGGTGCAGGCAGGCGGGCCGACCGTCGATCCGGATACCCTCACCGCGATCGCGGGCACGATCAGGGACAGTCACCGCCTTCGCTTCGACTACCGAAGTCATGACGGGGCAACGTCGTTGCGCGTCACCGAGCCACATCGGCTGGCGCACACCGGCCGTCGCTGGTACCTGATCGGCTGGGACGTCGATCGCGCCGACTGGCGCACCTACCGCGTCGACCGGCTGCATCCCCGCATCCCGACCGGACCGCGCTTCACCCCGCGCGAAGCGCCCGATGTCGACCTGTCCGGCTATGTCTCGCGGGGAGTTTCGAGTTCGCCGTACCGGTACGTCGCCAGGATCACCCTCAGGGTTCCTGCCGAGGTCGCCGCCGAGCGGATCGCGCCGACCGTCGGGGCCATCGAGGCCGTTGACGCCGAAACCTGCCTATTACGAACGGGATCCAACTCCCTCGATGAACTGGCAATCTTCGTCGCCAGCTTCGGCTATCCGTTTCGGGTGCACGAGCCGCCCGAGTTCATCACCCACCTCCGCGAACTCGCTGCCCGGCTGTCGAATTCGGTCGACTGATCGGCGCCACCGCGATCAGATCGCGAGCACCGTTTTGCCCTGGGCATGCCCGTCGGCGACATGCTGCACCGCCGCTGCCGCCTGCGCGACCGGATATCGCTTCTCGATGAGTGGCCGGAACTTGCCGGTCGCGGCCAGCTCGGCGAGAAATTCCAGATCCTCCCGGCGTGGGCTCATGAGCAGCACGGCGAGCCTGCGGCTGGTGAACAGGTTGGCCAGCATGACCTTTGCCATCCAGACGACCGGGCCGATCCAGTCGGCATCCGGCGCGGCCGCCGAGGAAACGAAGACACCCTTAGGGGCGAGCACCTTGCGGTAGTCGCGCAGCGAGCGGTTGCCTGCCAGGTCGAACAGCACGTCGTAGCGACGGTCGGTGGCGGCGAAATCTTCAGTGGTGTAGTCGATTACCTGGTCGGCTCCGAGCGCCCGGACCGCCTCGACGTGACGCGTGCTGCAGACGGCGGTCACTTCGGCGCCGAGCGCCTTGGCGATCTGCACCGCGGCGCTGCCGACGCCGCCGGATGCACCGTTGATGAGCACCGACTGTCCTGCGCCGAGTCCGCCGGTGTCGCGCAACCCTTGTAGGGCGGTCATCCCCGAATCCGGGAGGGCCGCAGCCTCTTCGATGGTCAACCCGGCCGGGGTTGCCGCCAGCCGTCGCGACGAAACGCAGACGTATTCGGCGAAGGCGCCGGAGTTCACAGAACCGAACACGGTGTCACCCGGCCGGAATTCGGTGACGTCGCGGCCGACCGCCACCACCTCGCCCGCCAGATCGTGGCCGATGATCGGGTCTTTCGGCCTGCGCAGCCCGAACCCGAGCCGCAGCAGGTAGGGCTTGCCGGTGAGCAGGTGCACGTCGCCCTGGCAGACCGCGGCGGCGCGGACTCGCACCAGCACCTCGTCGACGCGCGGGTTGGGCCGATCGACGACCTCGGTGCGAAGCACCGCACTCGTGCCGTACTGCGGCGCGACGACCGCCGCCATCGCGTCGGCACTGGCCGGCTGCGGTGACGTGGTCAATTCAGGACTGCCTGCTGATTCAAGGCGCGGAGTCGTTTGCGAGCGCTGAGCCTCGGACATGGGTTTTTCCTCGCTAACACGGCACTTACAGCGTAAGTATCTCACCTCGGACGGTACACTTACACCGTAAGTCCGTCAACCGAAAGAGCTCATGGCCAAGACCTCAGCCAACGGCACCTCGCGCCCGCCGCTCAACCGGGAAAAGGTGCTGCACACCGCCATTCGACTCGCCGACGAGCAGGGACTTGCCGCCCTGTCGATGCGCAAACTCGCGCAGACGCTCGGCGTCGAGGCGATGTCGCTGTACAACCACGTCGCCAACAAGGACGACCTGCTCGACGGCATCGCCGATCTGGTGGTCGCCGAGATGGCCGCCCCCACGATCGACGAGGAGTGGAAGGCGGCCATGCGGGCGCGGGCGACATCGGCGCACGAGGTACTGCTGCGGCATCCATGGGCCACCGGACTCATCGGCTCCCGACTCAATGTCGGCCCCGCCATGCTCCACTACATCGACGCCACCCTCGGCTGCCTGCGCACGGCAGGCTTCTCCTACCAGCAGGCCGATCGCGCATGGAACGCGATGGACAGCCACATCTACGGATTCACCTTGCAGGAGGTGAACTTCCCGCTGCAGCCGGACGAATATGCCGCAGCGGCAACACAGTTCCTGCCGCGCATCCCCGCCGACGAATTTCCGTACATGAATGCGCTGTCACAGTTGGTGATCGACGGAGAGCACACGGGCATAGCCGATTTCGACTTCGGCCTAAACCTGATCCTCGACGGGCTCGAACGCCTCTTGACCGGCGGCTGACGCCGCCGAGTCGATCATTCGATGCCGATCGTCGCCTCCGGATTGGCGGCATCGCGAACAATGCGCAACGCGGCGATCAGTGCATCGAGTTGCGCGGGCGTCAACAATCCGGTGAACCAGCGCTCGACGGCGGCCAGATAGTCCGGCAGCGCCTCCGCGAGCCGCACCGCGCCAGCATCGGTCAGCACCGCGTACGCACTGCGCCGATCGCCGGGGTCGAGCTCGCGCTCCACCAGTCCCGCCCGCGCCAGCCGATCCACCAGCCGGGTCACGCCGCTCGTCGACAGCCTGGTCTGCGCAGCCAGATCGGACATGCGCAGTCGCCGCCGCGGCGAACGACTCAGGCGCATCAGCGCATTCATGTCGAGCCCGGACAGTCCGTGCGTCTTCCAGACCGGCGCCAACCTGCCGACCACGCCCTCGTGCGCCTCGAAGAGCAGGCCCATCGTGGTCAGCCGTGGGTCATCGAAGAGGTCCGTCGCGTCCATGAGGCCAATCTACCCGAGATGATTGACATGAGGATAGTTGACATGAGGAATACTCTGTTGTAAAAACATGACTACGCAATATTCCTCGCGTCAACTAATGGAGTGCTCGATGTCTGACACCACCCACTGGGTCGCCGGTTTCCGTTCCGCGGTCATCAGCCCGGACGAACAGATCAAGCTGACCCAACCGCGCGCCTTCGCCGACGAGACCGTCCGCCAGGTGCTGCATTTGGCCGGCGGCGGCGAGCAACTCCGGATCCGCCTCACCAACCGTTTCGGGCACGCCCCCTTGGTCATCGGCGCCGCCAAACTCGCGCTCCGCAAATCAGGCAGCGCGATCATCACCGAGACCGACACCGCGCTGACCTTCGACGGCGCCGCACAGGTCAGCATCCCCGCGGGCGGCGAAGTGGTCTCCGACGCGGTCCAGCTCGCGGTCGCCGCGGGCACCGATGTGACACTGAGCCTGTATCTGCCCGGCGAGACCGGGCTGGCGACCTACTCCCATCAGGCCACCGAAATCGCCTACGTCGCACCAGGAGACGTCACCTCGGCACCGGATCTGACCGCCACCGACGAGGTGCCGTCCCGATTCTTCGTCACCGGCGTCGATGTGCTTGCCCCCGTGGATGTCCCGGTTGTCGTGGCGTTCGGCGACTCCTGGTTCGAGGGCGTCGGGTCGACCATCGGCGCGAACCGCCGTTCGGTGGATGTGCTCAGCGAACGGCTGCCGCGCGGCTGGGCCGTCAACCAGGGCATCGGCGGAAACCGCCTGCTGACCAACGAGATCGGCGTACCAGGGCTCGACCGGTTCAGCCGCGACGTCCTTTCCGTCCCCGGCGCCACCGCGGTTGTGATCAACTTCGGCATCAACGACCTCATCCTCGGCGGCATGGCCGACCAGCCGCCCGCCACGGCCGACGAACTGATCGCGGGCTACACCGAGCTGGCCCGCCGCGCGCACGCCGCGGGTCTCACCATCCACGCCGCCACCATCGGGCCCTACGCGGGCTGCATCTACGAAGGTATGCCCATTGCCGAAACCCAGGCGACCCGCCGCCAGGTCAACGAATGGATCCGCGGCACCGACGTTTTCGACTCGATCTTCGACGTCGCCGCCGCCGTCGCCGACCCGGCGCGGCCTGATTTCATCCGCCCAGACCTCGACTCCGGCGACGGCATGCACCTCAACGACGCAGGCCACCGGGTGATGGCCGAATCCGTCGACACCGCAGCACTTTTCCGCTGAGCCCCGACTGGCTCCTCAGGACCGAGGGTGGCCCCGAGGAGCCAGGCCGCGCAGCACGACAGCGAGTCCGTCGCGAAACTCCTCCGAAGCCGGGATCGTCCGCGCCTGGGCTGCCGTTGCCGCAACCAGCGGGTAGTCCTCGACCGCCAGGTGTGCCATCGTTGCGGTGCCAGGCCCGGCGAGCGAGGCGTAGTGCTCGTTCTGCAAGAAGCCGAACAGGAACGCGATGAGCGTGCGCTGCGCGATCAGCCGATCGCGACCGACGAAGCCACCCTCCGTCAGCGCCGACAGCATCGTCTCGATCAGCCCGAGCGACGCTGCCGTCGACTGACGATGCCGCAGCACGAGCGGCACCGTCTCCGGATGCTTCGACACTGCGGCGCACATCCGCTGCAGCAGTGTCGATATCCGTTCGCGCCATGGCATTTCGGGCGGCAACGTCGCCTCGATGTCGGCGAAGATCCGATCGACCACCAGTATCTCGAGCGCTTCCCGGTCTGCGACATAGCGATACAGCCCCATGGTGGCCAAGCCGAGCTCTTTGGCGACCGCGCGCATCGTCAGCGCGGCCAGACCGTCACGGTCGATGACCGCGAGCGCAGCCGCCGACAGATCTTCCTGGGTGAGCGAACGAGGACGTGGCATGGGTTGACAGCGTACAAGGTACGCGCATACTAGACGTAGGCGTACTACGTACACCTACGAAAGGAATCTGTATGTCACTGCCGACCACCGTCTCCGCCCGCACGCTGATCGCCGCCGACGGCACCGCGGTTCAGGTACCGGACCCCGACCACCTCATCCACCTACAATTCCGCCGCTTCGCAGGCTGCCCCGTCTGTAACCTGCACCTGCGCTCGATCGTCACCCGCCTCCCCGAGATCACCGCAGCCGGTATTCGCGAAGTCGTCGTATTCCATTCCAGCGCAACAGAACTCCGCAAGTACACCGACGACCTCCCCTTTCCTGCCATCCCCGACCCCGGCCGAGACCTGTACCGCGAGTTCGGCGTCGAATCCGCCCCGAGGGCCCTCCTCAACCCCAGAACCTGGCCTGCCATCCTTCGCGGCGTCACCAACGACGCCCTGGCCACCCTTCGCAAGAAACAACCGGCACCCCCGACCACTCCCGAAGGCGGCCGCCTCGGCCTGCCCGCCGACTTCCTCATCGCCCCCACCGGCCACGTCCTGGCCGCCAAACACGGCACCCACGCCTACGACCAGTGGTCCGTCGACGAACTCCTCACCGTCGCAACGGCTTCGAAGGTCACGCCGTGAATCGACCTGCGGTGTGGTTCGAGGGGTCCTACTCCGCAGTGACGATCGTTAGATCGGTGGGTGCGTCTGTCGGGTCGCCTGGGGCGACGAACCAGTGGGTGACCTCGCCGTCGGTGAGGTCGTCGAGGTGGGGGCCGCCGGAGGGAAGGACCGAGAGGGCGCCTGCGGTGGCGGAGGCCAGGAACTCGAGGAGCGCAGCGCGGCCGGTGGTTGCCGTGGTGTAGGTGGTGGATTCGTAGGTGATTGCGTAGTGGGCTCGGATCTGCTCGGCGTTGGCCAGCGCCTCGGCCTGGGACAGCGTGACGATCTCGCCCGCAGCGGGGACGACGAAGGCCGGATGGTCTTCGCCGAGGGGGCGGACTCGGTCCGCGTACGAGACCGGGTGCGGCGCAGCCGCGGCCAGGTCCTGCTGGACCTGCCGATCGGACGGCACCAGCCAGCGGATATCGCTGTCCGGGTCCGGGTTCATGGTGATCCCGAAACCGGCTCCGGCGGCGGCCATCTCGGCCGCGGTGAGGTCCGCGGCGAACAGGCATGCCGCGCCTGCCTTCTGGACGGCCCAGATCGCGACGGTGGTGTCCACGGAGCGTGGCAGTGCTACGGCGACAGTGTCGCCGGGGCCGACGCCACGATCGATGAGCACCCGAGCCAGCTGTGCGGAGCGGCGATCCAGTACCTGGTACGGGATTTCGTCGCTGTCGTCGAGCAACGCGGGCGCATCGGGGTCCTCCTCCACCACTTCGGCGAGCACCCTGGCGACCGTGCGCGCCCCGACTCGACTCGCCGCATCCGGGTTGGCAACCGTTGCGGTGCTGGTGGATTCGGCGAGCAGCCGGGCCCGCTCGCCGGCATCGAGGATGTCGATGTCACCGACGAGCCGGTCCGGATCGCCTGCCAGCGCGTCGAGCACCCGAACCAGCCTGGCAGCAAGGGTTTCCACGTCGTCGGCGGTGAACCGGCTGCTCAGATACTTCAGCGTCAGCTCGAGGGTGTCCGCGGCGGTCACCGCCACTGTCAACGGGTAGTGCAGCGCGTTGTCGGCCGTCGACGACTCGTCGGCGGACGCTACCGACATCGCGTCCCGGTCCGTCGGCACGGACTCGAACACCACCAGGGTGTCGAACAGCGCGCCGTGGCCGACAACCCGCTGGATATCGGTGAGACCGATGTGGTGGTGCTCGAGCAGCTCGGTCTGATCGCGCTGCAACCGCTCCAGCAGTTTGCCGATGCTTTGGCGCTCGTCGATCCGCAGCCGCACCGGCACGGTGCACAGACCGACCATCGACGCCGCGCCGGATCGCCCGGACACGGTAGCGCCGAACACCACATCGCCACGGCCGGTGAGCCGTCCGAGCAGGATGCCCCAGGCCGCCTGCACCAGCGTCGGCATCGTGACGCCGAGTTCAGTGGCCTGCTCGGCGAGTTGACGGGTGCGGTCGACGTCGACCTCGACGACCAGCTCGCCGATCTCGTACTGCTCGGCCGTACGCGGTTGCGGTGCAAGCTGAGTCGGCTCGGTGACGCCGTCGAGCGCGGTCGCCCACGCCACCAGCGCTGCCTCGTGGCCGCGCTCCGCCGACGGCTCGGCCGGGAAGGCAGCCACCGGATGGTCACCGGCGTACTGCTCGACCTCCACCGCGAGACCGGCAACGGAGGACGCCGCGAACAGCACCCGCACCGGCAGCTCAGCATCCAACGCCGCACCGAGACGCGCAACGACCTGGGTGGCCAGCAGTGAGGTACCGCCGAGATCGAAGAAGTCGTCATCGGCACCGACGCGTTCGACACCGAGCACCTCGGTGTACACCGAGGCCACGAGCTTCTCGATCGGCGTCGACGGTGCACGGAACACCGGAGCCGCCTGCGTGATTCGGGAATCACCGATCTGCGGCGCGCCATCGGTACGAACCCGATAGTCCAGCTCACCGTCGGCGTTCCAGGCCACCAGGTCACCGGTGCGATACATCCGGGCACCCGGCTGGAACGGGTTGGCCACGAACCGATCCGCGGTCAGTGCCGCGTGATCGACGTAGCCCTGCGCGAGTTGTGCACCGGCCAAGTACAACTCACCGGGCACGCCGTCCGGCACCGGCCGCAACCGCGAATCCAGCACATAGACCTGACTGTTCCACTCGGGTACGCCGATGGGCACCGAGGCTTTATCCGCCGCGCTCACTCGGTGACTCGTGATCGAGACCGCGACCTCGGTCCGGCCGTAGAGGTTGAACAGCTCGGTACGAGCGTGATCACGCAGGAACCGTTGTGCCACTGCGCCCGGCAACGCCTCGCCGAGGACCAGCACCCGCCACAGCGAGTTCGGGAACGCACCAGCGGTCAACGCATCGAGCATCGACGGCTCCACATGCAACGTGGTAACCCACTCGGTAGCCATCAGCTCGTTGAGGTACGCCGGATCTCGATGACCATCCGGACCGGCGATGACCAGACGACCACCACACACCGCCGCCGACCAGCACTCCCACACCGCAACATCCGCCGTCGCAGCAGTCTTCAACACAAACGCATCAGCAGCATCGAGCCCGAACTCGGTCACCTGCCACTGCAACTGATTCACGACCGCAGCATGCGAAACCACGACCCCCTGCGGCTGTCCTACCGGGAACAACACATACGCCGTATTCGAAGCCCGCAGCGGCGCAACCCGATCCATGTCCGTGACCGGCGTCTTGTCCAGCTCGGACAACGCGACCACGTCGATGAGCACCACGGGTGCGATATCGGAATCGAACCCGGCATCGACGTTCGTCAGCACACACACCGGCGCCACGGTCTCGAGGATGTAATTCGTGCGCTCAGCAGCCTCGTCCGGATCCACCGGCACATACGCACCACCGGACTTCACCACCGCATACATACCCACGATCAGATCCACCGACCGCCGCAACGCAAGCACCACCCGCGACTCCGGGCCCACACCCAACGCAATCAAATGCCGCGCAAGACGATTCACCCGCGCATCGAGTTCACCGTAAGTGACCGACGCGCCGTCCTCGGTGACCAGCGCGACTTCCTTCGGCCCCGCCGCGATGCTCGCGTCGAGCAACGACGCCAGCGTGGCCGTCGAATCCACCGCGTAGTCGGTCGCATTACGCCCCGACACCAACGCGGTCCGTTCAGCGGCATCGAGCAGCTCGATGTCATCCACCGCGGTGCGCGGCGCGGCAATAATCGCATCGAGCAGTCGCACGAACCGATCGGCGAAGCCCTGCACCGTATTCCGATCGAAGATATCGGTGGCATAGGTGAAGACTCCGGTAATGCCTTCCGGCACACCAGCATCGCTGTAACGCTCAGTGGCGGTCAGCGAAAGGTCGAACTGGGTGTGCTCGGTGCCGATATCCAACCCCGCCACCGTCAGGTTCGGCAGCTCCAGCCCGGCCTGCGCCGGGTTCTGGAACGCCAGCCCCACCTGGAACAGCGGATGCCGTGCGGTGCAGCGCTCCGGGTCGAGCACCTCGACCAGCCGGGCGAACGGCAGCTCAGCGTTGACGAACGCCTGAATGTCGGTATCGGACTGCCGTGCAAGCAGTTCGGTGAACGCCGCCGCGCCGTCGATGCGGCTGCGGAGCACCACCGTGTTCGCGAACATGCCGATCAGGTCGTCGAGGACCTGCTCGCCTCGACCCGCCGTCGGCGTGCCGATGGCGAGGTCGCCGGTGCCCGACGACCGGGCCAACAGCACCGCGAGCGCGGTGTGCACGACGGTGAACAGCGTCGTGTTTTCGGTCCGCGCGAGCTCGAGCAACGCCGCATGGGTCACGGCGTCGAGCCGCACGCCAACCTTGCCGCCTGCGAAGGACCGCACTGCCGGACGCGGACGGTCCGCAGGCAGATCCACCCGATCGGGCAGCCCGGCGAGCGCGCCGCGCCAGTAGGCGCTCTGCTCGGCCGCCAACGACTCCGCGTCGTCCGCACTACCCAGCAGCGCACGCTGCCAGCAGCTGTAGTCGGCGTACTGCACCGCAAGCGGAGCCCAGTTCGGCGCCGCTCCTGCCGAGCGCGCCGCGTAGGCGATCAGCAGATCCCGCGTCAGTGGCCCGAACGAGGAACTGTCACCGCAGAGGTGGTGCAGCACCATCGCCAGGACATACTCGACCGCGGCCGACGGCTCGGTGACGCCCGTTGTCTCCCCGGCGATCTGGAACAGCGCGACCTTCACCGGCACTTCGGTGGTGACGTCGAACAGCGTCGAAGTCAGTGCCACCACGGCGGATTCGATATCCGCGGCGGAAACCACCCGCACCTCGACCCGCGGCACCGCCTGGGCGGGCGGGAGGACTACCTGTACCGGACCCGCGTCGGTCTGCGGGTAGATCGTGCGCAGGATCTCGTGCCTGCTCACCAGATCCCCGATCGCGGACCGCAGCGCGGCGACATCGAGCGCACCGGTCAACCGCACCGCGATCGGCACGTTGTCCGCGGCCGAGTCCTGATAGCACCGATTGAGGAACCACACGCGCTGCTGTGCGAGCGACAGTGGAAGGTGTTCCGGCCGTGGTGCAGCCACCAGCGCAGCGCGTCCGGCCGCATCGGTCCGCTGGGCGACCCGCACCGCCATCGCGGCAACGGTCGGCGCCTCGAACAGCAACCGCACCGGCACCCGTGTGTTCAGTACGGCACCGAGGCGCGCGGCGACCTGCGTGGCCAGCAGCGAGGTGCCGCCCCGTGCGAAGAAGTCGTCGTCGAGTCCGAACCGTTCGGCGCTGCCGACCCCTGTGTCGGGTCGCTCCTGCGCGCGCTGATCGGGGGTCCGCAGCACCTCGGCGAAGATATTCGCCACGATCTGCTCGATCGGCGTGACCGGCGCACGGAACACCGCCTGCTCGAGCATCCGCTCCGGCAACGCCTTCCTGGCCTGCTCACTGCCCCGGTAATTCAGCTCCCCGTTGGCATCCCACGCCACCAGGTCGCCGGTGCGATACATGCGAGCACCCGGCACGCCGAACGGATCGGTGACGAACCGCTCGGCGGTGCGCGCCGCGTGACCGAAATAGCCACGCGCCAACTGCGCACCCGCCAGGTACAACTCACCGGATACACCGACCGGAACCGGCCGGAGCCTGGCGTCCAGCACATAGACCCGGCTGTTCGATCCCGGCACACCGAGCGGTACCGAGACTTGGTCGGCATCGGTCACCAGGTGGCTGGTGACCGAAACCGCTGCCTCCGTCGCGCCGTAGAGGTGATACAGCGACGCGTTGCCAATATCCGCAGAGTTGGTGCGCTGGAACCGTTGTGCGGTCGTCGCGGGCAGCACCGCGCCGGCGGTCAGCACCCTGCGCAGTGACGGGGGCATCCGGCCACCGGACTCGGTGAGCAGCGAATCCAGCAGCGACGGCGCCGCATACAGCGTGGTGACCCCGGTGTTGCGCATCAGTTCGTTCAGGTATGCCGGATCACGGTGGCCGTCGGCAGCCGAAAGCACGAGGCGGCCACCCGATACCGCCGCCGACCAGAACTCCCATACCGACAGGGCAGCTGTCGCTGCGGTCTTCAGGACGATCACGTCTTCGGCGCCGAGGCCGAGGCCGAAGGTCGCTACCTGCCACTGCAACTGGTTGACGATCGCGGCGTGCGGGACGGCAACGCCGCTGAGCTGACCGGCCGAATCGGGCGCAAAGATCACCGCGGCGGTGTTGGCCGGGGTCAACGCACCACGCATCTCCGCGGCTGTCACCGGCACCGACGCGAACCCGGACAGATCCAGCGTGTCGATCTGCACGACATCGGCTGTCGCGCTGAGGAACCCGTCCCGACCGGTGGTCAGCACGGATACCGGCGCCACGGCCGCCAGGAGGTCACTGATCCGCTCGGCAGGCTGATCCGGATCGATCGGCACATACGCCGCGCCCGATGTCGCGACCGCGAACATCGCGACCACCAGATCCATGGACCGCCGGATCGCCAGCGCCACCCGGTCTTCCGGGCCGACGCCACGTTCGATCAAGTACCGCGCCAGTCGGTTTACCTGTGTGTCCAGCTCGGCGTAGGCCAGCTCGACCAGGCCGGTCGGCGTGTCGGCGACCAACGCCACCGCATCCGGAGTCGCCGCGACCGTGGCGGCCAGCACCGACACCAGTGTCGCGTCCGTATCGGCCGCGTGCGCGGTGTCGTTCCACGTGGTCAGGATCCGGTCGGTCTCCGCCGCCGCAAGCAGGTCGATCGCACCGACCGCGACGGTGGCGTCGGCGACGACGGCGTCGAGCACCCGGACGAGCCGATCGGCGAAGCCGCGCACTGTATCTTCGTCGAACAGGTCGGTGGCATAACCGAATTCGGCGCTGATCCCGGCGGGCACGCCGTCTGCGGTGTATCGGTCGTCCAGTGTGAGATGCAGGTCGGTCCTGGCCTGCCGCGCGTCGACGGTGTGCGCGCGCACCGTGAGACCTGGCAGTTCGATGCTGGTCTCGGCCGGGTGCTGGTACGAAAGGCCCACCTGGAACAGCGGATTGCGCGCGGTCGAGCGCACCGGGTCGATGATCTCGACGAGGCGTTCGAACGGCACATCGCCGTTCGCGAACGCCGCCAGGTCCCGCTCCTTGACGTCGGCGAGCAGATCGACGAACCGAGCACCCGGCTCGACCATGGTGCGCAACACCAGGGTGTTGTCGAACCTGCCGATCAGGTCGTCGAGTTCGCGTTCCGTCCGGCCCGCGATCGGCGTGCCGATCGCGATGTCGTCGGCGCCGGACATGCGCGCGAGCAGCACGGCCAACGCCGCATGCAGCACCATGAACAGCGACGCGTTGCCCGTGTTGGCAAGGTCGTGCAGGCGCGCATGCTGTTCCGGAGAGATTTCGAAGCGAATTGCTTTGCTCTGGAACGACTGCACGGGCGGGCGCGGCCGATCGGTGGGCAGCTCCCACTGATCGGGCAACCCTGCGAGCGCGGTCTGCCAGTATGCGATCTGCTGTGCGGCCAGTGCTTCCGGATCGTCTTCGGCTCCGAGCCTCGCGCACTGCCACATCGTGTAGTCGGCGTACTGCACCGGCAGCGGCTGCCATTGCGGCGCCTCGCCCGCACCACGAGCGACGTACGCGGCCATCAGGTCTCGGGCCAGCGCGCCGAACGACGATCCATCGGCGGTCACCTGGTGCACGGTGCATGCGAGCACATGCTCATCCGACGCTGTCCGGAACAGCGCAACGGCCAGCGGTACCTCGGCCGTGACGTCGAAGGTGGTCTGCGCGAAAGCGATGACCTTGCCCGACAATTCGTCCTCGGTGACATCGACCGGCGTGAGCGCGGCCTGCGCCGCGGGCTGAATCACCTGGTGCGGGCCGTCCACCGACCACGGATAGGTGGTGCGCAGCACTTCGTGGCGAGCGATCACATCGCCGGTCGCTTCCGTCAGCGCGGCCACGTCGAGGCTGCCCGACAGCCGCACGGCCAACAGGATGTTGTCGACCGCCGAAGTGGCCGTATCGAACTGGTTGAGGAACCAGTAGCGCCGCTGCGACTGCGCGAGCGGGATTCGCGCGGGGCGCTCGCCCACCACCATGGCGGCGGGCACCTCGACACCCTGCTCAGCCTCGCGCTCGTTCTGCAGCGCCAGATCGCCGATCGGCCGATCGGGCTCAGCCGCAACGCCTTTCAGCAGTCGAATGAACCGCTGACCCAGTTCGGCGATCGTCTTCTCGTCGAAAAGGTCCGTGGCATAGACGAACTCGGCACTGATCCCGGCCGGGACGGCCGCAGCACCGTGCGGTGGCGCCGCGTTCCGCTCCGACAACGTCAGCCGCAGATCGACCTGCGCCACCTCGACCGGCAGCTCGACTCCGCTGACCGTGACCCCCGGCAATTCCACCCTGCGCTCGTCGCGGCTCTGGAACGACAGCATCACCTGGAACAGCGGATGCCGCGCCTGCGAGCGTGCCGGGCGCAGGATCTCGACCAGCCGCTCGAACGGCAGGTCCGCATGGTCGAACGCGGCGGTGTCGGTGGCGCGCACCGAGCGCAGCAGAGCGGTGAAGGTCGCACCGGCGTCGACCGTTGTCCGCAGCACCACAGTGTTGGCGAACGCGCCGATCAGTTCGTCGAGCGTGCGCTCGTCACGACCAGCGACCGGTGTGCCGATCGCGATGTCGTCCGCACCGGACAACCGGGCAAGCAGCGTCGCGAGCGCGGCATGCGCAATCATGAACAGCGTCGCGCCCCTGGTGCGCGCGAGGTCGGCAAGCAGCCCATGGGTTTCGGGGTCGATCTCGAACACATGTGTCGCACCGCGACCGGAAGTGACCGCAGGTCGTGGCCGACCGATGGGCAGATCGAGTTGCTCGGGCAGCCCGCGCAACGACGTCGCCCAGAACCCGATCTGCTTGGCGAGCAGCGATTCCGGATCGTCCTCGACGCCGAGCACGCCGCGTTGCCACAGCGCGAAGTCGGGGTACTGCACTTCCAGTGGCCGAAACGCGGCTTCACCACCCTCGACGCGGGCGCCGTAGGCGGTCAGCACATCCCGGGCGAGCATGCCCATCGAGTCGGCGTCGGCCGAGATGGCGTGCACCACCAGCGCGAGCACATGCTCGGTCGGGCTGGTCTCGAAAAGTCTTGCCAGGAAAGGCACCTCGCTGGACACCTCGAACACGGTCCGCGCCAGTTCGGAAAGCTGTTCTGGCAGTTCGGCCTCGGTGACATCGAACGGAGCCAGGTCGGGAATCACCTCGCCGGTGGCGACTATCTGCTGATGTGCGACGCCGTCGACCTCGGGGTAACAGGTGCGCAATGATTCGTGCCTGGCCAGTACATCGGCAACGGCGATCTGCAACGCCTGCCGGTCGAGCAGACCCGACAGCCGGACCGCCACCGAGCTGGTGTCAACGGCCGATGCGGGATCGAGCCGGTTGCGCGACCACAGCACCTGCTGTGCCAGCGACAGCGGCAGCACCGCGGGCCGCTGCTGCGGTACCAGCGCCGCACGCGCATCGCCGCAGGCACGCGCCTGCGCCCGCGCCGCGAGCGCGACCACCGTCGAGTTTTCGAACAGCTCGCCCACGTTCAGGTCGATGTCCAGCTCGGTCGACAGCTTGGCCGCAACTCGCAGCGCGGTCAACGAGTGACCACCGCGCGCGAAGAAGTCGTCGTCGAGGCCGACCTGCGCCAGGCCGAGCACCTCGGCGAAGGTGTCGGCGACGGTCTCCGCCACCGCTGTCGTCGGCGCACGGAAGACCGTTGCCTCGGATACTGGTGCGGGCAGCGCATTCCGATCGAGGTTGCCCGAAGCGTTGCGCGGGAACTCGTCGAGCTCGATCACCACGGACGGCACCATGTCGGCGGGCAACCGCTCAGCCAGGTCCTCGCACAGCAGCTCGATGTCCACCCGGACATTCGGCGCCGCAACGACATACGCGACGAGTTGGTCGCCGCTGTGCACATCCGAGCGGACCACGACGACCGACTGAGCGATCTCGTCCAGCGCGGCAAGCGCGGCCTCGATCTCGCCGAGCTCGATGCGCACCCCGCCGAGCTTCACCTGGAAGTCGTTGCGCCCCAGGTACTCCAGCTCACCCTCACCCGCTGAGCCACCGTCCCTCGTCGAATCGCCGCGCACCACCGGAACCCATCGGACCAGATCGCCCGTGCGATACATCCGCGCACCCGTGCCGAACGGATTCGCCACGAACCGATCGCAGGTCAGATCCGGCCGGGCGATATAGCCGCGGGCCAACTGACTGCCCGCCACATACAGCTCACCTGCAACACCGACCGGAACCGGCCGCAACCGCGAATCCAGCACGTACACCTGGGTGTTGAACACCGGAGCGCCGATCGGGACGTGGTCGGCGTCGGCATCGATCACCTCGTGGCGGGTGACGTCGACCGCAGCCTCGGTCGGTCCGTACAGATTGTGCAGTGCGGCGCCGGTCAGCGCACGCAGCCGGTGCGCATCCTCGGGCGCAAGCACCGCACCGGAAGCGAAGACCAGGCGCAGCGAAGCGCACCGCGCCGCGGCTGTGGCGGGCCCGGCGGCCGTAACTTGCGTCACCGCGGAGGGACCCGCGTCCGACGCCGTCGAACTCAGGAACTGCGCCAGCATCGACGGCACGAAGTGGGTGACGGTGACCCGCTCGGCGCCGATGAGCTCGGCCAGATACGCCGGATCCCGATGCCCGCCGTGCTTGGCGACCACCAGGCGGGCACCGATCTGCAAGGGCCAGAAGAACTCCCATACCGACACATCGGAGGTTGCCTGCGTCTGCTGCAGCACCGTGTCGGTGACATCGAGCGGGTAGGCCGACTGCATCCACACCAGGCGGTTGACGATCGCCGAGTGCGGAACAGCGACCCCCTTCGGGCGCCCGGTCGAACCGGACGTGAAGATCACGTACGCGGTGCTCGACGCGCGCAGCGGCGCCCAGCGATCCGCGTCGGTGATCGGCGCCTCCGACAGCCCGCTCAGATCGAGCAGGTCGACGCGTACCTGCGCGGTATCGACGCCGAGGTCGCCGCCGGAGGTCAGCACGCACATCGGATCGGCGGTGGCCAGAATGTATTCCGTGCGCTCGGCCGGATGATCCGGATCCAGCGGCACGTAGGCACCGCCCGCAACGAGCACCGCGTACATGCTGACGATGAGATCGGCGGAGCGCCGCATACCAAGCGCCACTTGCGATTCCGGGCCGATACCGCGGGCGATCAACCAGCGCGCCAGCTGATTCACCCGGCCAGCGAACTCGTCATATGACAGCGCAACGAAGTGACTTGACAAGGGATGGTGGCCGGGCGACGGGTTGGCCTGCATCACAAAGCGACTCGACGAGGGGCGGTCGGACGACGCCAGCGCCAGACCTGTCCCCTGGAAGGTCAGCGCGGTCGCATCGGGGGTGCGTTCGGCCTGCTCGTAGAACATCGAGACGAGCGTTGCGGCCGAATCCACCTCGTGCGCTGTGTCATTCCACTCGGCAACGACAAGCCGACGCTCGGCGGTGTCGAGCAGCTCGATATCGCCAACCGGTGCACCGGGTTCGGCGGTGATCGCGGCCAGCACCCGGAGCAGGCGATCGGCGATGCGCCGCATGGTCTGTTCGTCGAGCAGCTCGCGCCGGTAGCGTGCGCGGATCCGCAGCGTCGAAGCCAGCTGCGCGACAAGCGTCACCGGGTAATGCGTGGCATCAGCCGCCTCGAGGCCGGTCACCGCCATCCCGTCGATGGCAGCGACTTGCTCCCTGATGCCTGCGGCGACCAGCGGGGCGGACTCGAACACGATCAGCGTGTCGAACAGGCCACCGACGCCGACCGCGGACTGGATCTCCGCGAGGCCGACGTGCTGGTGGTCGAGCAGTTCCGCCTGCTCGCGGTGGATCCTGATCAGCAGCCGCCGCACGGTCTCGGCCGGATCGAGCCGCACCCGCACCGGCACGGTGTTGGCGAGCAGACCGACCATCGACGCCACGCCGGTCAGCTCCGCCGGTCGCCCGGACACGGTGGCGCCGAACAGCACATCGTCGTGACCGGTCATCCGGCCGATGAGGATCGCCACGGCGACCTGCAGGACCGTATTCGGGCCGACGCCCAGCGATGCGGCAAGCGCAGCCAGCCCGGCGGTCGCCGACTCGTCGAGCTCGACGGAGTGCACACCGGACTGCGCAGTGATCTCCCGCCCGGCATCAGGTCTGGCAAGCAGCGTCGGCTCGGATACCCCGCGCAACGCGCTGGTCCACGCGGCGAGGGAGGCCGAATGATCCTGTCGCGCGGTCCATTCCAGGAAGTGCCGGTAGGAGCGCACCACAGGCAGTGCGCTGGTGTCCGCGTCGGCGGCGTACAGCGCGAGCAGGTCACGCACGAGCAGCGGCATCGACCAGCCGTCGAGCAGGATGCGGTGGTACGACACCACCAGCTGCCAGTGCGCGGTGTCTGCTGTGGCGTCCTCAGGTCCCGTCGCGGTGCCCCGGGCCGCTTCCCCTGTCCTCCGGATCAGCATGAACCGGACCAGCGGCGGCTGGGCCAGGTCGAAGCGTTCGCCACAGTCCGAGGCGAGGAGATCGTCGCAGGCGCCCTGCTCGATCCGATCGTGCTCGGTCCACGGGACCTCGACGCTGTCCAGCACCAGCTGCACCGGATTGCCATCGTGGTCAGTGCTGAACGCAACGCGCAGGATGTCGTAGCGATCCACCAAAGCCTGTGCTGCCGAACGCAACCGGGCCGCATCGAGCTGGCCGGTCAATGCCAGCACTACCTGGCCGGTGTAGACGTCCACCGATGCGGCGGCCAGCCTGGCCTGGAACAGCAGCCCCGCCTGCAAGGCCGACAACGGCCAGATATCGCCGACCCGAGGGAAACTCCGCTCCCAGCCGTCGATGTCGCGCTGCGTGCAGCGCACCAGTGGGAAGTCCGACGGCGTGTGCCCACCGCAGCCAGGCGACTTCGCATGCTGGACAACCGCTTCCAGTGCGCTCACCCACAACGCGCCGAATTCCCGGACGGCGGCGGCACCCATCAGTGTCGAGGGATAGCCGAGGTGCGCGATCAGCTTGTCGCCGACCACGATCGCGTTGATGTCCAGCGCCGCCGTCACGGGCAGGCACGCGTCACAGGCGCCATCGAGTTCGCCGAGATCGGCAGCGGGGAGCCAGCCAGCGTCGAGCCCCTCGCCTGCGGCGACGCGGCCGCGGTAGGTGAAGCGCACCTGCCCCGGCGGTGCCGCGGGCAACTCGGCGGCGGTCTCGTGATTGAGGTGCCGCAGCAGGCCGTAACCGACGCCGTGGTCCGGCACCGCGCGCAGTTGCTCCTTGACCGCCTTGATGGCCTGACCGAGCGCGGGCCCACCGGCCAGCGCGGCATCGACGTCGATGCCGGACAGGTCGAAGCGAACCGGGAAGCTTGCAGTGAATCGGCCGACGGTGCGCGAGAGGTCAGCACCGGGCACGACATCCGGCACGCGGCCGTGGCCTTCCAGCCACAGCAGCGGCGCCGCCTCGCCGCGCGCCCCCGCCATGCGGGTCCGCCACTGCACAGTCGCCAACGCCAACGCGGTCAACAGACCATCCTGGACGTCGCCGTGGAACAGGGCGGGGACCGTGGTCAGCAGCGCCTCGGTGATGTCCGCGGTGACCTCGACCCGCAGCTTCTCGACGACGTCCGAGGTGTCGACCGCCGGATCCAGCGGACGCTCGGTCAGCAGCGGATCGGCCGCGCGCACCACCGAACGCCAGTAGTCCAGCTCGGCGCCGCGTTCGGCGCTGCGCGCCACCCGCTCGAGCGCATGCGCCCAGGCCCGCATCGAGGTGGCCGGTGCGGCCTGCTCCGTGGCCGCATCGGCCGTGTGCCTGCGCCACGCCGCAACGAAGTCCGGCGCCAGGATGCGCCAGGAGACATCGTCGACCACCAGATAGTGCCCGACCACGATCAGTCGTCCGGCTCGCGCACTGCTCGACGGCTCCAGCCACACGAACCGAATGACAACGCCCGCAGCCGGATCCAGTCGATCCAGCGAGGAAGTCAGTGCGGCGGTGGCGATCTCGACCAGCCCGGCGCTATCGACACCGGCATCGAAGGTGGTCTGATCGATCCGCGCGTCCACATCGACGGTGCCCGGCGCCGCGGTCTCGAGCACCCACTCCTGGTCCACCTGACGCAGGCTCGCCCGCAACATGTCGTGCCGATCGATGACCGCGCCGACGGTCGCGACGATGCCCGCTCGGTCGATGCCGACCGGAAGCTCCAGCGCGAGTGTCTGATTGAGCCTGGCGAACCCATCGGGGCGTTGCGTCATGCACCGCACGACCGGTGTGAGCGGCATGGTGCCGACTCCGCCGCCGGGCAGCTCGGCAAGCACGACCGCGGTCGCCACCGCGCGCTCGGCCGTCTCGGCGACACCGGCAGACCCGTCCACCGCGCGCCGGTCGAGGCCGTCCCGTGGCGTGGCCACCACACTGGCGGGC